>JAXMAU010000028.1:0-87652 GCA_046350215.1 Gemmataceae bacterium | reverse complement strand
ATCACTTGTCCCATAACCACCCGCTGTTCGTCCCCGGTGTTGGTGAACGTTACCTGAACCACCGCCTGGGGATCGCCCCCGATCACGATCTCGCCCTGTCCGCCATACGGGGAAACCGCGTTGGGCGATCTCTCGTTGCACATGGCGGCCAGCCGTGCGAGGATCGCGCGGAACACTGACTTGGGGAGCGGCACCTCGATCGTGTCCTGGCCGTTCCCGTCGAGCGGTTGAACTCGGCACCGACCGCTCTGCCAGACGAGTTGCAGCCTGTGATCCCGGCCTAGAGCCAGAACCTCGTCGACTATCCCGATCACTCCGCGATCGGTCAGCCGGAAAGCGTCCTGAATGTGCTGGACAAGCGACGTCTTCAGAGTCATGGGACGCTCCGAATTGCCACGGCGAGAGTAGGCCAGACGGCGATCAGTTCTTCCAGGCCGGCGCCCGGGTCGAACTGCACAAGTCCCTGGCTGAGCGGGAACCAGTCGTTCACTGCGAGGGAGACGACCTCGTCCGGCACATCTACCGCCAGAATAACAGGCCCGCCCTCCTCCGGATAGCTTCGGGCTTTGTTCCGGGCGTAGTCTTCGGGGTGGCCGAACAGAAACGGTCCCGCCGCCACGTTCATTGAGAACCCGCCAGCAGGTTCTTGACCGCCCGGTTCCTGGTATGCCGGGTCGGGGCCGCGCTGTCGAATCCGCTCTGCCCGGGCGCGGGTGGTTCCGTGCAACAGGATCACGAATTACTCGCTCCAAAATCCGAGGATGCCTGCTCATCCTCCCGCCCGCGCGCCTGGCTGTCAACGACGGCTTTTCGCCGCTCCCGGAATCTCGGACCAACGGGACCGCTTTCGCATACACTGTCCCGTAACGCCTCCCTTGTTCCGGCCGCCCGTCCTCTCGCACCGACCGTCCGGGCGGCACTCGCCAGGGGGGGCCGGCTCCACGCGCCGAGGTGTCTCATGCAAGAGATCATTCGTCAGCTCGACGAGAAACGCAAGGCGGCTTGCCTCGGGGGCGGCGCCAGGCGAATCGATGCCCAGCACGCCAAGGGCAAGCTTACCGCTCGTGAGCGCATCGACCTGCTCCTCGACTCTGGCTCGTTCGAGGAGTGGGACATGTTCAAGGGCCACCGCTGCGTCGACTTCGGCATGGAACGCCAGACCGTGCCCGGCGACGGCGTCGTCACCGGCTACGGCACCATCAACGGCCGGCTGGTGTTCGTCTTCAGCCAGGACTTCACCGTCTTCGGCGGCTCGCTGTCCGAGGCGCACGCCGAGAAGATCTGCAAGATCATGGACCACGCCATGAAGGTCGGGGCGCCGGTCATCGGCATCAACGACTCCGGCGGTGCCCGTATTCAGGAAGGCGTCGCCTCGCTCGGCGGCTATGCCGACGTGTTCCAGCGCAACGTCCTCGCCTCCGGCGTCATCCCGCAGCTGTCGCTCATCATGGGGCCGTGCGCCGGCGGTGCGGTCTACTCGCCGGCCATGACCGACTTCATCTTCATGGTGAAGGACTCGTCGTACATGTTCGTGACGGGTCCCGAAGTGGTCAAAACCGTCACCCACGAGGAAGTCACCGCCGAGGAGCTGGGCGGCGCCGTCACCCACTCTACCCGCTCCGGCGTCGCCGACCTGGCGTTCGACAACGACGTCGAGGCGCTGATGATGACGCGCCGGCTGTTCAGCTTCCTGCCGCTCAACAACCGCGAGAAGCCGCCCGTCGTCCCCACCGAGGACCCGGCCGAGCGGCTGGAGAAGTCGCTCGACACCCTGGTGCCGACCAACCCCAACAAGCCGTACGACATCAAGGAGCTGATCCTCAAAACGGTCGACGAGGCCGACTTCTTCGAGCTGATGCCCGACCACGCTCGCAACATCGTCATCGGCTTCGGCCGCATGGCCGGGCACGCCGTCGGCTTCGTCGCCAATCAGCCGATGGTGCTCGCCGGCTGCCTCGACATCCGCAGCTCGATCAAGGCCGCTCGCTTCGTCCGCTTCTGCGACGCCTTCAACATCCCGATCGTCACCCTCGTCGACGTGCCCGGCTTCATGCCCGGCACCGCCCAGGAGTACGGCGGCATCATCAAGCACGGCGCCAAGCTGCTCTACGCCTACGCCGAATGCACCGTGCCGAAGGTGACGCTGATCACTCGCAAGGCCTACGGCGGAGCGTATGACGTGATGGCGTCCAAGCACCTGCGCGGCGACGTCAACTTCGCCTGGCCGTCGGCCGAGATCGCGGTGATGGGGCCGAAGGGCGCGGTCGAGATCATCTTCCGCGAGGAGAAGAACGACCCGGCCAAGATCGCCGCCCGCGAGAAGGAGTACCGCGAGAAGTTCGCCAACCCGTTCATCGCCGGCCATCGCGGCTTCATCGACGACGTCATCATGCCGCACGAAACCCGCAAGCGCATCTGCCGGTCGCTGGCGATGCTCCGCGACAAGAAGCTGGAAAACCCGTGGCGCAAACACGGCAACATCCCCCTGTGACCCCCGGCGAGTCGAGGCGACCATGTTCCAGAAGATCCTCATTGCCAACCGCGGCGAGATCGCCTGCCGGGTCATCAAGGACCGCTCGCAAGATGGCGCACGGTGGCCGTCTTCTCCGAGGCCGACCACGACGCCCGTCATGTCGAACTGGCCGACGAGGCAGTGGCCATCGGCCCGCCGGCGGCCCGCGAGTCGTACCTGGTGATCGACAAGATCCTCGCGGCCTGCAAGCAGACCGGCGCTGAGCCGTTCACCCTGGCTACGGTTTCCTCTCGAAAAGGAGGAATTCTCGCGCACGCTGGAGGAGAACGGTGTCGTCTTCATCGGCCCCAAGCATTACTCGATCGCCGCGATGGGCGACAAGATCGCCTCCAAGCGGCTGGCGAAGAGGCCGAGTCCAACACATCCACAAGCTGCAACGACCCGATCGACACCCCGAGCAGGCGGTCGAGATCGCCCGCGGCATCGGCTACCCGGTGATGATCAAGGCGTCCGCCGGCGGTGGCGGTAAGGGGCTGCGCATCGCCCGCGACGACAAGCAGACGCACGAGGGCTTCACCTCCTGCCGCGCCGAGGCCCGCAACGCCTTCGGCGACGACCGCGTGTTCATCGAGAAGTTCGTCGAGGAGCCGCGGCACATCGAGATCCAGGTGCTCGGTGACGGCCGTGACAGGCGTCGTCTACTTGTGGGAGCGGGAATGTTCGCTCCAACGGCGACATCAAAAGGTGATCGAGGAGGCGCCGTCGCCGTTTCTCGACGACGCCACCCGCCGGGCGATGGGCGAGCAGGCGGTGGCGCTGGCCCGCGCCGTCAAGTACCAGTCGGCCGGCACCGTCGAGTTCGTCGTCGGCAAGGACCGGGAGCTTCTTCTTCCTGGAAATGAACACCCGGCTGCAGGTCGAGCATCCGACCGAGCTGATCACCGGGCATGGACCTGGTCGAACTGATGATCCGCGTCGCCGCCGGCGAGCGGCGCTGCCGTTCACCCAGGAGCAGATCCGCCGCGAGGGCTGGGCGATGGAGTGCCGCATCAACGCCGAGGACCCGACGCGCGACTTCCTGCCGTCGACCGGCCGGCTGGTGCGGTTCTCCCACAGCGAGCAGTCCGGCTGCCGTACGGGTCGACACCGGCGTGTGCGAGGGCGGCGAGATCTCCGTCTACTACGACTCGATGATCGCCAAGCTGATCACCCACGGAATGACCCGCGAGGCGGCCATCGCGCGCATGCGCACGGCGAACGCCTTCGTCATCCGCGGCATCGCCTCGAACATCGCCTTCCAGGCGGCAGCAATTGCAGCACCCGCGTTTCGTCAACGGCGACTTCCACACCGGGCTGATCGCCGAGGAATTTCCGCGCGGGCTTCCACCCGTCCAACCTGGCGCACAAGGAGCCGGTGTTACTGGCGGCAGTCGCCGCCTACGCGCGACGGCGGCACCCATCGACCGGGCGGTCCGCATCAGCGGCCAGCTGAAGGGACACGGCCGGCGCGTCGGCAACGACTGGGTGGTGCAGATGCAGGGCCGCGGGATCCCGCTGACGCTCAGCCTGGTGCCCGGTGGCGGCGACCTGATCCACGACGGCGAGCCACACGCTGCGAGCCGAGTGGCAGCTGGGCGACCTGCTGCAGGGCACCTGGAACGGCGAGCCGCTGTGCTTGCAGATCGAGCGAATGGGGCTGCGCTTACCGCATCTTCCACTGGGAGCTGGCCAGGTGGACGCCATCGTCATGACCGCCCGCGCGCCGAGCTGCTGACGATGATGCCGGACAAGCCGCCGCCCGACCTGTCGCGGCTTCGCCGCTGTCGCGTGCCGGGTCTATTGGTCGACGTCGCCGTCAAGGCGGCCAGGAAGGTCGCAGCGGCGGAAACCTCGCCGTCATCCGAAGCGATGAAGATGCAGAACGTAGTGAAGGCGGAAAACGGCGTCACCGTCGCCGAGCTGCTCGCCAAGCCGGCGAGAGCCTGTCAGTCGACCAGCCGATCCTGCGGTTCGCGGCCGACTCGCTGCGGCTCGCGGTGGTCAGTAGCCAGTGGTGGTAGGGAAAACCGGACGGCGGCGGTCGCCCGGTCACTCGGCAGAGGGCGAGCGGGAGCACGTCAGTGCCCCGAGGCCGCGCCGGGAACGAGACGTCACGCTCGGGCGACGCTCGCACGTTGTGGCCGGTCTCCCGACCGAGGCCACTCCAGGCCAGACCGAAGGTCTCCCGCATTCCTCCGGAGGAGACCTGCGGTCCCCCAGCCGTGGCAAGGTCGGGAGACCTTGCCACAAGCAACCACAACGGCCACCCCTGTTGTGGCCCGGTCTCCCTGACCGGGCCACTCCCGGCGGACCGAAGGTCTCGCACTACCCGGAGAGACCTTCGGTCCTACGCGGTGGTAAGGTCGGGTGACCTTGCCACAACAGCCACAACAGCCACAACAGCCACAACAGCCACCCCTGTTGTGGCCCGGTCTCCTGACTGGGCCACTCTGGGCGACCGCAGGTCTCCCGCATGCCGGGTGCCATGGCCACGCTTCGTGGCCATAGATGGTTGCTGTGGTAAGCTCCCACCCTATCGAGGGACGGCTTTTTTGCCAGTAGTCCTCCACTTGACCAAACTCGTCATCGGCATTGCATGGCACCAATAGGTGCTGGTTGCACTGGCGAGGGTATCCTTCCCCACAGGATCCCTCTCCAGTGCCTCGAGTCAGCGCGTGAAGCGCGACGTCGGCCGACCGCTGTGCGATATCGCACACGGCGCGCATCTGGCGGCGCGAGCGGTGGAGAGGTATCGCGATAACCGGCGTTCTTGCTTGCCGATGCGCTGCAGGAGCGGAAAAAAGCGTCGACGGCGCGACGGTTGCACTCTCGTCCGTATAGGGGGGACGGTTCGGTTGCGCATTTCGGTTACGGATCGCCCAGAAGGAGGCACGCCATGCCCGCCATTCACACCCCTGATTCGGCCCGGTCGCTCCTCATCATGACCGCGGCCGACTTGATGACTAGCCCGGTCGTCACCATTCCCCAGGAGATGTCGCTCCGCGAGGCCGCTCGCATGCTCACCCGCTTGCGGATCAGCGGTGCCCCGGTGGTCGACCCCGTGGGCCGGTGCGTCGGCGTTCTGTCGTCCACCGACTTCGTGTCGTGCGCCCTCGAAGGACAGACGCCGCCGGCGGTCCTCAAAACGCACTTCATCGCTCCGTGGGGGGAGTTCGTCGACATCGAACAGACGGGAGCGGGCGAGATCAGCCGGTACATGACCGCCTCCCCGGTGATGGTGCCGCCCGATACCCCGCTCGGCGTCGTCGCGGAGAAGATGGTCGACGCCCACATTCACCGCGTGCTGGTGGTGGATCACGATCGGCCGATCGGCATCATCACCAGCACCGACGTGCTGGCGGCCGTCGCCAACATCGCCCGCCGGGTCCGCTGGGAGGACGAAGAGGCGGACGACATTCAACGGATGTCCGGGAAGATGGGCGGGCCGACGCCCCGGTAACGGCGGCGGGTCCTCGGCCCTGCGCCGTTACTCCGGTGGTTTCTCCCTGGCCGGGCGTGCCTGCGACGCCCGGCGGCCGGTGGCGTTGCGCTTCGGCGGCTCCGGCGGGACCGGCGGGACCGCCGGCAGGTCGTCCGTCCGCTCCCCCACGGCGTTCAGCCGGCGCTCCAGCTCGGCGACCCGCTCGGCCAGCATCTCCGTCAGGTTCGGCAATGGCGGGGCCGGAGCAGCGGGCGCGGCGGGCGACGGCGGCGCGGCCGGGGCCTGAGTCGGAGGCGGCGCGGTCGGAGTTGGGGGCGGCGCGGCGGGAGCCGTTCGCGGCGTGAATAGCCGTTTCATCCAGTCCATCGACGACAGCACCGGGTTGTGCGTCGCCGCCTTTTGCCAGAACTCCAGCAGGTGCAGCGTCTGCCGCAGGTATTCGCGCAGGTAGCCGAGCACCACCTCGTTGGCGCGGATCATCGAGTGCAGCACCGGCACCGGGAACATCTCCATCCGCTCGGGGTGCTGCTCGAGAATGATCTGCAGCAGGATGGCCGCCGTCAGATCGTCGCCCGTCTTGCTGTCGCGAATGACCACCGTCTTGCCGCCGCGGACCACGTCGGCCACCTCCTGCAAGGTGACGTACCGCGCCAGACTCTTGTCGTACAGCCGGCGGTTGGGGTAACGGACCACATGTACCGTCTCCCCCTCCGTCCCCGGCGGGGCAGCCTGCGGATCGTCGGCAGACACGGATCAATCTCCTCTTTCTACACACAGAGTATGCGGACCGTTAAACTTATTCATACCCAGACATGCGAACGGCCCCCGCCGGGACAGCGGCGGGGGCCGGGAGAGAACGAGTGGGCGCCGCGGCCGGGGCGGCCGCGGGGCGGGGGCGGCGGTTGTCTGAGGGGGTCGGGTGCCACCCCGCGTCGCACCACAGCTCGCCCGAAACCGCCGAGTTGGAGATCAGGAAGCAGATGGCGTCGGCGATCTCCTCCGGCTTGATCAGCCGCCGCAGCTGGGTGTACGGCAGCACGTTCTTGGCGATGTACTCCTCGCCCAGCGCCCGCACCATCGGCGTGTCGGTGAACCCCGGGTGAATGACGGTGCAGCGCACGCCGTGGAAGATCGCCTCCTTGGTGAGCGTGGCCGCCGCGCCCTCCAGGCCGGCCTTGGCGGTCGCGTAGGAGATCTGCCCCTTGTTGCCCTGCGACGATACCGAGCCGATGAAGACGATCGTCGCCTGCACCTCCTCCTTCGGGTCCCACCGGCCTAGCCCGCGGCGGGTCCGATCCTCGGCGATCCGGGCAACCGTTTCGACGGCCCAGTAGATTGGCGAGAGCAGGTTGACCTCCATCACCTCGCGGAACGTCTTGAGCGGGTAGATCTGCGCCTTGCCGGTCGCCTTGTCCACCTTCACCGAGATGGAATCGCGGGTGATGCCGGCGCCGGGCACACAGATGTGGACCCCGCCGTGCTTGCTGATCGCCTCGTCGAACACCTTGGCGCGGAAGCCCTCGTCGGTCACGTCGCCGACCTTGGCCTCAGCCACCTGGCGCATGGACGCCTCGTTGATCATCTTCGCCAGCTCATACGCCCGGTCGCTGCGGTCGACCAGGATAACGGCGCGTGCGGCCCGGTGGGCCAGCTCGCGGGCAACCGCCTCGCCGATGCCGCTGGCGCCGCCCGTCACCACCGCCACCTTGTCTCGAATCTGCATGGCCATCCCTCCTCCGGGAACCATTGCGGGTGCCTGTCGTGGCGCCTGTTTCTCGCTCGCCGACCCCGTCGTTGGGGCGGCCGGTTTCGCCTTCTCCGGCGCCCCTTGCTCACGTCGCGCGTGACCAAGGGGCCACATCAAGAAGGGAGGGTCGGGGTCATCAGCTCCACCCATTTCTGGATGGCCGCTTGCATGTCGCGCAGCTGCGCCTCGGACGTCTGCTTGGCGGTCTCAAAGCACTTCTGCCACAGCTCCACCGTCTTGGTCCGCAGCTCCTCGGGCGACTTCGCCTCGGTCAGCTGGAACGCCTTCTCGATATTCTGCATGCCCGTGCGGAACTGCAGCTCGAGCGTCTCGCGGTGTCGCCGCGTCAGGTCGTTGACGGCCTCCGCCCACTTTTTCTGGATCTTCTGCAGAAACTCACCCCAGGCACCGGGGCTGCCAGGCATCGCCGACATGGACGGCATGCCGGGCATGCCCGTCCATGTGCCCAGCCATTTTTTGAACATCTCCTGTTGCATCTCCACCGTCGCACCGGTGATCTTGCCCATGCTCTCGAAAAGGGGAGCTATCATACTCACTTCCTCCCGAATTCCTACGAGGCCGGTCACCCCGCCGCCGGTCCGGCGACGAGGCCGAACAGCCCCTGCAACACTACCGACATTATCGACCCGCTTCCGGCGGCAGGCAAGAGGAAAATGTTGCGTTTGCAGCAATTTCTCAAGTCGATGTCTTCGGGTCGGTTATGTCACGATAACGGTTGTTGATGCGTGCAAATTGCTGCATCGGCACATGCCGTCTCAGGCCGGCTGCAGTCCCACGCGGTCCAGCCACAGCCGCGCGGCGGCGCACGGCAGGCTGAGCAGTACCCCGAGCAGGTCGGCGTTCGACAGCCGGGTGGCGAACGCCCGCGACGCCGGCGGCGCCAGCCACCGCACCGGCCACTCGGTCACCAGTTGCCGCACGAACTCGCCGATCAGCACGCGGTCCGGACTGACGTCCGCGCCCAGGTCGGCCAGCACCCCTTCGAGCGTGTGCAGCGTCTTGCGAAACACCATCAGCTCGCCGCCCACCCCCAGCCGTGCCCGCTGCACCGCCTCGTCCAGCATCCCGGTCAGCCAGGCGAAGCCGGGGAACTGCCCGCCGCGGACGCGCGCCAGCCAGGCATGCACCACCGCGTCGAGCGCCGGTCGGTCGACGCGCCCACGCCGGACCAGCCCGAGCAGACTGGCGATGATGCGCTCGGCGTGCAGGGTGACCGCGCCGAGCAGCATCTGCACCACCGTCACCCGCTCCTGCTCCTCCAGCGTGTACGCCAGGCTCCAGTCGAGGATGCCGACGCGCCCCTCGGCGGTCAGGAACAGGTTGCCGGCGTGCGGATCGCCGTGGAAGATCGCCTGGTTCGACCGCAGGAAGAACGGCCGCGCCAGCAGCGCCTCGATCAACACGCGCGCCAGCCGCCGGCGCTCGGCGGCGGTTGGCGGCAGCCGATCGGTGATCTTGCCGCCGCTCAGCCGCTCCATCGCCGTCAACCGCGGGGTGCAGCGCTCGAACAGGGCCGGGACATGGACGCGCGGGTCGTCGCGATAGATCTGCCGCGCCGCCGTCAGGTGCCGCTGCTCCAGGTCGAAGCGGATCTCGTGGCGCAGCTTGTCGCGGACCTGCTGGAACGACTCCTGGTAATCCAGGTGCGGCAGCTTGAACTCGTCGCAGCGCTGGTCGAGGTAGCTGCCGACCCGCTCCAGCATGTCGAGGTCCTGGGCCAGATGCTCGACCACTCCCGGCTTGAGCAGCTTGAACACGCCGTGGCGGTGCGGCGCACCCTCCGGGGCGCGGTCGTCGCGGTAGGCGACGACGACGGCAACGCTGGCCTCGGCCACCGCCGGCGGCAGCAGCGTCACCCCGGCGCGGTCGAGCGGACCGATTTCGCGCAATAACCGATCCTGAATCACCTTGAACGGCACGGCCGGCGGCAGCGACTCCAGCTCCTGGAGGTGGACGCGCAGGTCGGCGGACAGCCGGATGTCGCGGGCGAGCACCTGGCCGAGCTTGTGCAGCGCCGGGCAGCTGCGGGCCAGGGTGGCCACCCGCTGCGCCGCGGGAGCGTCGGCCGGCAGCGCCGCCTGGGCAGCCAGAATGGCGGCCTGCCGGGGTGGCGGCAGACCGCCCAGGAAGACCGCCAGGGCGCCGCTGATCGGCTTCAGGAAATGGGCGTAACAGTCCGGGACGACCGACCGGAGGGCATCCTCATCGATCAGAGACGACCAGTCGAACATGGCGCACCCGGCGGTAAGAGGCGCCCGCCGGCGGACCCGGCCGGACCCGCCGGCGGCTGCGGCCCCGCCCGTCCGACGACGGGCGGGGAGGGAATCAAGCTCCCGTCACGACGACCGGGCGGCCAGCCAGCCCTCGATGTGGGGCCAGGTGTTCTTCTCCGCCCCACTGCCGGCCATGATGCCGATGTGCCCGCCGCGGACGCGGAACAGCTCCTTGTCCTTGCTGCCGAGCTTGGGCATGATCCCTTCCGACTGGCACGGCGGAGTGATGTGGTCGCTCTCGGCGATCACATTGAGCACGTTGGCGCGCAGCTTGCCCAGGTCGACCCGCTCGCCGCGGATCAGCAGCTTGCCCTCGATCAGCCGGTTTTCCTTGTACATCTCGTTGATCAGCTGCCGATAGGCGGCTCCGCTCATCGGGATGATGTCGCGGACCCAGGTGTTCATGGCGTGCCACGCCTCGACCACCTTGGGGTTGTCGATGTTGTCCCACAGGGTCAGATAGCTGCCGATGAAGTTCTCGACCGGCTTGAGCGCCTTGGCCCCGTAGTCGATCATCTCGCCGGGGATGTTGCCGAAGGCGTCGGCCAGCTTGTCGGCGTTGAACGATTGATGGCTGGTCCAGCGGATGAACCCGCCGGCCGACTTGTCGGTGAAGTCGAGCGGGGCCGTCAGCAGGATCAGGTTCTTCAACCCGTCGTCGGGCCGCAGGCTGGAGTAGAGGGTGCTGATGAGCGCCCCCAGGCACCAGCCGAGCATGTTGAACTCCGCCGACCCGGTCAGCCGCTTGATCTTGCGGATGGCGCGCGGCAGGTAGTCGAGGGTGTAGTCGTCGAACTTGAGCTTGCAGTCCTCCGGACCGGGGGCGCCCCAGTCCATCAGGAAGATGTCGTAGCCCCGCTTGAGCATGTACTCGACAAAGCTGTGGCCGGGCCGCAGGTCGAGCACATGCGGCCGGTTCATGATGGCGAACACCAGGAACAGCGGGATCTTGTGCCGCTTCTCCGGCGGCACCATCGGGATGAAGCGGTACAGCTTGGTCTTGTTGAGCGTCCAGACTACCTCCTTGGGTGTCTGGGCAATCTTGGCGTCGGTGGTCACCAGCCGGTGGAACGTCTTGACGTTGCTGGCGATCCGTTCCAGCTCGGCATAGAGGTTGGCGTGGTCGGCGGTTTTGGTTTCGGTCGTGGTCATGACTTGGCCTCCACCTTGCTCGATCGGCCGTTCAGACCAGCCACGCGAGGTTCCATCTCATCCAGCTTCGCCTCCAGGTCGTCCAGCCTCAATTCGATGTTGGTGAGCCGCTCGGCCAGGCCGATGAAGTCCTGCCGGGTGGGCAGGCACATGGCCACCAGCGTCTGCGTCATCGCCTGTTCCATCGCCTTGCGGAACGGGGTGGAGGCGGTCAACCAGGCGTCGAGCATGCTGCCGGTGGCCTGGGCATAGGCATCGGTCTGGACCAGCTGGACCATCATCTTGGCCCAGGCGTCCATGTTGGAATCCCGCATGCTCTTCAGCATCCCGGTCGGGTCGAAAGGGTTGAAATGGTCATTCTTATCGCTCATGGCCCTTCCTTTCCCTGGCTTGTCGGGCCGCCGCGGCGCGGGGGACCGGGGGTCCGCATCGAGGGTGGGGGAGTTACGGTTGGGCGAGGCGGCCGCCCTGGCCGCCTCGCAGAGACGCGAGCAAGGCCCGCGCCGGTTCGGTCACACCATGTAGGCGCCGCCGTTGACGTCGATGGTGCTGCCGGTGATGTAGTCGCCGTCGGCCACCAGGAAGATGACCGCCTTGGCGATCTCTTCCGGCTGCGCGAACCGGCCCAGCGGAATGCGCGCCTTGATCTGCAGCTGCAGATCGGCCGGCACGCGGGCGAACATATCGGTCTCGGTGAATCCGGGGCAGACGCAGTTGACGGTGATCCCGGACTTCGACAGCTCCAGCGCCGCGGTGCGCGTGAAGGCGAGGATGCCGCCCTTGCTGGCGCAGTAGTTGGCCTGCCCCATCGCCGGGATCTCGCCGTTCATCGAGCTGATGTTGACGATCCGCCCGAAGCTCTGCGCCGTCATGATCGGGATGGCCGCCGAGGTGCAGTAGAACATGGCGTTCAGGTTGGTCTGAATCACCTCCTGCCACATCTCGTCGGTCAGCTGGCGAAGCATCTTGTCGCGGGTGATCCCGGCGTTGTTCACCAGGATATCCAGGTGGCTGAACTCGTCAGCCACCTGCTTGACCATCGCCCGCGCCTCCTTCGAGTCGGACACGTTCGCCTTGCACAGCAAGCAGGTGCCGCCCATCTTCTTGATCTCGTCGGCCACCTCCTTCGCCTTGTCGTCGCTGCTCGCGTAGTTCAGCGCCACCTTGGCCCCCTCACGGGCCAGCTCCAGCACAATCGCTCGGCCGATTCCGCGTGACGCCCCGGTCACCAGTGCGGTCTTGCCGTTCAGTCGCCCCATCGACGTCACTCCTCAGATGTAAAGCGGAATAAGAGAGCCGGGACGCCCCCAGTGACAGCCCGGCCCTCATGGTCGGGATGTCACATACGCTCGAAGATGGCGGCGATCCCCTGACCGCCACCGATGCACATGGTCGCCAGCGCGCGGCGAGCGCCGGTTCGCTTCAGCTCGTACAGTGCCTTGATCGCCAGGATGGTGCCGGTGGCACCGATCGGGTGGCCCAGCGAGATGTCGCTGCCGTTGGGGTTGGTCTTCTCCGACGGCAGCTCCAGGCTGCGGCAGACGGCCAGCGCCTGGGCGGCGAACGCCTCGTTGACCTCGAAGACGTCGATGTCGTTCAGGCCCAGCCCGGCCCGCTTGAGCACCGCCTTGACGGCCGGCACCGGCCCCATGCCCATGTATTTCGGATCGACGCCGGCGTAGCTGTACGCCACCAGCCGGCCGAGCGGTTGCAAGCCCTTCTTTTCGGCCAGCTTGCGTTCCATCAGCACCACCGCGGCGGCGGCGTCGTTGATGCTGGAAGCGTTGCCGGGAGTCACCGAGCCGGCCGGGTCGAACACTGGTTTGAGCCGCCCCAGTTTCTCCACCGAGCTGTCGCGGCGGATGCCCTCGTCCAGCTCGAACGGGACGGTGCCGCCCTTCACCTTCACCATCACCGGCAGGATCTGCGCCTTGAAATACCCCTTGTCGACGGCGATGCCGGCGCGGCGGTGGCTCTCGACGGCCAGCTTGTCCTGGTCCTCGCGCGAGATGTTGTACTTCTTGGCCACGTTCTCCGCCGTCACGCCCATGTGGACGTTGTCGAACGGGTCGCTCAGGGCGCCGACCATCATGTCGGTCATGGTGGTGTCGTTCATGCGGGCGCCCCAGCGCATGGCCGGGGCCAGGTACGGGCTGCGGCTCATGCACTCGGCGCCGCCGGCGACCGCCGCGTCGGCGTCGCCGAGCATGATGGCGTTGGCGGCGGTGATGATCGCCTGCATGCCGCTGCCGCACAGCCGGTTGAGGGTGAGCGCCGGCGTTTCGTGCGGCAGGCCGCCCTTGACGCATGCCACCCGCGCCAGGTAGTGGTCGTGGGGGTCGGTGTGGATGATGTTGCCGAAGACGACGTGGCCGACGTCGCTCGGCTCGATGCCCGCCCGGCTCACCGCTTCCTTCACGCACAACGCCGCCAGGTCGCTGGGCGGCTGGTCCTTCAGCCCTCCGCCGTATCCGCCGATCGCCGTTCGCACCCCGCTCAGCACGACGACTTCGCGCGTCTCACTCATCGCAAGCTCCTCTGAGAATGAAAATCAGGTCGGTCGGCCGCCGCTGCCCTGTGTCGGCCGGCCCCGTCCAATAGGCTGCGCGTGGTCGGCCGGGGCGATCACCCCTGGTCCGCTGCCGCGCCTTCACCGTTCCGCCTCGTCACTTCCGAGTTGGCCTCCTCGTCATGCAGTTTTAATGCCACGGCGCTGGGCACACCGCAGCCAAGATGGCGTAATGCTTTCAGATTTCATGGGTTGGAATATCTGACACTATCCCGATCCGGAGTTTATTCCGCGGAACGGCGGTCGCCCATCCGTAACGGCGTGACAAATCCGCACAGTTCGCGTCGGGACCGCACAGTGACGGCATCCGGCCCCGCACACCGGGCCGGCAGCGGGGGGCGGACGGCCAGCGGGCCGGATGCGCCGAGAGGCGTTGCCGATCGGCCGGCGGCGGCATACGCTGGGCTAAGGGCTGCCGCGGCGGCTCTCGACCCGGCCGGCGACGGCAGGCTGCGGGACGGCTCCCGCGAACCGGCCCTCGCGAGGGGACACGCACAAGCACATGAAGACGTTGCAAGAGTTCCGGGCAGTCTACGATCTGCCGCTCACCGACCTGATCTTCCGGGCCGCCACCGTCCACCGGCAGCACCACGATCCGCAGGACGTGCAGCGGTGCGTGCTGCTCAGCATCAAGACCGGCGGCTGCCCGGAGGACTGCGGCTACTGCTCGCAGAGCGCCCACTTCAAGACGCCAGTGGAGGCGACGCCGCTGCTGACCGTCGAGGAGGTGTCTGCCCGCGCCCGCCAGGCCCGCGACCTCGGCGCCAGCCGCTTCTGCATGGGCGCGGCCTGGCGCGGCGCCAAGGACGGACCGTCGTTCGACCGCGTGCTGGATATGGTGCGGACCGTCCGCTCGCTCGGCCTGGAGGCGTGCGTCACCCTCGGCATGCTCACCGACGAGCAGGCGCAGCGGCTGGCGGAGGCCGGGTTGACGGCGTACAACCACAACCTCGACACCTCGCGCGAGCACTACGGCAACGTCATCACCACTCGCACCTACGACGACCGGCTGAAGACGATCGCGGCGGTGCAGAAGGCCGGCATCTCGGTCTGCTGCGGCGGCATCCTCGGCCTGGGCGAGTCGGAGGACGACCGGCTGCGGCTGCTGACCGAGCTGGCCGCCCTGGACCCGCCGCCGGAGAGCATCCCGATCAACACCCTGGTGCCGATCGCCGGCACGCCGCTGGGGATGGCCCCGCTGGTCGACCCGCTGCAGCTGGTGCGGCTGGTCGCCACCACGCGCATCGGCTTCCCGAAGGCGCGGGTGCGCCTGAGCGCCGGCCGCGACCGGATGAGCCGCGAGGTGCAGCTGCTCTGCATCCTCGCCGGGGCGAACTCGATCTTTTATGGCGACAAACTGCTGACCGCCGACAACCCGTCGGCCGACAGCGACGCCGAGTTGTTCCGCGCCCTGGGCCTGCCGGAACCGGCGGCCGCCGGCGAACCGGCCTGAGTACCGCTTGCCGCCCGCCCGGCCGCGCCCATACGATGGGGAAGGCTGCGGCGGCGGCCCCCGCACCTCTCTCCCGCCGCGCCAGTTGCCGCGGGATCGGCCGCGGGTTGACCTATCCGGATCTGTAAAGGAGCCAAATCTCATGGCACGCACGATCGAGGTCACCGAGCTGGCCCTCCGCGACGGCCACCAGAGCCTGCTCGCTACCCGCATGGCCCTGGAGGACATGGCGCCGATCTGCGCCGCGATCGACCAGGCCGGCTACTGGAGCGCCGAGTGCTGGGGCGGGGCCACCTACGACTCGTGCATCCGCTTCCTCAATGAAGATCCCTGGGAGCGGCTGCGGGCGTTCCGCAAGCTCTTGCCGAACACCCGCTTGCAGATGCTCCTGCGCGGCCAGAACCTGCTCGGCTACCGCCACTACCAGGACATCGTTGTCGACCGCTTCGTCGACAAGTCGGCCGAGAACGGCATGGACGTGTTTCGGGTGTTCGATGCCCTCAACGACATCCGCAACCTGAAGCGGGCGATGGAGGCGGTCAAGCGCACCGGCAAGCACGCCCAGGGGGCGATCTGCTACACCACCTCGCCGTTGCACACCGTCGACAAGTTCATCGAGATGGCCCAGCGGCTCAAGGATCTGGGCTGCGACTCGATCGCCATCAAGGACATGGCCGCTCTGCTCAAGCCGCAACCGGCCTATGACATCGTCAAGGGCATCAAGGAGAAGTGCGGCAAGGACACGCTGGTCCACGTCCACGTTCACTCCACCACCGGGGTGACGATGGTCAGTCTGATGAAGGCGATCGAGGCCGGCGCCGACATCGTCGACACCGCCATCTCGTCACTCAGCCTGGGGCCGGGGCACAACCCGACCGAGGCGCTGGTGGAGATGCTCGAAGGCACCCCGTACACCACCCGGCTGAACATGGAGCAGCTGCTCAAGATCAAGGAGCACTTCGCCAAGGTGCGGCCGAAGTATGCCGAGTTCGAGAGCAAGTTCATCGGCGTCGAGACGGAGATCTTCACCAGCCAGATCCCCGGCGGCATGATCTCCAACATGGAGAGCCAGCTGCGCCAGCAGAACGCCGCCCACCGGATCAAGGAAGTGCTGACCGAGGTGCCCAACGTCCGCAAGGCGGCCGGCTATCCGCCGCTGGTCACGCCGTCGAGCCAGATCGTCGGCACCCAGGCGGTGTTCAACGTGCTGATGGGGCCGTACAAGGTGCTCACCGGCGAGTTCGCCGACCTGATGCTCGGGTATTACGGAGAGACGATCGCCGGGCGCGACCCGGCGGTGATCGCGGCGGCCGAGAAGCACGCCAAGAAGGGGCCGATCACCTGCCGTCCGGCCGACCTGCTCAAGCCGGAGTGGGAAGAGCTGCGGGCGCAGGCGCTGGCGCTGAAGGGGTGCAACGGCACCGACGAGGACATCCTCACCTACGCCATGTTCCCGCAGGTGGCGCCGAAGTTCTTCGCCACCCGCGCCGACGGGCCGAAGAACGTCGGCAAGGCGCCCGCCGACCCGAAGGCGGCCGCCAAGCCGGGCGACGGCAAGCCGGCCGACGGCAAGGCGCCCGTGTCCGGCCCGGTCACCTACGAGGTGCGGGTCGGCGACAAGACCCACAAGGTGACCGTCGTCCCCGCGTGATCCCCCGGTTGGCCCGGCCCCACCCGCCGGGAGAAAAGGAAAGCTTAGCGATGGCTGGCGAGAAGAAGACGATGGAGGAGCTGGTCGAAGCCCTCCGCAAGAAACGCGAGCATCTGCAGCAGGGCGGCGGCGCCGACCGCCTGGCCAAGCAGAAGGAACAGGGCAAGCAGACCGCCCGCGAACGGGTCGATGCGCTGGTCGACGCCGAATCGTTCGAGGAGTTCGGGCTGTTCGCGCAGCACCGCCAGACGCACTTCGGCATGTCCGGCAAGGAGGTGCCGGCGGACGGGGTGGTGACCGGCGCCGCGTCGATCGACGGGCGGCTGATCCACCTGGCCAGCCAGGACTTTTCGGTCCTGGGCGGCAGCGCTGGCGAGGTGCATTCGGAGAAGGTCGCCGAGGTGATGGAGCGGTCGCTCGCCACCGGCAGCCCGTTCGTGTTCATCAACGACTCGGGCGGCGCGCGCGTGCAGGAAGGGATCGACTCGCTGTCGGGCTACGGCAAGGTGTTCTTCACCAACGTGCTTTTGTCCGGTGCCGTACCGCAAATATCTCTGATTTGCGGACCGTGCGCCGGCGGCGCCTCGTACTCGCCGGCGCTGACCGACTTCATCATCCAGACGCGCCAGGCGCAGATGTTCATCACCGGCCCGCAGGTCATCAAGCAGGTGACCGGCGAGCAGATCAGCGCCGACGCGCTGGGCGGGCCGGACGCCCACATGGCCCACTCCGGCGTCATCCACTTCGTCGCCGAGAACGACACCGAGGCGATCTACATCTGCCGCCGGCTGCTCAGCTTCCTGCCGTCGAACAACCTCGAAGACCCGCCGCGGCTGCGTGCCGACAACAACGTCGACCCCAACCCGGACCTGAACACCATCGTGCCGGTCGACCCCAAGCAGGGCTACGACATCCGGCAAGTGATCGGCGCGGTGGTCGACAACCGTGATTTTCTGGAGGTGCAGGCCGGCCACGCCATGAACATGGTGGTCGGCTTCGCCCGCATCCTCGGCCGGTCGATCGGGGTAATCGCCAACCAGCCGGCGGTGATGGCCGGCGCCATCGACATCAACGCCTCGACCAAGGCCAGCCGGTTCATCCGCTTCTGCAACGCCTTCAACATCCCGCTGGTGACGTTCGTCGACGTGCCCGGCTACCTGCCCGGCGTCGAGCAGGAGTATGGCGGCATCATTCGCCACGGGGCCAAGCTGCTGTTCGCCTACTCGGCCGCCACCGTGCCGAAGATCCAGGTGATCCTGCGCAAAGCCTACGGCGGGGCCTATGTGGCGATGAGCAGCAAGGACCTGGGCGCCGACCGGGCGTTCGCCTGGCCGACGGCCGAGGTGGCGGTGATGGGCGCCGAGGGGGCGGTCGAGATCGTCTTCCGCAAGGAGATGGACCAGGCGGCCGACAAGGCGGCCAAGCGCGCCGAGCTGATCGACAAGTATCGCTCGACGTTCTCCACGCCCTACGTGGCCGCCAGCCGGCGGCTGGTGGACGAGATCATCGAGCCGGCCAGCACCCGCAAGCATCTGGCGCAGGCGCTGGAATACCTGCAAACCAAGCGCGACCAGCGGCCGCCGAAGAAGCACGGGCTGATTCCGCTCTAACGTGGAGTGCGTGATGACACCGCAGACAGTCGATCCGGCGGAGCTGGGCGGGGTACTGACCGCCCTCCGCGACGAGCTGGCCCGCCTGCGCGAGCGGGTGCAGGCGCTGGAGGCGACGGTGGGCGGCAAGCCGGCCGCTCCGCCGCCGGTCGCCGCGCCGGCCCCGGCCGCCGCGCCGGCCCCGGCCAAACCCGAACCCGCCCCGATCAGCGACGAGCTGATCCTGGTGATCGGCGCCGCCATCGCCGCCTTCCTGGGGTTCAAGCCGCACATCCGGCAGATCCGGTTGCTCAACACCACGGCCTGGGCCCAGCAAGGCCGTGTCACGATTCAGGCGTCGCACCTGCTGGGGGCACGTCATTCGAGGAGCGGGCATTGAAACTCAAGATCACCGTTGACGGCAAGGTGTACGAGGTCGAGGTCGAGGTGCCGGAGCCGGAGCCGGCGCAGCCGAGCTACCTGCCGCCGGCGGCCGGGCAGACGCGCGTCCCGGCAGCCCCGTCGATGGCCCCGCCGCGGCCAACCGCCGGCGCCGCCACCCCGGTCGCCGACGAGAGCAAGGTGTGCCGCAGCCCGATCTCCGGCGTGGTCGTGCGGGTGAGCGCCCAGGTCGGTCAGACGATCCAGCCGAACGACGTGCTGCTCGTCCTCGAAGCGATGAAGATGGAAACCGTCATCACCTCGCCGATCGCCGGCAAGGTCGCCAAGGTGAACGCCGCCGCCGGCGATGCCGTGCAGGCCGGCCAGGTGCTTGTCGAGTTCGAGTAATCGGGTCCGCGACGTCCCGCCGGGTCGTTGGCCCGGCGGGGCGCGCCGATCCGCGTTGCTCTGTTCCCTCGTGCTCGCCCCTCCGCCGCCTCCCCGCTTTCGCCCGTTACCCACCTCTCCGAATCGCCCGTCCCGACGACCTGCTATGGATCAGTTGGCCTGCACATCGTATGCTACCATAAACGGGATCCCTTTCGCCTCTCCGCGAAAGGGGGGAAGAGAAGAGATCGATTGCGCGTGCTGCACCGGAAGTCAGGCTCGCGTCGAAACCTTGTGGGTAGCCCAGCCGTTCTCGCCCGGCATCTGCGTCGTTGCGACATCGGCCACCAGGAGAGACTCATGAACCCGGTCAAGGCGATCAATCACATCGGCATCGCGGTCCGCTCGATTGAGGCGCAGCGGCCGTTCTATGAGGGCACTCTCGGGGCGGTATTCGAGGGCACCGAAGTGGTGCCCGATCAGAAGGTGAAGGTCGGTTTCTTCCGCGTCGCCGACGTGCGGCTGGAGCTGCTGGAGCCGACCGACCCGTCCAGCACCGTCGCGTCGTTTCTCGACAAGCGCGGCGAGGGGCTGCACCACGTCGCCTTCACCGTCGAGTCCCTGGAAGCGCGGATCGCCGACCTGAAACAGGCCGGGGTGCGGATGATCGACGAGAAGCCGCGACCCGGCGCCCACCATATGCAGATCGCGTTCCTCCATCCGAAGAGCAGCCACGGCGTGCTGACCGAGCTGTGCGAGCCGGCGGGAGACGCGACCGGCCACCCATGAGGCCCGGACGTCGGCACGACGTCGGCCCACGGTTGCTCCGCACCTTTGGAGCAGCCGGCGGACAGGGTGTATCTCGCACACGGCAGGATGACCGATACCCGAACAGGGAGAAAGCCATGATGGCAAAGCGAAACACGTTTCCTCTGCTCACCGCAGAGGAAGCGGCCGAACTAATTCCGCACGATGCGCTGGTAGCGTTCAGTGGATTCACCCCGGCGGGAGCGGCGAAGGCGGTACCCAGGGCGCTGGCATCGCGAGCGCGCAGGCTGCACGACGCCGGCCAGCCGTATCAGCTGCGCGTGCTCACCGGCGCCAGCACCGGCCCCAGCCTCGACGACGGTCTGGCCGCTGCCGAGGCGATCAGCTGGCGTGCCCCCTATCAGTCGAGCGCCTTGCTCCGCAAGCAGATCAACGAGGGCAAGGTGGCGTTCGTCGACATGCATCTGTCGCATGTCCCGCAGTCCGTCCTGTTCGGTTTCTTCGGCCCGGTCGACGTTGCCGTCGTCGAGGCCGCTGAGCTGACACCCGACGGCCGCGTCTACCTGACCACGTCAATCGGCGCCTCGCCCACCTTCATGCAGGTGGCCGACCGCGTCATCATCGAGTTGAATCGATTTCCGTCGCGTCGCGCCAGCGAGATGGCGGACATCATCGTGCCCAAGCCGCCGCCGTACCGCAACGCGCTGGACCTGGACCATCCGTTGCAGCGGATCGGCAAGCCGTATGTGCGTATCGACCCCGAGAAGGTGATCGGCGTGGTGGAGACGTTCCAGCCGGACGAGCTGGGCGGGCTTCGATCCACCCGGACGCGGCCAGCAGGGCGACGCCGCCCACGTCGTCCGCTTCCTGCTCGAAGAGCTGGCCGCGGGACGCATTCCGCCTGGCTTCCTGCCGTTGCAGGTCGGCGTCGGCAATGTCGCCAACGCCGTCCTCGCTGGTCTTGGTCAGACCCGGACATTCCCGACTTCCTGATGTACACCGAGGTATTTCAGCCCGCCGCCTACGAGCTGATGAAGCAGGGACGCTTCGTTTCGCCAGCAACGCGCGCTGACGCTGTCGCCCGAGCATATGACCGACCTGTCCGCTCATTTGCAGACCTATGCGTCCAAGCTGGTATTGCGGCCACAGGAGATCTCGAACAACCCGTCGGTGGTGCGACAGCTGGGGGTGATCGCCATGAACACCGCCCTGGAAGTCGACCTCTACGGGCACGTCAATTCGACGCACGTCTGCGGTCAGACGATGATGAACGGCATCGGCGGCTCGGGCGATTTCACGCGTAACGCCTATCTGTCGATCTTCATGTGTCCGTCGGTGGCCAAGGGCGGCAAGATCAGTACGGTGGTGCCGATGTGCTCACACATCGATCACAACGAGCACTCCGTTCAGGTGATCGTCACCGAACACGGTCTCGCCGATCTCCGCGGTCTGGCGCCGATGGAACGGGCGCAGACGCTGATCAACAAGTGCGCCCACCCGCTGTATCGCGACTACCTGCATCGCTACATTCGCGATGCCGGCGCCGGACACATTCGGCACGACTTTAGCAGGTGCTTTGAGTTGCACCAGAACCTGTTCCGGCACGGTTCCATGCTGCCGACCGCCAGCCCCCCGCGCCTGGTCGCCTGATTCACCCCCTCGCCCCGCGGCCGACCCGCCGCGGGGCCGCTTCACCGGAACATCCGCTCCGCTCGCATGAGGAACAGCCATGAGTCCAAGAGGCAGCCCTTATCCGATCCTGACCGCCGACGAGGCGGCGATGTTGGTTCCGCACGGCGCTACCGTGGCATTCAGTGGATTCACCCCGGCGGGGGCGGCAAAGGCGGTGCCGAAAGCACTGGCGGCGCGCGCACGCAAGCTGCACGAGGCCGGCCAGCCGTATCAGCTGCGCGTGCTCACCGGTGCCAGCACTGGCCCCAGCCTCGACGACACCCTCGCCGCCGCCGACGCCATCAGCTGGCGCGCCCCCTATCAGTCGAGCGCCCTGCTCCGCAAGCAGATCAACGAGGGCAAGGTGGCGTTCGTCGACATGCACCTCTCGCATGTCCCGCAGTCCGTCCTGTTTGGCTTCTTCGGCCCGGTCGACGTTGCCGTCGTCGAGGCCACCGAGCTGACACCCGATGGCCGCGTCTATCTGACCACGTCGATCGGCGCCTCGCCCACCTTCCTGCAAGTGGCCGACCGGGTCGTCATCGAGCTGAATCGGTTCCACTCGCGCCGTGCCAGCGAGATGGCGGACATCATCGTGCCCAAGCCGCCGCCGTACCGCAACGCGCTGGACCTGGATCATCCGTTGCAGCGGATCGGCAAGCCGTATGTGCGTATCGATCCGGAGAAGGTGGTCGGTGTGGTGGAGACGTTCCAGCCCGACGAACTGGGCGGCTTCGATCCGCCCGACGCGGTCAGCAAGGCCATCGCTGCCCACGTCGTCCGCTTCCTGCTCGAAGAGCTGGCCGCCGGACGCATTCCGCCCGGCTTCCTGCCGCTGCAGGTCGGCGTCGGTAATGTCGCCAACGCGGTGCTTGACGGGCTTGGTCAGGATCAGGACATTCCTGACTTCCTGATGTACACCGAGGTGTTCCAGTCGACCGCGTTCGAGCTGATGATGAAGCGGCGCCTGCTCGGCGTCAGCACCTGCGCGCTGACTTTGCGGCCGGAACAGATCATCGAGCTGATCGGCGAACTGGACTTCGTGTTCCCCAAGCTGGTGTTGCGGCCACAGGAGATCTCGAACAACCCGTCGGTGGTGCGTCAGCTGGGTGTGATCGCCATGAACACCGCCCTGGAAGTCGACCTCTACGGGCACGTCAATTCGACTCACGTCTGCGGTCAGACGATGATGAACGGCATCGGCGGCTCGGGCGATTTCACCCGTAACGCCTATCTGTCGATCTTCATGTGTCCGTCGGTGGCCAAGGGCGGCAAGATCAGTACGGTGGTGCCGATGTGTTCGCACGTCGATCACAACGAGCACTCCGTTCAGGTGATCGTCACCGAACACGGTCTCGCCGATCTCCGCGGCCTGGCGCCAAAGGAGCGGGCCACGCTGCTGATCAACAAGTGCGCCCACCCGATGTACCGCGACTACCTGCACCGTTACATTCGCGAGTCGAGGCCGGGGCACATCTGCCACGACCTCGGTCGCTGTTTCGAGCTGCACCAGAACCTGCTTCGCACCGGCACGATGTTGCCGGCGGCGTCGTGACCGCGGCGAGCGCGTTTCCCACCGGGGAGGGGGACCGTGGAAGTCAGTCTGGAGATCGTGGTCCGCTGCACCGAGATTGACGTGAACGGTCACGTCAATAACGCCAAATTCGTCGAGTATCTGGAGTGGGGCCGGGAGGAGTGGTACGACCGGCAGAACTTCCCGTACGACCGGCTGCACGCCCTCGGGGCGATCACCGTGGTGGTGAACATCAACCTGAACCTGCGCCGGCCGTGCCACCAGGGCGACGTGCTGCGAATCGTCACCTGGGCGCAACGGCGAGGCCGCACCAGCTTTGCGCTGGCGCAGCGGATCGAGCGCGCCGACGGGCCGGTGGCCGACGCCATCATCACCATCGTGACGGTGGCGCCGGACACCCGCAAGCCGTGCCCGCTCCCCGACGAGTTCGCCCGCCTCTTTCCCGCGCCGGAGTGAAGAAGAAGAAGACTCACCACAGAGGACACAGAGGGGCACAGAGGGAAGAAGAGAAGAGAGGGAAAAGAGAGAGGACAACGCAACAGCCCGAAGCGTAAGCGAGGGCAACAGAAACAGCGAGGGCGGGAGGGATCTCCCGCCCCGCCTTATTGGCGAACGGCGCTCACCCCAGGTCTTCCCAGGCGATCGGAATGCGTTTGAGGGCGTAACCGACCTCGCGGGTGTATTCGCCGTAGCACGTCATCCAGTGGAACCCCGGCATGTTGTCCGCCAGGCGGGCGTCGGGGAACTTGTACGCCACCTCGATCTGCGACCGGCAGATCGGCAGGAACGGCGCTTCGAGGATCTCGCCGACGAACCCGCTCCACCGCTCGGCCTTGAAGTCGGGGATGATGTTCGTCACCTTTTGCCCCTTGCGCATCTCCACCTTGGGGGCAGCGCCGAAGTCCGACTCGAAGTGCGTCACCAGCCGTACCGGCTCGCGGGTCTTGCCGTCCATCTTGCGCGGCCCGGTGCAGTGCGCCAGCGTGATGACGCCCTGGTGCGGATAGGTCGGATCGTTGAGGAACTGCGGCTTGCCGCTGATGCCGGCCAGCAGCATGCCCGCCGGGATGACCACGAAGTCCGACTCGCAGAACGCCAAATAGCCGGCGTCGTTCAGCGTCGACAGCGTCAGACAGGCGGTCGTCTCCGCCATCGGCATGATGGTACTCATGCAATTGTTGATGGTCATCGCCCGCGTGCCGGCCTTTGCCATCAGTCCGCGGAAGATGCGGTCGAGCAGGAAGGCGTTCTCGACGTACTCCTTCTGCGTCTCCAGCTTCACCCCGCTGTCGGCGAGGTAGGCGGCGGCGCGGCTGCGGGCGGCACGGACGGCCTTCTCGTCGGCGCGGGCCTGGCCGATCAGCACGCCCAGGTCCTTGTAGGTGACGGTGCGGATGTCGAGGCCGAACCGCTTGACCGCCAGGTCCGGCGCCTCCGGGTGTGCCCAGCCGGCCGGCCCGCCGACCGCCAGGATGCGGCCGCCCCGGACGTTCTTCAGTCCGCACAATGAGCGCATTCGCCAGACCAGTTCGTTCGGGTCGTCCACCACCACGTCGCCGGTGTCGATTCCCTTGACGGCGAGCCGGTCGGTGTGCTGGTGCAGGTAGCGCGGGCTGATGATCTCGTACCACAGCGACACCGGCCCCGAACGATGCCGCAGAAAGATCATCGTCGGCTTGCCGGCCTTGACCACCGCGTCGATGACCGCCTGCGGTCCGCCGGCGGCGTAGAGAACGATCGCGTCGGCGGAAGCGAGGTCGGTGGCAGCGGCGACGGCGGCCGGCCCCTTCACCGCCAGCAGCGGCAGGAACTTGACTGGAAAGTCGGCCTCGGCCTGAATTTTCGTCAACTCCGCCTGGATACGCGCCTTCTCGGCGTCAGCCTCGGCCTCGGTCTGGATGCCGCCCCAGGACCGCCAGCTGGTCTTCGGGTGCCGCTGCGGGATCTCGTACATCAGCACCGGCTTGACGACGAGCGGCTGGCGTGTGCCCGGCTGCGGCTCGTCGGGTTCGGCGGCGGCCAGCGTCTTCCAGCTGAGGTCGGTAAGAGCGGTGCCGGCGAACGCCAGGGTGCCGAGTTTGAGGAAATCGCGGCGGGGAAGGTCGGCGTGTCCGGCGGCGCAGGCGCGGCCACACGAGCAGCAGGCACCGTGGTGCGGGTCGTGGAGAGACGGATCGGATACGGACATGGGAAGGCTCCTCGAACGGGCGAGTCGGCGGCAGGAGGGTTTGCCAGGGGCGGGGCAAACCGTATGCCGCGGCCGAGAAACGTCGCTGAAGCGGGTAGAAGACTCGAATAAGTGTGCGGAATCGACACAGCGCGGTGTGCTGAATCGGCTCAGTTCGCCGCGTCGGGAGCGTGACGCCAGCGGTCGCGCGCGACTTCTTGGCGAGCGGGGTCCCGTCAGGGCCCCGAGTCCGTCGCCTGGAGCAAGCCTGGCTGTTGGCGAGCGGGGTCCCGTGAGGGCCCCGAGGACGTCGCCAGGAGCGCGACATCGCGCCTTGGACGCTGCCTCGGGGCACCCTTACGTGCTCCCGCTCGCCGGCAAGCCTGGAGCCGCGACATCGCACCTGGGCGTTGCCTTGGGGCACTGACGTACCCCGCGCTCGCCACCGCACCCGGGCGCAAGCGGTTTGCGTCCGTGGGGTATCCGTCCTCGTGCGCTGGGGGGCGCTCGTGTCACGCGGTTCGGCCGTCGCAGCGGGCGATGGCTGAATGGGTGGAGTATCGGGTTACTCCATACGACCGTCGGTGAACGTGTCTCCGGTGCCAGGGGAAGCGGTCATGAACGCTCAGGGGAGTCGATCGGTAGGGTGTGGCGGGTGCGCGCTGAGTCGGCGGCAGTTCTTCGCGACGGGCTGCGCCGCCTGCGCCGCCGGTGGAAGCGGGCTGCTGTCGCTGGGGGTACACGCGGCGCCAGGGGCGCCGGCGGCGGCGGTGCGGCCGAAGGTGCGGCTGATCTTCTCGCATCTGCCGGCGACCAACGCCACCTGGCCGAACGTCGGCTTCGACTACGACGGCCGCAAACGCGAGCTGACCGCCGGCCTGGTCAACGGCTGCCCTGGCGTCGAGTTCTTGCCGGCGACGGTCCACACCGGCGAGGAGGCGGCCCGGCTGGTCAAGGCGGACGGCGACAAGGTCGACGGCTTCCTGGTCTACGCGCTGGGCATCTGGAACGGGTCGCTGCGGGCGGCGGTGGCATCCGGCAAGCCGACCCTGCTGGTCGACGACCTGTATGGCGGGTCGGGTGAGTTTCTGATTACCTACTCGTCGGCGCGCCGGGAGGGGCGGAAGGTGGCGGCGGTGTCGTCGTCGCGGTTCGCCGACGTGGTGGAGGCGGCGCGGTGCTTCGCCAGGGTGCGCGAGGCCGGCGGGGCGGAGGCGTTCGTCGCCGCCTGTGACGCCGCCCGCAAGCGCGCCACGCCGGCACCGGGCGATAGCGCCTGCACACCCGACAAGGTGGCGTTCGCCGAGCCGGGCGAGGTGCTGAAACGGCTCCGCGAGACGACCATCCTTCAGTTCGGCCGGCCGATGGGCCTCGCCAAACCGATCACCGACGTGTTCGGCACGCGCATCATCTCGCTCGGCTTCCCGGAGTTACACGCCGCCTACCAGAAGGCCGACAAGGCCGAGGCCGAGCGCTACGCCGATCGGTGGATCACCGCCGCCGCCAGGGTGATCGAGCCAAAGCGCGACGAGATCGTCAAATCAGCGCAGATGCACCTGGGCATGACCCGGCTGATGAAGCAGTACGGCGCCGCGGCGATCACCGTCGACTGCCTGGGCGGGTTCTACAGCGGCCAGCTGCACGCCTACCCGTGCCTGGGGTTCACCGAGATGAACAACGCCGGGCTGGTCGGCGCCTGCGAGGCCGACCTGATGTCGACCATCACCATGCTGACGCTGACCTACCTGACCGGCCGGCCGGGGTACATCTCCGACCCGGTGATCGACACGTCGAAAAACCAGATCATCTACGCCCACTGCGTGGCGCCGACCAAGATGTTCGGGCCGAAGGGGCCGGCCAACCCGTACCACCTGCGCAACCACTCGGAGGACCGCAAGGGGGCGGTGGTGCGATCGCTGCTGCCGCTGGGGTACATGACGTCGACGATGGAGTTCAACGCCGGCCGTCGCGAGGTGCTGTTCCACCAGGGGCGGGCGGTGGCCAACGTCGACGAGGACAAGGCGTGCCGCACCAAGCTGGCGGTGGATGTGAAGGGCGACATCGACCGGCTGCTCACCTTCTGGGACCACTGGGGCTGGCACCGCGTCACCGTGTACGGCGACGTGAAGCCGGCGGTCGAGGAGATGGCGCGAGCGCTGAAGATGCGCTTCGTGGCCGAGGCGTGACCCGCCGTGCGGGTCGCCCCCGCCGGAGGGTCTTCCCCCAGTCGACCCTCCGGCGTTTTTGTCGCCCCGTCGTCGGCGGATCGTATCATGGCACCAGAGACCGGCGGCGCGCCGGCCAACGTCCACGCGGAAAGGCAGGTGCCCAATGGCCGACAGCGACCCGGCTCCGACGGGGGAGAACCAGCGGACCACGGCGGTGGGGATGTTCGAGGACCGGCGGCACGCTCACCTGGCGGTGGACGAGCTGCTTGGCGCCGGGTTCACGCTGGAGCAGATCGGCTTCGTGATGCCGGACGAGCGGCCGGTGGTCGATCCGCCGCAGCTGCGCCACCACACGCTGGCAGAGGAGGGGGCGCGCCGGAGCGGCGGGCGGCGGAGTGCTCGGCGGACTGGTCGGGCGCCGCCCTGACGACGGCGGTCATCCCCGGCATCGGCCCGGTGATCGCCGGCGGACTGCTGGTCGGGGTGCTCGGCGGCGCCGTGGCGGGCATGGCGAGCGGTGGGCTGGTCGGCACCCTGCTCGGGCTGAGCGTCCCCGAGGAGGCGCGCGGGCCTACGAGAAGGGGTTTCACGAGGGCGGCACCGTGGTGACGGTGCAGGCCGACGACCGTTACGACGAGGCGATGGCCATCCTGGCCCGCGCCGCCGAGCGCCGGACGTGACCGAGCTGCACCCCGGCGCGCGGGCGGGCGTAGCTGTCGCGCACCAACGACCCCGGCCCCGGCTCCGGCTCCGTCTTCCCCGGCGAGACGTGACCGCCGCCGGCAGTCATTTGCCGACCAGGTCGTGAACCTTGTTGCGGAACAGGGTCAGCCGCGATCTCGCGAGCCGTTCGGGGTGCCGCGCGCCAGCGCCTCGGCCAGGTGCAGCGACTGCGCCGCGCTGAGCGACGGCACCGGAAGCGGCTCGTTGGCGTCGACCGGCACCTCCACCAGCGCCGGCCGGTCGGCGGCCAGCGCCTGTTCCAGCTGCCGGCCGGATCTCGCCCGGCTCGCGGGCGCTGGAAGCCGACCCCGCCGCACGCCTCGGCGAAGCGCACGAAGTCGAACTCCGGCAGCTCGCACCCGTACTCCGGGTTGCCCAGGAACAGCATCTGCTCCCACTTGATCTGCCCGAGCGTGCCGTTCTTCACCACCACCACGGTGATCGGCAGGGCGCTCCTTGACCGCCGTCAGGAACTCGCCCATCAACATGGTAAAGCCGCCGTCGCCGGTGAAGGCGATCGACTGCCGGTCCGGATAGGCCAGCTTGGCGGCGATCGCGTAGGGCAGCGCACGCCATGCTCGCCATCAGCCCGGAGCAGGCGAACTGCTGCCGGCCGCGGATGGCGAAGGCGCGCCGCCCAGCAGGTGTTGGTGCCCGAGTCGACCGACAGCACGGCGTCGTCGGCCGCCGCCTCGGATAGCTCGCGGGCCAGCCGTTGCGGCTTGATCGGCACGTCGTCGCGCTCGGAATGAGTACGCAAATACTCGTTCCAGTCGCGCATGGCGGCTTGCCCCTGCTCCAGCCACGAACGATCGGCCTGGCGCTCGACCAGCGGCAGCAGCGCCGCCAGGGTGGCGCGGGCGTCGCCGACCAGGCCGACCTCGACCGGGTAGCGGAGGGCCAGGCGATCGGCGCGGTCGTCGATCTGCACCCCGCGCGCCTGTCCCGGTTTCGGCAGGTACTCGATGTACGGAAACGACGAGCCGACGATCAGCAGGGTGTCGCACCCGGCCATCGCCTCTTCCGACGGGCGGGTGCCGAGCAGCCCCAGTCCGCCGGTTGTGAGTGGGTGGTCGTCCGGCAGCACCGCCTTGCCGAGCAGCGCCTTGACCACCGGGGCGCCGAGCTTGTCGGCCAGCTCGGCGACCTCGGCGGACGCGCCCAGCGCGCCCTTGCCGACCAGCAGCACCGGCTTGCGACCGGCGTTGAGCACCTCGGCCGCCTTGCGAACCTCGGCGTCCGGCGGCATCGTCACCGCCGGCGACCACGCCGCCGACGTGTGCCCGTGCCGCTTGTGCATCGACAGCTGGCCGTCGAGCGGTTTGGTCTGGTAGTCGATCGGAAAGCACAGGTGGGCAACGCCACGGTGCAGCAGCGCGTGCCGGCAGGCGGCGTCAACCAGCATCGGCACCTGATTGGGATTCAGCACCTCCTGGTTGACGCCGGCGACGTCGGCGAACACCGCGGTCAGGTTCACCTCCTGCTGAAAGCTGCTGCCCTTCAGGTCGCTGAACGTCTGCCCGGTGATGGCGATGACCGGCGCCTGGTCGGCCCTGGCGTCGTACAGCCCGTTGAGCAGGTGCAGCCCGCCGGGGCCGGAGGTGGCCAGGCAGCAGCCGAGCCGGCCGGTGTACTTGGCGTAGCCACACGCCATGAACGCCGCCGCCTCCTCGTGGCGCACCTGGACGAACCGCACCTGGTCGCGGCGGGTTCGCAGCGCCTCCATGATGCCATTGATGCCGTCGCCGGGCAGCCCGAAGACGACGTCCACCCCCCACCGCATCAGCCCCTCGACGAGGGCGTCGGCCGCCGTTTGTGCCATCGGGATCGAGTCTCCGTCGGAAAGTCACCGCGGCGCGTCCGCACGCCGCTGCCCGGCGCCGCGCAGCGCAGGTGTCAGGACGATGCGGCCAAACGGGTGCCTGGCGACGAACTGGTGGCGGGGCGGTCGCCACGCGGGTCGTCGTTCGCCCCGTCGTCGGCGACCTCCCGCCGGGCCAGAAACCGTTCGCAGGCCACGGGGGCCGCGGCGCCCGTGGCGACCGGATGACCAATGCAACGGGTGTGCCGGCGGCTACTTCTTCGCGTCGGTCGGACCGTCGTTCCATACCACGGTGTAGCCGACCTTGCCGTTCTGCTCGTAGGAGCAGACGCAGCGCGGGTATCCGCCGGACGTGCGGCGGCGGGTTAGTTCGCGGTCGTAGTCGATCGGCGACAGGTCGGTGGCAAACTGCCACACTTCCTTCGTCTTGTTCTCGACGAACACCGCCAGGTAGCGGAGCGGGGTGCGGTTGTGGTGCAGATTGACGATGTGCGGCCGCCAACCCTTCGCCCGGTAGTCAGCCACCAGCTTCGCCAGCTCCGCGGGGCTGAGGTCGAGGTGCATCTGCCAGGGAGTGCCGGGTGAGTCGTCGAACGTCATCTCGTAGGTCAGCCCGTCGTTATGCTCCTTCACACACAGCGATGACGGCGGATCGTCCTTCTTCAGCGCATCCTTGGCGATGTCGTGCATGAACCCGCCGGTGCCGAACCAGTTCGCCCACGGTCGATCGTCCTTGACGTAGATGCGCGTGTCCCCCAGGCCGGTCGTGTTATAGGTGCAGATGAGCGCCGGGCGGAACCCCTCCTTGGTGAGCACGTCGTAATCGGCGCCGGTTTCCTCGGCGGTGAGCGATCGGAGCCGCCAGTCCTTCACCGTCGGGTCGGGCCGGGCGACGGCGTCGAACAGTGTCTCCTTCGTGCCGGTGCGGACGGCGACCCACATCGGGCGGAACTTCGGCGGCAGCTCCGCCGCCCACGCCAGCAGCGCCGCCTGTGTCGCCCCGTGGACCTGCTCGAACGCCGTCGCCGGACCCTTCCGGTCCGCATCCCCGGTCGGGTCAACCGGCGCATATTCCTGAATCGTCAGCCGGCGCACCTTGAACGTGCCGGCGTGCTTGTTCGCCAGCATGACGTGGCCGGAATGGAAGCGGCGATCGAGCAGGCGGTAGACCGTCGTCTCGCCGTTGACGCGCACGGTGAGCCGATCGCCGCGGCAGGTGGCCTCCAGAATCGCCCAGTTGTTCGGCCTGTGCCGGGCCGCCGTCACCGGGGCGATGCCGGTCAGGCTGCCGGTGCGTTCGGTGGTGAGCTTGCTGGCGGCGCACACCGGCAGGCAATAATGCTCCGGCCCCTCGCCGTCCGGCACGCGCGGACAGAGCAGCCCGATCGACGCCGCCGCGTTGTCGCTCACCTGCACCTCGGCCTGGAGGGTGAAGTCGCGATAGTCGCCGAGCCGCGAGTACAGGTACGGCGAGTCACCCCGGCTGACGAGGCAACCGTCCTCCAACTCCCAGCCCTTCGTGTCGCCGGCATAGGTACGGAAGTCGCCGAACCCGCGGCCGTCGAACAGGGCGACGGCGCGACCGACGGTCGGCGTCCGCGGCGGGGTCAGCGGCGGCAGCGGCCGCACCTCCAGTTTGCGGATCGCCGCCGTCCCGCCGGCGGTGGCGACGCGCAGGCCGATCACTCCGGAGCGGAACCAGGCGTGCGTCCGCTCACCCAGCTTCCGGCCGTTGATCCGCGTCTCCAGCCGCGTCCCGCGCAGGATCAGCTCGGCGGTCACCCACTCGTCCGGCTTGTGCGACTCGACACCGATCGGGATCCACCGATGGACGCTGCCGCTCTGCTGCAAGTCGGTGGGGTCGAAGCCGAGGTTCAGCCGATAGCTGTTCTGCGGCCAGTGCGGGGTGAAGCTCGACCGCGCCACCAGGTGCAGCATGGTGTTCGGAGTAACTTTATACTCAATGCGCAGGTACAAGTCGGCGAACTCGCGGCCGGGGTGATACAGCAGGTATTCGGAGAATCGGCCGATCATCTGTCCGTCGACGACTTGCCAGCCGTCGGTGCTGCCGGCGTAGGTCTGCCACCCGGCCAGGTCCTTGCCGTTGAACAGCGACACCCCGCCGGCGGCGCGACGGTCGGGGTCCGGTGCGGTCATCGGCAGCGCGGCGGCCACGGCGAGCGGCTCCAGGCGGATGCGCAGCGGCTTGCGCTCGCCGGGGCGGAGCGTCACGTCCTGCGTCTTCATCTCGAACCCGGCGGCAGTGATGACCAGCTGACGCTCGCCCGGTGCCGTGCGGACCACGATCGGCCCGCCAGCGCCGCCCGGCTCGATCGTCGCCGCGTCGCCGTCGACCAGCACCTTCGCGTCGGCCGGCAACCCCTCCATCACGATCGTGCCGTCCTTCGTCTTCAACCGGAGGACGCCGCTCGCTCCCAGCCCCGCCAGGCCAGCCAGCAGCAGGGCGACGGCCGCCGCCGCGATCCAGCGCCGCCGGTGCGGTCGGGACTTCGCGATCGGCGCGATCGGGATGCGGTCGAGTCGCTCGATCACCGCGGCCGCGGACGACGGACGCCGGTCCGGCTCCTTGGCGAGCAAGGACATGATGAGATCGGACAGTTCCGCCGGCACGGTCGTGTTGAGTTGCCGCGGCGACGGCGGGTGCTGCGTGCTGACGGCCATGAGGGTACTGATCAGGTCGGTGCCGACGAACGGCGCCTGGCCAGCCGCCATGCGATAGAGCACGCAGCCGAGGCTGAACAGGTCGGCGCGCGGATCGACCGGCTTGCCTTGTCCCTGCTCCGGGGCCATGTACGCCGGCGTGCCGACGATCGCTCCCTGGTGCGTGAGGGCGGCGTCCTGCCCGGCGGACCGCGCCAGCCCGAAGTCGAGGATCTTCACCCGCCCGCTCTCCGCCTCCAGCCACACGTTCGCCGGCTTGATGTCGCGGTGAATCAGCCCGCGCTTGTGCGCCGCCGCCATCCCCTGCGCCATTTCGCGGCCGATGCGGACGACCTCCGCCGTCGGCAGCTTGCCCTCGCGGTGCAACCGGCTGTCGAGCGTCTCGCCGTCGAGGAACTCCATCGCCAGGTACGGCACGCCGTTGGTGTCGCCCACCTGGTAGACGGCGACGATGTGGTCGTGGCGAATGCCGGCACACGCCTGCGCTTCGCGGAGGAACCGTGCCCGCGCCGTCTCGTTGGCCGCCAGCACCGGCAGCATCACCTTGAGCGCCACCGGCCGCCGCAGGTGCGGATCTTCGGCCCGGAAGACGACGCCCATGCCGCCGGTGCCGACCACCTCCAGCACCCGGTACGGACCGACCCGCCCCAGCTCGTCGGCGGCCTGCGAGGGGGCCAGGAACGGGAACCGCTCGCCCGCCGCGACCGGCGACGGCAGCTGGGCGGTGTCGGCGGTCACCTCCGCGTCGGCGTGACTGGAGGGCGTTTCCTCGGGCCGTGCCCGGCTGAGGCGAGCGATCAGCTCGGCGACCCGCCCGTCCGGTGGCTCGCCGGCCACCGGCCGCGCCTCGCGGAGCAGTTCGGCGAGGGTGTCGTTCACCGCCAGCCCGCCGACCAGGGTGGAGCAGGTCGGACACCGCTCCAGATGGGCGAGCAGCGCCTCGCTCTCGCCGGCCGACAGCTGGCCGGCGGCCAGCCGGGCGAACAGCGCGGGGTCGGGGCAACAGGAAAACTCAGGCATGGCACTCCGCCTCCGGCAAGACGCGACCGCCTCCGGTCCGGTCGGACCAGGACGATTAGCACCGATCTTTCGAGTAAGCAATTACCAGTACATGCCGCGCAACCCGCGGCATCCGACGTACCTGCCTACTGTACACAGGATCGGGGAGTGTCCTTACGCGAAAATGTGGTAAAAGTCGGTCCGGTTCAGTCGAGCAAGCCGGCAAGCTCTTCGCGCAGGCGGTTCAGCACGCGAAACCTCGCCGCGTACACTGCGCCGACGGTCAGCCCGAACTCCGTCGCCACTTCCGCCGCCGGCCGGCCGGCGACCACTGTCTCCCAGCACGCCTTCCAGGTGGTCGGCTGGAAGTCGGCGCGCATGACGGTCAGCGCGCGGGCGGCCAGGTGCCGGCGATATTCGCTCTCCCAGATCTCCTCCAGCTCCGGCGGGACGGCGATGGCGTCGGGGTCGGCCACCCCGTTGGTGAACCGCTGATCCGCTCGACGCCGGCTGCTCCGCCAGGTGTTGAGGGTGACGGTCCGCAGCCAGCGGCGGAAGCTGCGGTCGCGGTCGTAGGCAAACGTCGGCAGCACCCGCAGGAGGGTGACGAACACCTCCTGTACCAGGTCGGCGGCGTCCGGTTCCTGCAGTCCGACGCGGCGGCCCCAGGCGTAGATGAGCGGGGTGTACAGCGACACGAACCGTGCCCAGGCGTCCGGGTCGAACGGTTGGCGGAGACGTTCGAGCAGACTGGCGGGGGTCTGGGTCATGTGCGGCCCCGTGGTCGATCCGGGCAGAACGGCACGCCCCATGATACGGCCGCGCTCGCCCGCCCGCAACCGGCGACGAGGGCTGTCGCAAGAAGGATGACGTACTGAACAGGGCCAGTCGGAGAAACGCCGCATGCCCACGCAAGCGTGGGCATGGCACCGAGCGGCATCCGTCGCACTTCCCGGACGTGGCGTCGCATGAAATCGAATAAGGACCTATCGGCTGAGGTTGTATAGCTCGGTCTGGTACTGGTTGAGCAGCGTCTGGTTGCTGCTGATCCGCGCCTCGGCCGCCGCGCGCGCCCGTTCGACCTCGCTGCCCAGGGCGTCGCCGCCGCCGCTGAGCACCGGCGAGACGTAAGGAGCAGCGCGCCGGTCGTTGGCGTTCTTCGAGTTGTTGAGCATCGCCGAAAGCACCTGCCCGCCAATGCGAAACGCCGGCGCCGCGACCGCCTGTCGGTTGACCAGCTCCCGGTCGGTGGCGATGGCCGACCGCAGGCGGCTGATCTCGCTTTGCAGGAAACGTTGCCGGGCCGTCTGGGTGTTCGCCGGCGGCGTGTAGGACGAAGTGCTCGGTGCGGAGGGGTACGCGGGCAAGGTACTCGAAGTGGTGGGGAGCGGTACCGGACGGTAATCCGCGCCGATCACCGGCACGACATCGACGAACAGCAGCGCTACGGCAGCGACCCATCCGGCAAGTACCGTCGCGCGGTGGGCGAACCGTGGCGCAGCGGTGTCGCGGACGGTCAAGCGGGAGTCGCACTTCGGGCAGACGAGGGGAATCACCACAGCGGCCTCCTGAGTGATGAGCCTGAGGGGAATCAGACGGTCCCGACCACTGTACACCAATCCGGAATGCATCCTTCACGAAAAAATGGTGAAAAACTGTCCGGCCTGGTCGAGCGTTTCGCGAAGTCGACGGCATTCTGGGTGCCATGGCCACGCTTCGTGGCCATGGGGTGCGAGTGGCCTTTCTCGGACGGGGCCAGTCGGTGATATGCCGCATGCCCACGCGAGCGTGGGCATGGCACCAGGCGAAAACGTCGACGCCCGGTACCGACGTGTCGGCACCGGGCGCCTTTTCCAGTACGGCGTTACTCGGCAGTCAGAGCGTACAGCGTGACGCTGCACGGGGCGACTGGCAAGGCGGTCCCCTTCACCGATGCCTCCTCGATCGTCACCTTCGGCGGCTGGCCGGGGTCGTTGTACGCCATCGGATCGGCGTTCGCGATCTGCCAGCGGCGGCCGGTGCCGCTCAGCCGCATTCCGCGGGCGTCCAGCTCGATGGTCCGTGCGGTTAGCGTCGGGTTGACCACCGCCACCGTCAGCGTCTTGCGATCGGCCGTCAGCGCGGCGGCCACGTCCAGCCCCGACTCGCCGCTCACCGCCACCGGCAGCGTGCCGAAATGCTGGCGGTACAGCTTGAGCACCAGCCCGGTCGTCTCGAACGCGGCGGCCGTCTTGGTCGTCTTGATGCAGCCGATCACGTTCACCGTCTGGGCATAGTTGGCCATGAAGATCAGGTCGCTGTTGCGCGCCATCTCGTGCAGGCCGGCGGCGATGCCCAGCGCGTCCTTCTGATAGTAGCGCGTGCCCAGCTCGCCGAACGGGGTCGGGCCGTACCAGTAGTTCCACTCGTCCAGCGCGATGCGAATGTCCTTGCCCTGGAGCGAAGCGAGGTTTTGCCGATATTTGCGATGGGCATTTACCTTGATGCGCACCGCGTCGGGGATCTGCCGAACGTGCTCGGCCAGGTCCTTCTTCGCCTGACGATAGAAGTGCTCACTCAGCAGGTCCATGGAATCGGCGCTACCCTTGAGCATCCCCTCGGTCCACCGGCTCTCGACATCGCCGACAGCGACCAGCTTGATCGACGGGTCGGCGGCGCGCAGGGCGCGGGCGAACTGGTTGTGCTTGGCGACGTACTTCTCCAGCGGCATGTGGCCGAGCTGCCAGTTGCCGTACATCTCGTTGCCGACGCCCCACCAGCGCACCCGGTACGGCTCGGGGTGTCCGTTCTTCGCTCGCAGCGCACCACCACGCGTCGTCGTCGCGCCGTTGGCGTACTCCAGCTCCTGCACCGCGTTGTCGGCCTCGCCCAGCCCGGTGTTGACGGCGATGTACGGCTCGGTCTTGAGCAGCCGGCAGAAGACCATGAACTCGTCGAGGCCGAAGTCGTTGTGCTCGACCCCCTTCCACGCCGGGTTCTTGCGCGGCGGCCGCCGATCACGGTCGCCGATGCCGTCCTTCCAGTTGTAGCCGCTGACGAAGTTGCCGCCCGGCCAGCGGTAGACCGGCGAATCCAGCTCCTTCAGCAAGGCGAGCGTGTCGGCGCGCATGCCGTGGACGTTGTCGGCCGGCATGAGCGATGCGGTGCCGACCCGCAGTTGTCCCTTACCTGCGGCGCGGATCTCCAGCCGCCCCTTCGCCGTGTCGCCGCCGGCGGTGAAGGTGAACGGCGTTTTCGCGAACGTGGCCGACAGGGCGTCGATCGTCACCGACTGCCGGGCATCGGCGTCGTCGCCCCAGACGAGGCTGACCGTCACCGGCCCGGCGTCGCCGGCCAGCCAGACGTAGCCGACGTACTTGCGGCCCTTCTGCAGCGCCAGGTCGCCCTGGACGATACCGCCCGGCGCGTCGCACCGCGGCGTGTGCGCGCCGACGAACGGCTTTTCTTTATCCATCACCACCGCCGCCGTCTTCGCCAGCGGCTTCCACGGCGAGGCGCGGGTGCCCACCGGGGCATAGAACTTGCGGTCCTCGAGCATCTCCGCCCAGATACCGCCGTAGATGCACCGGCCCAGGTGCTCGATGAACTGGCCATAGACGTACTTCGAGATTGGCTCGCCGACTTTATCCGCCTGCACCACCACGCGGGCCGCCGCAGGCGCGAGTCGATCTCCGCGCAGGCCGTTCCCCGTCAGCAACAAGCCGCCGGCCAGCAGCGCGGCGAGCAGAACCAGTCGTCTCATGGTGAGCATCCTCGGGGCAATTCTGGTAATGCGATACTCGATATCGACTTCGTTGCGCGCACCGGCGACGCGGCCCCCGCCGCGGGCGCAGCGGGGGCCAGGGGGTACGACCATCGGCTACCGACTTACGCCTTCGGCAAGTGCCACGGCTTGCGGATCACCCGCGACAGATACTTGTTCGCCTCGGCGTCGTCGACGAACTGCTGCTTCTCCGGGTCCCAGGTCAGGTCCCGCTTCAGCCACATGCAGATGTTGGCGGCATGCACCGTGCTCATCGAACGGTGCATCACCTCCGGGTTGGCCACCGTCTGCTTGCGCGACTTGACGCAGTTGAGGAAGTCGCGAACGTGGCCCGACATGCTGACCGGCCGGCCGGTCCGCTCGACGTAGTCGCGCACCAGCTTGTCGGCTCCTTCCAGCAGCGCCGGCGACGACGTCTCGGCCTGCTTGTAGCCGTCGGCGCACGCCGCCCAGCCCTCGCTGCCCTCGTAGCGCACGCCGCACGAGCCTTTCCAGCCTTCGCGCTGCAGCACCATCTTCACGCCGTTGGCGAACGTCGTCACCATCCCGTCGCCGGTGCGGTTGTCGACATACTTGTACGACACCGGCGAGGTGTTGCCGAGGCCGAGCGCCACATGGCACTGGGCGAAGGTGTGAGCGCCCCACTCGCCAATGCAGCTGGTGTGGAAGTCATAGAACCCCCGCCAGCCGCCGCGGACATACTGGGCGTTGTACGGCCGTTCCGGGCACGGCCCCAGCCAGATGTCCCAGTCGACCACGTCCTTGGCCGGCACCGGTTGGCCGGGCAGGTGGTCGCGGCGCATGTAGGCGTCATCCCACGGGGCGATGTGAGCGCGGACGGTGTGGACCTTGCCGAGCTTGCCCAGCCGCAGCAGCTCGTTGATGACGGTGAAGTTGGCCTCGCTCAACCGCTGCGTGCCGGTCTGGTAGATGCGGTTGTTCTTCTTGGCGGTGGCGACGACGGCCTGGCCCTCGGCCACGGTCATGGCCGACGGCTTCTCGGAGTAGACGTCCTTGCCGGCTTCCATCGCCAGGATGGACGCCATCGCGTGCCAGCGATCGCCGGTGGCGATCAGCACGGCGTCGATGTCCTTGCGCGCCGCGAGCATCTCGCGGAAGTCGCGGTACATCGCGCAGTCCTTGTTGCCGTGGTGCTTGTCGGCGGTCGCCTTGACGCCCTCGCGATTCTTCTTCTGCACATCGGCGATGACGACGAACTGGACGTCCTTCTCCTTGAGGAACCATTCGCGGAGGACCCACCCGCCGCGGTTGCCGATGCCGATCCCGCCCATGACGACCCGCGAGTTGGCCGGGGTGGCGCCGTTCAGGCCGAGCGCGGAGGCCGGCACGAACAGCGGAGCGCCGAGGACGGCGCCGGTGGCCGCGGCGGCCCCGAGGAACTCGCGGCGAGTGGTGGAGGTGGTCGGCAGCGTGGTGTCGGACATAAGAGATCCTTTCGAGCGGAAGCGAGGACCGATGCGGCGCGGTGGGGGCAGGAGAGACGTCGTCACGACCCGCCCGCCGGCCGCACGAGGAAAAGGGGACGACTCGCCTGAGACAGTGCCGCTGGACCGAGGTCCGTCGGCCGCCGCCTGACTGCGCGTCGTGTCGATGCGGCTATTTTCGTCCGCTAGGGGGAAAATGGCCAGGGGATTTGCTCGCGTCCGGGGGCGGCGTACAACGAGGGAGGGGGCGGAATTGCCGGTCGGGCACCTCTGGCGCGCGGGCGCGGACCGGACCGGGACGACGGTTGTGAAAGGTCAAGCCATGTGGAAGCATACGATCCTGGCGGTCGCCCTGGCGGCCCTGTGCGTGGCGGGGGCACCGGCGGCCGACGCCTGGACCTCGCTCATCACCGACGACGATCTGCAGCAGTGGGACAGCGCCGGTAGCGCGTCGATCGTCGCCAAGAGCGGCACCCTCACCGTCGAGGGCGCCGGGCAGATCGTCTACGCCGGGGAAACGCCGCTCGACCTGAAAGATTTCGAGCTGCAGGCCGAGGTGAAGACCAGCCCCGGCGGCCGCGCCGGCATCGCCTTTCACATGACGCCCGGCAATGCCCGTTCGCACGGCGGCATCGAGGTGCGGCTGGACAACTCGTTCAGCGTTCCGGCCGGACAAAGCCCGCTCAAGACCGGCAGCCTGGTGTGGCTGCGGCCGGTGGTGCGCTCGGTGGCCGCCGACGGCGCGTGGTTCCCGCTGCAGATCACCGTCCGCGGCAAGCGGGTGCAGGTGCGCGTCGACGGCCAGCTGGTCAACGACTATGTCGAGCCAGCCAACTGGGAATCGGCGCCGCGCTTCAAGTCGGGCACCATCGGCATCCGCGGCCACGGCGGCAGCGGCGGGGTGCAGATTCGCAAGCTCCAGGTTCGCGCGCTCCCCGCCGGCCCGGCCGCCGACAAGCTGAAGATGGACGCCACCGACCTGCGGCTGTCGAAGCTCCGCGAACAGGGGTTCCCAGTAATCGATTACCACACGCACCTGAAGGGCGGGCTGACGCTCGACGGGGTGCTGGCGCGGACCTGGCGGTCGGGCATCGGCGCCGGCGTGGCGGTCAACGGCGGCAAGGGCTTCCCGATCACCGACGACAAGGCGGCGCTGGCGGCGCTGGCGACGCTGCGGACGAAGCCGGTCTACGCTGGGCTGCAGGCCGAGGGCCGCGAGTGGACAACGCTGTTCTCCCCGGCCACCATCGCCCGCTTCGACTATGTGCTCACCGACGCCATGACGCTCACCGACCACCGCGGCAAGCGGGCCCGACTGTGGATCAAGGACGAGGTCGACGTCCCCGACCCCGAGGCGTTCATGGAATTACTGGTGAAAACGATCGAAAAGATCCTCGACGAGGAGCCGATCGATATCTATGCTAACCCGACTTATCTACCTGCGGTGATCGCCAGGGATTACGACCGGCTGTGGACGCCGGCGCGGGTGACGCGCGTGGTCGACGCCCTGGCGCGCAACGGGGTGGCACTGGAAATCAGCGACAGCCTGCGCCTGCCCGGCCCGGCGATGATCAAGCAGGCCAAGGCGAAGGGGATCAAGTTCACCTTCGGCAGCAATAACACCGACGCCAAGATCGGCCGCCTCGACTACGGCCTGCGGATGATCGAGGAATGCGCCCTGACGCCGGAAGATCTGTGGGCGCCGAAGCCCGACGGCAAGAAGCCGATCCAGGTCCGCGCGAAAAAATAGCCTGCCCCTCGGCACGGTGTCCGCTCGGTTGGCCCGGCACGATGAAGCTAGATAGGCCAGTCCGCGGCACCGTTTTCGTCGCCGGACTTGGGATAAAAAGGTATAGTTAACCAGATAACTCCTTCACACCGAACACTTTATCCGTTTCACTCAGGAGGCCAGCCTATGCTGCGCTCAAAACGATCCGCCCTTCGTCGTGGGTTCACACTGATCGAGTTGCTGGTGGTCATCGCCATTATTGCTATCCTCATCGGCCTGCTGTTACCGGCTGTCCAGAAGGTTCGCGAAGCCGCCGCCCGCATGCAGTGCTCCAACAACCTCAAGCAGATGGGCATCGCGTTCCACAGCTACAACGACGCCAACGGCAAGCTGCCGACCGGGTGGGTGACGTCGATCACCACCAAGCCGAGTCCCGGCTGGTCGTGGGCCACCATCATCCTGCCGTACATCGAGCAGGACAACCTGTTCAAGCAGATCAACCCGGACCTGGTGACGCCCGGCGTCGCGCCCGTCAACGCGCTCACCCAGACGCCGATCAAAACCTACCGCTGCCCGTCGGACTCCGGGACCGCCACCAACGCTGTCTACGAGAACTTCGGCCGGTCCAACTACGTCGTTAACCGCAACCTGGTTGGTCCAGACGCCGGGAACAACCCGACGCCGATGGCCGTTCACCAGATCCGCGACGGCTCCAGCAACACCTTGATGGTGGGGGAGCGGGATTCGGTCCGCAACACCGGGGCCGTCTGGGTGCGATCGAATGCCAGCTCGGCGTCGTTCGAGGGCCGGCCCGGTCGCGGCATTAACATCCTCAACCCCAGCCCCAACAGCACCGCCGACTGCGCCCGGCTCGGCTTCTCCAGCCTGCACACCGGCGGCTGCAACTTCGTCCTGGCGGACGGGGCGGTCCGCTTCATCTCCAACACCATCGCCGCCGACCAGACCGCCGACCACTGCGCGTACCCGGTGGCGACCGGCAACTTTACCCTCCACAACCTGTATCGCCCCGACGACGGCAACACGGTTACCCTGGACTGACGCGGACTGGGCGCGGGCGGCGACGGACGTCGCCCGCTTTCGTTTGGGAGGCAGATCATGACTCGGTTTTCCCGCGGCCTGGCGGCCGCGTCGTTCATCCTGGTCCTGCTGTCCGGCTGCGGCAAACCATCGGTCAGCGGCACCGTCACCCTCGACGGCAAGCCGGTCGACGGCGGGGTGATCTCGTTCGTGGCCGACGGGACGAATAAACAGGCCAACGCCGACATCGTCGGCGGCAAGTACGATTTCGGCGCCAAGCCTGGTCCGACCGCGGGCAAGAACAAGGTCGAGATCCTGTGGAACAAGAAGACCGGGCGGAAGATCCCGGTGCCCGGCGATCCGGGGAACATGACCGACGAGTCCGTCCAGGCCATCCCGGCGCAGTACAACAGCGCCAGTACGCTGACCGCGGACGTCAAGAGCGGGGCCAACAAGCTCGACTTCACGCTCACCTCCCGGTGAGCGGCGGCCGGTAAAGCGCGGCATGCCCCACCAGGCGTGGGCATGCCGCGTCACTTCAACCAGTCCGATCCTTCTCCGTCCCCTACCAACGTCGCGATCGCACCATTCTCCGCGTAAGATGCCCTCTCCGCTCGCGTATGATGATGCAGAGAGTCCTTGCACGGAGGGTGGCCGATGGCGCGGAAGCGGAACGGGAGCGACGAGGGGGTAACCGCGGCGGACGGCGTCGGGCTGGACATCCAGCGGCCGGCCGCCGAGGTGCTGTACGCCGAGGAACTGGCGCGCCTCGCCGTCGCCGACGCCGCTCAGCCGCGGCCGGCCGGCTGGAAGCTCACGCCGCGGTCGGTCGTCGCCTTCGTCCTCGGCGACGAGCGCGCCGGCGTCGCTCCCAAGTTCGTCGGCCCGCGGCCGTTCGTCGAGCGCTGCGTGGTGGCGCTGGCGACCAACCGCGGCCTGATGCTCATCGGCGAACCGGGCACCGCGAAAACATGGCTGAGCGAGCTGCTCGCCGCCGCCGTCAGCGGCGATAGTACCCTCACCATCCAGGGCAGCGCCGGCACCACCGAGGACTCGATCAAGTATTCGTGGAACTATGCCCTGCTGCTCGCCGAGGGGCCGAGCGAGCGGTCGCTGGTGCCGGCGCCGGTCTACCGCGGCATGCGCGAGGGCAAGGTGGTGCGCTTCGAGGAGCTGACCCGCTGTCCGCTGGAGGTCCAGGACATCCTATTGTCGATCCTGTCCGACCGGGTCATGGCGGTGCCCGAGCTGGAGGACGACGCGCGCACCCTGTTCGCCAAGGTCGGCTTCAACGTGATCGCCACCGCCAACACCCGCGACCGCGGCGTCAACGAGATGAGCGCCGCGCTCAAGCGGCGCTTCAACTTCGAGACGGTGCAGCCGATCGACAACCTGGCGGAAGAGATGGCGCTGGTGCAGCGCGAAACCGACCGGCTGCTGGTCCGCGCCGGCATCCCGGTGGCCCTGCCGCCGGAGATGACCGAGCTTCTCGTCACCACCTTCCACGAGCTGCGCAGCGGAGCCAGCGGCGAGGGGCAGGCGCTCGAGCCGCTCACCACCGCCATGAGCACCGCCGAGGCGATTTCGACCGGCTACGCCGCCGGACTGCACGCCTGGTACTACGAGCAGGCGACGGCCGCCCCGGAACACCTGGTGCAGCACCTGATCGGCACGGCGCTGAAGGATGCGCCGGACGACGTCCGCAAGCTGCGGCACTACTTCAACCACGCCGTCAAGGGCCGCGACGGCTCAGCGTGGAAGGCGTACTACGAGGCGCGGAGCTTCCTGCCGTGACGCTCGACCTGCGCCGCCTGGGCGACCTGACCGGCCGGGTGCTGCTGTTCCCGGTGCGGCACCACAGCCCGACCGCCGCCCGACTGGTCCGCGCGCTGGCCGAGCGGGTGCGGCCGGCGGCCGTCCTCGTCGAGTGTCCGTTCGACTACAATGCGTATCTCGATGAGCTGTATTTGCCGCACCGTCCGCCGCTGGCGATCTACAGCTATTTGCGCCTCCCCGACGGTGACCGCCGCGGCGCCTTCTATCCGCTGTGCGAGCACTCGCCGGAGTGGCAGGCGGTGCAGGTCGGCCGCGAGATCGGCGCGACGGTGCGGTTCATCGACCTGCCGTGGGCCGACATCGCCCGCCTCGACGCCGACGAGACGAGCAACCGCTTCACCGACGCGGTGTTCCGCCGCAGCGCCTACATCGCCGAGCTGTGCCGCAAGCTCGGCGTCGACGACTTCAATACGCTGTGGGACACGCTGTTCGAGATCGATCCGGCGCTGCCGCTGGAGACGTACCTGGCGCGTTGCCATCACCTGTGCGGACACATGCGGCTGCTGGAAGCGCCGGGACGCCTGTCCGACCGCGCCCGCGAGGCGTTCATGGCGACGCAAATCCGCGCCGCCCTCGCCGAGTCCGACCGGCCGGTGCTGGTGGTGGTCGGCGGCGCTCACTGCGTCCCGCTCTACGCCCGGCTGCAGGGCATCGACCTGGGCGAGACGATGCAGCCGGAGACGTTCACCACGGCGCCGCCGGAGGAGGGCGAGGAGCGCGGCATCGCTCTGACGCCGTACTCGTTCGAGCGGCTCGACAGCCTGGCCGGCTACGAGGCCGGCATGCCCAATCCCGGCTTCTATCAGCAGGTGTGGCACGATCGGCGGCGCGGCCGACAGGACACCCACCGGACGTTACTGGGGCGCATCGTCGAGGAGCTGCGCGGCCGCAAGCAGCCGATTAGCTCGGCCGACCTGATCGCCGCCGAGACGAGCGCCGTCGCGCTGGCGTCGCTGCGGGCGCACGCCCAGGTGTGGCGGACCGATCTCGTCGACGGGCTGACCACGTCGTTCGTCAAGGAGGAGTTGAACCGTGCCGGCCGGCACCCGCTGCTGGAGGCGGTTCATCACGTCCTGCGCGGCGGCGAGCGCGGCCTGCTGGCCGCCGGCACCCGGCTACCGCCGCTGGTCCACGACATCCAGACACAGCTTCACGAGCGCGGGCTGGAACCGCGGCCGCTGTCGCGCGAGGTGGAACTGCTGCTCGACCGCGAAAACGACCGGCCGTCGAGCGTGCTGCTGCATCGCGTTCGCCTGCTGGAGATCGCCGGCTATGATCGTACCGGCGGCACCGACCTGGCCAGCCGTGACAGCCTGGTGACCATCTGGGAACGCTGGCGGATCGGCTGGAGTCCGGACTTCGACGCGCGCTGCATCGAGGCGGCGCGCTACGGCGCCAGCCTGGCCGAAGCCGCCGCCGCCGTGCTCGGCGAGCGTGCCGCCGCCCTGGAGCGCGACGCCGCCGCAGCCGCCGCCCTGCTGCTCGACGCGGCGCTGGCCGGACTGACCGAGCTGGCGTGGGCGCTGCGGCAGCGCGTCGGCGAGCTGATCCGCGGCGAGGGCGACTTCTTCGGGCTGTCCGCCGCGTTGGGCCATCTGCTTTATCTCTATCGCTACGACGCCGTCCTCGGCACCGCCGGCAGCGGATCGATGGCGGCGCTGCTGCGTGAGGCGTACAGCCGGTCGCTCTGGCTGCTCGAAACGCTCGGCCAGACCGCCGGCCGCGACCGCGAGGTGATCGACGGCGTGGTGGCGCTGCGTGAGACGTTCGAGCGGTGCGAATTGTCGCTGGCGCTCGACCGGGCCGAGCTGGTCGGGGTGCTGGAGCGAGTCGGCGCCGACCGCGAGCAGGGCACCGTCACGCGCGGCGCGGCGATCGGCGCCGGCTGGTCGCTCGGGGCGGCCGACGGCGAGGCGGTGCGGCGGCAGCTGCGCCAGTTCGCCGACCCGGACCGGCTGGGCGACTTCCTGGCCGGCCTGTTCGCGCTGGCCCGCGAGCAGGTGCAGCGGCACCGCGAGCTGGTGCTGGCGGTCCACGAGACGGTGGCCGGCTGGTCGGACGACGAGTTCCTGCACGCGCTGCCGGCCTTGCGGCTGGCGTTCACCTATTTCACCCCGCGCGAGAAGCACCACCTGGCGCTGACGCTCCGCGAGGCGCTCGGGCTGTCGCCGCGGGCCGAGGTGGCGGCGCTGCAGGTCGACGTGGAGACGGTGGCACGGGCGCTGGCGCTGGAGGGGCGGCTGTTCGCGCTGGCGGAGCGGGTCGGACTGCGAGGAGGCGACCATGACGGATCGTGAATCTCTGCTCCGCTGGCGACTGGTGCTCGGCAGCGACGCCGAGCAGGGGCTGGGGTGCGGTGTCGGCGGCGGCGACGCCCGGCGCGACCGGGCGCTCGGCTACCTGTACAACCGCGAGTACGGCGGGCGGCGCAACGTCCGTGGCGGCGACAGCGGTGGCGGTGGCGGCGAAAAGCCGCGTGAGCGACACGGCGGGCTGGAGGACTCGCAGCTGAGCGTGCCGGAGTGGATCAACGAGGTCCACGAACTGTTCCCGCAGCGGACGATCGAGCGGATCGAGCGCGATGCCCTCGACCGCTACGGTTTGCAGGAACTGGTGACCAACCCCGACCTGCTCGCCCGCGCGCAACCGAGTCCGACGTTACTCAAGGCGATCCTGCACACCAAGCACCTGATGAACCAGCAGGTGCTCGGGATGGCCCGGCACCTGGTCCGCCAGGTGATCGAGGAGCTGCTGCAGAAGCTGACGCGGCCGATGCGTCAAGTATTCCTCGGCGCCCGCGACCGGCGGCACCGCACGCAGATGCGCGTGGCGCGCAACTTCGACGCCCGCACCACCGTTCGCCGCAACCTGGCCCACTTTCAGCCGGCCGAGGGGCGGCTGTACATCCGCACGCCGTTCTTCTTCTCGCGCGTCCGGCGGCACACCGATCGCTGGCGGGTGATCGTGGTAGTCGACGAGTCCGGCAGCATGGTCGACAGCGTTATCCACGCCGCCGTCACCGCCGCGATCTTCGTGGGTATTCAGAGTATACAAACCCATCTTGTCCTATTTGACACCAACGTCGTCGACGTGACCGACCAGGCGGCCGACCCGGTCGAGGCGATCATGCGCGTGCAGCTGGGCGGTGGCACCGACATCGGCAACGCGCTGCACTACGCCAGCGGGCTGATCGACAACCCGCGGCGGACGATCGTGGTGCTGATCACCGACTTCTACGAGGGCGGTCCGCTGGAGCGGCTGTTCGGGACGACCAAGGCACTGATCGAGAGCGGTGTTACCGTGCTCGGCCTGGCGGCGCTGGACGAGCGGGCCAACCCGTCCTACGATCGCGGCGTCGCCGAACAGATGGCGGCCTACGGCGCCCACGTCGGCGCCATGACGCCCGGCGAGCTGGCCGAATGGGTGGCGAACAAGGTGCGCTGAGGCCGACCGATGCCCCGAGCAGACCTGCTGGCACTGTCCGCCGACGACCTGGCCGCGCTGTCCACGCGCGGCAAGGTCAACGAGGCGCGCAAGGACCTCGACGACAACGGCGTGACCGGCACCCTCACCGAGTCGCCGGCCGGCGATGTCAGCGTCGCCTGGAGCGACGGCCGCACCAGCGAACTTCCGGCCGGCGCGACGCTGCAGGGCGGCCGCTGTTCGTGCCAGGCGGTCGGCACCTGCAAGCACCTGGTGCGGCTGGTGCTGCTCTACCAGCCGCCAGTCGGCCGGGCCGACCGACGAGCCGCCGCCGCCTGCCGCCGTGGGATCCCGGCACCATCGGCGACAACGAGCTGGGCCGCCACTATCGACCGGCGACGCTCAAAAAGTTGCACCGGCAGCCGAAGACGGCATTTTCGCCGAGCTGGTCCGCGGCACGCGGCCGGTGCGGTTTCACGTCCCGGTGTGTACCGCGCTTCCTCGTCCCCGGCGACCTTGCGCTACACCCGCTGCGACTGCGCGCCCGGCCGGCGCCGTGCGCGACCATGTGCCGCTGGCGGTGTGGGCGTTTCGCCGGCTGCCGGCCGACAAAGCCGCGCCGGCGTCGTCACCGCTGGGGCCGCCGCCGCCGGCCCGGCCGACCTGCTTGGCGAGCTGGACACGCGCTGACCGAGTTCGTCGTCCAGGGGTTCCTCGCCGGGCGCTGGCCAGGGGTGGGGCGACCGGCTGGCACGGCTGGAGGAGCCGCTGCCGCCGCGGCGAGCTGGTGTGGCCGGCGGAGGTGGTCGCCGAGCTGACCGCCCAGCACGAAGCCTACACGGCCCACGACGCTCGCTTCGACCCGCCGCGAGTGGCTGACCTGCTCGGCGAACTGGCGGTGCGCGCCGTCAAGCGTGCACCCCGACCGTCGACCTGCCGCCGGGCGTTCGCGCGGCGGAAGCCGGTGGCCGACGATCGGCCGATCGAATTGGGTAAGGGGTTATTCTGGGGCATTTGCTGCGCCGCCGGCCCGGCCGCCAGGGCGTCGAGCTGGCGGCGTACCTGTACGACACGAAGTCGACCGGCGTGGTGGCAGTGGCGAAGACGGTGGCCGACGCCGACCCGGACCGACCGCGGTCGACGGCGGCACTGGGCCGGTTCGTGGCGGTCAAGGGCGTGTCGTTCGCCGCCCTGGGGTGGGCATCCTGCAGCTGGACGGCGGGAGACGGTCCCCGCGGCACGAGCTGCTGCCGGGCCGTGCCGACGCGAACGTGGCCGTGCAGGACGGCTTCCGCTGGGACGAGATCCTGCTGCCGGTGTTCGTCGACGAGTTCGCCGAGCTGGAGGAGCGGCTGGCGGCGTTCCCGCCGCCGCTGCGGCCGCGACGACTGGCAGAGGATTTTCACGTCCTGCGCGCCTGGCCGGAGTGCGGCAGGGCGCGGTTCGACGCCGCGACGCACACGGTGCAGGCGTTGGTGGTCACCGGCAGGGGCGGCCGGCGCTGCTGGAGCACCCGTGGACCACGCGCGGCCGGGCCGGCGCCGAGGCGTTGCTGGCGCGGCTGACCGGCGGCAAGGGCGAGCTTCTGCTTCGTGTCCGGCCCGGTGCGGCGCGGGGCCGGCGGGCTGGTGATCGAGCCGGTGTGTCTGGTGTGGAGGAAGACGGCGTTCGCACCGCATTGCAGCCGTGGGTCGACGGCGACGGCGAGGCGCCGGCCGGGGACGCCCCGGTGGCGGTGGAGGCGTCGCCGGCCGATCCAGCATCGCATTACCTGGAACAGCTGCGACAGCGCTGGGCGAGCTGCGTGTCCTGGGGTTGAATCGGCCGACCCTGCCGGCGATCCGGCCGCTGGGCGCGAGCTGGTACGACAGGGCGAGGCGGTCGGCTTCGCCCGGCTGATCGGCCGGGTCGACGCACTGGCGACGCTGCTGGCGCTGCGCGCACACCCTCCGCTGGGACGCTTGCTGGCCGCTGTCGTCGCGCTGGAGCTACGTCTTCACCTGCCTTCGCCCGCGACGTCGCCGGGTGACCGTTGTGGTACGCTGGCCCTGGTCCGTCATCCCGCCGACCGCTCGGCGGGCGGGTTCCGCCGAGCAGTTCGTGATCTGCTCGGCATACGGCCCCTTGAGCGGGCCGGCGTCGAACTGCGTCGTTTCGCAAGCGCTTCAAGCAGGCAGCGGAAAACTCTTCCCGCCGGCCCAGCTGCTGCAAGCGCCTTCGCCTGGCCGAGCAGCCCGTCGAGCAGCAGGCCGCCGCGCCGCCGCCACTCCGTCGGCGTAACTCTTCGCCGCCGCCTGCGGGTCGTCTTCCACGTTGTCGAGGTAGTGGACCCAGCTCGACCGCCGCCGCCGGCGATCCAGGTCCAGCTCGACCGCCTGTCCTTGCCGCCTGTCGCGTCTTCGTCGAGAGGGCGGCCGGGGTTCTCGCAGGTTGCACCAGGCTCGCCCAGAGGATGTGCAGGCGGCGTTGCCCGGCCGTGTCCGCAACATCCCCTCGACCTCGGCCAGCGCCGCGTCGTACCGCTGCTTCTCCCACAGCCGTGACACCTTGTCGAGCTTCTGTTCAAACCCGCCTGCGTCGCTCATGACCGCCGCCTTCTACCCTTTTACTCTGGTTGGCGTCGTAGCCAGTAACCGGGACGTCGCCGCTGGTGGGCCGTGCCGCCGCAACCCAGATAATGGTCCTCCGTATCGAGGTAGACGAGCGTAGGGGAACAGCGCAACGGACAGTACCGGGCACCCGTGTGTCGTCATCGACGGCATAGGTGAACGGATTATCCCGCACCCTTGCCAGTGAACTGGAACTCCGCGGCGGAAGTCGCCCCTAATCCGGCTCGGCGGGTCTCAGTGTTCGAGCCAGTTCTCGGCGCAACTCCGCTTCCGCCTCGGAATGGAGTATTGCTGGTTTCATGGGTAAAGCGCACCCGCAGTTCCGCCAGCACCTCGTCGGCGGATCGTCCTTTCGCCTGGCCGGAACGGATCTCGGCGACCCGACGGACGATCTCTTCCCGCCACGCTCGCTGTGCCCTTCCTCCTCCGGCTCCAGCGTGCCGAGCAGGAAATGGGCCAGCTCCGCCCGCTCGGGCACCGACAGGGCGCCGAGCTGCGACTTCGCCAATTCGACCGTTTCGCTCATGATCAGTTCCTCCGTCGCGACTGCCGTCATCGTACCATCTGCCCCTGGCCTCGTCAGACGAATCGCGTATCACGAACGCTGACATCCGCTTCACCCCCGAGACTCCTCCCATGAGCCAGCGGCCCCCTGGTCGTCGTCACGGATCACCTCGCCGAAGCGGGCGTCGAGAAGCCGGTTCTCGACGAGATCGCCGACATCCGCATCCTGCAACCAACGACGAGGACGTCGTCCTCGACCGTGGCCGCGACGCCGACGTGCTGCTTGTCTACCACGACATCCGCCTGTCCGAGCGGGTCATCGCCGGCCTGCCGCGCTGCCGTGGCATCATCCGGCTGCGGCGTCGGCTACGACAACGTCGATCTGCGGGCCGCCGCCGCGGCGTCGTCGTCTGCAACGTGCCCGACTACGGCACCGAGGAGGTGGCCGACCACGCCCTGATGACGCTGCTGGCGATCGCCCGGCGGTTGATCCCAGCGCACCTGGCGATCCGCAACGGCGGGTGGGACCTGCCGGTGGGTGTTCGGCACGTCAGACTGCGCGGCCGCACGCTCGGCATCGTCGGGTGCGGCCGCATCGGCACGGCGATGGCGCTGCGCGGCAGCGCTGGGCATGCGCGTGGTGTTCTTCGACCTGTACCTGCTCGACGGGGTCGACAGCGCGCTGGCGGTCGAACGAGTCTACACGCTGGAGGAACTGCTGCCGCAGTCGGAGTTCCTGGAGCCTGCACTGCCCGCTGACCAACGAGACGCGCCACGTTGTGAATGAGCGGACGCTCGGTCTGCTGCTCGCGCGCGCCTACGTCATCAACACCGCCCGCGGCCGTGCGTCGACCTCGACGCGCTGGCCGACGCGCTCGACGCCGGACAGGTAGCGCACGCCGCGCTCGACGTGGTCGGCGCCGCGAGCCACTCGACCACGAGCCGCATCCGCCGCCACCCGAACGTGCTGCTGACGCCGCACTCAGCGTTCTACTCGGTGGAGGGGTTCAACGAGATGCGCGTGAAGGGTGCCCGCGAGGCCGCGGCGGGTGCTGCTCGGTGAGCCGGTGCGCAACCCTGTGAATTTGCACTTACTGGTACAGTCGCGCGCTGTCCTGGCGGGGCCGCGCGGTCGGGTGTGACGCTGGAATAAACACGATCATCCAGTCCCGCCACCTCGTCACCACTCGGCCAGCGGGCCGCAGGCATGCGCGGGTGCAAAAGTTGTGGCGCGCATTTGATGCGCCCGCTTTCAGCCGGCATTTCCGTTCTCTTCGATAACCGCGGATTCATTCGGTAACGGTCGATTCTCTCCGCGCCGCCGCCTCGCTCCTCGCGTGCCAGCGCCGCGGCGTTGCCGTGTCGTCACTTCGGCCGCCGCAGCGGTCGCCACCCAGGAGGTGTTCCGCCATGACTTTCACTCGCACTCGTTCCCCCGTCTGCTGGCCGCCTGTCGAGGCCGCGGTCGCATCGCCGGCGCCCTGCTGGTGGCGGTACTGCCCGGCACGGCCCGCCCGGCTGCTCGCTCCGCTACGTCGTCCTCGGTTACAACGAACTGGGCATGCACTGCATGAACCAGTCGTTCAAGGAGCTGTGCATCCTGCCGCCGTTCAACAACCCCGCGCCTGCGTGATCGATCGCTCCGGCGAGGAGCCGCGCATCGTGACCAGCGGCGTGACCGTGCGCTACTCGGTGCCGGGCAACACCAAGTCGAGCACCAAGACCGACTTCTGGAACTACGCCCAGGCGCTGTTCGGCACCAAGCTGGCGCCCGACGTCGGGCTGACCGGCAACCGGCTGGCGGGGGTGATGAAGCCAAGCGGCGCGAACGACTGGATCGCCACCGGCATCCCGATCACCCCGCTCGACGACAAGGGCCAGCTGAACCCCTACCCGCTGTCGCGGATCGACGTGGTCGGTCCCGCCGGCGCTACCCTGGCGTCGACCGTCGCCGTCGTGCCGGTGTCGTGGGAGATCAGCTGCAACCTGTGCCACAACACGCCGGGGATCAGCGTCGAGACCGACATCCTCCGCAAACACGATCTCAAACACGGTACCAAACTGGAGGCGTCCAAGCCGGTGCTGTGCGCGAAATGTCATGCCGATAACGTCTGGGCACGACCGGCACGCCGGGCGTCAAGTCGTTGTCGCACGCCATGCACGGCTCGCACGCCAGCCGGATGGCGGCGGTGCCGCAGCTGACGAATTCCTGTTACGCCTGCCATCCGGGGCAGAAGACCAACTGCCAGCGCGACGTCCACGTCAGCAAGGGGATCACCTGCGTCAACTGCCACGGCGACATGACGCGCGTGGCCGACCCGGCGCGGCGGCCGTGGATCGACGAGCCGACCTGTGCCGGCTGCCACCAGAAGCGCAAGCTGGACCGGCAGTTCGAGGAGCCGGGCAAGCTGTTCAAGGAGTCGCGCGGCCACCACGGCGTACACTGCGCCGCCTGCCACGGCCCGCAGCATGCCACCGGCCCGGCGGTCACCGCGGCGGACAATGCGCAGGCGATCCTGCAGCAGGGCAGCAAGGGGACGATTCACACCTGCTCCGTCTGCCACACCCAGGTGCCGGACGAACCGTTCAGCCACCGGCTCGGCGACGGTGGCGAGGGCGGCAGCGGAGGCGGTGAGGGCGGCGACCGCGAGCGCTCCCGGCGCGCGGAGTCGGCGGCGGTGACGCGGAGCGAGACGAAGCGCGACGACCTGCTCGGCTCCTACGCCATCAGCGGCACCAGTCGCACGCCCGACGGCGAGCGGACACTGGTCGAACGGGTGACCGGCAAGCTGGTGGCGGTGCGGGCGAACCAGGTCGAGCTGACGCTGGTGTGGCCCAGCGGCTCGCAGGTGCGGCAGACGCTCCCGCTTGCCCAGGCGCTGCAGCCGGCTGTCACCGCCCAGACGGTCGCCGGAGCGGTCCGCAACGGCGACCAGTCGACCACCGCGTCGCTCACCTTCCGCCGGACGGCGGCCGGGTTGATCGTCACCGGCACGACGTCCACCACCGGCGACGACACGATCCTCGGCGGCCGCGCTCGCGGCACCGTGTCCTTCTCCGGTTCCCGGTAAGGCTCGATCATCCGTGACGCAGACAGACGCCGGGGACCGCATGGTCTCCGGCGTTCCTGTCATTTCGATCCTTATCTCCGCTGCTCCACCGGCATACACTATCCGCGTCCCACCGGGGCCGATCCCGCGGTCCCGCCATCGCCCGTCGCCCGTCGCCGGAATGGAGGATCGTGATGCGCCGCCTGCCGCTGCTCGGGGTTGCCCTGCTGCTCGCCGTCGTCCCGCACACCGCCGCGTTCAACGGCCACCGGGTCACCGCTGGCCCGCTCACGCTGACCGTCGAGCCGGTGTCGACCGTCACCGCCCACGACCAGCCGGCCGACGTCGCCGTCACGCTGGCGAGCCGGGCCGGAGTGCCGCTGGCGGTGCGGCTGGAACTGACCGGGCTGATCGACGACTGCCGCGCCGTCGGCGCCACGCGCCAGACCGTGACCGTGCCGGCGAACGGTCGGGCGACGGCCCGGTTTCAGGTGCTGTTCCCCGACGGCTGTCACTCGGCGCTGTACCCGGTCCACATCAAGGCGACGTTCGACGACGGCGGCAAGGCGGCGACGGCGCACGCCATCCAGATCGTCACCACCGAGTTTCCCGATAGTGGGCGGGCCGTGAAGGAGCCAGCCGGGCCAGTGGCGGTGCCGCGGCGCGGGGCGGTGGCGCTGGCGACGGTGAAGCGACCGGTCGTCCACTGGGCGTACCTGAACGGCAAGGAGCGGACGATGCCGCCCGGCTGGCAGGGCCGCGAACCGGAGTCGTCGGCGTCGTTCGGCTGGGGGCGGGTGGCTCGCGGTGAGACGCGGGCGGCGCTGCACATGCATCCGCCGTATGTGCCCGGTCCCGGCACCGTCAGCGTCGAGTACGCGGTACGGCTGCCTGACACGCGCCCGCTGCGGTTGACCTTCCACACCGCCATCCGCGACCACGCCGAGAAGGAGCCGGCCAGCGATGGGGTGACGTTCCGCGTGTGGGCCGATGGCCGCAAGTTGTTCGAGCGGCACTCGGCGGCGAAGACGTGGACGCCCGGCGAGGTCGACCTGACGCCGCTGGCTGGCCGCACGGTGCGGTTGCGGCTGGAGTGTCACCCCGGCCCGAAGAACGACACGACCTGCGACTCGGCGTACTGGGGCGACCCGACGATCACCGCCGGGCCGACGCCGCGGGTGCTGACGGTGGCCGAGTCGGCGGCGCTGGTCGAGCGGGCGCGGGTGGCGGTGGCGACCGGCGTCGCGACCGGGCCGGACCTGCTCGTCTTCCCGCTGGCCGACGGATCGCGTGCCGCCTCGCCTCGCTGCCGCCGGCCTGTTCGACGGCGCGCTGGCGTTCGGCACCGGCGAGCGGCAGGTGCTTCGCCGGCCTGCCGCCAGCGTCAACGACCAGCCAGCCGGACGCTGGCCGGCACCGCTGTTCTGCGACGGATTCACGGTGTCACGCGAGGCCGGCGGACAGGTGCGGCTGACACACCGCCTGCGGAGCGGCGACGAGACGGTCGACCTGACTGCCGTCGCCCGCGCCGACGGGCCGGGGCTGCGGCTGGCCGTCACCTGCCCGCGGCCGATCACCGACCTGAGCGTCGGCCCGGCCGACCGCACCGCGCGGCGTGTCTTCTTCGGCCACGGGTATTGCGTTACTGAACCGCGAGCATTTCACATGGGCGCCGGCGGACACGGGCTGGCGGCCGGTCACGTCGCGTTCGAGTTCGCCGACGGTCCAGCGCTGCTGGTCGCCAGCGACACCCCGCCGGAGCATTTGCACGTCGACCCGGCGGCGCGGCTGTACGCGCTGCACACCCACCCCGACGCCACCTTCACCTTCGTGCCGGCCGCGAGCGGCATCGACGCCGGTCTGCGCTACCGCGACCTCGACCCGCGCACCCCGCCGGCGACGTTTTCGCGCATGGCTGGCCGGTTTGTGTTCGACATCTGGGGTGGGAAATATGCGGAAAATGCCACAATGGTCCGCCGCGCCGTTGCCTACGGCCTGACCGATGCGCTTTACATCTTGCACGTCTGGCAACGCTGGGGCTACGACTACCGGCTGCCCGACATTTTCCCGCCCGACCCCGGCCTCGGCACGCTCGCCAACATGCAGGCGCTCGCCCGGTTGTGTCGTGATCACAAGATCCCGTTCGCTCTGCACGACAACTACATCGACTTCTACCCCGACGCCCACGAGTACAGCTACGACCACATCACCTTCGATGCCGCCGGCCATCCGCGCAAGGCATGGCTGAACGAGTACCGTCGGGCACAGAGTTACCAGTTCCGCCCCGATCACATCCTGCCGTTCGTCCGCCGCAATTTGCGGCCGATCGCCGAGCAGGTGCAGCCGACGGCGTACTTCGTCGACGTGTTCGCGTCGATGCCGCCGTTCGACTATCACGACCGCAAGGGACAGCCGCATTCGCGCACCGAGACGCTGCGCTACTGGGGTGAGGCGTTCGACCTGATCCGCAAGGAGCTGGGCGGTGACGCGCCGATGATCTCGGAGGCCGGCGGCGACTATTTGATCGGCCACCTCGACGGCTGCGACTGCCAGCTGCTGCATCTGGCGGACCGGCCCGCCCGGTTCACCCACCGTCTGCCATGCAAGAGCTGGGCGATCGTGCCGTGGCTGGACCTCGTCCACCACCATCGGTTCAGCCTGCACGGCGTCGGCTACTCCGACCGCTACCAGGGCGAGCGCAAGCGCGCCGACCACGGCATCGAGAGCGACGACTACCTGAGTGCCGAGGTGCTCACCGGCCACGCGCCAATGATCGATCGGCCGGCGATGCTCCGCGGTGCCGTTCGCAAGTACTGGCTTATTCAATCGATCGCCCGCGCGGTCGCCGGCGATCGCATCGCCTCGGTCACGTTCGTCGACGACGACCCGCAACGACTGGTGATCGGCTGGAAGTCGGGCGTGCGCGTGTGGGTCAACCGGGGCGACGCCGACTGGACGGTCGAGGGCCGCACGCTGCCGCCCTTCGGCTTCCTCGCCCGCGCCGGCGAGACCGAGGCGAGCGTCGAACGCATGGGCGGCCAAGTCGTCGAGCGATCGCGCGGCAAGGCCGGGCAGTACGTCAACGGCCGCGGCGCCGTCACCGACTTCGGCGCAGTGGCGACGAGCGGCGGCGTCCGCTGCCAGACCGCCGGCGACACGATCACCCTCACCCCGCTGCCCGACGGCGGGGCGGTGGGCCTGCGGCTGCGCGCGAATCGGTTGCTCGGGCGAACGGTGCAGGTGGTCGCCGTGGAGGCCGTCGACGAGGCCGGCAAGGTGACGCGGCCGGTGCCGTTCACCGGCGACGGCACCACGCTGGAGGTGACGCTGCCGAAGGGCGACTTCGCCTGCCGCGTGCGGGTGCGGTAAGGCAGCCCCAGTCACGGGGCGCACCGCGACTCCTCATCTGGGTGGCACGCCTTGAGGCTCTGCGAAGGGCGTGAGCATGGGGATGGTCATGACGCGCTACCACGCCCGTCGCTGCGCTCCGAGCGTGCCACCCGGAAGCGCCGCTCAGGGTGGCACGCCCTGAGGCTTGGCGAAGGGCGTGAGCGTTGGTGAACGCTTGACCCGCACTCACGCCCGTCGCTGCGCTCCGAGCGTGCCACCCGGAACAGGCAATCCTGAGCCGCCACATGGGGCGCATGGCGAGGACTCGCCACCTAGCACACCCTGCGCCGGCCGGCCGCCGGCGCGGCGATTTTCCGACGAGATTACTGGCGTCGGCGCCGGTCGGCTGGTACATTCCAGGGGCCAGCCTCGTACCCACCAGGAGGATCCCACCATGCTCGACCTCCTCCGAGCGACCTCGACCACCTGCCAGGGCGTCAGCCGCCGTTCCTTCCTGCGCGTCGGTGCCCTGTCCGGTCTGGGCCTGACGTTGCCGCAACTGTTCGCCAGCCGCCAGGCGGTTGCGGCAAGCAGGGCGAAGGACGTCAACTGCATCCTCATCTGGACCCTCGGCGGGACCAGCCACCATGACACCTTCGACCCCAAGCCGGACGCTCCGGCGAGCGTTCGCGGCGAGTTCGGCACGGTGCCGACCGCCGTGCCCGGCGTGCGCTTCGCCGAGGTGGCGCCGCGGATGGCCCGCGCCCTGTCGCAGTTCGGCCTGCTCCGCAGCCTCAACCCGAAGAACGCCTCGCACGGTATGGCCGACTACATGATGCTGTCGGGCCACCCGTTCAACGCCAGCGTCGTCTACCCGACCTACGGCTCGGTCGTCAGCCACCAGAAGGGCTTCAAGACGCGCATGCCGCCGTTCGTGCAGCTCGGCTCGTGGGTCGACCGCACCTTCAATGGCGGGACCGCCGGCTACCTGGGGATCGTTCACAACCCGTTCGAGATCATTGGCGATCCGAATACTCCTGGTTTCTCGGCGCGCGACATCAGTCCGCCGGCCGGGGTCGACCCGACGCGGCTGAACCGCCGGCGGCACATGCTCGGGGTGGTCGACGCACTGCAGCGCGAGGCCGAGCAGCAGCCGGCGGCGTTCGATTCGCTCGATCGGCACTATCAGGCGGCGATGAACCTGATCACGGCGCCGCAGACCAAGCGGGCGTTCGAGGTCGGGCTGGAGCACCCGCGCTTGCGCGACCGCTACGGCCGCACCCGATTCGGCCAGTCACTGCTGCTGTCCCGCCGGCTGATCGAGGCCGGGGTACGGTTCATCACCGTTACCGACCCGAGCTGGGACACGCACGCGAACAACTTCGTCTCGCTCAAGAATTCGCTGATGCCGCCGGTCGACCAGGCGGTGCCGGCGCTGCTCGACGACCTCGCCGACCGCGGCATGCTCGACAGCACGCTGGTGGTGTGGCTGACCGACTTCGGCCGCACCCCGAAGATCAACTCGGCGAGCGGCCGCGACCACTGGGCGAGCGCCTCCTTCGCCCTCATGGCCGGCGCCGGCATTCCCGGCGGATCGGTGATCGGCAAGACCGGACAAGGAAGGGCGTGCGCCGACCGAGTCGGAGTATTTCACCGAGGACGTGGCGGCGACGACTACACCAAGCTGGGCATCCTGCTCGACCTGGTGACCTACACCCCCGACGACCGCCCGGTGCGGCTGAACGAGGGCCGGCCGATCAAGGGATGGGCGTAAGGGGTTACTCGTTCTGTCTGATCAGAGGGTGAGGAGGAAGCCCGGGATGATCGATCTCGTTCTGTCGATCGCACTGGCCATGCTGCTCGGTGGTGTCGCCTTCGCCGACGACCGATCCCCGATCCTCTGGGGGGCGATCACGTTCGTCCTCTGCCTTCTCAGCCTGCTCATTCCTCTGCCGGTGGTCCGTCTGGTGATCGTGATGGGGATGGTCCTGGTCGCCCTGTTCGTGTGCAACCTGATTCGCCCGCCGATCCGCTAGGGGACGGCATCCGAATGCCAAATAGCATGGAGGTTCAACCTCCGGCCAAGCGTCGGCCGGCCAGGTGGTGAAACGTCGCCTCGTCGATCGGGTCGAACCGCACCCGGTCGCCGGTGCGGAGCGGGAAATAATCGTCGGCGACGTCGACGAGCACCAGCGGGGTGCGGCCGACCAGGTTCCATCCGCCGGGCCGAGCTTCGGGTAGATGCCGGTCTGCCGCCCGGTCAGGCCGACGCTGCCCGGTTCGACCCGCATCCGCGGCGCCTCCAGCCGCGGCACCGCACATTGCTGCATCGGGCAGGTAGCCAAGGTACGGGAAGCCGGGACAGAAGCCGATCGCGTATACAATGTATTCGGTCGCCGCGTGCAGCCGGATCACCTCGTCGACAGACAAGCTCGTGTACCGGGCGACACGGTCGAGGTCCGACTCGAGCGCGTAGCAGCACGGGATGCGGTGCAGCCGGGCCGCGGCGTTCCCTTGCTCCGCCGGGTCGATCCGCTCCAGCACGGCACGGGCATCGGCAAGACGGACCGTTTCGAGATCGACAAAGACGGCAACGGTGGTGTAGGCGGCGACAATGTCGACTTGCCACGGAGCGGCCAGCCGGCGAGCGGCGGCGGCCAGCGCGCCGCCTCGGCCTCGTCGGGCGCACCGCCAGCACCGCCTGGTCGGAGAGGTATTCCAGCGTCGGCATGGCGATCTTCCCAAAGCGGCGGGGGCAACGACGAAGTATACCCCAACAGAGCGGCTTGCCCGCTTCGACCGCTCGTTTGCCTCGCTGGAGGACTGCTCATGTCCAGACATGTCAGGTGTGGACTGTTCCTGCTCCTGGGGCTCCCTGCCGCCTGTCGCCGCCGCGGAGCCGGCGGGGAAGGACGGAGGTGCCCGCGCACCGAACCGCCGCCGGTGATCGCGCGCGCCCCAGGCCGAGCGGCCGTCTGCCGCCTTGACCTACCGGCTGACCGTCGACCCGCTCGACCAGGTGGACGGCAACGCCGCGCTGTGGCTCCGCGTCGCTGGAGGCCAGGGCGGTGTCCGCCAAACCGACGCCGGCCGAGGACCTGGGGCTGCCGCCCGCGACACCCCGCTCGACCGCCTGCCGCGCGACAAGGTACGGGCGGTTCTTGACCGGCACGCGGCGGTGCTGCGGTTGGCCGACCAGGCGGCGTTGCGGACCCGCTGCGACTGGAACTGCCGCTACCGACGTTTCAGAACTCGGCGACCTCCTGTTCAACAACATCCAGGGCATCCGCGCCGTCGCCCGACTGGTCAGCCCGCGCTGCCGGCTGGAACTGGCCGAGCGTCGGTTCGACCGCGCCGCCGGGTCATTGCAGACGGGCTCGGCCGGGCGCAGCACCTGACCGCCGGCACGCTGCTGATTCAGGATCTCGTCGGCGTGGCGGTCGCGTCGATGATGCTCACCGCGTCGAGGAGTGGGTGCAAACGCCCGGCTCGCCAAACCTGTACTGGCCGCTGACCGAACTGCCGCGGCCGCTGCTCGATGTCCGCCCCGGCATGCGAACGAGATGAATACGCTCTATCGGTCGCTGCCGCGTTGCGCGCGTTCCGCCAGGAGAAGCTGACGGCCGGGGCCGCCCGCGCCCTGTTCGACGGGCTGCTGGAGGCGCTGGCCGAGCAGCGGCCGGCCGGCTGGTCGAAGCGCTCGGTCTGGACGGCGGTCGCGCTGCTCTACCACCCGGCGCGGCAGGCCGATTGACGCCGGCCGGTCCGAGAAGGAATTGGACGCGATGCCGCCGCTGCAAGTGATCGCTCTGTACTACCAGCAAGATTACGACCGGAAGCGCGACGAGATCATCGGATGGCTGTCGGTGCCCCCGTCGCAGGGGTACGGCCCACTGCAAGTTGGCGGAGGCGGCGCGCCCTTCACCCCGGCAGGACGGCACCCTGATCCCGATGCTGCTGCCGGCGATCGAGCGCGTGTACCGCGCGGTGGCTGAGCGGCGGATCGCTGGTCTGCGCCGAGCTACTGCGTCAGGAGGTAGCCCCTCCGGCTGCCGTCGCGCTGGCCCGACCGCGCCGTCCTGCCGACCCCGCTCGACCCGCTCACCGGCAAGGTGTCGACGCCTTCACCGCGTTGCTGGTGGCAAGGGGGTACTGGCCATCCCGGAGATCCCCGGCCAGCCGGCGTCCGAGGGCCGCGTGTACGAGGCGACCATGCCGCGCGGAAAAGGCGACGAACGGTGATGCGGCTGCCCGGAGCCGGTCCGTGAACGGCTGCAGGCCCCCGCGAGCGTGCCCGGGCCATCCGGCGGAGGAGGCGGCAGGCCGGTGCCCGCTAGAGGGCGGTCGGCTGCGCGGCAAGGGAGCCGGCATCACGATTGTTCCCGACCGCCGCGCGAGGCGCAGCGTTTGCTGAAATCCCCCCTCGCCGGCGTGGCGGAGGACGCCCCGACCCGCGGCTTGGGCCGATCGGTGCCGTGGCAGCCGTTTTCCTTCTTCTTCACGACCGGACCCTTTGCCCGTCTGTGAAAGGAGTATTGACATGGGTCTGTTCAGCAAGGAACTGGACACGTTTGAGACACTGTTCCTCGATCAGATTCAGGACCTGTACGACGCCGAGCAGCGGCTCGCCAAGTCGCTGCCGCTGATGGCCAACGCGGCGCACAACGCCAGTCTGAAGGCGGCGTTCGAGCAGCACCTGAAGGAGACGGAGAACCAGATCAGCCGGCTGGAGCAGGTGTTCCAGGTGATGGGCCAGAAGGCGCAGAGCAAGACCTGCTACGCCATGAAGGGGCTGCTCGACGAGGGGCAGGAGGTGATCTCCGCCACCGGCAACCCGGACGTCAAGGACGCCGCCCTGATCGCCGCAGCGCAACGGGTCGAGCACTACGAGATGTCCGGCTACGGCACCGCCCGCACCTTCGCCCAGCGGCTCGGCAAGCCCGAGGCCGCCCGTCTGCTGCAGCAGACGTTGGAGGAGGAGGAACAGACCGACAAGAAGTTGACGCAACTGGCCGAGGGATGCATCAACCGGCGGCCGTCCGCACCAGCTGACCGGCCGTACCACACCGGGGAGGTCGGGGTTGGTCCCGGCCTCTTCCGCTACACAGGCGTCCGTTCCGCGCTCAGATCGCCCATCCGTCCGGCCGGCCAACCGCCGGCTGCGGCCCGTCGCGGACCACCAGCGAGTACGCCGCCGGGACGACGAACAGGGTGGTCGCCAGGCCGGCCAGCAGGCCGCCGATCACCGCCCGGCCGAGCGGCGTGTTCGCCTCGCTTCCTCGCCAGCCCTGCCGCCATTGGCAACAGGGCGAAGAACGCCGCCGTGCCGCCGTCATCACCACCGGCACCACTCGCACCGACGCCGCCTTGACAATCGCCTCCGTCGGCGACAACCGCTCGTTGGCGCGCAGATTCTGCGCGAAGTCCACGAGTAATACGGTATTCGATACAACGATGCCGACCATGAAGATGACACCCAGGAGCGACTGCAGCGTTGATCGCCGTGCCGGTCAGGAACAGCACCGCGATCACGCCGACCAGACCGACCGGCACCGCCGCCAGGATCACCAGCGGGATCAGCCAGCTCTTGAACAGCGCCACCATCAGGAAGTAGACCAGCAGCCCCGCCAGCACCAGCCCGACCCCCAGGTTGCGGAACGTGTCCTGCATCCGCCGATACTCGCCCGACAGCGTGATTTTGGCACCTGCCAGTAACTTCTTACTGGTCGATGCCGGATCATAGGGCGTCCATTCACCGGGTCGGCCGCGGACCGGCTGGCCGAACCGTCCGACCACCCGGCCCACCGCATCCGCCACCGACCCCAGGTCGCGGCCGTAGACGCCCATCGTCAGGTCGATGGTCGCCTGCAGCGATGTGTGGTTGACCTCCGCCGGCACGTCGCTGCGGGTGATCGACACGATGTTGCGCAGCGGGATCGGGGTTTTGCGCACCGGCCCGGTGATCGGCACGTCGAGCAGCGTGTCGATCGACTTGATCCGCGCCTCGGGGTACTGCACGCCGACGAAGTACTGGTTGTGGCTGACCGGGTCGATCCAGAAGTTCTTCTTGTTGAACTGGATGCTGGAGCTGAGCGCCGCCACCAGGTTCTTCATCACGTCGATCTGCGTCAGCCCCAGATCGGACGCCTTGGCGCGATCGACGTTGACCACGTACTGCGGGTAGTTCAGCCGCTGCAAGATGCGGAGTCGACCACGCCGCGGACCCGCCTCACTCCGCGCTGCTGCCTCGGCCACCTCGTGCGCCTTCTCCAGCGACTTGGCGGTGACCCGCACGTTGATCGGCGTCGACTTGCCCTCGTTCATGGCGCTGCGGATCATACCGCCGGCGTCGAAGGCGAACTCCAGGTCGGTCAGCTCACTTCCGGGTCGGCGAAGCCGCGCGCAGCAGGTGGACGACCCTGCTGCGCCGACATCCGCCGATCAGTGCGCCAGGTGCAGCCTTCAGCACCGCGTCCATCGGCCTGGCGTTGGGGTGTAGGCCGCCGACCAGTCGGCGACAACGCCGATCTCGCTAATCAGCATCTCCAGGTCGTCGCCCAGCTGCCCGCGGACGAACTTCTCCACCTCGGCCACGCGCTCCTCGGTCGTTTCGATGCGGGTGCCGGCGGGGGCGCGGACGTAGATCTCGAACGTGCCGGCGTCCACCTCGGGGAAGAACTCGCGGCGGAGCAGCGGGCCGAGGCCGACGATCGCCGCCACCAGCAGCCCGACGGCAGCCCCGACCACCAGCCGCCGGTGTCGCATGACGAAGTGCAGCCGGCCGACGTACAGCATCACGCCGACGTGGATCATCCCCACCCAGCGGCCGAACAGCCGGGCCAGCAGGCCGCGCCGCGGCGTGTGCGGGTCGTCCGCGGCGTGGTCCGCCGGGTGCGCCCGCAGCCACAGTGCGCACAGCGCCGGCACGAACGACCGCGACAGCAGGTAGGCCGCCACCATCGCGAACGTCACCGCCAGCGCCATCGGCCGGAACAGGAACTTGCCCAGCCCCGGCACGAACGCCAGCGGCGCCAGCACCAGCAGCGTACAGCAGCTGGCCACCAGCTCCGGCAGCGCCACCTCGCTGGCGCCGCGGAACGCCGCCTCGCGCGGGCTGGCGCCCAGCCCCAGGTGGCGGTGCGTGTTCTCCAGGCAGATGATGGCGCTGTCGACCAGCGGGCCGATCGCCAGCGACAACCCCGCCAGCGTCATCACGTTGATCGTGTGCCCGGCGGTGTACAGGCAGGTGACCGCCGCCAGCACCGCGATCGGGATGGTAAGTACGGCGATCAGCGTCATCCGCCATTCGCCCAGAAAGAGCAGGATTACCAGCGAGCAGAGGACGGCGCCGAGCACGCCCTCTTCCACCAGGCTGTGAATGGCGTGCCGCACGTACACCGACTGATCGAACACCAGCTTCAGGTCGATATCCGGGCGGGTCAGCCGGGATTTCATCTCCGGGATCTGCTCGGCCAGGTTGTCGACCACCTTGAGAGTGCTGGTGCCGGCTTGCCGGTAGACCGGGATGTACACCTGGCGCCGGCCGTTGACGCGGACCACGTTGGTCTGGATCAGGCTGGCGTCGCGGGGGTCGGCGACATCGCCGAGGACGATTGGCCGGCCGCGGTCGGTGCGGATCGGCAGGTCGCGCATCCGCTCGACGAAGTCGTACATCGAGTTGGAGTCGAGCGCATAGTCGACATTGCCGAACTTGGCCGTTCCGGTCGGCAAAAAGACGTTGTAGCGGTCGAGCGCCTCCATCACGTCGAGCGGCGACAGCCCGCGCGCCTGCAAGCGCGCCCGGTCGAGGTAGGCGATCACTGCCCGCAGCTTGCCGCCGTAGACCACCGGCGCGACGGCGCCGGGCGACGACATGATCATGTTGCGGACCTCGTAGCGGCCGGTGTCGTAGAGGATCGACTCGGACTGCGTCTTGCTGTCGAGCGCCACCAGCGCGACCGGGGTGGTGCCGGTCGGGTCGAACGGCAGGATGACCGGCGGCAAAGTGCCGGGCGGCAGGTTGGGGATGGCGGCGGAGGCGAGCGAATTGACCTGCGTCAGCGCGCCGTTCGGATCGATGTCGTCGCGATAGTAGTTGCGGACGATGCTGCAGCCGGTGATCGACCGCGACTCCTGCCGCGCCGTCCCGGCCGCCTGCCCGGTCCAGCGCTCCATCCGGTTGGTGATATCCTTTTCCACATTGCCGGCCGGCATCCCGCCGTAGAAGGTGAGCACCTGCACCGCCGGACTGGTGAACGCCGGCAAGATGTCAATCGGGATCGCCAATATCGCCAGCGACCCGAGGACAGCGATCGTCAGCACCACCACGGTAACGGCGTAGTGGTTATTGAGCGAGGCGCGGATCAATCCATTCATGCAGACCAGTCCTCACAGCCGGGCGGGAGGGGGTGCGGGAGAGCGAGGCGTGTTGCCGGGCGTGCCATCCCCCGGCCGAGTGCTCTGGGTGGCACGCCCTGAGGCTTGGCGAAGGGCGTGAGCGTGGGGATGGCGTGACGACTCACGCCTGTCGCGCCTGAGCGTGCCACCCAGCAGAGACGCTGGTCTGGGTGGCACGCCCTGAGGCTCTGCGACGGGCGAGCGTGGGCTGACGGCAGCACACGCCCGTCGCTGCCCGAGCGTGCCACCCAGCAGAGACGCTGGTCTGGGTGGCACGCCCTGAGGCTCTGCGAAGGGCGTGAGCGTGGGGAGAAACGTGAAGCGCTACCACGCCCGTCGCTGCGCTCCGAGCGTGCCACCCGATAAGGCGACGCTGTGGGTGGCACGCCCTGAGGTTCTGCGAAGGGCGTGAATGCGGTTCGCCGGTCGATCATCTGTTTCAGTCCCTCCAACGCCGGCGAGTCCCCTCAATGCACCTCGACGCGGGCCTTCGGGCGGGTGGTGCGGACGACCGGGGTGCCGTCGGACAGCCCGCCGCTGCTACGGCTGACTACCTCGTCAGTCGGCCGCAGGCCGCCGAGGATCTCGGTACGAACGCCGTTGTCGGCGCCGACGCGCACCTCGACGCGGCGGGCCAGGTCGTCGCGGACCACGTAGACGGCGCCGCGGCCGCCCTCGACCTTGCCCGACAGGCACCGCGACGGGATCGACAGGGCGGTCAGCTCCGGCTTCTCCAGGTGGATGGTGGCGCGGCCGTACATCCCCTGACGCAGTCGGCCGGTCGGGTTGGGCAGGTCGATCTCCACGCGCATGGTGCGCGTCTCCAGGTCCTCCGACCCCTGCACCCGCGACACCGCCACCGGATGCGTGTCGCCGGCCCGCCAGGTGTCGCCGGGCACCGCGTCGATCTCCACGTCGCACAGGTCGCCCGGATCGGCGAACGGCACGTCCCGGTCGGGCACCTGCACGACCATGCGTAACTTGTCGGTCCGCTCGACCACCAGCAGTGCGGTCCGCTCCGACCCGCTGGCCGCCCGCACGAAGTCGCCGGGGAAGTAGTTGCGCCGGGTGACGACGCCGGTGTACGGCGAGTGGACGGTGGCGAACCCGACCTCCACCTCGGCGCGTTCCAGGTCGGCGCGGGCGACGCCCACCTGGGCCTGGGCGTGCGCTACCTCCGCCTCGGCCTGCTTCACGCGCGCGGCTGACGCCTCGGCCTGCGACCGGGCGGTGGCGATGGCGGCGACGGCAGCCCGCTCGGCAGCGATGGAGGCGTCGCGCTGCTCCAGCTTCTCGTCGACCAGCCGCTCCTCGATGCTGCGCGACTCGAACAGCTGCTTGATGCGCAGGTACGCCTTCTGGCGATACGCCCGCGTCGCCCGCGCCGCGTCGGCGCTGTGCTCCGCCTGGGTGATCGCCACCTCGGCCGCCCTGGCCTCGGCCCGGTAGCGCTCCAGCGCCGCCTGCATCAGCTTGACGTTCGCCTCCGCCTGCTGCAGCAGCGCCCGGTTCTTCTCGACCAGCTTCTGCAGATCGGGCACGTCGATGGTCGCCAGCACCTGCCCCTTCGTCACCCGATCGCCGATGTCGACGGTCAGCGTCTTGAGGAAACCGGACACCTCGGCGTACAGGTAGGCGAACTCGAACGCTTGCAGAGTGCCCGGCTGGACCGTCGTCCGCTCGATCCCGCCGCGGGTCGGTCGGACCGTCTCGACGCTGACGGCGGATTCCTCCTCCAGATCGCTGTCGGCGTCGGCGGAGGCGTGGTGCGTCGCCGGCGCGAGCAGGTAGGCGTAGCCAGCGACCGCGAGCGGTATCGTCACCACCGCCGCCAGCAGGAACCACCAGCCGGGGCGGACGGTTAGCATCAGCTTGCGCATGATTCGTCTCCCTTCATGACCTGTCGCCCGGCCCCGTAGTCGCCTGCCCGGCAGGCGGCGGTGCTGCGGAAGGAGAGGTGTAACCGGAGGGCAGTCGTCATTGCAGGTGAGTGGATGAGAGAGCAATTCGCGTGCCACTCGCCGGCCCATCTGGGTATTCTACGCACGGCGGCCGGCCGGGGAGACGAATGTGGTCGCCGGACGATCACCGCGGCCGTCCCCTCACCACCTTACGACGACGTCTCCAGCTGCCGCGGGTCGGTGGTGATGCCGTTGGTGCCGTGGGGCCGCGGGTCGGCCGGGCGAGGCAGGTCGGGCTGCACCGGCGACGGCTGCCGCGGCCCCGTCGCGGCGAACCAGCCGATGACGTAATAGAACACCGGCGTCAGGAAGATGCCGAACAGGGTCACGCCGATCATCCCGGCGAATACCGCCACGCCGAGCGTTCGTCGCATCTCCGCCCCGGCGCCGGACGCCAGCACCAGCGGCAGCACGCCGAGGATGAACGCCAGCGACGTCATCACGATCGGCCGCAGCCGCACCACCGCCGCCTCACGAGCCGCATCGTACCCGGACGCGCCGGTCTGCTGCCAATCGCGGGCGAACTGGACGATCAGGATGGCGTTCTTGCACGCCAGCCCGACCAGCACCACGAAGCCGACCTGCACGAAGATGTTCACGTCCATTCCGGCCAGCGCCACCCCGGCCAGCGCGGACAGCAGGCACATCGGCACTACCAGGATGATCGCCAGCGGCAGCGACCACGACTCGTACTGCGCCGCCAGCACCAGGAACACCAGCAGCACCGCCCCGCCGAAGGCGAACGCCGCTCCGCCGCCGGCCAGGATCTGCATGTAGGCCAGTTCCGTCCACTCGAACGCCATCCCCTCCGGCAGCGTCTCGTGGGCCACCGCCTCCATGTCGGCGATGATCCGCCCCGTACTCGTCCCCGGCACGGCGCTGCCGGTCACGGCCGCCGCCGGGTACATGTTGTATCGGGTGATCACCAGCGGCCCATTGATCGACCGCGAGTGGACCACCGACCCGAGCGGCACCATGTCGCCCTGGGCGTTCCGTACCTGATAGCGCTGCACGTTCTCCGGGGCCAGACGGAACGGCGCCTCCGCCTGCACGTTCACCTGCCACACCCGCCCCTCGAAGTTGAAGTCGTTGACGTAGTAGCCGCCCAGGTACACCTGAAGCGTCTGGTTGACCGCGCTGAGCGGCACGCCGAGCGACTTGACCATCTGCCGGTCGATGTCGAGGTACACCTGCGGGGTGCCGGCGCGGAAGGTGTTGAACACGCCGATCATGGCGGGCAACTTGCCGACCTCCTCGGCGAAGGCGTCTGCCTGCCCCTGGAGCATGGCCACTCCCAGGTTGCTGCGGTCCTCCACCATCAGCTTCAACCCGCCGGTGTTGCCCAGTCCGCGGATCGGCGGCGCCGGGAACACCGACACCCGCGCCGCCATCACCTCGCGGTCGACGCGCTCGCGAATGCGGGCGATGATCGCGTTGGCACTGCGGGCCGGGTCGCGCCGCTCCTCGAACGAATCGAGAATGATGAACATGGCGCCGTAGTTCGACGCCACCGCCCCCTGGACGAACGACTGGCCGGCGATCCCGAGGGTGTGCGCCACCCCCTCCGTCTCGCGGACGATCTGCCCCACCTGCTCGGTGACGGCTCGCGTCCGCTCCAGCGAGGCCGCGTCCGGCAGCTGGATGTCGACGATCATGTACCCCTGGTCCTGCAGCGGGATGAAGCCGGTCGGGATGCGCGTGAACCCGTAGTACGTCAGTCCGAGCATGCCGACGTACACCAGCAGCACGATGGCGCTCAGCCGCAAGCTCCAGCCGACCAGCCGGCCGTACACCGCCGTCGCCCGGTCGAACAGCCAGTTGAACCCGGCGAAGAACCGGCCGAGCAGCCAGTTCACCGGCCGGATGATCAGCCACCCGAGCAGCCCGCCGACGATCGCGCCGGGCAGGGCCAGCACGGCGTGGGCACCGTACACCCGCGCGGCCCCGGCCAGCCCGGTGCCAGTCGCCGCGTCCAGTCCGAGCAGTCCGGCGAACCGCGGCTCCAGCAGAACCCACGACAGCCACCCGCCGAGCAGCGCAAACGCCCACCAGGGTAGAGCCTCGTGCCCGTGGCTGCCGTGCTCCCCCTGGGTACGGTGTCCGAACACCGCCGTCGCTCGCGCCGGCGTCATCGTCATCGCGTTGATCGCCGAGATCACCATCGACGCCGAGATGGTCAGCGCGAACTGCCGGTAGAACTGGCCGGTGATCCCCGGCAGCAGGGCGGCCGGCAGGAACACCGACGCCAGCACCAGGGTGATGCCGACGATCGGCCCGGTGATCTCGTCCATGGCCTTGATGGTCGCCTCGCGGACCGGCAGCCCCTTGCCCAGCCACCGCTCGATGTTCTCCAGCACCACGATGGCGTCGTCGACCACGATACCGAGCGCCAGCACCAGCCCGAACAGCGTCAGGTTGTTCAGGCTGAACCCGATCACCGCCATCACCGCGAAGGTGCCGATCAGCGACACGCCGACGTCGATCAGCGGCAGGATGACCGCCCGCCAGTCCTGCAGGAACAGCAGCACCACCAGGGCGACCAGCAGGAAGGCATCGCGGAGGGTGTGGAACACCTGGGCGACCGACTCGCGGATGAACGGGGTGGTGTCGTAGGCGATGATGTACTCCAGCCCGCGCGGGAACCGCTGACTCAGCGCGGCCATCCGCGCTTTCACGCGGTCGGCCACGTCGAGGCGTTCGATCCCGGCAGCAGAAACACGGCGACGCCGACCGACGGCCGGCCGTCGATGCGGCAGTCGATGTCGAGCGTCTGGGCGCCCAGCTGCACGCGGGCAACGTCGCGCAAATAGGTGATGGCGCCGCTCTTGTCGGTCTTGAGCACGATGCCGGCGAACTCGCGTGGGTCGGTCAGCCGCCCCTGGGTGATGGCGCTGTACTGGAAGTTTTCGCCCGGCGGCGCTGGCTGCCGGCCGAACTGCCCGGCCGGCACCTGCACGTTCTGCTCGCGCAGCGCGTTGACCACGTCGCCGGCGGTCAGGTCGCGGGACGCCAGCCGGTCCGGGTCGACCCACACGCGCATGCTGTAGTTCTGCTGGCCGAGCAGGGTGATGTCGCCCACCCCCTGCACCCGCGCCAGCTCGTCCTGTACCTGGATGGTGGCGTAGTTGCTCAAATACAGCTGGTCGAAGTACGGCTTGCCGGTCTCCGGGTTGACGGCGGACGACAGGTTGACCGACAGCAGGATGTCGGGCGACCGTTTCTTGACGGTGACGCCGGTGGCCTGCACCTCCTGCGGCAGCCGCGGCAGCGCCTGGGCCAGCCGGTTCTGCACCAGCACCTGCGCCATGTTCAGGTCGGTGCCGATCTGGAACGTCACCGTCAGGCTGTAGCTGCCGTCGTTACTGCTGTTCGACGACATGTAGAGCATCCCCTCGACGCCGTTGATCTGCTGCTCGATCGGGGCGGCGACGGTGTCCTGCACCACCTGGGCGTTGGCGCCGGGGTAGGTGCAGGACACCTGAACGGTCGGCGGGGTGATCTCCGGGTACTGCGCCACCGGCAGGATGTACAGCGCAGCGAGGCCGGCGAGGACGATGACAATGGAGATGACCCAGGCGAAGATCGGCCGGTCGATGAAGAAGCGCGCGAACACGTCAGCACCCCCGTCTCAGGACATCGGCCGTCCTTCTTCTGTCTTCCGTTCTGCATTCTGCATTCTGCCTTCCGCCTTCCGCCGGTCACGACTTGGGGGCAGGCGCGGCCGGCGGGGCGGCCGGCGAGGCGGCGGCGTCGACGGGGCCGGCGGGCATCGGGCCGCGGGTGGGGGCGACGGTCAGTCCCGGCCGCACCCGCAGCAGCCCGTCGACGATCACCCACTCGTCCGGGTTCAGCCCGGCGCGGATCTCGCGGAGGCCGCCGTCGTGAAGCGCGCCGACTCGCACATCGCGGCGGACGACGTGGTTGTCGGCGTCCACCACCAGCAGGAACCGCTGCCCCTGGTCGCTGCCGAGCGCCCGATCGGTGACCAGCACCGCCCGGTGCGGCCCGCCGATCGGCAACCGCACGCGCACGAACAGCCCCGGCGTCAGCACCCGGTCGGCGTTGGCGAACTTGCCGCGGACGTTGAGCGTGCCGGTGCCGGGATTGACCTGATTGCTCACGTAATCGATTACTCCATGCCGCGGAAACCCGCTCTCGCTGGTCAGCCCGATCGCCACGGGGTAGGCGGCCTTCTGGTACGACACCACCCGCCCCTTGCGAATCAGCTCCTGCACGCGCAGCACGGTGCTCTCGTCGACGTCGAAGTAGACGTACATCGGATCCTGCGAGACGATGGTGGTGAGCAGCGTCTGGTCGGCGATGACCAGGTTCCCTTTGGTGAGCAGGTTGACGCCCGCCTTGCCGTTGATCGGCGAGATCACCTTGGTCCAGGTCAGGTTCTGCGCGGTGGTGGTGACGGTGGCACGGGCGGCGGCCAGGTTGGCGCTGGCCCGCTCACGCTGCGACGCCAGCTTCTCGAACTCCTCGCGGGAGACGGCGCCGGTGCCGGTCAGCCGCCGGCCGCGCTCGTACTCCTGCGTGGACAGGGTGACCTCGGACTGGTACTGCGCCACCTCCGCCCTGGCCTTCTCCAGCGCCGCCTGGTAGATGGTCGGGTCGATCTGGAACAGCTGTTGTCCCTCCTTGACCTCCTGGCCGGCCTGGAACAGCACGTCCTGCAAGTAGCCGCTGACGCGGGCGCGGACCTGCACCGACTCGACCGCCTCGGTGCGGCCGGTGAACACCGCCTGGTCGGTGACGTCGCGCACGATCGGCTGGCTGACGGCGACCACGGCCGGGCCGCGTTCGGGCGGGGCGGCCTGCTCGGCACAGCCGAGCGGGACAGCGAGCAGGAGGAAGAAGCCGAGGGCGAACCGGCGGCGGAGCGTGCGCAACCGCATCGGACGGACCTTTCGTGAAGACGACTGCCCGGTCATGAGAACCCCGCCGCACAAAACGCCGCATCCGCTCGCGCGGTCGGTGAGACGGCGCGATTTGCAACGGTTGGGCGACAGAGGTTTGTCGGGCAATTCTCGTACCCGCGGCGGACGGCGCGTCCCTGTTCACGCCGGCGGGTCGCGCGGCAGCAGCACACCGATCAGCCAGATCAGGTTCGGCGCCATCAGGCCGACGAGCAGGAATGCCAGGTGCCGGTGGGTCAGGGCGGTGAGCGATTCGCCCATGTCGAGGAACACCGCCTGCGGATGCGATCGCAGGCCGTGCCGGGCGACGGCGTCGTCGCGGGCTTTGACGAGATAGTTGATCGAGTCGTCGTGCGGATCGTGGAGGAAGCCGGCGCGGAATCGGCCGGCGGTCACCTTCTCGTCGATGGTGCCGTAGCAGACGGCCCACACCGTCACCGGCCGGTCGGGAGTCCAGCCCTCGTCCACGAAGGGGACGGCATACCAGGAATCGGTACTTCTCGTTTTGACGTTCCTGGCCAGGCCGGCCAGGTCGCCGCGGCCGTGCCCGGCGGAGAACGCGAACCCGACGGCGGTGGCGTGCTCCGGCACGTCGGCCGGCGTCAGGTCGACCGCCTGCTGCCCGCGCGCCAGCCGCAGCCCGCGGGTGCCGTCGGCCACCGCCAGCACCCACAGCATGAACGAGACGGCGACCCAGGCGAGCGGCGCCACCAGCTCGGCCGGCAGCCGCACCCGGTCGCGTACCCCACCGCTCAGCACCGGCGCCGCCAGACCGAGGCTCAGCAGCAACCCGATCCCGAGCCGCCACAGGCCCGGCCAGTCGAGCGTCGCCGCACACCCGGCGACCAGGGCGAGCGACAGGTTGATGGCGGTGAAGCCGAGCAGCACCGCCGGTGCGGTGAACCGGCGGCGGAGGGTGCCGTATCGGCTGGCGACCAGGGCGACGAACGCGAGCAGGACGACCGGCAGCGCCGCCAGCACCAGGCTGCCGACGAACAGGCCGACGGCGTCGGGCAGGGTCGCCGCCGCGCCGCTGGCCAGGCACACCGCCCAGCCGAGCAGCCCCAGAGCGAGCCACACGACCAGCCAGGTTCGCACGGGTCGGCGCATCGGCGTGACTCCCGCGGACAGGTCGGAAAAGTGCTGGTGCGGCGCGCCGGGCCATCGTTCCCCGTCTTCACGTTCGGGTCGATTTCCCCCGTTGCATCCGCCGCCGGGATGTTATAGTGAGCCGGTTCCCTCCCACCACGCCGCTGGCCGACGCACGACGAGGCGACCCAATGCTGACGCGATTCTCCCTCGCCCTCCCCCTCCTCCTGGTAACGCTCACTCCCCTGCTCGCCGCCAATCCGTCGGCGGAGAAGAAGACGTTCCGTGCCGGCGCCTACGCCCAGGACGTCACGCCGAAGAAGTTCCCGATCTCGGTCAACGGCAACATGAGCGACGTGCAGGCGCGGCGGGCGAGTGACCCGCTGCACGCCCGCTGCCTGGTGCTCGACGATGGGACGACGCAGGTCGCCTTTTGTGTGGTCGATTCGTGCATGCTCCCCCGGCCGATCACCGACGAGGCGCGGCGGCTGGCGGCGAAGGCGACCGGCATCCCCGCCGGCCACATCCTCGTTTCGGCGACGCACACGCACACCGCACCGACCGCCGGCGGGGTGTTCCAGAGCGAGCCGGACGCCGACTACATCAAGCAACTGCCGGTCCTGATCGCCCGCGGCATCGCGCAGGCGGCGGCCAACCGGGCAGCGGCGCGGATCGGCTGGGGCAGCGGCAGCAACCCGCGCCAGGTGTTCAATCGCCGCTGGCACCGCGAGCACGCACTCATCCCGCGCGACCCGTTCGGCCGCACCACCGACAAGGTGCAGATGAACCCCGGCTACCAGGCGCCGGGGCTGCTCAAACCGGCCGGCCCGATCGATCCGACCGTCTCCGTGCTGTCGGTGCAGGCCCTCGACGGCCGGCCGATCGCGCTGCTGGCGAACTACTCGCTGCACTATGTCGGCGGGATCGAGGCCCTGTCGGCCGACTACTTCGGCGCGTTCGCCGAACGGGTGAAGGACCGGCTCGGGGCACGCGAGGGGGCGCCGGCGTTCGTCGGCATCATGTCCAACGGCACCAGCGGCGACATCAACAACGTCAACTTCGCCGGTCCGCTGCCGAAGGGGCGGCAAGCCGGCGAGCAGCTTCGCGACGTCGCCGCCGACGTCGCCCGCACCGCCGTGGAGACGTACCGCACCATCGCCCACCGCGACTGGGTGCCGCTCGCCGCCGCCACCGCCGAGATCGAGCTGGGCGTGCGTTTGCCGGACGAAAAAGACCTCGAACGGGCGCGGGAGGTGCTGGCGCGAGCGAAAGGCCCGGTACTCCGCGGACTGGAGGAGGTGTACGCCCGCGAGACGGTGCTGATCGCCAAGTATCCGCCGCGGGTGAAGCTGCTGCTGCAGGCGATCCGCGTCGGCGACCTGGGTATCTGCGCCGTGCCGTGCGAGGTGTTCGTCGAGATCGGCCTGGAGCTGCGGAAGCGCAGCCCATTGAAAGACACGTTCACCATCGAGCTGGCGAACGGCTACAACGGCTATCTGCCTACTCCTGAACAGCACCGGCTGGGCGGCTACGAGACGTGGCGGGCGCGGTCGAGCTACCTGGAGGCGGACGCCTCGACGGCGATCACCCGCACGCTGCTCGGTCTGCTCGACCGGGTCCACAAGGCCACGGTGAGCGGCCCGGTCACGCCACCCACACGCCGGCGAGGGAGCCGCCCAGTTCGGTGACGCTCGTTCGTCGCGTCCAGCTTCCAGTAACCCAGAACTGGGTCGCCGCCGGCCAGCCGGGGCCGGCCGCGGTCAGCAGCTCCCACGCGCCGCCGGCCGACCGGGCGAACGCCACCCGTGTGCCGCCGATCGCACCGCGGGGCAGTGGAGCAGTCTGCGTCTGCACCACGGTCGGACTCGCCAGGGTGGACAGCGCGTAGACGGACACGTCGCCGCCGCCGCGGACCCGGCCGACCGCCAGGTAGTCCGGCGACACCGCCACGTTCACCCCGTACACCCACGCCGCGCCGAACGGCAGCAGCGCCCGCATCCGCGCCAGGTTGGGGCCGTCGTACACGCGCACCACTCCGCCGTTGGCCGCCTTGCCGACCGCCAGCACCCCGTCGCTCGCCGCCACCGTCACCCCGTAGACGTGGCTGGCGAGAAACGGCTGGATGGTGCGGACGAGCACGACGCCAGTGCGCAGGTCGTAGACGCGGACCACCGGCGGCCCGCCCCAGCCGGCGCCGACCACCAGCTGCGCCGCTCCCAAGCCGAGTACGTCGCCGGCCGCCACGTTCACCCCGCCGCGGAACAGCGGGTGGTACGGCACGACCGTTCGCAACAACGTGTAGTCGACGCCCGAGTAAACCTTTACTACCGGCGCCAGGTTCCACGCCGGGGCGACGATCAGGTCGCTGGTGCCGTCGCCGTTCACGTCTCCGGTGGCGACGTGGACGCCGCCGCGGTAGGCCATGCCATACGGGTAGAGCGTGGTGGCCGCGCCGGCGCTGTCGTACACCGTCACGCTCGCCACCGGGCCGGCCCCCGAGCCGACGGCGCGGAGCGGCACCGATGCCGACTGGCCGACGGTCAGGGTGAACGTCTGCGTCGCCGGCACGCCGACGCCGTTGGTTGCCTGAATCGTCACGACGTGGCGGCCATACGTCCCGGCCGCCAGGGTGCCGGCGAGCGTGCCGGTGCCGTCGCCGTTGTCGACGAACGTCAGGCCGGCCGGCAGCGTGCCGCTCAGCGCGAGGGCGGCGGTGGGGGTGCCGGTGGTGGTCACCGTGAAGCTGCCGGCCAGCCCCTCGGTGAACGTGGCGGCGGCGGCGCTGGTGATCGCGGCCGGCTGGTTGCCGACGGCGCCGTAGGTGAACCGCCCGGCGGGAGTAATCGCGGATGTTCCGTAGCCGAAAAGGGTGTTGTACACATTGTCGGCGTTGGCTGCGGTGGTGACGCCGGAGCGGACGCGGACGTCGACCGTCCCCGCGCCGGCCGGCACGACGGCGACGACGTGGCTGTCGTCGACCACCGTGACCGTGGTGGCCGGCACCGCGCCGAACAGCACCTGCAGATGGCCGGCGGCGCCGGAGAAGTTTTTGCCGGTGACGGTGATCGACGTGCCGGCGGGGGCCGTGCTGACGCTCAGGCCGGTCACGACCGGGGTCAGGTCGACCACCTCGAAATCGCTGAAATGCAGGCTCTTGAGGCCGCGAACGGTGTCCTGAATGTCGTCGTCACTCCACGTCAGCGTGCGGTGGTTGGTGGCGTCGACGGCGTAGTTGGCGCCGGAGAAGAAGAAGTTGCTGCCGTTGTCGGCGACGATCAGCCCGTAGTCCTTCATCGCCTGGGCGATGATGCGCGACTGCGGGTTCAGCTGCGACAGGTCGACGCCCGCCTTGAGCCGGAAGCGGGCGCCCATCGGCGGCAGGATGGCGGCATTGGTGTTGCCCGGATTGGCGGTGTGCGATGCCGGGTAGACGAACTGGTCGAGGATGACGCTGTTCTGCAGGGTGACGCGAATGGCGTGGTCGATCACTCCCTGGCCACCCTGGCTGACCGGCAGCCCCTCGTCGGGCCGCACCAGGCCGGTGAGGATCGACAGTCCGGCGGCATCAGCCGACGTCCAGCCGAGGGTGCGGAAGGTGTTGGTCTTCATGTCCCAGACGGTTTCCTGGCTGGCGTGCCACTTGCCGTCGGCGTTCTCGCTCGGGCGTGAGGCGTGATAGAACTCGTAGGCGATGTTGTTGTCGACGTCGTAGACGATCAGGTGCGAATCGCCGCGGTTGTTCACCCCGACCCGCGGCCCGTCCTGGTAGTCGCCTTCGAGCACCGCCCCGGCCGGGATCGGCGCTGGCAGCAGGTCGCTCTCGTCCGGCCACGAGTCGATGACGACGTTCACCTTGGGCGTGCTGTTGCCGTGAACGACGTTGTACGGAATGCCATACAGCGTATCGTGAGTACCGTAATACTGGGAAAAGTCGGGATGCAGCCGGCCGTCGCCGTAGTGGCTGAGGATGTTGTTGAGGATGGCGGTCGAGCTGGCGGCGACGGGGGCGTCGGTGATCTTCTGGTTCCACGGGTTGTCGGCCGGGAACAGTTCGTTACCGAGCAGTGCCGGCACGCTGCGGTCCTCGAGCGCCTCCAGGCGGAGCGGCGTTGGTCGCGACGTAAGCGGACGATGCGGCCGGCGCGCGGAGATCCGCCGCGCCAGGCGGGAGAGGACGGTCGAGAGCCGAAACATGGGAAGCCGAACTCCGGTTGGCATCGTCCAGCCGGTCCGTGGCGGGCCTGGGACGAGCGTCAGGTGTCGGACGGGAGTGCGGGAAGGGGCGAGCCGAGGCGATGAGGGGGTAGTGTCAGCACAACCATAGCTCACACCGGGCGAAGTGCAACTCGGCCCGGCGATTCCGCGTCAGCTGCGCCGGTGAGATGGTACAGCATCGCGAGGACTGGTATCATCGAAATCGCCAGCCATGAAGGAGGACGCGATGGCTTCGATGAGCGATTTCGGGATCGACCGACTCACTCCCGAGGAGCGAGTCGTCCTGGCAATGGAAATCTGGGAAAGTCTGGGGGAGACTCGTCCCCGCGGCCGACTGACCGCCGATCACCGCGCCGAACTGGCCCGCCGTGACGCCGAACTGAATGCCCGGCCGGAGATCGCTCTCACCTGGCAACAGATACGCGACAGCGTGGAGAAGCGGTCGTGACTCTGCCGCTGGAATTCCATTCAGCGGTTCGCGACGAAATCGACGATGCTCACGCCTGGTACGAGCAGCGACGAGCCGGGTTGGGTGCCGCCTTCCTCGATGAGGTGGAACGGGTACTCGCGGAGATCACCGCGAATCCGGCTCGATATGGGTTCGCAGAAACCGACATTCGCGAAGGGCTGCTGACCCGCTTCCCCTACACTGGGTTATCACGCGGGAAGTCGGCAAGGTCGACGACTGGACGTGCCGATGACGAGAGACGAATGGTAGCGCCAACCGGCTGACCGATGTGCGGGACTGTGGTGAAGGGCGCCGGCCGGTTGACATACCCCACCCCGTCTGGCGACAATAACGGCACTTTCCGGCCTCGTCATCCCGATGCGCCCGGCCTGCCTCGGAGTGCCCGCCATGATCCGTCTGCAGTCGATTGCCCCCGTCCTGCTCGTTGCCGCCTGTACGCCGGTTGCCCGCGGCGTCGACTTCGATCGCGACGTCCGGCCGCTCTTGCAGGCGCGGTGTGTCAGCTGCCATGGCCCCGACAAGGACCGCGGCGGGCTGCGGCTCGACAGCCGTGAGCGGGCGGTCAAGGGCGGCGACTCGGGCGCCGGTGTCGTCCCCGGCAAGCCGGCCGACAGCCTGCTGTTCCAGCGCGTCGTCGCCACCGACGGCGAACGGATGCCGCCCAAAGGCGCGCCGCTCACCGCCGCCGAGATCGCCCGCCTACGCGCCTGGATCGAGGCCGGCGCCCCCACACCACAGACGACCACCGCCGCGGCGACCGAGGAGACGCACTGGGCGTTTCGGCCGCTGCGTCGACCGTCCGTGCCGGTCGTGACGGGACGGGACCTGTCGCGTCATCCGGTCGATCGCTTCCTGCTGGCGCGGCTGCAGAAAGACGGGTTGACCTGCAACCCGGAGGCCGACCGCGTGACGCTGCTGCGCCGGGTGGCGGTCGGGCTGGTCGGTCTGCCGCCGACACCGGAGGAGGTGGAGCGGTTTCGCGCCGATGCCCGGCCCGACGCCTACGAGCGGCTGGTCGATGCCCTGCTGGCATCGCCGGGGCACGGCGAGCGGTGGGCGCGACACTGGCTCGACGTCGTCCGCTTCGCCGAAAGCGATGGCTTCGAGATGAACCAGGCGCGGCCGACCGCCTGGCACTACCGCGACTACGTCATCGCTGCCTTCAACAAGGACCTGCCCTATGACCGCTTCGTCCGCGAGCAGCTGGCTGGCGACGCACTCGGCGCTGACGCCGCCACCGGCTTCCTCGTCGCCGGCCCTTATGACCGGGTGAAAAGCCCCGATCCGGTGCTCACCGCCCAGCAGCGCGCCGACGAACTGAACGACATGGTGAGCACCACCGGCGCCGCCTTCCTCGGACTGACCGTCGGCTGCGCCCGCTGCCATGCGCACAAGTTTGACCCGATCTCTCAGGCAGACTATTACGCTCTTAAATCGATCTTTTCCGGTGTTCGCCACGGCGAGCGGGCGCTGCCGCAACCCGGTGGCGGGCTGCTGCCGGAAGACGCCGTGGCGGCGCTGCCGGGGCAGCGCGTCACCGCCCGCCGGCCGGCGGTGGGACCGGGCCGCAACGTCGATCGCTTCGCGCCGATCGAGGCGCGGTTCCTCCGTTTCACCGTCCGCGCCACCAGCGGGGCCGAACCGTGTCTCGACGAGGTCGAGGTATTCACCGCCACCGCCGAACCGCACAACGTCGCGCTGGCGGCGGTCGGGACGAAGGTGACGACGTCCGGCACCTTGCCCGGCCACGCCATCCACCGGCTCGACCACATCCACGACGGCCGTTACGGCAACAGTAACAGCTGGATCTCGAACGAGGTCGGCAAGGGGTGGGTGACGTTCGAGTTCCCGGCCGCGGTGACCATCGACCGCGTCGTCTGGAGCCGCGACCGCACCGTCCCGCCGCAGTTCCGCGACCGGGTGCCGACCGATTATCTCATCGAGGTGTCGCGGCGACGGCAAGGCGTGGCAGCCGGTGGCGTCGGCCGTCGATCGCGGCGGCAGTGCGGCCGGGTCGATGGCTTACCTGGGACAGATGGCCGACCCGGAAGCGACCTACCGGCTGCACCGCGGCGAGGTGACGCAGCCGCGCGAGAAGGCCGCCCCCGGCGTGCTGACCGCCGTCGCGCCGCCGGCGGCGATCGCGGCGACGGCGACCAACGCGGACCGCCGGCTGGCCCTCGCCCGCTGGATGACCGATTCCCGCAACCCTCTCGTTGCGCGAGTAATCTCCAATCGAATATGGCATTACCACTTCGGCGCCGGATTGGTGGACACGCCCAGCGACTTCGGCCGCAACGGCGGACGGCCGACGCATCCGGAGTTACTGGACTGGCTGGCGTGCGAACTGATCGACAGCGGCTGGTCGCTCAAGCACCTGCACCGGCTGATCGTCACCAGCGCCGCCTACCGGCAGAGCGGACAGGCGCGGCCGGACGGACTGGCGCGCGACGCCGGCAGTCGTCTGTTGTGGCGGTTCCCGCCGCGGCGCATGGAGGCCGAGGCGATTCGCGACGCCATCCTGCTCGCCGGCGGGGTGCTCGATCGCACGATGGGCGGGCCGGGGTTCGACCTGTTCGAGCCGAACAGCAACTATGTCAAGGTGTACACGCCGAAGCAGACGTTCGGCCCCGACACGTTCCGCCGCATGGTGTACCAGGCGAAGCCGCGCATGCAGCTCGACGACACCTTCGGCGCGTTCGACTGCCCCGACGCCGGACAGATCGCGCCGAAGCGGTCGGCGTCGACGACGCCGCTGCAGGCGCTCAACCTGCTCAACAGCCCGTTCCTGCTGGAGCAGGCGGCGGGGTTCGCCCGGCGGCTCGAAGCGGAAGCGGGCAACGATCCGGCAGCGCAGGTGCGGCGCGGCTTCCTGCACGCCTTCGGCCGTCTCCCGGCCGACGACGAGGCGCGCGCCGCGGTCGCGCTGGTCCGCGGCCACGGGCTGCCGGCGCTGTGCCGCGCGCTGTTCAACGCCAACGAGTTTCTCTACCAGCGCTGATGGAGGTCGCCATGCACCCGCTCTCCCACGCCGGCCGGCACCTGCTTGACCGCCGCGCGTTCCTGGCCCACGGCGGCACTGGCCTGGGCGGCGTCGCCCTGGCGGCGCTGCTCGCCGCCGACGGCGCCCTCGGGAGTGATCGCGCGGGACCTGTCCGCCCGGCGATCGACCCGGCCCGCCCGTTCGCGCCGCGGCCGCCGCACTTCACGGCCAAGGCGAAGCGCGTGCTGCTGATCTTCTGCTCCGGCGCACTCAGTCACATCGACAGTTTCGACTACAAACCGGAGCTGGTAAAGCGGAACGGCCAGCCGATGCCGGGCGGCAAGCTGGTGACGTTCCAGGGCGAGCAGGGCAACCTGACGGCGCCGCTGTGGTCGTTTCGGCCGCGCGGGCAGAGCGGCAAGATGGTGTCCGACCTGCTGCCGCAACTGGCCGAGCTGGCTGACGAGATGTGCTTCGTCCACTCGATGACGGCGAAAAGCAACACGCACGGCCCGGCCGAGAACCAGATGAGCACCGGCTACACGCTCGACGGGTTCCCCGGCCTCGGCTGCTGGGTGAGCTATGCGATGGGGTCGGTCAACCAGGATCTGCCGGCGTTCGTCGCCATCCCCGACCCGCGCGGCGTGCCGCAGGTCGGGCCGAACCACTGGAACAGCGCCTTCCTGCCGGCGGTGTTTCAGGGGACCGCGTTCACCGCCGATCGGCCGATCCCGCACCTGCGACGGCCGGCCGCCGTCCCCCCCGCCACCGACGCCGCCACCCGCGACTTCCTCAAGCTGCTGAACGACAAACACCTGGCCGCCCATCCGGGCGACACCGACCTGGCCGCGCGCATCGCCAGCTACGAGATGGCGGCGCGGATGCAGCTGCGTGCCACCGAGGCGGCCGACCTGTCGCGCGAGACGATCGCCACCCACCGCCGCTACGGCACCGACTCGGCGAACAGGAACATCGCCGGCTTTGCTCGTAATTGCTTACTCGCACGCCGGCTGCTGGAGCGTGACGTGCGCTTCGTGCAGCTGTTCAACGGCGCCTACGCGATGGGCGAGGGCGTGGGCAACTGGGACGGGCACAAGACGCTGAAGCAGCAGTACGACGTTCACGGTCCGATCCTCGACGGACCGTGCGCCGCCCTGCTGCGCGACCTGAAGGGCCGCGGACTGCTGGCCGACACGCTGGTGGCATTCGTCACCGAGTTCGGCCGCATGCCGACGTTCCAGAAGGGAGCGAGCGGCCGCGACCACAACCCGAAGGGCTTCACCGTCTGGTTTGCCGGCGGGTGCGAGCGCCGCTGAGTTACGCGACCGACGATTTCGGCTACCAGGCCGTCGACCGGGTGGCGACGATCTACGACCTGCACGCGACGATCCTGCACCTGCTCGGCCTGGACCACGAGCGGTTGTCGTTCTACCACAACGGCATCAGCCGCCGCCTGACCGACGTCCACGGCCACGTCCTCAAGCTGCCTGGCGTGACGGGCGTTTGGTGAAGACGATGTCAGGTGGCAGGCCACTTTCCAGGTGCAGGTCAGAAGTCAACGGTCAACTGCGGTGATGCGTAGCACGCCGGGGTGCTTGCGCCTTCCTGATAGTACAGCATCTTTTTGATGCAGGTGGGCAACGTTCTGGCAAGATCGCCAGACCGGGGCACGCTGGGAGATCCGAATCGGTCAGTACATATTCAGTGCGTTGGATGCGCGACGGTCGTCGTTCACGTAAGTCGTCCACGATGGGAAGATCCAGCACAATGTCGATGTCGTTGGTGAATCGTAGGCAATGGTTGCGGTCGATCCATGTCACTTGCAGGCGGTCCAGCACTTCACAAACATGGCGAAGCAGGTCAGCGGGTTCCACCGGCGAGCTTCCCGGCGGCTTCTCGTCGAACGGCAGCTTCCGGCCAGTCCCGATGCTCCGAACGGATCAGGCGGCAGCATGTCACGGGCCGACCGCCACATCCGCCAGCCGATCTGCAGGCGTTCCGCCTCGGTCTTGCTTCGCAGGATGGCGGCCATGTCCGGATCGACCGCCTCAACGACGATGCGGCGTGGAGACACGACGGGATAGGGTAGCTGTTGCTCCATGCGCCCCTTCTTAACACGGACGTCACCGACGAGCAAGGAGTCTGCCCGAGTGCCGAAATCACTCCGGCAGATACCCCGCGCGCGTCGCCGGGGTATGGCTCGACGTCGACGGCGACGGTGATCTGGTGCTCGCCGCCGCCGAGGATGACCCCCTTGATTGGACTGACGTCGTCGAAGTCGCGGCCCCAGGCGAGCAGGACGTGCCGCTCGCACGGCACCTGGTTGTTGGTCGGATCGACGTCGACCCAGCCGAGCAGCGGCACGTACACCGACACCCAGGCGTGACTGGCGTCGGCGCCGATCAGCCGCGGCTGGCCCGGCACCGGCGTGGTCGCCAGGTAGCCGCTCACATAGCGCGCCGGCAGCCCCAACCCGCGGAGACAGGCGATCTGTAAATGAGCAAAATCCTGGCACCCCGCGACGGTGGGCGAACACCTCGTGCAGCGGCGTCGACACCGTCGTCGCGCGCGGGTCGTACAGGAAGTCGCGGTGGATCCGCCGCGTCAGGTCGACCACCGCCTCCAGTACCGGCCGGCCGGAGGTGAACGACGTGCGCGTACTTCGTCAACTCTGCCGTCGGCTCGGCGAACCGCGAGCCAAACACGAACTGGAAGGCGTCCAGTCCGGCGGCGGTGCGGTCGGTGGGCACGCCGTCGCGGACGGCCTCCCACGGCGGCGTGTGCGCCGGGTCGGTCGCTGGTCGCGGCGTCACCTCGACCAGGTGGTCGACCTGCACCACCAGCCGCCGGTGCGGCTCCTGCACGGTGAAAAAGGTCGCCGGGTTGCCGAAGTAGTCGACCGCGCCCGGCCACCACCGCCGGGTCGGGGTGGATCAGCAGCCGGGTGTGCAGGCAGCGCTGGTGTGGCGTGTCGCGCGGCGTCAGGTGGGCCAGGTTCTGGCACAGCGACACCGGGTCGCTGTACTCGTAGCTGCTCTGGTGCGAAACCTTGTAGTGCATGCTCACCCTGCCGGGGTCCGTCCCGGCCTCCGCGGACAATCCCGACATTCGCGACCTCACATATCGGCGTGCCCCATCGGGCGGACCGGGGCGGCCGGGTCGGCGTACACCCCCAGGTGACGGACACTTGCAGATGGCTAAGGTACGTCTGCGTGACGGCGTCGGACAGAGCCGGCAGGTCGGCGGCCAGGCGGCTGAGCAGGTCGGTCAGCTCGCGGCGCCGGCCGCTGGCGTCGGCCCGCGCCAGCTCGGTCACGTCGACCAGCCGCAGGGCGGTGAGCGACGTCAGGATCAGCCGCTGCTCGGCGCTGCGGACCGGCCGCCCCGGCTCGCGCGGCAGGTGATCGACATCGTCTGCCAGGGCGACCAGCTGGAACGCCAGTGCCCGCGGGTTCGACTCGTCCGCCAGCAGCAGATCGATGACCGCCGCCGCCTGCAGGTTGCCCTGGTAGCGGCGGCGATAGGTCATCGAGCTGTCGGTGATCTCCAGCAGCGCCTCCAGCAGCGGCACCTCGTGCGGCGAGGTGACCAGCAAGGTGCAGCGGAGTAGCCGGATCAGGTACATGCACCGCTCCAGCTTGCGGCCCATGTCGAGGAACTGCCAGCCGTCGCCGCGCGTCACGCTCTCCATTGCCAGGCCACCGAACGCCGCCAGCGTCAGCACCGTGCGGTCGAGCGTCGCGCTCCTCGCTCAGCGTGTGCTGGCCGTCGCTGGACGCGGGGTGCGATCCGCCATGGCGGGTGGTCGGCCTCGCCGTGGCCGAACAGCCCGTGCGTCCGCCGCGGCTGCCCAGGTCGCGCAGCACGCGCCACATGTCGGTCGAGATGCGGTCGCGCACCGAGCTGAGCACTCGCCCCAGCCGCCTGCAGGATCGACGCCAGGCTGCCGCCGCGGCGGGTGTCGTGCAGCACCGCCAGCAGCTGTCCGGGGCGGCGATCCGCACTGCCGCCCCCGGCGACGAAGCCGGGGTAATCTCGGTACACCAGCTGACCGTCCGCAGCAGCGTTGGCAGTTCCGGCACGTCGGCCAGGCGGACGTCTCGGTCAGCCGCACCAGCACGTCGCGCAGCAGCCGCGTCAGCCCCTCGGCGCGCTCGGCGTAGCGGCCCAGCCAGTACAGGTTGTCGGCCATCCGGCTCGGCAGATCGTTGCCGCCGCGATTCAGCTCCACCGGCAGCGAGTCGGGGCGAAGCAGGCTGAACGGGCTGACCGGCCCGGCCGCCAGCACCCAGGTGTCCTTGCTGCCGCCGCCGCGCTGCATCGACACCACCATGCTGTCGGCGCTGGCGCTAACCCGCGTCAGTCCGCCCGGCATCACCGCGAACGAGTCGCCGCGCGCCGCCAGGTAGGCGCGCATCACCACCGCACGCGGCTCGCCGCGCTCGCCCGCCAGCACCGGCGACGTCGCCAGGTCGATCCGCTGCTGGCCGATGAAGGCACGCGGGCGGGCACGGATGCGGTCGATCAGCTCGGCCCGCGCCTCCCGGCTCAGCCGATTGCCGAACACCGGCTCCATCCGCAGCCCCGACAGCGCCGGCTTCACCACCAGCTCGTCCAGATGAGTAATGACATACTCACACTCCCTGGGCTGGCCGCACCACCAGGTCGCCACCGACGGCAGCCGCAGCTCCTCGTTCAGCAGCCGACGGCACAGCGCCGGCAGGAACGCCAGCAGCGCCGGCGTTTCCAGCAGCCCGCTGCCCAGGGCGTTGGCCACCGCCACCGTGCCGGTGCGGACCGCCTGCACCAGCCCCGGTACGCCGAGGAACGAGTCGTGGCGCAGCTCCAGCGGATCGCAATAGTCGTCGTCCAGCCGGCGGAAGATCACGTCCACCGGCTTCAGCCCGTCGAGCACCTTCAGGAACACCCGGTTGTCGCGGACCGTCAGGTCGCCGCCCTCGACCAGCGGATAGCCCAGGTAGCGGGCCAGGTAGGCGTGCTCGAAGTACGTCTCGTTGTACGGGCCGGGGGTGAGCAGCACGATGTGCGGGGCATCGGTCCGCCGCGGCGCGAGTGCGCGCAGGGTGTCGCGCAGGGTGTTGAAGAACGGCGCCAGCCGCTGTACCCGGCAGTCGCGATAACTCTCCGGCAGCATCCGCGACAGGACGATCCGGTTCTCCAGCGCGTAGCCGGCGCCGGAGGGGCACTGCGACCGATCGCCCAGCACCCAGAAATAGCCGGCGGCGTCGCGACACACGTTCGCCGCGTAGAGGTGCAGGTAGTGGCCAAGCGGCAGCGGGATGCCGTGGACCGGACGGAGGAACGCCGGGTTGCCGTACACCAGATCGGCCGGCAGCAACCCCTCGGCGAGCGTTTGCTGCGGCCCGTACAGGTCGCGCAGCAGCCGCCTCCAGCAGCTTGCCGCGCTGGATCAGCCCGGCCTCCAGGTACTCGGCGTCGACTGGCGGCAACAGCAGGGATCGGGTCCAGCTGCCACGGCCGCTCCATGCCGCGGATCGCCGTAGACGTTGTAGGTGACCCCGTTCTGGCGGATCAGCCGCCGCGCCTCGGTCCAGCTGCCGGTGCAGCGCGCCGGCCCCAGCTCGCGCAGCGCGCTTCAGGAAGGCGTGCCAGTGCGAACGCACCCCGCCGCCGGCCGTGTACGCCTCGTCGAAGGTGCCGGCGGGGGACGATAGCCCAGCCACCCGCCGGCGGGTGGCGGCGCGGCGGCCGCGATGGGGTCGGTGTCGTCGGTCATCGCTGCAGGTGTTCTTCCAGCGCGGGCGGCCCCGCGTGCCCGTTGCCGTCTCCGCGTCGGCCAGCCGCGATCGGCCGCCGCCGGCGTGCAGCGCGGCACGATCTCCACCGACGGGGTGCCGGGCGCCGGCCGCCGCAGGTCCAGAGTAAGCGGATACTCGCTCGATGGCTCGACCGGCGGCGACGCCAGCGGCCGGGGTGGCCGTGCGCGAAGAGCCGCGCCTGCGCCGCCTCCGCCTCGCCGGCGTTCACCGGGAAGGTGTCGCGTCCCGCCCGCCTGGGTGAGCGACGATACCGGCAGCCGCCGATCGACCGGCCGGTCCAGGTGTCGACCAGGTCGAACACCAGCGGCGTATTGACCGGAATGTTCGGGTGCAGGCACGACGGCGGCTGCCACGCCCGGAAGCGGACGCCGGCGACGAACTCGCCGACCGTCCCGGTCGGGTGCAGCGGCACGCGCCGTCCGTTGCAGGCGAGGACGTGCCGCGGGTCGGTCAGCCCGCGCACTTTCACCTGCAACCGCTCGACCGACGAGTCGACGTAGCGAGCGGTGCCGTTGCCGGTCGCCTCCTCGCCGAGCACATGCCACGGCTCGATCGCCTGCCGCAGCTCCAGGTGGACCCCGCGGTAGGCCACCTCGCCGGCGAACGGGAAGCGGAACTCCTGGTGCGGCGCGAACCACGCCGGGTCGAGCGGATAGCCGGCTGTCGCCATCTCCGCCAGCACGTCGGCGAAGTCCTGGGCGACGAAGTGCGGCAGCAGGAAGCGATCGTGCAGGTCGGTCCCCCAGCGGACCAGCCGCTGGCGGTACGGCTCGCGCCAGAAGCGAGCGATCAGGCAGCGCAGCAGCAGCGTTTGTACCAGGCTCATCCGCGCGTGCGGCGGCATCTCGAACGCGCGCAGCTCGACCAGCCCGCGGCGGCCCTCGGCGCTGTCCGGCGAGTACAGCTTGTCGATGCAGAACTCGGCCCGGTGGGTGTTGCCGGTGACGTCGATCAGCAGATGGCGGAACACCCGGTCGACCAGCCACGGCGGGCAGCCGCCGCCGGTCGGCACCTGCGAGAACGCCAGCTCCAGCTCGTACAGGCTGTCGTTGCGCGCCTCGTCCACCCGCGGCGCCTGGCTGGTCGGGCCGATGAACAGCGACGAGAACAGGTAGGACAGCGACGGGTGGTTGTGCCAGAAGCCGAGCAGGCTGCGCAGCAGGTCGGGCCGGCGCAGGATCGGGCTGTCGGCCGCGGTCGGCCCGCCGATGACGACGTGATTGCCGCCGCCGGTGCCGGTGTGCCGCCCGTCGAGCATGAACTTCTCGGTACACAGCCGGGTCTGGTGCGCCTCGTCGTAGAGCGTCGTCGTGGTCTGCACCAGGGACCGCCAGTCGTGCGCCGGATGAACGTTCACCTCCAGCACACCCGGATCGG
>JAXMAU010000027.1:0-88023 GCA_046350215.1 Gemmataceae bacterium | reverse complement strand
GCAACGTGTACGTCGCCGGGGCGTTCACCGATACGGTCGACTTCGATCCCGGCCCTGGTCAGGTGCTGCTCACCAACTTTGGCGGGGGAATGAATACGGACACGTTTGTCGCCAGTTACACCCCCGCCGGCACCCTTCGCTGGGTCAAGCAAATCGGCGGGTGGCGGGGGGACGAACCGACCGCGTTGGCGCTGGACAACGCCGGGAACGTGATCGTAACCGGGACGTTTATCGGCCCGATCGATCTCGACCCCGGCCTCAACCAGGTGTCGTTCAACTCCGGGCTGCAAACGGCCACGTATGTGTGCAAACTGGATACGGCCGGCAACTACGTCTGGGGGAAAATGCTCACCGGCTCGTCGCTCGTGCAGTTCAACGGGGTGGCAGTGGACTCGGCCGACAACGTGATCCTCGCCGGATTGGTTCAGGGGACCGCCGACTTCGGAGGCGTGATTCCCACCCTGACCACCATCGGGGGGTATGACGTCCTCGTCGCCAAACTGAGCCCGTCGGGTACCTGGCAGTGGGCCAATCTGGTGGGGAGTGTCAATCATGACGAGGCGACGGCGGTCGCCGTCGACCTCGCCGACACTATTCTGGTAACGGGTTACTACCAGGGCGTCGCCGACTTCGACCCCGACCCCTCCAACGCCGTCACTCTCAACCAGGGAGATGTCGGCAGCACCTTCGTCGCCAAGTACGATCCCTCCGGGGCGCTCGTCTGGGCGCACGGTCTGGGTAGCACTGCCTACGCCATCTGCCCCGGCACGGCGATCACCACCGACGCGGCGGGCAACGTCTACACCACCGGCGAGTTAAAGGCGTCCGGGTACTTCGGCCCTGGCCCCGGTGCCGTCACTCTCGCCAGTGGCGGTCTTACGGATACCTTCGTCACGAAAATGGACCCCTCGGGAAACGTCCTGTGGGCGAAGGGGTTCGGCGGGTCGGGCTACGACTACGCCAACGGCATCCGTGTCGACGCCGCCGGAAGCGTCTACCTGGCCGGCGAGTTTGGGGATTACTCCCCCACCTCGGATTTCGATCCCAGCCCTGGCGTGTTCAACTTGACCAGCGCCGGCGGGTCCGACGCCTACGTCATGAAACTGGACGCTTCCGGCGGGTTCGTCTGGGCGCGGCAGATGGGCGGGACCGGGATCGACGCGGCCAACGCGGTGGCCCTCGACGCGAAAGGCACCGTTTACGTCGTCGGCTCGTTCCGGACCACCACCGCCTTCGCACCGGGCCTGCCGGGCGGCACCCGTACCAGCAACGGCGGCAGCGACCTGTTCGTCGCTCGCTTCGACCAGGGCGAGGTGGCCGGCGTCGTCTGGGCCGACGCCAACGGCAATGGGTTGCGCGACGACGGCGAACCGCTTCTCGCCGGCGTGGCGGTCGAGCTGTTCGACAGTGTCGACAATCGCTCGGTCGGCACGGTCATTACTGACGCCAACGGGGCGTATCGGTTCACCAGCCCGGCCAATCGGAATTGCTACGTCGTCGTCCGCCCGCCGGCCGGGCAGGCGCTGGTCGCCGCCGATCAGGGGAACGATGCCCGCGACAGCGACTTCGACCCGATCACCGGGCGGACGCCGCTGTTTTTGCCCGACCTGCGCCAGCGGACGTTCGACGCCGGGCTGCGGCCGACCGACCCGGTGCTCCGTTTCGCCCACGGCATCGGCGGACCGGGCTACGAGGCTGGCCGCGTGATCACCACCGACGACGCCGGCAACGTCTACGTCGCTGGCGACTTTACCGGGACGGTCGACTTCGACCCCAGTTCGGCGGAAGTCCCGCTCACCAGCATCGGCAGCAACGGCGACCTGTTCGTCGCCTGCTACGACCCCACCGGAGTGCTTCTGTGGGTCCGGCAGATCGGCGGCGGCGCCATCCTTGCCGTCACCGGCATCGCGGTCGACGCCGGCAACAACGTCTACCTGAGCGGTGAGCTGTCGGGCACCGCGGACTTCGACCCCGGCGCCGGCACCTTCAACCTGACCAGCGTCAACAACAGCGACGTGTTCGTCACCAAGCTGGACGCCACCGGCGGCTTCCAGTGGGCGTTGAAGCTCGGCAACGCGACGGTCAACGACACCAGCGGCGGACTGGCCGTCGACGCCACCGGCAACGTGTACGTCGCCGGCACCTTCCGCGGCACCGCCGACTTCAACCCCGGTCCAGCGACGTTCAACCTGACCAGCGCGGGCGTCGATGACGCCTTCGTCACGAAACTGAACGCCGGCGGTGGATTCGTCTGGGCGCGTCGTTTCGGGGGGATCGACAGCGAGGCGGTGACCGACATCGCGGTCGACGGCCAGGGGCAGGTCTACACCACCGGCCGGTTTAACGGGACGGTCGACTTCGACCCCGGCCCCGGCATCGTCCCGCTCGTCAGCAATCAATCGCACGACGTGTTCGTCAGCAAGCTGGACGCCGCCGGCGGATTCGTGTGGGCGCGGCGGATCGGCGGGGCATCGACCGACTTTCCCGGCGAGATCGCCGTCGACACGGCCGGCAACGTGACCGTCGCTGGCGAATTCCAGGACAGCGCCGACTTCGATCCGGGCGTCGGCGACTACCTGCTGACGAGTGCGGGGAACACCGACGTGTTCCTGGTCCGGCTGGACGCCGCCGGTGGATTCGTGTGGGCGCGGCGGTTTGGCGGGCCTGGCATGGATGACGTCGGCGACCTCGCCGTCGACGGCCGGGGCAACGTTTACACCACCGGCGACTTCGGCGGGACGGTCGACTTCGACCCCGGCGCTGGCGAGTATTCGCTTACGGGTACAAGCCGGGCCGTGTTCGTTAGCAAGCTCGACCCCGCTGGACAGTTCAACGCCGCCTATGCCTTCCCCTGCCCAACGGACTTCGGCTGTGACGGCTATGGGATCGCCACCGATGGCAACGGCGGGGTGTACGCGACCGGCGGTTACACCGGCAGCCTCGACGTCAGCCTCGGCGGCCCGGCGCAGACGCTCACCGGGACCAACCTGGACATCTTCCTTATCCGCTTGCAGTCGGCCGCCGCGGTGCGCGGGACCGCCTGGGTCGACGCCAACGGCAACGGCTTCCGCGATCCTGGCGAACTGCCACTGGCCGGTGTCACTGTCGAACTGTTCGACACCGGCGACGGGATCGCCGGCAACGGCGACGACCGCTCGCTCGGCGTGGCGTACACCGCCGCCGACGGCACCTATCGCTTCGCCGATCCGCCGCTCAATGCGAACAGCTACTACCTCGTCGCCCGCCTGCCGGGAGGCTACGGCCTGTCGGCGGTGAACAGCGGCGACGACGCCAGCGACAACGACTTCGACCCGCTCACTGGACGCACCAGCCGGTTCGCCCGTGTCGAGGCGACGCAAACGTTCGACGTCGGCGCCCGCGTATCGGCGACCGCGTCGGCGTCCGGGTTCCTGGCAAGCGCTGGCGGCACCGCGGCGGAGGACGTCCGCAGTGTGGCGCGCGACCCGGCCGGCAATGTCTACGTCGCCGGCACCTTCCGCGGCACCATCGACCTCGACCCCGGTCCCGCCCAGTATTGGCTTACCAGCGCCGGCGGCGCCGACATTTACGTCGCCAGTTCCACCCCCGCCGGCGCGCTGCGCTGGGCCTACCGCCTGGGCGGCAGTGACGACGACGCCGTCGGCGGGCTGGCGGTCGATGCCACCGGCGCGCAGTACCTGAGCGGCAGCTTCCGCGGCACCGCCGACTTCGACCCCGGTCCTTTCACCACCCCAGTAACCAGCGCGGCCGGCGCTGACGTGTTCGTCGCCCGCATCGACGCCTCGCGATCCCTGTCGTGGGTGCGGCGGATCGGCGGCGGCGGGCACGAGACGGCGACCGGGCTGGCGCTCGACGCCACCGGCGCGGTGCTGGTCACCGGCGATTTCCCCGGCACCGTCAACTTCGACCCGGCCGGTGGCGCCGCTCGCACCAGCCTCGGGGCACGCGATGCGTTTGTCTGGAAGCTGGACCGCAACGGGCAGTTTGTCTGGGTCCGTCAGCTGGGCGGACTTGACACTGACGACACCGCCGCCGCCGTGACGACTGACAGCACCAACGCCGTGTACGTCACCGGCGCGTTCCGCGGCACCGTCGACTTCGATCCGAGTAATGCGATACGCGATCTGACCAGCGCTGGCCATCGCGACGTCTACCTGTGGAAGCTGGACGCCAGCGGCAACCTGCTGTGGGCGCGGCAGGCGGGCGGCGCGCAGGACGATCTCGGGCTGGCCGTCGCCATCGATCCGACTGGCACCGTCTCGGTGGCCGGCTCATTCCGCGATACCGCCTCGTTCGACCCGACCGGGACCGGCCTGCCGCTCACCGCCGCGGGCGACACCGACGCCTTTGTCTGGACAGTGAGCGCCGCCGGTGCCGTGCAGTGGGCGCGCGGCTTCGGCGGGATCGGCACCGACGTGGCGCGAGCGGTCGCCGCCGATGTCAGCGGCGTTTACCTGGCCGGCGAGTTTCAGGACAGCGTCGACTTCGATCCGGGGCCAGGCGTGCTGGCGCTGACGAGTAACGGCGGACTCGACGGCTTCCTGGTCAAGCTCGACCCGGCCGGCGACCGGCATGGAGCGCGCCAGGTCGGCGGCACCGGCGACGACCGCGCGCTCGCCCTCGGGCTGGACGCCGCCGGCCGGGTCGTCTTGGCCGGTACGTTCACTGCGCCGCCGCCTTCGATCCAGGTGACGGCGCGTTGACCGTGGCCGGCACGGGCCAGACCGACGTGTTCCTCGCCGCGCTGAACCAGGGGGCGGCCGGCAGTGTGCCGGTCGACGCCTACGAACCGAACGGCGTGCGGACCGCCGCCACCAACCTCGGCGTCATCAACGCGCAGCAGACGGTCGACGGCCTGACACTGCACTCCACCGCCGACGAGGACTGGTTCCGGTTCGACCTGCTCACGGCGGCCGAAGCGGCCAACGCCATTCAGCTGGAACAGCTCGGCGACCCGGCCACCGTCCGCCTGGAGCTGTACAACGGCGCCACCCGCGTCGGGACGTCCACCGTGACGGGGCGCACCTTCCGCCTCAGCCTGGGCGACCTGCACCTGCCCGCCGCCACCTATCACCTGCGCGTGTTCGGGGCGAGTGCGCCGACGGCGTACAAGCTGGCGTTCCAGATGCCGCGGGCGCTGACTCCCGATAACCGCGAATCGAACGACACCCCGGACACCGCCACCGACCTGGGCACCGTCCGGGCGGTCACGACGCTCACCGGCCTGACGATTCACGCCGCCGGCAACGACGACTGGTTCCGCTTCTCCACCGTGGCAGCCGGCGCCGCTCCCGCCAGCGTCCGCATCGACTTCCGCAACGCCGACGGCGACCTCGACCTGGAGCTATACGACAGCCTCGGCACGACCCGCCTCCGCGCGTCGAGCGGCGCCACCAACACCGAATCGATCAGCCTGGGCGGACTGGCCGCCGGCACTTACTTCGTCCGCGTGGTCGGGTTCAACGGAGCGCTCAGCCCCGGCTCCGCACTCACCGTCACCCCGCCGCCCGAGTTGATTGCCGATCGCTTCGAGCCGAACGACTCCCGGCTGACGGCCACCCCCCTTGACACCGTCCGCGGCACCCAGACCTGGGACGGCCTGTCGGTCCACGCCGCCAACAACGAGGACTGGTTCAGCTTCTCCACGATCGCTGCGGCGACGTTCGGCAACGCGGTTCGCATCGACTTCCAGAACGCCCTGGGCGACCTCGACCTGCGGCTGTACGACAGCAACTACCGGCTGCTCGCCGCATCCGCCGGCGGCCACGACGGCGAACAGGTCAGCCTCGCCGGGCTGCCGGCCGGCACCTACTACGCCCAGGTGTTCGGCTACAACGGTGCCGTCCAGCCGTCGTACCAGCTGGTCATCTCCGCCCCAGCCAGCAGCGTGGTCCAGCCGGACCGGATCGACCAGTCGGCACCGAACAACACCCGCCTGACCGCCACTCCGGTACGCAACGAGGGGGCGTCGACCCTTTCCGGCGTCCAAACGCTCACCGACCTGAGCCTGAACTCCGCCGTCGATCAGGACTGGTACACGTTCACCACCGTCGGCCCCGGTAAGGCCGGGCACAGCCTGCAGCTCACCTACGACGCCGGCGGCGGGGCGTTCGCGCTGGAGCTGACCAACGCCGCGGGCGTGCGGGTCGGCACGCTCCAGGCCGGCACCGGAACGCAGCGGGTGTCGCTGGCTGGTTTGCCGGCCGGCACCTACTTCGCGCGCGTCTCTGCGCCGAGCGGCGCCACCGGCGGCTACAGCCTGACGTTCGACACGCCGACGCCGGACAACCGCGACGACTGGACGGTCCTCGTTTACATGACGGCGGACAACCTGGTGAACCGGGCGTTCGCCGACGTCAACGAGCTGGAACAGGCGGCGGCTGGGTTACCCGGCACCGTCAACCTGGCGATGCTGTGGGACCAGAGCGCGGCGTTGACGACATTCGCGACCGGAAATGGCGCTCAGCCGGCGTGGGGCACCACCGGCCGGGCGCTGGTCGCCCCCGACACCGATCCGAACACCGTCGCCACCCGCTTCGAGCTGCTGCCGGAGCAGAACACCGGCAGCGCGGCGGCGCTGCGCAGCTTCGTCCAGTGGGCCACCGCCACCGCCCCGGCGCGGCACTACGCCCTGGTGTTCTGGGACCACGGCGGCGGACTGCGCGGGTTCAACTACGACAAGAGCGACGGCCTGCCAGCGGATCAGCTGACGCCGATCGAGGTATCGGCAGCGCTGGCCGGACTGCCGCGCATGGACCTTATCGCCTTCGACGCCTGTTTCATGGCCACGGCCGAGGTGGCGTACAGCTTCCGCGGGCTGACCGACGTCGTCGTCGGCTCGCAGGACGTGATCCCCGGCGCCGGCTTCGACTACACCTCCGCCCTGTCCGCGCTGGCAACCAATCCCGGCCAGGTGACGGCGGAAGGGCTGGCGACCGGGATGGTGAAGAGTTACGCCCGCCAGTACGGCGCCAGCGGCACCGGCGACACCCTGTCCACCATCCGCACCGCCGCCCTCAGCCCGCTCACCCAGGCGTTGCAGCTGTTCGCCACGTCGACGACGACGGCCACGTCGACCGACCGCGCCCTGCTTGCCACCCTCGCCGCGGGCACGCTGCTGCCGAACGCCGCGGTCCTCGACCAGCGCGACCTGGGCGACTACTTCACCCGTGTGTTCAACGAGGGCCGGCTCGACCAGGCGCTCAAGCAGGCGGCCGAGAGCGTCCTGTCGTGTCTCGACGATGCAGTCATCAGCAAGACGTCCGACGGCCGCGATAGCTCGGGGCTGTCGGTCTACCTGCCGGTGCGGCAGAACAGCGGGCAGACGACGATCGATCGGGATTTGTACCCGAGCTACCGCAGCCAGTACGGCGACTTCACCGGGGCGAGCGGCTGGTACGACCTGTTGACCGCCCTGGCGGGTAGCGGCGGCGACCGGCCGGACAGCCAGGACGCCTACGACACGGCCGGCCGCAACGACGTGTACAGCACCGCCACCGACCTGCGGCGGCTGGTCGGCCCCGGCCACATCTACGATGGGCTGAGCCTGCACGACGAAACCGACCGCGACTGGTATCGCTTCCAGATCGACGCGCCGGCCGGTTCGTCGCTCACCGTAACCATCACCGTCGGCGTCGGCGCAACCAGCTCGCTGGTCGTCTCGTTGCGCGACGCTTCCGGTAAGCTGTTACTCGATGGGCTGGGCAATCCGCGCACGCTGAGTGTTACCGCCGCTCAGCCCGGCAGCTTCGTCCTCACCGGCCTACCTGCCGGGCCGGCCGGCTACACCCTCTTCTTCCAGTCGGCGGCGCCGGTGCCGGACTACCAGTTCACCATCGACGCGCCGGGCACCGGGCCGGACTGGGCCGGCAGCAACGACACCGCTGCCAAGGCGTACACTCTCGACCCGCAGGCCGACGCCACTCTCGGCGGGCTGTCGCTGGCCGCCGGGGCGCAGGACTGGTTCCGTTTCCCCACCCCGGTGTTGCTCACTCCCGAGCTGCGGCAGATGACGGTGACGGCAAGTGGGGGCGCGGTCCTGGAGGCGCAGCTGCGCGACGCCAGCGGGGCGGTGGTGGCCGCCGCTTCCGGCGCCGGCACGCTGGTCCTGCCATACACGCACCACGGCCAGGGAGAGACGTACACCCTCTCCGTCCGCAATCCCAGCGAATCCACCGTCCCGTACACCCTGCGGCTGGAGCTGGCCGCGCCCGGCGGGCCGTTCCCGTTCGACACCTTCGCCCGGGTAAACGGCAGCCTCGGGGCCAGCTGGGCGACCACCGGCAACCCGCAGATTGTGAACCAGGCAGTGACGATGGCCGGCACCGCCCCGCAGGCGCTGTGGCAGGGGTTCAGCGCCGCCGACAGTGCCGTGCAAACGCGGTTCCGCCTGGCAGCGACCGGCAACGTCACCGCCACCGTCCTCCTCCGCCACACCGTGGCGAGCAACGGCAAGGTAACACGCTACGAGGGGCGCATCGTCCGCCTCAACGGTGCCCTGACCGCCCAGCTGTACCGGGTGGAGAACGGCATTGCGACGCTGCTCGGCAAGGTGGCCCTCAAACCGACCCTGGAAGGGATCCTGCGACTCGACGCGGTCGGCCGGCGGGTCCGGCTGCTGGTCGACAGTCGAATCCTGGTCGATGTCACCGACACGCGCATTCTGGCGGCGGGCAAGGCGGGGCTGGCAGGCACGCCCGGCGTCACCTTCGACGACTTCCTGGCGAACTCGACCGATCAGCCGCTGCCGCTGGTCTACGGCACCGGCACGGACGCCGGCCTCGGCGGGGCCTGGGTGCCGGTGACGGGCGCGTTCACCGTGCAGGACCAGCGGGTGCTGGCGGGGGCGAAACCGGCGACGGCGGTGTACGGGCCGGCCTCGCTGACCGACGTGACGCTGTCGGCAAGCTACACCCTCGCCGCCGGCCAGAGCGTCTCGCTCCTCGCCCGCAACAGCGGCACCGGCACCGCCCGGACGTATTACGAGGGCCGCCTGACCCTCACCGGCGCGACCATGACCGCGTCGATCGTCCGTGTCGTCAAGGGCGTGGCGGTGACGCTGCCGAACCTGATTTCGCCCGCCCCGCCCGTCTCGACGAGCGGCCAGGTGCAGCTGATGGTCCAGGGCAACCTGCTGCAGCTGCTGGTCAACGGCGTGCCGGTGGCGCGGCGATCGACGCGACGATCGCCATGCCGGGGCAGGTCGGCGTGTCGGCGTCGGCCGGGGCCAGCCTCGACCAGCTGGCGGCGACGGCGCTGGCCCCCGCCGCGGCCGGGACGGAGTTGTTCCGCGACACCTTCGACCGAACCGCCAGCTCATCACTCGGCACCGGCTGGCTGGAGCGAAAGGGCGACCTGGCGATCAGCGGCAACAAGCTCCAGGGCACGGCCAGCGGGGTGAACCTGGCGGGGTGGGCGCAAGGGGCGGCGCTGAACGTGGCGGTGGTGGCAAACGTCGACCTCACCGGGCCGGCGACCCAGGTCGGGCTGGTCGCCCGCTACACCGAGCCGGGCAGTTACTACGAGGGCCGGTTGACGCGCAACCTCGACGGCACCGTCACCGCCGCCATCTACCGCGTCACCAATGGCGTGGCCACGCTGCGGGCATCGGCCAAATGGTCCGGCGGCGTCGGGCAGGTCCGGTTCGAGGTGTCCGGCAGCAGCCTGAATCTGCTCTACCAGGGCCAGACGCTGTCGGTGACCGACACGCTGTTCGGCGGACCAGGGCTGGTCGGCGTGGCGATGAGCACCAGCGTGTTCGTCGACAACTTCACCGTCACCGCCCTGTGACCCGGCGTTGCCCGTTCGCCCATCGCGAAACGAAAAGGCCGCCAGGAGTGGTTCCCGGCGGCCTTCGTCGTTTCCGGTCAGAACGGGCGGTTCTGCTCCTTGCCGTTGGCCGGCTTGGCGGGAGCAGGTCGGCGTGTCGGCGCTGGTGTCGGCCGCGCGGTGCGCGGCGCGTACACCGGCTGCGTGGGAGCGGGATAGGTCGGGTTGGTGCCGGCAGCGGCCGGCCGCGTCCCCGCCTGTCCCGGCGTCCAGTGGCCGACCTGCTGCGTGCCGGTTCGTCCGGTCGCTGCGGTCGGCTGCCCGAGCGTGGCCGCGGACGCGGGGGTCCCGGCCGCCCCGCCCGTTCCCCGCGCCGCCGTCGTTGCCGTGGTGGCCGGCGTTCGGGAACCGGCCGTGGCCGCGGTCGAAACCGGGGTACGCTGCCCGCCATTCGCGGGCGAGGTGCGAAGCGCGGCAGCCGTGGCGGCCGGCTGGGCCGTCCTGGTCGCCGGCGCGGTCATGCCAGGGGCGACCGGCTGCGTCTTCGGGACGGCCAGCGAAGCCACCCGCGCCTGACGCGGCGCGCCTGGCGCCGTCGGCAGCTCGCTGCTGCTCCGCTGCTGGCCCACCTGCTGAACCGCCACCGCTTGCTGCCGCGCCTGCTGGCGGGTGGTCGCGTCCAGCTTCTCCAGCTTGACGTTCTTGGTCTGCGCCACCTGAGCGCTCGGCGCGATCATGGTGATGTTGTTGTTCACCACCGTGGTGTTGTTGTTCACGATGGTGGTGTTGTTGATCACCGTGTTCTGCTGCACCAGCGTCCGCGGCGGGACCGGGGCGACACCGCGGTAGCGGTCGTTGTACAGGTTGATTTGCACGCTGACCCACGTCGGGTCGCGCCGCCGCTCGTAGGTTTCGTAGACGATGATCGAGTCGTAGGAGCGACGACTGTAGACGACGCAACTCTCGTAGCCGAGCGTGGTGTAGGTCGGGCCGTAGTAGTCGCCGAAGTAGTAATGGCAGTGGCTCGGCCGGACGAACAGGGCGTCGACGACCACCGTGTCACGGACGGCGTAGGCCGGGGTGTAGGTGAAGCCGACGGTGACGACGCTCGGCCGGATGATGACCGGGGCGTAGAGGATGCCGCGGTTCTTCAGCGCCAGGTCCCAGTAGCCGGGGATGAACACGTAGCCCGACGGCGTCCAGCGAAAGTGATCGGGCACCCACACGTAGCCCGGCTGCATCCGCGCCCAGTAACCGGCCCGCCAGAAGTAGCGGTCGCCGGTCCAGATCCAGCTGCCGGGGACATAGAAGCTGTCCTCGCCCGGCGGCTTGCCCGGCGCGGCAATCTGCGGAGCCTTCGGCGGCTCGGGGAGATAGGTAACCTTCTGGTCGTCGCCTCGCGCCTCGGCGGTCCAGAAGCCGGGCACCCACTGCCAGCGGTCGCCGTCCTCGCGCCAGTAGCCGGCGACCCATTGTTTGCCCGGCGGCGTCTTCCGCCACACGCCGGACACCCACAGGTAGTCGCTGCGCTCGTCGTCCCACGCCCAGTAACCGCCGATCCACACAACCTGCCCTTCCGGTTTCTCGGCGGGCGGCAGCTCCTCGATCGGCGCTGGCGGTTTCTTCGGCACCGGGCGCGACGGCACCGGCTCGCCGGCCAGGCTGGCGAACGCCTCGTGGATCGGTCCGCGGGCCATCACCTCGACGCCCTGCGGCGCGGGCGGAGGCGGCTGCCCCTCCTGGGCCGGGAGCAGGCACACCGCGGCCAGCAGGACGGGAAACACCAGGCAGGTCCGGTATGGCATCAGGAAACTCCCGGAGGAGAAGCGGGCGACGCGCTGCTATAGCCGAGGCGCGGCGGCGAATCCAGTTCATCCGCTGGGCCGGTCGATATTGATCTTGACCCCGTCGGCGATCCGGCTATAGCTGGCCGGCCGCGATCGACGGGGGAATTGGCACGATCGCACTCGGTCACGGGAGAGGGGACATGCACCGGATTCGCAACCTGGTGGCGGTGCTGCTGGTGGCCGCCGTCGGACTGGCGGGATGTGCGAACAACGAGAACCAGATCCGACCGCCCAAGCAGCCGGAGGAGTACCGCGATCCGCCGGACAACGACGCACGCTATTCCGGCCCGATTCAGTACCCGGCGGAGACGATGGGCGAGGACACCCTGCTCAAACGCGCCAAGGACAAGGACGGCAAGATGACGCCGGGCGGGATGAACGGCATGCGCGGCATGGGCGGCGGCCGCATGGGCGGGCCGACCGGCCCGAGTTACTGAGACACGACCTGTCCGGACCGGGGGCGACGCTGGGTGCAGCGTCGCCCCCGGTCGTTTGCGCGCGCAGTCGCTCCCTGGACGGTCGTCGTGGCAACGGGGTATAATCGCCTGCGTCACTCCGCCGGACGTCCACGGAAAGGCAGCCGCGATGGCCGACCCGATCGTCACCCTCACCACCGACTTCGGCACCCAGTCGCCGTTCGTCGCCGCCATCAAGGGGGTGATTCTGAGCATCAACCCGCTCGCCCGCGTGGTCGACCTCAGTCACGAGATCCCGCCATTCGACCTTCGCCACGCCGCCTTCTTTCTCGCCGAGGCGCTGCCCTACTTCCCGACCGGAACGATCCACGTCGTGGTGGTCGACCCGGAGGTCGGCAGCGAGCGCAACATCCTGTACGTCTCGGTGGCCGGGCAACGGTTGGTCGTCCCGGATAACGGCTGCTGGTCCCTGCTCGCCGAGGGGCACGCCCAGCCGCTGCGCGTGATCCGGGTGAGCGAGCCGCGCTACTTCCGTCCGGTGGTCAGCGCCACCTTTCACGGCCGCGACATCTTCGCTCCGGTGGCCGCCTATCTGAGCCTGGGGATGAACCCGGCCGACCTTGGCCCGGTGGTCACCCGCTGGGCCGAGCTGCGCTGGCCAACGCCGACTCGTACCGCCGACTCGATCAGCGGCGAGGTGATCTTCGTCGACCACTTCGGCAACCTGATCAGCAACATCTCCGGGTCGGTCATGGCCAATCTGCCCGCCGACGCGCGCGTGACCGCCTCCGGCGTATCCACTCGCCGCGTCCGCACCTACGCCGACTGTACCCCCGGCGAGCTGGTCAGCCTGGTGTCCAGCTCCGGGCTGCTCGAGGTGGCGGTGGTGCAAGGCAACGCCGCTCACAAGCTCGGTGCTCGCGTCGGCACCCCGGTTCATGTCGAGTGGCACCGATGATCCCGACCCCCGACCGCGAGTCGCTGGAACGCTGGGATCGCGACCACGTCTGGCATCCGTTCACTCCGATGCAGGTCTACCAGACCGAGCGGCCGCTCATCATCCGCGAGGCCCACGGCTGCTTTCTCGTCGACCTCGACGGCCGCGAGTATCTCGACGGGGTGTCGTCGCTGTGGTGCAACGTTCACGGCCATCGCGTACCGGCGATCGACCAGGCGTTGCGCGACCAGATCGACCGAGTCGCGCATTCGACGCTGCTGGGCCTGGCCAACGTGCCGAGCGTGCTGCTGGCGCGCCGGCTGGTCGAGGCGGCACCGCCGGGACTGACGCGCGTCTTCTACTCCGACGACGGCGCCACCGCGGTGGAAGTGGCGCTGAAGATGGCGTTTCAATTCTGGCGGCAGACGTCCCCCGCCCGGCCGGAGAAGACGCAATTCCTGTCGCTCACTGCCGCGTATCATGGCGACACCCTTGGCGACGTGTCGGTCGGCGATCTGGCGCGGTTCCACCACCTGTTCGCGCCGTTGCTGTTCCCCACGCTGCGGGCGCCGGCGCCGTACTGCTACCGCTGCCCGCTCGGCAAGGAGCGCGGCAGCTGCGCCATCGATTGCGGCGACGTCCTCGCCGACATGGTGCGGCAGCACGCCGACACCCTGGCGGCGGTGGTGATCGAGCCGTTGGTGCAGGGGGCGGCGGGGATGATCACGGCGCCGGACGGCTTCCTCCGCCGCGTCCGCGAGGTGACACGCGAGTGCGACGTGCTGCTGATCGCCGACGAGGTGGCGGTCGGCTTCGGCCGCACCGGGAGCCTGTTCGCCTGCCAGCAGGAGGACGTGACGCCCGACTTCCTGTGTCTGGCGAAGGGGATCACCGGCGGCTACCTGCCGCTGGCTGCCACGCTCACCACCGAGCGCGTGTTCGAGGCGTTCCTCGGCGCGCCCGACGCCGGCCGCACCTTCTTCCACGGCCACACCTACACCGGCAATCCGCTCGGCTGCGCCGCCGCCCTCGCCAGCCTCGATCTGCTCCAGGCACCCGACGGCCTGCCGGCGCTCGGCCCAAAGGTGGAGCGGCTCGCGGCCCACCTCGACCGCCTCCGCACCATCCCACTCGTCGGCGACGTCCGCCAGCGCGGACTGATGGCGGGAATCGAGCTGGTCCGTGATCGGACGACCCGTGAGCCGTTCCCGCCGCGCCTCCGGGTCGGCTGGCAGGTGTGTCGCCGCTGTCGCGACGAAGGCGTCTTGTTACGCCCGCTGGGCGACGTGATCGTGGTGATGCCGCCGCTGGCGATCACCCCCGAGCTGATCGACCGGCTCGGTACGGTGCTGGAGCGGGCGATCCGCCAGGTCGCCGACGAGGTGGAGGGGCAGCTGGCCGAGGCGATGTCATGAAGGGCCTCCTCGTTACCGGGACCGACACCGGCGTCGGCAAGACCGAGATCACCGCGGCGATCGCCCGCCTGTGGCGGCGCGAAGGGCGACGATTCGCCGTCTGCAAGCCGGTCGCCACCGGGGCCGTCGTGCTGCCCGACGGCAGCCGGCTGGCGGACGACGCCCGCCTCCTGGCCGCCGCAGCCGGGGAAACCGACCTCCGCGCGGTCACCCCGCACGTCTTGCTGGAGCCAGCTGCCCCGCCCGTCGCCGCGCGCCTGGAAGGCGTGCGCCTGGAATTTGCCGACCTCATCCGTGCGATCGAGCGCCGGTCCGCCGGCGAATGCCGGGTGCTGGCGGAAGGCGTGGGCGGACTGCTCTGCCCGCTCACGGAGCGCGAAACGGTGGCCGACCTGGCGGCTGCCGTGCAGCTGCCGCTGCTGGTCGTCGCCCGCCGTTCGCTGGGCACGCTCAACCACACGCTGCTGACCGTCGAGGTAGCCCGGCAGCGCGGGCTGCGTGTGGTGGGCGTCGTCGTCACCGAGACGACGCCGGTGGCGACCGTGGCGGAGCGCGAGAACGCCCAGGAGTTGCGGCTGCGGCTGCAGGTGCCGTTGCTTGCGGTGGTGCCGCACCGGCCCGGCGGCTACGATGGAGAAATCCCCGCGCTGAGCGCCATCGACTGGTGGTCATTGAGCGATTGACGGATACAACAAGGGTGCATGTGGTAACTCCCCGCCGATTCGGACACCTGCGAGCCGGGACACGGGTGTCGTCTGCCGGAACCGAGGCTGAACATCGATGCAGACGGTGAATTTTCAGTGCGGCCATTGCAGTAACCTGATGGCGGTCAGCGTCGACTACCTTGGTCAGCAGGTGCGCTGCCCGCACTGCCAGCAGGTGGTGCTGGCGCCGGCCAACGCCGCCCCGCCGCAGCCGGTCAGTCCGCCGGCCGCCCCCGAGGTGGAATTCAAGGGATTGGCGCAGAGTGAGGACATCTTCCACCAGCCGAGCGACACGGAGGACGCGCTGTTCGGGCACGAGGAGGCGCCCAAGGTCCACATGCCCGATCCGCATTCGGCGCCCCACCTGAACTCCGCCCCGTCGCCCGTCGCCGCGAACGGCTCGTCGGCCGTCACCGATCACGCCCCCGCGCCCGCGGCCGACAGCCCCGTCGCTGCCGGCGGTAACCTGCCGTGGATGACGTCGGCCGCGTCCAGTGAGCCGTCCGCCCCGGCAGGGGAGGCCGACACGCCTCTCGGGGGGTCGTCCGCCCTGGGAACGATTCGTCGGCACCGAGAAGCCGGCAAGGGCGTCGACTGGTTCGTGCCGCTGGTGTTTGTCCCGGTGGTGGTGTACGCCGTGCTGGCGACGGCGGCGGCCGGGTACATGTACGTCAAGATGAAGACGGCGCCAAAGAGCCTGTTCGAGCAGATGCCGGACGAGGGCGACACCCCCGGCGTCAACCGCAAGACCCGAGTATTCCTCAACTTCGACAAGAAGACGGCGATGCAGCCGCTGCCGCCGCAATTGATCGTCCCGCTGGGCAAATCGCTGGTCGTCGGCGACCTGGAAGTGACGCCGAAAAAGGTGGAACGGCGGAAGGTGAGCATCTTCACCGAGGGCGCCGAGGAGCGGCCGGAGCCGAGTCCGTTCGACGCGCTGGTGCTGCACCTGCATCTGAAGAACCTGGCGAAAGATTATGCCTATACGCCGGTAGACAACTACTTCGATCGGCGGTGGAAGCCCACCGACGGCGGTAGCCCGCCGCTGACGATGCTGATGGCCGGCCCGGCGGTATTCTTCGGCGGCCCGGCCCGGTGGTATCCGATGCAGCGCGACACCCGTAAAGGCACCCGCCGCGACTGGCTGGAAGGCCGCAAGAATATCGACCGCCAGGGGCTGGCGCCGGGGGCGGAGACTGACACCTACGTCAGCACCGACGGCTGGGACCCGACGATTCAGGAGACATTGTTCGGCCTGGACGCCGACGGCCGGCGGGTGAAGAAGCCCTACGACGGCTCGCTCCTGTGGCGGGTGCAGCTGCGCCGCGGACTGGTGGAGTACAACGGCAAGGAAGTGCCGGCCACCTCCGTCGTCGGCGTCGAGTTCGCCACCCGCGATTATGCGAGCAAGGGGAGTTGAAATGGGGCAGAGGAGGAGCGGTCGCCCCTCCCCTCGATCGATCGGGCACCTATTTCTATCGGAATCGGGACTGAATGGTATTGTCAGCCCTTCCTCGATTCTTATAATCCACTACGCAGGACTGCCTTTTCCCCAGCAGGTCGCCCACGACGTGGTGGCCTGGTACACCAGCCCGGATCGCGTTCCCTGGCGCGGTCCCCTCCCCGTGAAGCTCTCCCCCACGCCCGCCATTCACGGTCCTGAGCCGAGCGGACGCTGCATCGTTCTCCACGCCGAGGCGGAAGTGGTGGGTTCGGGTTGGTGGTGAATCGCCCAAGCGCGTTGATGAGTTCGTTTGGTCCGTTTGAAGTGTGTTGCCCTTCTCCCGGGGCCGGTCACGGCGTCGCCGCAGCCCGGTTGGGCAGGGTAACGAGAGGTAGACATGAAACTGACACGTGCCAGCAGTTACGCCTTGCATGCCGTCGCCTACATGGCGCAGCAAAAAGCGGAGAAGCCCGTCGCCTCGCACAACATCGCCGAGCAGCGCGACATTCCCGAGCGCTTCCTGCTGAAGGTGCTCAAGCCGCTCGTCAGCGCCCGCGTTCTCCGCTCCGTCAAGGGGCCGAATGGCGGCTACGAGTTGGCCCGCGCCCCGTCGGACATCTCGATGCTGGAGATTATCGAGGCGGTCGACGGGCCGATTCGCGGCCTGGTGCCGATCGGCGAGCGGCGCAAGAATCCGGCGGCCGAGAAGGCCAACGCCGCTTTGAACGGCAAGCTGGAAACCATTTGCACCAACTCCGCCGATGTGCTCCGCAAGCATCTGGAAAAGGTGCGGATTTCTGACCTGATCGCCGGCAAGGACGAGAAGCCCGCCCGCCGCCGCAGCTGAGCCAGGCTGCTCTGTCTCTCCCTGCGACGCCGGCAGCCGCTGCCGGCGTCGCCGCGTTTACGATGCGGTTCACTCTGGTACAATGTCCCTCAGATGATCCTACGCCAAGGAGGTCTGGGCAGCTTCTGCGGTCCACTCCGTTCACCGACTGATTCACGGAGTTCGTCATGCATGCGGATTGGGCGTGGTTGTTGGTGGCGGTTGCACTTGTTGGCACTCCTGGCGGTTTCGGAGTAGCACAGCAGCCCAGACCCCTGCCAAACGGCTTCGCTCCGGTGAAGCTACCACCTGGCAAGTTACCGCCTGGGGTTATCTCGATCCGGCTGGCGCCTGGCGGCTTCACCGTCGAAGACATCGAGCGGGATGGCAAGATCTTGCTGCGCATTACTGCCGGAAAAACCGTGATCGAAACCAAGAGCTATTACCTTGGTGACGGGTGCGGCGCGACGTTGGTGGAAGCGCCCGAACGACGGTTGAACAATGTGCAAATGAATGAGCCGGGTTCAAACCTGCTCTACGAGGCGGTGATTCCGATCACCAAGTTGAAAGCCGGCAGCCTGTATATCACTTCGCCTGACGTCAATATCGGTTGGTTCAAGAGCGTCAAGCCTGACAAGCGATAATCTCATTCCTCTCCCGATCACTCCGCTGGGACAGCAGGCGGCTTTCGCCGACCCGCCTTGTCCTCGCCCGCTGCGACGAGAATAATTGCCTCATCGGCCCGACCGAAGGACGGGGCCGGGGTTCGGTCAAGGATACCGCCTCATGCTGCTGCTCAGTTGCTCCGACCTGGAACGCGGGTTCGACGAAGGGCCGTTGTTCAGCGGCGTGGGGTTCGAACTCCACGCCGGCGAACGGGTCGGGTTGGTCGGGCCGAACGGCATTGGCAAGACGACGCTGATGAAGATCCTGGCCGGGCTGGACCGGCCGGACACCGGCGAGGTCCGCCGCCACGCCGATGCGCGCATCTCGCTACTCCGCCAGCAGCCCGACTTCGCCGCCGGCCGTACCCTGTTCGAGGAGGCACGCACCGCGCTGGAGGAGTTGCTCTCGGCCCATGACGAGATGATCCGCGCCGCCGAGGCACTGGCGAAGGCGACCGACGAGGACCAACGCAAATCGCTGGCCGCTCGTTACGACCGGCTGAATGAACTACTGCGGCACCACGATGCCTACCACGTCGACCACAAGATCGAGGAGGTGCTTGACGGCCTCGGCTTCACCCGCGGCGACTACGATCGGCCAATCGACACCTTCTCTGGCGGGCAGCAAAGCCGGCTGATGCTGGCCAAGCTGCTGCTCGCTTCCCCCGACGTGATGCTGCTCGACGAGCCGAGCAACCACCTCGACATCGACACCACCCGCTGGCTGGAGGACTACCTGATCCGCCAGCCGGAGGCGATGCTGATCGTCAGCCACGACCGCTACTTCCTCGACCGCGTCGTCACCCGCGTCTTCGAGATGCATCGCAATCGAATAACCAGTTATCCGGGGAACTTCGGCCAGTACTGGCGGCTGCGCGAGGAGCGATTCCAGCAGGAGGTGAAGGCGTGGGAGTCGCAGCGCGAATACATCGAGAAGCAGGAGGAGTACATCCGCCGCGTCCACTACGGACAGCTGCACAAGCAGGCGGCGTCGCGCCAGAAGCAGCTTGATCGCCTGGAGCGGGTGGAGCGGCCGAGCAAAATCGAGTCGCCGCACATGCACTTCGGCACCGTCCGCCGCGCCGGCGACGTGGTGGTGCGCGCGGAGAACCTGTCCAAGAGCTACGACCGGCCCCTGTTCCGCAACCTGTCGTTCGACCTGCCGCGCGGCCGGCGAATGGGCATCCTGGGGCCGAACGGCTCCGGCAAGACGACGCTGCTGCGCGTGCTGCTCGGCGAGGAGTCCGCCGACAGCGGCACGGTGCAGCGCGGCCATCTCGTCGAGATCGGTTACTACGACCAGCACCTGGCGCTGCTGCCGGCCGACAAGCCGGTGATCCGCGCCGTCTGGCCGGACAGCGACCCGGACGTCGTTGAGCAGTCGATGCGCGACCTGCTCGGACGATTTGGCCTGCAAGGCGACCAGGTGAATCAGCGAGTCGGCTCGCTGTCCGGCGGGGAGAAGAGCCGCGTCGCCCTGGCCCGGCTGGTGGCCGAGGGCGTGAACGTGCTCATCCTCGACGAGCCGACCAACCACCTCGACCTGTGGGCCTGCGACGCACTGGAATCGGCACTCCGCGAGTTCGAGGGGACGGTCATCGTGGTCAGCCACGACCGTTACTTCTTGAACCAGGTGTGCGACCTGCTGCTGGTGCTCGACGGTCAGGGTAACGTCGAGGTGATCCACGGCAATTATGACACCTTTGAGCTGATGCGAGCGCAGCGGCAGGCGGCGGCGAAGGAGAAGGACGCCGCCCGGGCGCGCAAGGAGAAGGAGGCGGCCCGTCCTGCCGCGGCGCGGCCGGCCGCCACACCGGACAAGGGCAAGCGCAAGCGGAAGTTCCCCTACCGCAAGGTGGAGGAGATCGAGGGCGATCTGGCCGCCGCCGAGACTCGGCTTTCCGAGCTGGAAACGCTGCTGGCGTCGCCCGACCTCTACCGCGACGGTGAGAAGGTGAAGCAGACGACCGCCGAGTTTGAAGATCTGAAAACGCGAATTAGCCAGCTGTATGAGCACTGGGAAGAAGCGGTCGAACTGAACCAGAAGTGACGGCTGGCGTGCCCTCAGTCCAGGTACGCCCGCCGGGCCGCTCGCTGGTACGTCTCTTCCAGGTCGACCACGACCGCCCAGTGAACGCTCAATGGCAGCGGCAGCGGTGGCAACGGCTGCCCCACCGCCAGCGGGCGACGCCACACCCCGACCAGGCTTCCCAGGTCGTCCCCCGCCGGCACCGCCTCGCCCACCCGGTAGGCGGCGGCGAAAGGCGACGGCAGCGGCGGCACCTCCAACCCGAGATCAGCCGCGATCGCGTCCGCGAATGAGAACCCTCGCGGTCGCGGCAGGACGTCGACGAGTAGCAGATGCACTCCAAGCCGCAGGTATCCCAGATAGCGGGCAGCATACGTCGCCTTGGCCGCGTCCCGATCCTTGTTGCGCGGGGAGACGACCTCGACAGCGGCGACCAGCCGGCCACCCAGGTCGACGTGGACGGCCGGCTGCGGGTCGAGCCGGACGGCCGCCCGCACCTCCACGTCCGGTTCCAGTACTGCCGTCTCGGCCGCCGGGCCAGCGGGTGGATCGGCTACCCACTGCCGAACGCCAACGTCCGGCCGACCCTCGCCGGCGGCCACCGTCAGCGCCGGGACCCCGCCGAGGTAGGCCCGATAACCTTCCGGCAGCCGCGGCTGAATCCACTCGACTAGGTAAGCGAGCCAGAACGGATGCACGCTGTCCCAGCCCCGCTCGTCGACCCAGTCATGCAGCGGCATCGATCACCTCCGGCGCCATTCTCGCAGGCTCTCCGTAGCAACGCAACCGATCACGGCATGCCCCTGAGACAGACCAGAAGCGACGGTCAGACTGCCGGCGGGGTCCGTGATAGGATCTGTGCTCGTAGCGGATCGGGAATGGCGATTTTCTCCAGGCCATGTCCCGGCAGCAGGCGGCACAGCACGACGGTGAAGCGGGCGCGGGCCAGCGCCTCGTCGCCGCGGAACACCGTGAACGCATAGCGGATCGAGCTTTGCCCCATGTGCTCGACGCGGACCTCGATGTCGAGCATGTCCGCCATCGCCTCGTCGATCGGCTTACCCCGGTGCCAGGGGGCGTTGTCGATCAGCAGCACCACCCGCTGGTGTCGGTCGCCGGGGTACATCCGGCCGACGTGGCGCAGGTGGTCGGCGAACGCTCGCTGCATCCTCCTAGTCTTGCTCTCCGTGCTCTTGCGGTTGGCCGCCTGGAGGCTCTCCAGCGTGTTGGCGTGTATCACCCCGGAGATCAAGTTCATGACCGCGAAGACGTACAACACGTCCTTGCAGTCCCGCGTCCCGACCACCGGCCGGTGGCCCTTGACCCCAAGCGTCGCCTGCAGCGTCGGCACCATCTGGAACCTCGCCTCGTCCTGGCTCAACAGGACGAGTTCGCCCGCCGCCGCCCCTTTTTTAGCGCCTCGATGTCCTCCCTGGCCTGGGCCTGCTTGTCCGGGTTGCCGCGCAGGAAGCGGTACGTCGGGCGGTAGGGCCGGATGCCGACGCGGGAGCAGAAGCGGTGCATGGCCGACCGGGAGGTGCGGATGCCGTGAGTCTTCAGCAGGTGGTCGGCCAGTTCGGCGTGGGTCCAGTTGGCCCGGTCCAGCCCCTGCTTGGCCGGCCCCTCGATGACCCAACGTTTGATCTCGTCGGCCATCTCGGCGGGGATGTTGCCGTCGGCCCCCCTGGCCTTGCGTGGCCGCAGCCCGTCGAGTCCCCGCTCGAGGTAGGCGTTGAGCCACCGCTGGACGCCTCTGCGGTGGATGCACAGGTCGGCGGCGATGTCCTGGTGCCTGCGGCCGCGCTGGGCCAGCAGGACGATCTGGACACGGTCGCGGAGCTTGCGGTCCTCCGTGGAGCGGAACACCTGCTCCAACTGCTCGACCTTGGCCTGCGGGAGTCGAATGTGGATCATACCTGCTTCCTGCCCGTGGACTCGTATTCCCCTCCTCCTAGATTAGGACGGGACACTACCCCTGGGAACATGTAAGACAGACCAGAAGCGACGTCCTGCGGTGGCGTTCGCGACAGGATCTGCGCGTAGATCGGAATGGCGATTTCTCCAGGCCATGGCCCGGCAACAGGCGGCCAGCACGACGGTGAAGCGGGCGCGGCCAGCGCTCGTCGCCGCGACACCGTGAACGCATAGCGGATCGAGCTTTGCCCATGTGCTCGACGCCCCTCGATGTCGAGCATGTCCTGAAACCGGGCCGGCTTCAAATACTCGCACGACGCCGACCCGCGGAAAGCTGATCGTCTCGCCCTCGTGCTGCAGCACCACCGATAGCCCACACGCCCGCAGGTAGGCATGCTCGGCCGCCTCCAGGTAGCGGAAGTAGTTGGCGAAGTGCAGGATGCCGGCCATGTCGGTGTCGGCGAACTCCACCAGCCGACGCATGCGAAAGGCGTCCATCGTCCGTTCCCGTGCGGTCAATGCCTCGAATCGAGATGTCGCTGATAGACGGCCGCGGTGTCGGCCGCCATCCGGCCGGCGTGGAACCGATCTCGTACCGCCGCCTGTCCGGCGCGGCCGTGTAACTCACGCCGCGCCGGGTCACGGTACAGCGCGTGCAGCGCCGCGGCCAGTCCGGCGGCGTCGCCCGGTTCGACCAGCAGTCCGCCGCCGGTCGCCTCCACCAGCTCCGGGAACGCTCCGTGCCGCGGTTGCACCACCGGCACCCCGTTGGCCAGCGCCTCCAGCACGTACAGCCCCTTCGGCTCGCGGTACACCGTCGGCACCGTGAGCACGTCGATCGACTGCAGGAACCGCACCTTGCTGGCGTGATCCGGACATTCGACATGAGTAAAGTCGCCGAGCAAGCCGGCCTCCGCCAGTCGGTGTCGCTGCGCCTCGAAGAACGTCCGGTTGTTCTCGCCGAGCCAGCCGGAGGCATGCAACCGCACCCCGTCCGTCCCCGGCAGCCGCCGCAGTGCCAGGAAGGCGTCGACCGCCTGGTGGAACCCTTTCTCGGGGCAGATACGGGCGAAGTAGCCGACGGTGAACGGCCGTGCCACGATGTCGCGCGATCCGCCGTGACCATGCAGGTTCAGACCGGGGTAGACGACCGCAATCCGCTCGCGCGGGATGCCGAGGTAGCCGGCCATGAAGTCGGCGTAGGAGGCGCTGGTGCTGATGAACCCGTCGATCTCGCGGCAGTGGTCGCGGATCAGCCCGAGACATCGACTCCGCTGCGGCTCGGGCAGCGATTCGAGGTAAATGTCGTCGCCCTGCAGCGACGCCAGCACCGGCACCCGCGGCAGCCGCAACCGCAGCTCGTGGACCATACCGGAGAGCAGCGCGTTGGTCAGGTTGACCACGTCGGGCCGGACCTCGTCCGCCAGCCAGCGCACCAGCTTGGCGACCTCCTTCCGCTGGCGGCCGTGCTCGCCTTCCAGCATCGACACCGTCAGGTCGCCCAGCTCGCTTGCCTGCGTCTTGACCGCGAACCTCGACACCCAGCGGAGCAGCCGCGGCACGTCGAGCAGTCGGTCCAGCGCCCACGGCGTGTGGCGGAACAGGGCGAACTTTTGCTGCAAATACACGTTGATGCCGCCGAAGAACACGCGCCGCTGGCTGACGTCCTCCTCATCGGTGCGGATGGGGGTGTAGGTGGGGATCAGCAGCGCCTCATGGCCGGCGGCGTGCAGCGCTGCCACCAGCGTGTTGTCGCGCATGCAGGAGCCGCAGAACATGCCCGCGGCCCCGGCAGTGATGTACGCGATCCGCATGGTCGGTCAATCCAGCTCGCCCTTCGGCTCGGGCAGGAAGAAGCAGGCGATCGAGCCAGCCAGGTAGACAAACAGGGCGACCGCCGCCGCGGCATGGGCGAACTTCTCCGGCTGGGTCGATCCGGGGATGAACGCCAGCCCCGCCAGTGTGGTCGTCACCCACGCGAACGACGTGCCGATCAACCGTCCGCCGATGTTGGCGGCGAAGCTCTCGCCGGTGCCGCGCAGATGGAGCGGGTAGACGCGCGGCAGGTAGTTGCCCCAGAAGCTGAATTGCGCCACCGTGAACAGCCCGGCCAGCAGCATGCCGAGCGACACGTTGGTGATCGGCAGGCTGCCGATTCCCAGCGCCGTCAGCGGGATCTCGAAGTACTTGGTGTTCGGGATGGTGAGGAAGTACCAGAAGAACAGCGGCATGAAGATCAGGCCGGGGATCTGGAATATCCGCAGCAGGTTGCGCCGGCTGACGATAACCACGGCGAGCATGGCGAGCAGGAACCGGCCGATCAGCCCGCCAATCTCCTGCACCTTGGTGTAGTCGCTGGCCAGCTTCTGTTCGGCGAGTTTTTCGAGCGCTTTCGGATTGATCTTCGCCTGCGGATCCTTCGCCAGCTGGGCGTCGCGGATCTTGTCGGTGTACTGGGACACTGTCTCCTTCAGCCCCGGAGCGATCTGCGGCATCTGCTGAATGGCGCCGAACGCGGCCCCGTAGCTGCACGCGAACATGACGGCGGTGATGAGCGTGGTGGCGCGCAGCTCGGGCGAGAAGATGGCGGCCAGGCTCGGCCGTTTGAGCGTGCCCTCCGCCTTCTTCCGCGCCCACGCCGGGCTTTCCGGCAGGAACGGCCGGATCAGGATGAGCGGGATGGCCGGGATCAGCCCGGACATCAGCGTGTAGCGCCACGGCAGCGACTCCTTCGACACGATCTCCACCTGGCCGAGCGTGGCGGTGAGGAACTCGGGTAGCGCGATCGCTGGCAGGCGGCCAGCCTCCGCCAATGCGATCGCCAGCGAATTGGCGCTGGCCACCAGCAGCCCGCCGATGGACGAGAACGCCTGGGTGTAGCCGAGCACCCGCTCGCGCTGATGCGGGTTGGGGAACAGCTCGGCCAGCCACGCCACCGCGGCGACAAACTCGATGCACACGCCGATGAAGGTGGTACAGCGGAGAACGAGCAACATGCGAGGGTTGGTCGAGAAGCCCGCCAGGAACGCCGACACGGCGTACAGCAGGATGCTCCACGTCAGCACCCGCCGCCGGCCGAGCGTGTCGGTCAGGTAGCCGCCGAGCAGCCCGAAGATGCCGCCGGCGAACGCCGGGACGTAGAACAACAGCCCGACCCACGACGCGAATGCCGGGTTGGGGACCGGCCGCCCATCCACCAGCATCGTCGGCGCGATCCCGAAGTCGGTCAGCGCCTGCCGCAACACCAGCGGCAGCATGAGCAGCTCGTAGATGTCGAACGCGAAGCCGATCGAGGCGATAATGAGAATAAGCCAGATCTGAAACGTCAGCGGTTGCGGCGGAGGGACGTTCGCGCTGGCGGGCGGGCTGAGGGAGGAGTCCGACACCTTCGACCCTTTCACGAATCGGAGTGGCAGGAGAGGCCCGAGACGGGCCGGTAGGGAGGGAACCGTCGGCGATGGGGCGAATCGCCTTCACCAGTTTATGAACCGCGGCCAGCCGTCTCCAGAGGCGGTATCAGGCCGTCCGGTCGCGCAATGTCTGGACAAAGGCGGCATGTTCCGCTGTGGCCAGCCCGCGTTGCAGCATCGCCAGCACCGCCGCCAGGTCGCCCCGCCGCAACGCCGCCGGGTCCAGCCACAGGCCGGGGAACGCCTCGCTGCGCAACACGCCATCCGGTCCGGCAGTCAGCGGCTGGAATGCGCCGCCCCGCAGCACCAGCCAGTCGATGACATCGGCGTCGACTCGCCACAGCAGATACTCGCGGACGCCGGGCGCGCTGATACGCTCGTAGTTTGGCGTGTCGATCCACGCTGGCGCTGAGGCCGCCACCTCGGCCACCAGTTCGGGGGCACCCGAAACGAAGTCATCGGCGTCGATGGTCGCCTGTCCGCCGGGGTGGATGAGTAACAGCCCATCCGGCTGCACCTCCGTGTCCTCCGTCAGCCGAACCGTCCTGCTGTCGCCGAAGCAAACCCTCGCGTTTGTGCGGCATACACCCCCAACCACATGACAACGGCTCCGTGCGGCGACGCATGGCGGGAGAAGCTCACCGGCGAGGGCATGTGGACGACTCCGTCGATCAGTTCGGCCTTCTTCAGCTCCGGCATGGCGTCGTAACGCTGCTCGAACTCGGCGCGGCTGAGCCGGTCGCCGTTCACGAGCGGCGGGCACACACGAGTGGGTGCGGTCATGGCAGCGGCCCTCCGGTGATCTGATCGCGCAATGTCTGGACGAAAGCGGCATGTTCCGGCGCACAGCCCGGCGTTGCAGCGTCGCCAGCACGGCCGCCAGGTCGTCAGTCGCAAGCTGTTGCCGGGTCCAGCCACAGGCCGGGGAACGCCTCGCTGCGCAACACGCCATCCGGTCCGGCAGTCAGCGGCTGGAATGCGCCGCCCCGCAGCACCAGCCAGTCGATGACATCGGCGTCGACTCGCCACAGCAGATACTCGCGGACGCCGGCGTGCTGATACGCTCGTAGTTTGGCGTGTCGGTCCACGCTGGCGCTGGAGGCCGCCACCTCGGCCACCAGTTCGGGGGCACCCGAAACGAAGTCATCGGCGTCGATGGTCGCCTGTCCGCCGGAGTGGATGAGCAACAGCCCATCCGGCTGTACCTCCGTGTCCTCCGTCAGCCGAACCGTCCCGTTGTCTCCCACACTCACACCCGGCGTGTGTGCCTGGTAGGTAATCAACCAGCCGATCAGCGCAGCATGAGGCGACGAATGGCGAGAGAAGCTCACGGGCGAGGGCATGTGGACGACTCCGTCGATCAGTTCGGCCTTTTTCAGCTCCGGCATGGCGTCGTAACGCCGCTCGAACTCGGCGCGGCTGAGCCGGTCGCCGTTCACGAGCGGCGGACAGACACGAGTGGGTGCGGTCATGGCAGCGGCCCTCCGGCGTTCTGGTCGCGCAAATGCCGGACAAGCGCCATGTTCCGGTGTGGCCAGCCCACGTTGCAGCATCGCCAGCACGGCCGCCAGGTCGCCGCGCCGCAACGCCGCCGCGTCCAGCCACAGGCCGGGGAACGCCTCGCTGCGCAACACGCCGTCCACTCCGGCGCTGAGCGGCTGGAACGTCCCGTTGCGCAGTACCAGCCAGTCAATGACGTCGGCGTCGACTCGCCACAACAGGTACTCGCGAACGCCGGCGCGCTGGTAGGCCCGCAGCTTGGCGTGTCGATCCACGCTGGCGCTGGAGGCCGCCACCTCGGCGACGAACTCTGGACTGCCCAAGATATAGTCGTCGGAGTCGATGGTCGCCTGCCCGCCGGGGAAGATAAGCAACAGCCCGTCGGGCTGCACTTCCGTGTCGTCCGTCAGCCGAACCGTCCCGTTGTCGCCCAGGCGAACCCCAGGTGTTTGCGATAGGTACACGCCTAACCATGTCACAATATGGGCGTGCGGGCTGGCGTGGCGATCGAAGCTAACCGGCGAGGGCATGTGGACGACTCCGTCGATCAGTTCGGCCTTCTTCAGCTCCGGCATGGCGTCGTAACGCCGCTCGAACTCGGCGCGCGTCAGCCGGTCGCCGTCGATCAGCGGCGGGCACACACGGGTGGGTGCGGTCATGGCGGCTGTCCTCCGTCAAACGAACGTCCCGGCGGTGATTGTACCCCCGGCGACGGGCCAGGCACAACCACCGCCGGGACGGCGGCGCGGTCGGGCGGTCAGCTGGCCATCGCTGCCTTCATCTCCTTCATCTCCCGCAGATACGACTCCATCGGCTCGATCACCACGTCGACCGAATCCTTGAATACGTCGCCGATGAGCAGGTCGATGATCGCTCGCTTGCAGTGCGGATGCTTGCGGAGAAACTGGCCGAAGCTCATTCCCTCGTAGAACGCCATCACCAGCCGCTTCATCCGCTCCATCCCCAGCAGGAACATCGGCCCCCAGCCGCCGAGCCGGTCGGCCGAGGTGTCCCCGTTGCCCAGCGCCGCGGCGATCGCGTCGGCCGCCATCTCGCCGGACTTGAGCGCCAGAAACACCCCGGAGCTGTAAATCGGGTCGAGAAACCCGAAGGCGTCGCCGATCAGCACCCACCCGTCTCCCGACACTCGGCGTGAGCGATACGAGAAGTCCCTGGTGGTGTAGAACCCGGTCGCCCGCCGGCCCTTCTCCACCCGCCACTTCACCGCCGGACACCGCTCCAGCTCCTGCTGGAAGATCGCCTCGGCGTCGCCTCGATCCTTCGCCAGCAGGTAATCCATGTCGGCGACCACGCCGACGGAGACGATGTTGTTATGCTGGGGGATGTACCAGAACCAGCCGCGCTTGCCCTGCGTCGCCAGGACCAGCGTCGCGCCCTCGTCCAGCCCCGGATCGCGGTGGGCGCCCTCGTAGTACGTCCACACCGACGCCTTGCGAAGCTCCGGGATCGGCTCGCGGAGCTTCAGCCGGTTGGCGATCAGCGAACTCTGCCCGGTGGCATCGACCACCACCGCCGCCGCCATCGTCTCCTGCCGGCCGTCGGCGTGCTGCACCTTCACCCCGGTGGCACGATCGCCATCGAACAACACGTCAAGCACGCGGACACCCTGGCGCACTTCCACGCCCTGCCGGGCGGCGTTGTCCAGCATCAGCTGGTCGAACTCGCTGCGCACCACCTGCCAGGTCATCGAACATTCGTGCGGGTTGTTCTCGAAGAAGTAGAACGGCTGCGACTCCTTGCCGGACTCGGTGACAAACTGCACGCTGTACTTCTTCACGCACGGCCCGGCCTTCATCTGCTCGAGCACACCCAGTCGCCGTAACGTCCAGTAGGTGTCAGGCATCAGCGATTCGCCGATGTGGAAGCGCGGTCCCGATTCGCGTTCGAGTAGCCGCACCCGGACTCCCTGCTGGGCCAGGAGGGTCGCCGCGGTGCTGCCCGCCGGTCCCCCCCCGATCACGATCACTTGCGGCTCGGTCTGTGCGTGCATGGCTTGCATCCCCGCTTACTCCTCCCACCAGGCCAGGTAACTTGTCCGGACATCGGTTGTCCGGACAAGGATTGTTCAAACAATCATAAGCGGCCGGCTGGGGCGGAAGCAAGCGCCGACAGACGCCTTCCGACCGGACGTGGCTCCCCCGTGCCGAATCGCGGAGGTCAGATGCCGAACTGGTGTGCCTCGACGGTGCCCGCCGGCCAGTCCAGCCACAGCAGCCGCTTGAACGGGTAGTCGCTGCCGACGTTGTAGCCGCGTATCCCCTCCCACGTCGTCTCCCGGGCGCAGTGGGTGTGCCCGCAAAAGGCGAACGCGATCCGGCCCGTGTAGCGTGCCAGTAGCTGCTCGACGCCGATGTTGCCGGCAAAGGCGTCCCACAGGAAGCTGTCGAGCAGCACCGGCGGGCCGGAGCGCGGAAAACTCAGTCCGTAATAAGGCGGATGATGGGTGACCACCAGTAGCCGCCCGACCTGCCCCGCCGCCTGCTCCAGGTGGCGCTCCAGCGTGGCGGTCACCAGCGACGTGAACGCCATGTCGTCGAGCGGCCAGCGGACGAAGTTGGCGTCGTTGTGCTTACCGCGGCTGAACCGCTTGCTGTGCAGCCGGTGCTCCTCCTCGGGGAAGTACCGGCGGATGCCCTCCAGTGCCCAGGAGTAGTCGTACCAGTTGATACTGCCGACCAGCGCCAGGTCAGCCTGTGCGAGCGTCACCGGGCCGTGATCGAGGTAGCGGAAGCCGTGGCGGGCGGCGGTTTCAGGCAGGAGACGCTCGTACAGGTCGAGCGAGTCATAAGTCGTCTCTTCCGGCGGGATCCACAGGTCGTGATTGCCCGGAACCAGGACTTTCAGGCACGGTAGATTGGCGAACAGCTCCAGACATTCCTCGAAATGCCCGCCGGTGCCGAGATCGCCGGCCAGGATCAGCACGTCGGGCACGCGCTCGTGAAGGTAGGCGACGAGCTGTTGCGTCGCCTCACTCCCCTTGCGATGCCCCCAGTGCAGGTCCGCGGTGATGGCCAGTTGCAGCCGGTCGGACATACCTGCCGTTCCTCCGTGGGGCGGACTCATCCCGGTAGTCCGCATGCCGTCCCGGCGAGTGCTGGGTCGATCGCTCCGTGAAACTCGCCCGCCGGGGTGGGGGTATGTTGGGCAACGATCTCCCCCTTATTATTGTCTCCGCTCCGCCTGTCTGTGCCAAGGAGTTCCCGTTGATGCGTTCCCTTCGCACCCTGGTGGCGGGTCTGGCCGTCCTGCTTTTACCCAGTATCGCGCTTCGGGCCGAGGGGCCGAAACCGTCGTCGCCGCTGCGGTTGATCCCGGCGGAGGCCGATTTGCTGCTGGAAGTCCCGGACCCGGGCCGACTGGCCCGCCAGCCGGGACGGTTCCCGCTGGCGGCGCAGCTGCAAGCGCTGCCGGTGGTTCAGGAGCAGATGCGGTCGACCGCCGGACGGCGCGGGCAGCAGCTCCTCGCCTACCTGGAGAAGTCGCTCGGCGCGAAGTGGCCGGAGCTGCTCGACCGTCTCGCCGGTGGCGGGGTAACCCTCGCCACGAAAATCGGGTCAGGCACGCAGCCGGCGTTACTCGTCGTCCAGGGGAAGGACGAACGGCTGATGGAGCGGTTTGTCACCTGGGCGATCGGTCTGATCGAGGGCGAGCTGGCGCGGCAGGAATCGTCCGACCGGGTCACGACGATGATGCACGAGGGCGTCACCGTCCACCGGATCGGCAAGGAGCTGCTGGTCGCCCGGCTCGGCGCGGCCCTCGTGGTCAGTAACCACAAGGACGCCCTCGCCCGCGCGATTGCGCTGCACCTCGGCAAGCGGAGCGACAGCCTGGCGACGAACGAGGCGTTTCGCCAATCGCGCAAGCACCTGCCGGAAGCGCCGCTGGCGACCGGGTGGCTCAACCTGAAGCCGATCGAGTCCAGCCCCGAGGGCAAGGAGCTGTACAGGTCGCCGCGCGACAACAACCTGCTGACCATCCTGTTCGGCGGCTACCTGGCCGCCTTCGGCCGGGCGCCCGCTCTCACCGCCGCACTCTGCGAGGAACGCGACGGCGTGGCATTTCGCTTGCACACCGCGGTTGACCCGGACCAGCTGGGGCCGGACCGTAATCTGCACCTGCCACCGGCGAAGGAAGTCGGCGGCCGGCCGCTGCTGACGCCCGCGGGAACGATCTACTCGTCCAGCTTCTACCTCGATGTCGCCCGGCTGTGGCGTGACCGGGAGGCGCTCTTCCCGGCGCGGCAGGCCAGCGATCTGGCGAACTTCGACAAGAACTCCGGTCGCGTGCTCGCCGGCACCCGGCTCAGCACCCTGCTGGAATCGGCCGGGCCGTATCACCGGCTGGTGGTCGCCAACCCGTCGGCCCGCGGCTACAAGCGCGAGCTGCGGTCGCGCTATCCGGCGTTTGCGTTCGTCACCGAGCTGCGCCAGCCGGAAACGTTCGGCAAGGCGATGAACACCTTGTTGCGGACGGCTGCCGTCGCGTCGTCTGTTCAGTATCACCTGAAGCTGGTCGAGGAAACCCATCACGGCCACGACCTCGTCGCCTATCGGTTCGACGAGTCGAAGGTGGTGAAGGCCGACGTTGACGAGGTGCGCTTCAACTTCAGCCCATGCTTCGCGAGGGTCGGGAACCAGTTCCTGTTCTGCTCGACGATCGAGCTGGGCCGCGAGCTGATCGACCTGCTCGTCGCCGAACAGGCATCGCCGCCGAAGGGACAGCCGGCGGCGGTGTTCGACCGGCTGTCGTCCGCCGGGTTCGCCGCCTTCCTGCGCGACCAGGCCGACGCGCTGGTGATGCAGACGATCCTCGACCGGGCCGTACCGCCGGACCAGGCACGCGCGCAGGTCGACCAGTTCCTGCGGCTGCTGGCGGGCGCCGGCTCGCTGGAACGGCAGACGATCCTCGACCCCACCGGCCTGCGCTTCGAGATGCGGCTGCGGCTGCGGACCAGATAACCCCACCCCCGAGGACCGACCGATGACCGACGCGAGCAAGATCGATCCGCGCTGGGCGTGGCAGCCGTACCGCCCGTCCGCCGAGGCCCCGTGGAACCTCCGCCGGGCCGGTCACCTCTATCGCCGCGCCACTTTCGGCGCGACACTGGCTGACCTGGAGTCCGCTGTCCGGAATGGTCCGGACAGGACCGTCGCCGCCCTCCTCGCCGGCGGGGACGAGGCGGATCTCGACCGGCGGATGGCGCCGCTGGCCGACACCCTCGCCCGCACCAACAACGCCGCGGCGCTGCGCGCCTGGTGGCTGACGCGCATGCTCTACTCGCCGCATCCGCTCCGCGAGAAGCTGACGCTGTTCTGGCACAACCACTTCGCCACCAGCAACGCCAAGGTGCAGAACACCCGGCTGATGCTCGGTCAGTACCACCTGCTCCGCACGCATGCGCTGGGTAACTTCGCCGAGCTGCTGCGGCAGATGTCCTACGACCCGGCGATGGTGGTGTGGCTCGACGGCAAGGGCAGCAAGAAGGGCAGCCCCAACGAGAACTACGCCCGTGAGCTGATGGAGCTGTTCTCGCTCGGCATCGGCCACTACACCGAGCACGACATCCGCCAGGCGGCGCGGGCGTTCACCGGCTGGGACGTCGTCGGCCGCGAAGCGGTGTTCAATCCGCGCGACCACGACGCCGGCGAGAAAACCGTCCTCGGCCAGTGCGGCGCGTGGAAGCCCGATGACGTGGTGCGCATCTGCCTGGAACAGCCGGCGTGTGCCGCCTTCATCGCCGGCAAGCTGTTCCGCTTCCTCGTCAGCGACACCGTCGCCCCCACCCGCGAGCTGCTGGCACCGCTCGCCGAGTCGTTCCGCAAGAGCGGCTACGACTTCGCCGTGCTGGTCCGCACCGTGCTGCGCAGCAACCTGTTCTTCTCCGAGATGGTGTACCGAACCAGGATCAAATCGCCGGTCGACTTCGCGCTGGGCACCGTCCGGGCGCTGGAAGGAACCATCGGCACCACGCAGCTGGCGGCGGCGCTGGAGCAGCTGGGGCAAAACGTGTTCAACCCGCCCTCGGTGAAGGGATGGGACGGCGGCCCGGTGTGGCTGAACGGGCAGACACTGCTGTATCGCCAGAACCTGGCGCTGGCTTTCTGCACCACCGAGGACCCGCGGTTCGGCGCCGGCGTCGACCCGGCGGCGCTGGCGCGCAAGCACCGTGTCACAGGCGACGAGGCGGTCGTCGACTTCTTCCTGCGCCTGCTGCTCCAGGGCGACGTCCCGGCCGAGTCGCGGCAGCGGCTGCTCGCCTATGCCGGCAAGGCGCATGCGGCGAAGGTGCCGCCGTACTGGACTGAGCAGGACGCCGCCGACCACCGTGTTCGCACCCTCTGTCACCTCGTTCTGACGTTGCCCGAATACCAGCTGGACTGACCTGCCGTCCTCGTGGAGACGCCGACCGATGTCCGACACGCGCCGCGACTTCCTGAAAACGACCGTCGCCTCCTCCGGCATGGTGGCCTGGGGCGGAGCGGTCCCAACGTTCCTCGGCCGCACCGCCGCGGCCGCCCCGGCCAACGGCCGGCCCGGCAGCGCCGACACCATCCTCGTCGTCGTCGAACTGACCGGCGGCAATGACGGACTGAACACGGTGATCCCGTTCAAGGATCCGGAATACGCCAAACTGCGGCCGACGTTGCGGCTGCCGGTTGGTCAGTTGCACAAAGTTGGCGACGACCTCGGACTGCACCCGTCGCTGGGCGGGTTCGCCGAACTGTTGCAGGACGGCAAGCTGTGCGTCGTGCAGGGGGTCGGCTATCCGAACCCGACGCAGTCGCACTTCCGCTCGATGGACATCTGGCAGGCCGGCAGCACCGCCGATGTGCTCACCGAGGGGTGGCTCGGCAAGGCGCTGAAGCGGCTGCCGGCGGGCACGCAGTCGTTCCACCTGAAGGCGGCCAACCAGACCTCGCCGCTGGCGTTCGAGGGGGCGCCGGCGCGGGTGCCGAGCATCGCCTCGCTGGCCGAATTCCAGCTGCAGAGCGTGGCAGCCAGCCGGGCCGATCGGACGGCGCAGACGCGCGTGCGCGAGGAGGCGGTCAAGCCGGCCGGCGGGCCGTCGCTGCTCGACTTCGTCTCGCGCACTGCCGCCAACACCTACGCCTCCAGCCGGCGGCTCAGTGAGATCGGCAAGAATTACCAGCCGAAGGCGACGTACCCGAACACCCCGCTGGCGACCCGGCTCCGGCTGGCGGCCCAGTTGATCGACGCCGGCATCGGCGCGCGGCTGTTCTACGTCTCCATCGACGGCTTCGACACCCACGCCACGCAGGCGCCGGCGCACGCCAACCTACTCACCCAGGTGTCGGGGGCGGTGACCGCCTTCTTCAAGGACATGAATGCGCGCGGGCACGGCGATCGAGTGCTGGTGATGACGTTCTCGGAGTTCGGCCGGCGGGCGCAGGAGAACGGCAGCCGCGGCACCGACCACGGCTCCGGGTCGCAGCTGTTCCTCGTCGGCGGCAAGGTGAAGGCGGGTGTCGTCGGCGCGCACCCGAGCCTGACCGACCTGCCGCTAGGCAACCTGGCGTTCCACACTGACTTCCGTCAAGTGTACGCTGCCGTCCTCGACCGCTGGCTCGGTGTCACGAGTAAGGAGATACTCGGAGAAGCGTTCACCCCCGCCCAGGTATTCCGCGGGTAAGAAGACTCACCACAGAGGACACAGAGGGACACAGAGGGAAGAATAGGAAGATAAAAAAGGGGGCAAAAAGAGGAAGTCTGGGTGCTGGGTGCCATGCCCACGCTTGCGTGGGCATGCGGCATTCCCGACTTCCTTTCTGCTCTTTCTTCGTGCTCTTTGTGTCCTTCGTGGTTCCACTCTTCTGCCCGCCTGGGTGCCATGCGTGGGTATGCGGCGTTGCCCTGGCAGCACCCCTTGCTGGTGCGTTTCGTTTTGCTTACAACGCGCGGGGTACGCCCTCGATCCTTCCATCGCCCCGCGAGTACCCACCATGCGTCGTCTTCTGTTCGGTTCGCTCGCCGCGCTCCTGCTCGCGGCGAGCAGTGCGCTCTCCGCCAGCTCCGTCGAGTTCACCGTCGCGGCCGGCAAGCAAGCTCGCCACAACGAGCCGGTCTGTGTCCCGCTCCAGCTGCCCGCCGGCACCGAGGTCGACGCGGTGGTGTCCGTCGTCGACGCCGATGGCAAGACGATCGCCATCGGCCAGGTCACCGGGCCAGGGTTGCGCACCGAGTCGATCAAGGCAAAGAGCGGCATGGTCCGCAAGGACCTGCACTTTGTCCTGCCGGAGCTGGCGGCGGGCAAGTCGCTCACGCTGCGGGCGACAGTCAGCGGCGGCAAGTTCGGTGGGGCCGGCACGACGTTCCACTGGACCCACGACAAGGACGACGGCTGGTCAGATCTCGGCCACGGCAATCGGCCGGTGCTGCGTTACATCCACGCCAAGCTGGATGAATCGTCGAAAGCGGCGCGCGAGCGGACGTTCAAGGTGTTTCACCACGTTTACTCGCCCGATGGCAAGCAGCTGCTCACCAACGGGCCGATGCCCGGTGAAAGCTACGGTCAAGGCATCCAGTTCCCGCACCACCGCGGGCTGTTCTACGGCTTCATGAAGTGTACCTACGACAAGAACACCGTCGACATCTGGCACTGCACCAAGGATACCCACCAGGCGCACCGCAAGACCGAAGAGGAGATCGGCGGACCGATCCTCGGCCGGCATCGCGTGGTGATCGACTGGAACGGTGTCGGCAAGAAGCCGTTCGCCGTCGAGCGCCGCGAGGTGACGGTGTACGCGGTGCCGGACGGCACGCTCATCGAGTTCAACTCGCAGCTGACGCCGACAGGCAGTCCGGTCAAGCTCGACGGCGATCCGCAACACGCCGGGTTCCATTTCCGCGCCTCGAATGAGGTGGCCGCAAAAACCTCGAAGGAAACAATTTACATCCGCCCCGACGGCGTCGACAAGCCGGGCGCGACGCGGAACTGGGACGGCAAGGGCAACAAGACGCACGTCAATCTGCCGTGGCTGGGCATGAGCTTCGTCGTCGACGGGCAGCGCTACACGGCCGCCTACCTGGATTGCCCCAGCAATCCCAAGGAAGCGCGGTTCAGTGAGCGGAATTACGGACGGTTCGGCTCGTACTTCGTCACCACCGTGAAGAAGGAGAAGCCGCTGCTGGTCGAGTACCGCGTGTGGCTGCAGCCGGGGCAGATGAAGCCGGCGGAGATCGCCGCCCTCGACCGGGCGTTCGTCGAGCCGGTAAAAGTGACGGTGAAATAGCGGCCAGTTCGGAGCGGGCGCGATTCTACCGGAGGTGTCGATTGCATTCGTCGGTCGGACGGCGTCGGTCTGCTTGACAACGCCGGTATTGCGGCGAATGTTAATAAAAGGAAACACACCGCCGAGGAGAGTCGTTCGCCCGCTCCGAGGGAATTGCATGCCTACCAGCCGCCTGGCCCTGGCCACCGACGACCAGCGCCTCGCTCACCAGATCGCCGGTCAGCTCGGCCGCACCTTCAGCCGCGACCTCTTTCGCTGCGGGCTGGACGGGGTGCGACCGCACCTGACCCGCGAGAGTGACGGGGTGTTGCTGCTGGCGACCGGCTCGCCCGTCGAATCCGAACGGGTGCTGCGGCTGGTGCAGGAGATCTACCTGCAAAAGCTGCCGACGGTGCTGATGATCCTCGACGCCGGCGCCGGCGGTCCCGGCCGCGGGCTGGCCAGCCTCAATCCCTACGTCACGCACCACCTCCGCTGGCCGGACGAGGCGGCGAAGCTGACCGTCCTGCTCCGCGAACGGCTCGCCCGCCAACCCGACCTGTTCGACGTCGTCGCCGAGAGCGTCGAGGATGTCATCGCTCGCCGGCTGATCGTCCAGACGCCGTCGCTCTTGCCGCTGGTTGACCGTATCGCGTTGGCCGCCGAGCATGACGTGACCGTGCTGCTCACCGGCGAGACGGGGACGGGCAAGACGTTCATCGCGCGGCTCTTGCACGACTTTTCCCCGCGCGTCAAACAGCCGTTTCTCACCGTGCCATGCGGCGCCATTCCGGCGAATCTGGTCGAGAGCGCGTTCTTCGGCCACGTCAAGGGGGCGTTCACCGGCGCCACCGACCGCAAGATCGGCAAGTTCGAGGCGGCCGGCGAGGGCACCATCCTGCTCGACGAGATCGACACCCTGCCACTGGAGCAACAGGCCAGCCTGCTGCGCGTCATCGAGACGGGTGAGTTCGAGCCGGTCGGCAGCAACGAGACGCACCACTGCCAGGCGCGGGTGATCGTCGCCAGTAACTGGGACCTCGACGCCGCGGTGTCGAACAACCGCTTCCGCCAGGACCTGTACTACCGGCTCAATGTGCTGTCGTTCCACCTGCCGCCGCTGCGCGAACGGGTGCAGGACATCGGCCCGCTGGCGCGCGGCATCACGGCGCGATTCAACACGCGCTTCAAGAAAGACCTGTTCGACATTCATCCGCGGGCGCTCGACGCGCTGGAAGCACATCCGTGGCCGGGGAACATTCGCCAGCTGGAAAACTGTCTGCAACAGGCGGTGCTGGTGTGCAATGGGCCGGAGCTGCTGCTGGAGCACCTCCCGCCGCAGGTCCGCGAGTATCAGCCGGCGGTCGCCGCTCCGGCGGTGGCGGCGGCGACGACCCCGGCGGACACGCTCAAGCACAACCGCGAGGTTCACGAGCGGACCGTCATCCTGCGGGCGCTGGCGAGCAATGGGTACACTCGGTCCCGGACCGCCGCCGCCCTCGGCATCAGCCGGGTGACGCTGTACAAGAAGATGCGCAGCTACGGCATCCTGCCGACCGGGCTGCACCACGGCAACGGCCACGACGCCTGAGCGTCAGTACTGCTTGAGGACGGCAACGACTGCCGTTTGCAGGGCGCCGCCGGTGACGTGGACGCCGCCGCCGGCGTCGACGAACACGTCCACCTCGGAGCGCACGCCGAACTCCGGCAGGTAGATGCCCGGCTCGACGGAGAAGCAGGTGCGCGGCATCACCCGGCGCGTTTCGTGCGTCTCCAGGTTGTCCATGTTGGCGCCGTTGCCGTGTGTCTCGCGGCCGATCGAGTGGCCGGTGCGATGGCAGAACGCCTCGCCGTAGCCCGCCTCGTCGATCACCGCGCGAGCCGCCTGGTCGACCTGCCAGCCCTGGAGCGGCTCCTTGCGTGCAAAGGCGTGACGAACGCGCTCGATGGCGGCATCGCGGGCGCGGGCGACGATCTGGAAGATGCGGGTGTACGTCTCCGGCACCGTTTCGCCGACGAACCCGGTCCACGTCAGGTCGCTGTACACCGCGCGCGGGTGGTCGAGCTTGGCCCACAGGTCGATCAGGACGAACGTCCCCTTCGCGCAGACGCTGTCGTGGTCGCCGCCCGGCGCATAGTGCGGGTCGCCCGCGTGCGGGCCGACGCCGACAATCGGCGGACCATCGGTGACGAGGCCGTGGCGGGCGAAGTGGTCCATGATGACTGCCTGGACCTCGGTTTCACGCGCCGGGTTGCCGGCGCGAACGCGGTCGGCGATGAACTTCCAGGCGACGTCGTAGGCCGACCGGGTGTGGCGGGCGGCTTCCAGGTGCATCTGCCACTGGTCGTCGTCCCAGCACGCCTCGAACCGCTGGATCAGATCGCCCGACGGCACGATCTCGACGCCGAACGATCGCACCAGCTCGACCGTGCCGGCGTCGACGCGGGAAACGTAGGGGTTGGCGTTGCGCGGGACGTACTCCATCGCCACCCGCCGCGCGCCGGCGACCAGCCGGCCGACCCCTGACTCCAGCTCCTGCCAGCGGAGGTAGACCGCCTTGCCACCGGGGTAGGCGTCGAGGGCGCCCGACTCGATGCGGTGGACCAGCTTGCGCGGCGCGCCCTGCGCCGGGATGAAATAGAACCACCGCCGCGTCAGGTGCGCATCGGCGGGAATGTCGAGCACCCGTCGCGCCAGGACGTTCAGCCCGCGGAAGTCGTACAGCAGCCAGCCGTCGAGTCCGTCTTCACGCAGCGCGGTCTGCACCGCCGCCAGGTCGAACATTTGGTCGCCTCCGGTCCGGCCGTCGAAATCCCTGATCCACCCATCGAGCGGACGTTTCGCCCGTCTGCCTGGCATCCCATTGTAGGAGCCAGGCCGTTTCCCGGCCCGGTGGAAGAGTCGCGCGCGGGCAGAAGGCGCCGAATTGGACTGGTTCCGGGGAAACGAATATGTTAGCAAGGAATTGTCGATCTGCCGGACTCTCCGTCTCCCCAACAGCCGGCGCTACCTCGAACCTTCTCTCTCCCTCACTACCTTCATGCGATCCAGCGCACCCTCACCTTCCTTGATGGTGATGTCATGGCGTATTGCACACTGCATGAGTGTCGAACCGGGGACCACGACCTGATCGGGAGCCACGTTGGCCGGAGGCAATCTCCGGCACCCGTGGTCGCCCTTTTGACTGCCCTGTCGCTCGTGGCGCCTACCCTCGTCCGGGCGGCCGACCCGCGGCAACCGCAGTCGACGCCGGCGCAGGCCGAGTCGCGCGTCATGAAAATGGCGGCCGGGACGCTGGTGATCGTCGGTGGCGGGCTGCTGCCGGAGGTGATCCGCGATCGGTTCCTGGAGCTGGCGGGCAAGAACGCCCGACTGGTGGTGATCCCGACGGCCAGCCGCAAGGCCGAGGCGGGCAAGCTGGAGACGCTACCCAGCTACCCGGTGTGGATGGCGCTGGAGCAGGAGCGGAAGGTCCGGTCGGTGGTGTTTCTGCACACACGCGATCCGAAGGAAGCGAACGACCCGACCTTCGTCAAGCCGCTGACCGTGGCGAACGCGGTGTGGTTCAGCGGCGGGGACCAGTCGCTACTCACCCAGGCGTACAAGGGGACGGCGGTCGAGACGGAACTACGGCGGCTGCTGGCGCGCGGCGGGGTCGTCGGCGGCACCTCCGCCGGGGCGGCGGTGATGAGCGACCTGATGATCCGCTTCGGCAACCCGGTGGCGGAGGTCGGCGCCGGCTTCGGGTTCCTGTCCGGCATCGTCGTCGACCAGCATTTCAACGAGCGCAACCGGCTGACGCGGCTGCTCGGCGTACTGGCGAAGTACCCGCGCTACTTCGGGCTGGGGATCGACGAACAGACCGGGGTGGTGGTCCAGGGCGAGTGCCTGACCGTGCTGGGCAAGCACAATGTCCGCTTCTGTCGACCGACGGCCGAGCCGACCCGGCCGGAGGTGAAGGTGTTCGCCTCCGGCGACCGCATCGACCTGGCCACGTTCCGCCAGCCGGTGATGACCGTGGCGGCGAAGCCGAGCGAACCGAAACCGGCGAAGCCGATCCAGACGCCGCCGCCCGCCCGGCCGGTGATCCCGCCGGCAGCCGCCAGCGCCATGCCATGACCCGACTCCTCCTGATAAAAGGTGCCCCGATGCGGTTCGCCATGCTGGTCCTGGCCGTGGCAGGGTGGCTGCTGCCGGCGCACGGCGATGCGCCGCCCGGCGGCGGGGCGAAGGTGGTACTGGTCGTCCACGGCGGGGCCGGCGTGCTCACCGACAAGGAGATGGCCCGCGAAGGGCTGAAGCGCGAACAGCTCGAGCGCGGGCTGGCACGGGCGCTGACGGCCGGATACGCCGCGCTGCAGCGGCCGGAGTCGACCCCGGTCGACGCGGTCGAGGCGGCGATTCGGGTGCTGGAGGACGACGCCCTGTTCAACGCCGGCCGCGGGGCGGTGCTCACCCACGACGGCCGCGCCGAGCTGGACGCCTCGATCATGGACGGGCGGACGACGCGCCGGCCAGGCGAGAAGGGGGAAGGCAAGCGCGATCCGCGCAAGCGCGCGGGGGCGGTGGCCGGCGTATGGCACGTCAAGAACCCGATCTCGGCAGCGCGGGCAGTGATGGAGATGCCCGGTAGCCGGCACGTCCTGCTGACCGGGGCTGGCGCCGAGGATGTCGTCCTCGCCGCAGATGTAATGAAGCGTTATCGGATCGAAAAAGTCAGCAACACCTACTTCTGGACGGACCGGCGCGTGCGCGAGATCCGCCAGGCGGTGGCGGCCGAGCGCAGCGAGAAGGCCGCCCGTGGCCCCGTCCGCCGCGATCAGCGGTTCGGCACGGTCGGCGCCGTCGCCTGCAAGAGCGGCGCGGTGGCGGCCGGCACGTCCACCGGCGGGCTGACCAACAAGCTGCCCGGCCGGGTCGGCGACTCGCCGCTGATCGGCGCCGGCACCTACGCCGACGACCGCGCCTGCGGCGTCTCCTGCACCGGCACCGGCGAGGTGTTCATCCGCCACGCCGTCGCCCACGACGTGGTCGCCCGCATGCTGTACAAGCGGCTGCCGGTGGACCGGGCGGTCCGCGAGACGATCGACGAGCTGCCGGACGAGGACGAGGGCGTCGGCGGCCTGATCGCGCTGGACCGCGACGGCCGGCCGGCGTTCGGCATCGCGCCGCGCGGGCTGGGAATGTACCGCGGCTATGTCACCGAGAAGGGCGAGCTGTTCGTGGCCGTCTTCAAGGAGCCGTTCCGCCGGGTGAAGGTGGCTGAGTAAGCCGGCCGGTCACGGCGCTCGTCCGTGGCGGCTCACCAGCTCGCCGATCAGTCCGAACAGATCTTGCGGCTTCATCGGCTTGGTCAGGTAGCCGTCCATCCCGGCTTCGAGAAACCGCTCGCGGTCGCCGGTCATGGCGTGAGCGGTGAGGGCGATGATCGGGATGTGCCCACCCATCTGCCGCTCGCGGGCGCGGATGGCGGTGGTCGCTTCCAGCCCGTCCATTTCCGGCATCTGGATGTCCATCAGGATCAGGTCGAACCGTCCCTGCTCGAACGCGGCGACGGCGTCGCGACCGTTGGACACGAGGTGAACCTGGTGCCCCTGTTTCTCCAGCAGCCGGGTGGCGAGCAGCTGGTTGACCGGGTTGTCCTCCGCCAGCAGGATGCGCAGCTGCTCCGCCGCCGGCTGCGTCAGCGCCGCCCGGTTGCGGGCGGCGCCCGGCGCGTGGGACGACTCGCCCAGCAGGTCGAGCAGGCAGCGCTTCAGGTCGGTCGGTCGGACCGGCCGCAGAACCTGCCGCGCCACGCCGACCGGGCGTTCGCGGACTACCGGACAGCCGGCGCTCAGCAGCACCACCCGCGTGGCGGCCAGCGCCGAGGCGTTGGCCACCTGCGCCGCCAGGTCGAAGCCGTCCATGCCGGCCAGGTGAGCGTCGGCCAGGACGATCGCGTATGGGTCGCCGACCGTCGCCGCTCGCCGCAGCTGCGCCAGCGCCGCCGTCCCCTCGGCGGCCGCGTGAACACGCATCTGCCACCCCGCCAGCATCTCCTCCAGAATCCGCCGGCTGATCGGGTGGTCGTCCACCGCCAGCACGCGAACCCCCTTGAGACACGCCAGGTCGGCGGCCGGGACGCCGGGACAGGGGGCCGCCGCAGGCCGGCCGACGCGGGCGGTGAAGTGAAAGGTACTGCCCTTGCCCGGCTCGCTCTCCACCCACAGCCGGCCGCCCATCAGCTCGATCAGCCGGGTGCTGATGGCCAGCCCCAGGCCAGTACCGCCGAAGCGGCGCGTGGTGCTCTCGTCCACCTGGGTGAACGGGGCGAAGATCGCCTCCTGCCGCTCACGCGGGATGCCCACGCCGGTGTCGCGGACGGTCACTCGCAGCGTCACCGAGTCGGGAGTGAGGGCCGGGGCAGTCACGGTCACGACCACTTCGCCCTGGTCGGTAAACTTCACCCCATTGCCGGCCAGATTGAGCAGCACTTGCCGCAGCCGGTTCCAGTCGGCGTGCAGCGCGTCGGGCACCGTGGGCGCTACCTCGCATGCCAGCTCCACCCCTTTCTGCTGGGCGCGGATGGCGAGCGGCCAGAGGGTCTCCGCCAGCCCGTCGCGGAGACAGAAGTCGAACCGATCGAGCGACAGCTTGCCGGCCTCGATCTTGGAAAAGTCGAGGATGTCGTTGATGACCGACAGCAGCGCCTCGCCGGACGAGTGAATCACCTCGACGAACTGCCGCTGCTCCGGCGCCATCGCCGTTTCCAGCAGCAGCCCCGCCATGCCGAGCACGCCATTCATTGGGGTGCGGATCTCGTGGCTCATGTTGGCGAGGAACTGGCTCTTGGCGCGGGTGGCGGCCTCGGCCGCCTCCTTCGCCTGCCGCAGCCGCTCCTCGGCCAGCCGCCGCTCGCGCGCCTCCAGCGCCAGGGTGATGAGCGACGCCACCGACAGCACGAACGTCTGCTCCATCTGCTGCCAGGTCCGCGGCGGGCCGACCTGCTCGTGGCACAGCACCCCGACCACCTCACCGGCGAGCCGTAGCGGCGCATCGAGCATCGAGGTGATGCCCTCGGGGAGCAGGTAGGCAGCGGCCAGTTCGGCGGTGCGCGGGTCGGTGCTGGCGTCGTCGGCGGCGATCACCTGGTCGCTGTGCAGGGCGGCGAGATAGGTCGGACACAGGCCGGCGGCCAGTTCCGCCCCGGCGGTGTGCGCCGGTCGTCGCGTCGAACAGGTCCAGGCAGTGGATGTGCGTCCGGCCGGTGTCGAATAGCCAGACGCTCGTCCGCCGCACTCCCAGCGCGTGGGCGGCCGCCTCGGTGAACGGGTAGAACCGCTCCGGGCCGTCCTCGCCGCGCAGCGCGGCCGCCTGCGTCAGCCGCAGCAGCACGGCGTTGAAGCCGCGCAGGGTGGCCTCGCGGCTGCGGAGCATCCTCGGCACTTTTTAGATTGGTAATGTCGGTAACCACGCCGTCGCGGCGGAGCGGCCGGCCGTGGTCGTCGCGGACCAGTCGCACGCGGTCGCTCACCCAGACGACGGTGCCGTCGGGCCGCCGCACCCGGTACTCGGCCGCCGCCGCCCCCTGCTCCGCCACCGCCCGCTCGACCGCCTCCAGCCGCGGCCGGTCCTCCGCCACCACTCCCGCCAGCCGCCGGTCCGGGTGCTCCAGCAACTCCACCAGCGGCAGCCCGTACACCGCCTCGGCCGCCTGGCTGAGAAAGAGGAGCGTGGCGCCGTCGGCGGAGGTGGAGTAGATGACGTCATCGATGGCGGCCAGGATGCTGCGCAGCTGATCGCGGGTTTCGCGGAGGGCGACTTCCCCGCGGACGTGGGCGGTGACGTCGATGTTCACGCCGACGACCCGCACCGGCCGGCCGGACTCATCGCGGAGGACGGTGGCGCTGCCGGTCAGGTAACGAACGGTGCCATCGGACAGAATAATGCGGAACTGCGTGTCGAACGGGCCGACCCCTTGCAGCGCCGCCCGCAGCTCGGCCTCGGTCCGCGCCAGGTCGTCGGGATGGACGGTCCGCCGCCAGTCGTCGTAGCAGCCGCGAAACGACTCGCGGGCCACGCCGTAGAGGGGGAACATGGCGTCGTCCCAGGTGAGCACGTTCGACGCCACGTCCCAGTCCCACACCCCCATGAACACCGAGCGGCTGGGCCAGGCCGCGAAGCGGTCGCCGGCTCCTTGCGGCGGTGATCCCGTGGGCGCGACCGGGCCGATCGGGTGCAGCAGGACGACGCCGGGGGCCACCTGCCGTACGCGCACCGGCTGCGCTGGCGGGCCAGCCAGTGCCAGCTCGACCGCGGCCTCTCCGTTCGCCGTGGCGCCGTCGCGCAGGATTGTCTCGACGAGTGCGAGGTCGGCGGGGAGGAACAGGTCAGGCAGGCGGAGGCCGACGAGCTGTTCGGGCGGGCGGCCGAACAGCCGGCCGGCTGCCGGGTTGGCGCGGAGCAGGTGGAGAGTGGGAACGGCGTACAGCAGTACGGCGTCCGCGCACTCGCGGAAGAGGACGGCTCCGATTGCACTATCGAGGTCGGCGGTCACGTCCGACACTCCTCGCCCTCGCCCCCACGTTGCCTGGGGGTCGAGACGGGACCAGGCGCGGAGGTCGCTAGAGACGGTTGCAGTGTACCGGCCGGTTCGGGCGACATCAAGCGGCCGGCCCGGTGGCCGAGCGGTGTTCCCCGCCGACCCGGCGTGTACGATAATCGTACCATCCCTGTCATCCCCCCACCGAGGTTCGTCGTGTACCCTTTCGCCATTTACCTTCTTCTGGTATCGGGATACTCCGGTGTCGCCACCGGACAGACACTCAGCGAGCAGCTGCTGACGGAGGGGGCCGCCGCACTGGCGCAGGCGGCGCGGAAGGAGGGCGATCCGCAGCGGGGCGCCCTGGTGTTCCACCTGCCGTACCTGGCGTGCAGCAAGTGCCACACCGCCGCCGAGGGCGCGCCGCTCGGACCAGACCTGACGCGGCTGGAAAAGACCGTGACGGCCGAGCACCTGGTCGAGTCGGTGCTGGTGCCGTCGAAGGTCATCCGCAAGGGGTACGAGCCGGTCACGGTCCTGACGACGGCGGGCAAGAGCGTCACCGGGCTGCTGGTCCGCGACGACAAGGACGGTCTGGTCCTGCGCGACCCGGCGACCGGCAAACCGATCGCGTTCAAGGCCGACGAGATCGACGAGCGGCAGGTGAGCAAGACGTCGATCATGCCCGAGGGGCTGGCGAACCAGCTGGCCAGCCGGCAGCAGTTCCTCGACCTGGCGCACTACCTGATCCAGATCCACGAGGGCGGTCCGGCGCGGGCGGCGCAGCTGCAGCCGCCCGCCGAGCTACTGGTCGTTCAGGTGCCGGAGTACGAGAAGCAGGTCGACCACGCCGGCCTGCTGGCCGACTGGGCACGATCGGGTCCCGCCGCGGCGGCGTTCCGGCGGGGCGAGGCGATCTACAACCGGCTGTGCGTCAACTGTCACGGCACGAAGGACGTGCCGGGATCACTGCCGACGTCGGCGAAGTTCGCCCGCGACCGGCTGAAGAACGGCAGCGACCCGTATCGCATGTATCAAACGCTGACGCATGGCTTCGGCCAGATGGCGGCGCAGACGTGGATGGTGCCGCAGCAGAAGTATGACGTTATTCACTACATCCGCGAGGTCTACTTCCGGCCGCACAACCCGTCGCAGTACACCCGGCTGGACTCCGCCTACGTGGCAGCGCTGCCGAAGGGCACCACCCGCGGCCCGGCGCCGTCGACTGTCGAGCCGTGGTCGGCGATGAACTACGGACCGTTCCTGACCGCCACCTACGAGGCGCCGGCCGGCGGCGGGCAGGTGAACATCGCCTACAAGGGGATCGCCGTTCGCCTCGACTCCGGTCCTGGCGGGGTGGCGCGGGGCCGACACTGGATGGTGTACGAGCACGACACCCTGCGGCTGGCGGCGGCGTGGAGTAAGCGAGGCGACACCGACCCGACCTTCATCGACTGGAACGGCATCAACTTCAACGGCCGGCACATGATCCACCCGCGGCTGAGCGGGACGGTGGCGGTGAGCAACCCGAACGGCCCCGGATGGGCGAACCCGGACACCGGCCGGTTTGACGACCCGCGCTTGCAGGGCCGCGACGGCCGGCGGTACGGTCCACTGCCGGCGACCTGGGCGAAATACCGCGGGCTGTACCAGCACGGCGAAAAGGCGGTGCTGTCGTACACCGTCGGGACGACGAACGTGCTGGAGCTGCCGGCGGTGACTGGCGCCGAGCCGATCTTCACGCGCACATTTCAGCTCGGCCCGCGCGATCGTGCCCTGACATTGCGGGTGGCGACCCCGCCGGCTGGCCATCGCCTCCGGACCGTACCCGTTCCGGCCCGGAAAGCCGGGGCGCTTCCGGTCGCCGTCCTCGCCGGTTCGGGCAGTCCCGCAGCGCCGGCCGCCGTCGCCTTCGACGGCCGTACCTGGCTGGATGTGGCGAAACCAGCCGCATTCGATCTTACCAGTAAGGATTACTCGATCCTGGTGCGGGTACGAACGACCGTGGGCGGGACGATCTTCTGCCAGACGCGGCCGATCGACCGCTGGGTGCCCGACGGCAAGACGCTGTTCGTCCGCGGCGGGCGGCTGTGCTTCGACATCGGCTGGGTGGGGGTGGTGACCGGCCGCACGCCAGTCGACGACGGCCGGTGGCACGACGTGGCGCTGACATGGCGGCACGACGACGGGCGGGTGCGGCTGTACGTTGACGGCCGGCCGGACGCGACCGGCACGCTGAAGCCGAAGGCGCCGCTGGCCGATGCGGTGATCCGCCTGGGGTTCTCGGCCCGGGACTTCCCGCAGCCGCAGTCGCTTCTCGACGGGCAGCTGGGCGAGGTTCGCTTCTACGCGCGGGCGCTGACCGAGGACGAGGTGAAGGCCGCCGCCCGGTCGGCTGGCGACCGACCCCTGGCGCACTGGCGTTTCGATAAGAGCTTATCCGAAACCGTGGCCGACCGGACCGGCAACGGCCACGACGCCCATGTGCGCCGCGCCGGGGCCACCTCCCGGCCCGAGGCCGATACAACCCTGGTCGCCGCCGTGTCGGGCGACGTACCGGGCGGTGCCTGGAAACAGGACGGCGACGGGGCGTTGCTCTTGCACCTGCCCGCGGGGAACACGCCGCTGCGCTTCACCCTCGCCGTGCAGACGCTGCCGCTGACGGGGAAGGCCGTCCCGGTCGACGAGCTGGCCGTCCTGGCATCGCAGCCGGTCGTGGATCTTGGGCCGCTGGTCAAGGGCGGACCGCGGCGGTGGACCGAGACGCTCACCACCACCGCAACGCTCGGCGGCGACGCCGGGCCGTTCGCCGTGGACGTGCTCACCCCGCCGACGAGCAATCCGTGGTTCTGCCAGATGCGGCTGACCGGGTTCGATTTCTTCGACGCCGCCGACCGCGCCGCCGTTTGTACCTGGGATGGCGACGTGTGGCTGGTCAGCGGCCTGACCGCCCCGCCAGCCGGCGGAACGCGGACGGTGACGCTGCGCTGGCAGCGGATCGCCTCCGGGCTGTTTCAGCCGCTGGGATTGAAGATCGTCAAGGGGCGCATTTTCGTGACCTGTCGCGACCAGCTGGTCGCGCTGCACGACCTCAACGGCGACGGCGAGGCGGACTTCTACGAGTGCTTCAACAGCGACCATCAGGTGACCGAGCACTTCCACGAGTTCGCGATGGGGTTGCAGGTGGATGCCCGCGGCGATGTCTACTACGCCAAGTCAGCGCGCCACGCCCTGCCGGCGCTGGTTCCCCACCACGGCACCCTGCTCCGCATACGCGCCGACGGATCGAGGACCGACATCCTCGCCAACGGCTTCCGCGCCGCCAACGGCGTGTGCATCAACCCGGACGGCACGTTTGTCGTCACCGACCAGGAGGGCCACTGGACGCCGAAGAACCGCATCAACTGGGTGTCGCCGCCGAAGCCCGGCGAACAGCCGCGGTTCTACGGCAACCTGTTCGGCTACCACGCGGTGACCGACGTGGCCGACGCGGCGATGGAGCCGCCGTTGTGCTGGATCACCAACGCCTTCGACCGTTCGCCGGCCGAGCTGCTGTGGGTAACGTCGGACGCCTGGAAGCCGCTCAAGGGGTCGCTGCTGAACCTGTCCTACGGGTACGGCAAGGTGTACGTCGTGCCGTTCGAGACGGTCGCCGGGAAGAAGCAGGGCGGTATGGCCGAGCTACCGCTGCCGGCGTTTCCCACCGGGGTGATGCGCGGCCGATTCCACCCGACCGACGGCCAGCTGTACCTGTGCGGCATGTTCGCCTGGGCCGGCAATGCCACCCAGCCGGGCGGCTTCTATCGCGTGCGCTACACCGGCAAACCATTGCACGTCCCCGTGTCGCTGCGAGCGAGGTCGAACGGCGTTCTGGTGACGTTCAGTGCCCCGCTCGACCGGGCGACGGCGACCGACGCCGCTCGCTACGAGGTGCGCGTGTGGGGGCTGAAACGCACTGCGAACTACGGGTCGGACCACGTCAACGAGCGGGTGTTGCCGGTCACGGCGGCGACGCTGTGTGCGAACAACCGTAGCGTTTTCCTGTCGATTCCGACGCTGGCACCGACCTGGGGGATGTCGATCCGGGCGACGCTGAAAGGAGCGGCCGGCGAGCCGGTCCCGCTGTTGCTGCACAACACGATTCACGGCTTTCCGGACAAGCCGTGAGCGGCTCAGTCTTCACCACAAAGGAGGTCTTTGATGCGATGGTGTAACGGACTGGTGATATGGATAGTGGCCGTCCTGGCGGCGGCAACCGTGCCGGGGGCGACCCTGGCACGGCCCGACCGAGGCGAGGTCAAGGCCATCGCAGAGGAAGCGTTCGTTTACGGCTTTCCGATTGTAATGAACTACGGCGTCATTTATGAGTCCTTTATCGATCGGGAATCCTCGCAGTACAAGTGCGGCTTCAACCAGCTCTACAACACGGCCCGGGTGTTCACGCCGAAGGACACGGCCGTGGTCACGCCAAATAGCGATACGCCCTATTCGTTCTTCTGTGCCGACCTGCGGGCCGAGCCGGTCGTGTTCACCGTGCCCCAGATCGAGAAGGGCCGGTACTACTCGGTGCAGCTCGTCGACTTCTACACGTTCAACTACGGCTACGTCGGCAGTCGCACCACCGGCAATGGTGGAGGCAAGTACATGATCGTTGGCCCTTCGTGGCAGGGCGTTCCGCCGGAAGGCATCGCCAAAATCTTCCGCTGCGAGACGGAGTTCACCTTTGCGATCATTCGCACGCAACTGTTCAACCCCGCCGACATCGAGAACGTCAAGCGGGTTCAATCCGGCTACAAGCTCCAGTCGCTCTCGGCCTTCCTGAAGCAGCCCGCCCCGCCCCCCGCCCCTGAGATCAAGTGGCCGAAGTTCGACAAGAAAAGGGCGGCGAGGGACCCCTTCGCCTACCTCCCGTTTCTCCTCCAGTTCTGCCCCCCGGTCGGGCCGGCGGAGGTGGAAAAGCCCCTGCGGGCCAGGTTCGCCACCATCGGGATCGAGGCGGGTACGCCATTTCCTCTGGATAAGCTGTCTGCGGATCAGGTGACGGACCTGAAGAGGGGCGTCAACAGCGGCCTTGAACAGATCAAGAAGCAGGTTGCGGCAATCGGCAAGGACGAGAACGGCTGGCGAGTGACGACGAAGGGCTTCGGCAACCGGGCAAACTACAACGGCGATTGGACGCTCCGGGCAGCAGCGGCGATGGCCGGTATCTATGGCAACGATGCGACTGAGGCCTTATATCCTCTCCTTGCCACCGACAGCGAGGGGAACAAGCCGGTTTGCGGTACGAATCGCTACACGTTGACCTTCCCCAAGGGGCAGCTTCCTCCGGTCAACGCCTTCTGGTCGGTGACCATGTACGACGCCAAGACGCAGTTCCTGGTCACGAATCCGATCAACCGTTACCTGATCAACTCGCCGATGTTGCGCGACCTGAAGGCGAACGAGGACGGATCGCTGACCCTCTACATCCAGACAGACGATCCCGGGAAGGAGAGGGAGGCCAACTGGCTACCTGCCCCCGAAGGCCCGATCTACGTCGTCATGCGGTTGTACTGGCCGAAGGAAGCGGCTCTGAAGGGAACCTGGAAACCGCCAGCGGTAACACGGGCCCGGTAAACGGAACACCCTGACCGCTCCCGGCCTCGCGAGGCGGGAGAACTCCGTGCTTGGCGGGGACTGGTAAGGAATCGGTTCCATTCCGTCGCGCGCGGGATAGGCTGACGAGAAGCGAACGCACTGTCACCCCGCAGGAGACACTCCATGCCCGACCAGCCCGCCCCCCTCGGCCGCCGCGAGATGCTCGCCCGCTCCGCCGCCCTCGGCACCGCTTTCCTCGCCGCCCCTGGCACACCCGCCGCCGAAGAGCCGGCGAAGGCGTCGCCGCGCAAACGCTACGCGATGAAGAAGTCGATCAACTTGTGGGCGTTTCCCTATCCGGATCGGATGAACCTGGATACGTGCCTGCGGCTGGCGAAGGACGCCGGCTTCGACGCCGTCGAGCTGAACTACGACCTGGAGAACGACCTGTCGCCCAAGGCCGGGCCGAAGGAGTTGGCCGGCATCCGCCGGTTGTGTGAGAAGGTCGGTATCGCCGTCAGCGGGCTGTGCTCGTTCCTGTTCTGGCCGTACCCGCTCACCAGCAACGACCTGGCGAAGCGGAAGCGCGGGCTGGAGCTGGCGGTCAAGATGACCGAGGCGGCACACGCGCTGGGGACGGACAACCTGCTCGTCGTCCCCGGCGCCGTTCACATCCCCTGGCGTACCGACTACGACCCGGTGCCGAACGACGTGTGCGACCGGCGAGCGCGGGAAGCGGTCGGCATGCTGCTGCCAAAGGCCGAGAAGCTCGGCGTCACCCTGAACATCGAGAACATCTTCTTCAATGGCTACCTGATGACGCCGGCGGAGATGATCACGTTCGTTGAAAGCTTCAAGAGCGATCGTGTAAGGGTTCATTTCGACAGCGGGAATATCATGCTTTTCCAGTTCCCCGAGCACTGGATTCGTCAGCTCGGCAAACGGATCAAGAACGTCCACCTCAAGGAATTCAGCAAGAAGGGCACCGACCACTCGCTCGAATCGTTCCGCACCCTGCTCGACGGCACGACCAACTGGCCGGCGGTGATGGAGGCGTTCGACGCGACGGGGTACAACGGCTACCTGACGTTCGAGTATTTCCACCCGTTCCAGCATCACCCTGAGGCGCTCATCTACCAGACGTCCGACGCCATGGACCGCATCCTTGGGAGGAAAGGGTGACAACGGCCGATAGCCGGTGCTAGCGACAGTAACGGCGGCGGGGTATCATGAGAGCGAATCGCGGAGGGAAAACGATGACGCTCGAAGGGACGGTGGTGAACGGAGTGATCGTCCTCGACGCCGCGGCGCGCCTGCCCGAGGGGATGCGGGTGCGCGTCGAATTGGTCGACGCCGACGAACTGGCCCCACCAACGGAACTGTTTGATCGCGAGCGGGAACTGGCTGCCTTACGGGAGTCGCTGGCCGACGCCCACGCCGGACGTTCCCGCCTGGCCCGCGACGTGCTCAGGGAGATTGCCACTCGCCACGGGCTGCCGCTCGAACCGGGGGAGTGAGCGGATGGCGTTCCAGGTTCGCCTCACCCGTCGCGCCGAGGCCGACGTCCTTGCTACCGAGGCGTGGCTGGCCGGCGTCGGCACGCTGGCCGTGGCTCGCTGGCGGACCCGGTTGTTCCGCGCCATCGAGGCGCTGGAGGCCGACCCACACCGATACCCCGCTGCGGAGGAAGCAGCCGATCTCGGCGTCGACCTCCGCGAAGCCCTGTTCGGCCGCCGTCGGCAGGTGTACCGGATGTTGTTCACCGTGGAAGCAGAGACTGTATCCGTCCTTCGCGTCCGCCACGCCGCCCAGGTCCGCCTCGCCCCCGAAGACCTCTGATCTCGTTCTCCCATACCTCCGACGCCATGGACCGCATCCTTGGGAAGAAAGGGTGTCAACGAAGCACGCTCCCGCGTTCGTCGCGCGGAGGCGTGCCTCGCTCTCGCTCCGGTGTGCCGCGTCAGTAACCGTAGCCCTGAATCACGTACTGTCCGGTGTATGGGTTGTAGACCGTACGGTATCCGTTCAGCCGGCCGGTCCACGGATTGTAGTACGACGTGCCGCTGGCGCCCTGGCCCAGGTACGGGTTGTACACCGACTGGTTGACCCCATAGGTCCCCGTCCACGGATTGTAGCGCGTCTGGTTGACGGCGTACCCGCCGGTCCACGGGTTGACGTACGACTGGCTGTAGCCGAGCGGCGTGGCGTAGCCGCGATAGATCCCCTGCGCGCCGGCCGAGGGCGCCAGGAGCAACAGGGCCGTCAGGGCGAGGGCGGCGAAGATGATCGAGTGACGCTTCATCGGTGCCTCCTTCGTGTTCCCACCACCCGCCGACCCGAATGCCGGACGAGTGTCGTTCACATTGCCTCTACCCTAATTGTAGGCAAGTGGCGTGCCAGGCGCGGCGGAAGCGGACGTCCGGTCACCGCAGGAGGTACAGTTTATCGCGATGGACGCAAAGCTGGCCGACCGGCTGTTGCATCCGGCTGGACGAACCTTCAAAATGACAGATACGACATCCGCGTGAGAGGTAGAGTCGGAGGACGTCGGCGACCATGCCAATCCGGTTCCGCTGTCCGGTCTGTCAGCAGTTGCTGGGCATTTCCCGCCGCAAGGCCGGGTCGAACGTCCAGTGTCCGAACTGCCACAACGCGGTGCTGGTGCCGGCGCAGGATCAGGAAGATGAGCTGCCGGCCGTCCCGGTGCCGGCCCCCGGTCTGTTCGACCGCGACGACTTCGAGCAGCTGTTGCTGGGCACCGCGGCGGCCGTAACATCGCGACCGCGCCCAGGCCGGCCGCCGGCACCCACACCGCCGCGACCGGCCCCGCTCCCGCCGCCCGTGCCGGTGCGCGAAACCGCTGGCTGGTCGGTCGAACCCGTCACGGTGCAGCCGATGCCCGTGGGAGGAATCGTGTTATCCCCGGCCCGTGCGACCGTGCTCACGGTGGTGGTGATCGTGCTGATCGCCGCGGCGTTCGCCGGCGGACTGCTCATCGGCCGGTTCGTGCTTTGAGCGGAACCAGGCGGACAACAGGCGTCACTGCTTCGGCGGTGCCGTCTCGCCGGTGATGGAGCTGGCGCCGATCACGTCGATCTTGCCGGTGGCCCGATTGTACAGGATCCGCTTCCCCTCGACCGTCTGCGGCTTGTCGCCCGGCCGCGCCACCTTGTACAGCGTGGCCAGCCCACTCTCGCCGCCCTCGAAGATCACCTGCTGTTTCTGCTGGTTGTAGCGCACCACGTCGGCGCGAGCGTAGAACTCGCGGCCCTGGGCGTACACCTTGCCGACCGCCTCCATCTGCTTGTTGGGCAGCCCGTCGGTCGGGTGGTCGAGCACCTTCAGCCGGTCGCAGCGGAGATAGAGCGACTTCTCCGGCAGGTCGGTGGCCAGAATCAGGTCGAGGTTGATCTCGGCGTCCGGCCGCGGGCAGGGCAGGTGCAGCACCCGGACGTTCTCCCAGAAATACGCGGTGTTGTTCTTGCTGTTGGCGTCCATGCGCTTCTGGAACGCGACGTAGGTCATCCGCATTTCCTGGGCCGAGGGCGAACGATTGCCGCCCGGCGGGACGGCGGCCGGGGTCTGCAGCGTGGTGCGATTGGGCGGGGTGGGAGTGGCCCCGCCGATCGGGTCGTCGCCGTTGCTCGGCTCCCAGGTGCGGATCGTCCCCGGCCCGGAGGCGTAGACCACGTTGCCGGCACTGTTCCGCCCCTTCGCCGGGAACGCCGACGCGCCCGGCTTGGCTGCCTCCCGGGTCACGGGTGCGGCCGGATGCCCCGCGGTGCCTTTTCCGCCATCCCCGGCGTCCTCCGCCTCCAGCGCCATCATCTGCACCGCCGGACCTTCGAGCCGCTGGTACTTCACGACCCGGTCGCCCTGCATGGTCGAGTCCTCGACGCGGACGTCGCGGTCACACACCAGGTTGCGGACCTTGGCCGGCTGGTCGGTCTTGTTCCCCTGTTTGAGCGACACCGGCTTGTCGAAGTACACCTGCAGCCGCTGGCACGCCAGCCGCGCCTTCTCCTGCACCGCCTGGATGTTGCCGTGGAACTCCGCCCAGTCGCCGTTGAAGAGCATGCTCTTGCTCCAGTGGACGGTCAGCGGCACGGACTTCTCCAGCGGCTCGCCTTGCAGGTTGGTCACGCTCTCCATCTTCATGGCGCCGTCGCCAATCACCCACGCCTTGTTGGTGGACTGATCGATGTTCACCTCAGGCCCGATGATGTAGATCTTGTCGGTCTGCAGTTCGGCCAGGTCGCCGGTGACGACGAGGAAGTAGGCGTTGTCGGCCGCCGCGGCGGTCATTCGCAGAGTGTCGCCCTTGACCTCGGTGCCCTTCTCCTCGGCGCGGGCGGGATCCTGCTTGATGTGAACGGCGCCCTCGCACCACAGCTGGTCGATGGTGCTCTTGACCGGGCTGCGCAGGACCCAGCTCTCGACCGAGCGGGCGGTCAGGTCGAACGGTCGGGCCGGCTGCTTGTTATCGCCCGCGCCGGCCGGACCGGCAGCGCCGGGCACGACCGGAACCTTGCTGGTCAGGTGTGCCGGCTGTTCGGGACCGGCCGGCAGCGGCCGCGGACCAGACGGGGCGAGCGGCACCGCCCGGGCGCCGGGGACGACCTGGGCGGCGGGCTGGGGCGGAGCGGCAGGCTTCGCCGGCGCGCCGGCCGGCAGATGCGTCTCGGGTGACACGTCCTTGAACCAGACGACCATCCGGCCCGTGTCGTGAATATTCATGTCGCGCGAACGGCCGGTGACGTTGCCGGTCGCCTCCAGGTGGCGCGGCCGGCGGCCGTCGCCGCCCGGTTCGATCCGCGGCGTGGCCTGCTTGCGGTCCGGCTCGTCGAGCCACACCTTGAGGACGTCGGCGCGGAGGCTCTGTTCGGCCTGCTCGTCGATGAACCGCGCCTGCCCGGTGAGGATGAGCAGGTCCTGGTTGCCGTCCTTGGTCGAGGTGAGCAGGTTCTGCCAGTAGGCGCGGGTAGTCCGCTTCTCCTTCTTGTCGACCAGCAGGATGTCGCCGGGGCCGTTCGCCTCGATGTGGTGGTAGGCGCGGCCGGTCGGATCTTTCGGATCGGCCGGCTTCACCTGCAGAATGCGGACCTCGCGAGCGTGAACGCGGTTGTCGTCCTTGTCCACCTCGACCGGCCCGCCTTTGAGCACCGTCAGCCCCTTCACCGCGTCGTGAAAGAAGTCGGTGCCGCGGGCGACCAGCTGGTCGGTGTTGCTGATGAGCACCACGTTCTTGCCGGCGTCGGCGACCGCGTGGACCGTCTCCAGCTCGATCGCCTCCATGTCGGTCGCCTCGCCCTTCGATGCCGGCGGCGGCGCGACCGGCCGGCCGGTCGGTCCCGGCTCCTTCTTCTCCTTCCGCTTCAACCGCAACGTCAGGTGCTGGCAGACCATCTGGTCGTGCGTGTTGTTCGCCTGGTTGTAGCGCACCACCTCGACGTGGCGCGGCACCAGCGACGGGCGCGTCGGGCCGGTCCCCGGCGCGATGTCGAAGGTGGCCAGGTCGTGGTCCTTGTTCAGCTCGTAGCGGAAGCGGCCAGGGGTTGTGATGTGCAGGTGCGATTTGCCCGGCGACGCGGGCGCGGCTGCCTTCGCCTGGGCGTTCGGGACCGGCGCCGGTTTGGCGCCGCCCTTCACCAGCCCGCCGCCGGTCGGCATCAGCCCGCCCTGGCCTTCCAGGTACAGGTCCATCTCGACCGCCGAATGGAGCATCACCCACTTGACGCCGGAGATCGTCTCGCGGCCGGGCTTGCGCTGCCCCGGCTTCGTCGGCGGCGCCTCGGTCAGCAGGTCCATCTCCATGCCCTTGCCCTTGATCCGGTGCGGCAGGGGTTTGCTCTTGTGGTCCTCCACCACCACGTAGGCTTCGGTCCAGATCTTCTTGGACGCCTCGCGGAAGTGCAGAGTGCCGGAGGTGATGAGGACACGCAGATCCTGGTCGCGCTCGGCGCGGCGGCGGTTGCTCGTCACCTCGATGCGGCCGGTCAGCTCGGCCTCGACGATCTTGCGGCTGGCGATCTCACTGAAGTTGCTCACCGGCCGGTCGAAGGTCAGATAGGCGACCTCGCCGCGGATGGTGTTGATCTCCGGCGGCAGCCCGTCGCCCTTTTCCTTGCCCGTCAGGGCAACGCTGATCGGCGCCAGCACCACCCGGCCGTCGGACGCCACCTTGAACTGCTCGGCGGCGAGGATCATGTTGCGCGAATGGACTTCCAGCCGGATTGCTCGCTTCAGCTCCTTGCAGTCGGGGCCGAACGCCCGCTTGATCTTCTGCTCCAGCTTCGACACGCCGCGCGGCGGCGGGGTGATGACGTTGGTTCCCGGATCGGGCCAGTATTCGCCCGGCAGTGGCGGCAGGCCATCGATGCGGCCGACCTCGGTGAAGCCGTAGCCGAGGTACACCATGAAGAGCGCCACAAAGCCGGCGCTCAGGATCACGATCCGCTTCGGGGTCCACATGGGTCTCTCCAGCCAGCCAACCGAGAACCGGGGTGTCTCACAGCTGCCCGCCTACCGCACACGCCGCCCGGTCCGTCTCACCCGTCCTCCGGCCACCGTCCCTGACACCGCAAGAGGCGTTCGATTGTTTCGCGGACGGCGCCGTGTCCGCCGGCGGTCCGGGTGATGTAGTGGGCGACCGCGCGGGCATCGGGGCAGGCGTCAGCGACCGCCACCGCCAGCCCCACCTGTCGCAGTGCCGCCACGTCCGGCAGGTCGTCGCCGATGCAGCAGACCGCTTCCGGCGGTACACCCGTCTCGTCCAGCACTCGCCGCAGCGCCGTCCCCTTGTCGGCGGCGCCCTGCACCACGGTCCCGATCCCCAGCTCGGCGGCACGCACGCTCACCACGGGGGACGATCGGCCGGTGACGATCGCCGATTGCTTGCCGGCCCGGTGCCACAGCTTCAGCCCCGACCCGTCGCGGACGTGGAACGCCTTGACCTCCAGGTTCGCCTCCGCGCCGAGTGCGCCGTAGACGATCCCGCCAGGCGTGAGCACTCCGTCGACGTCGAGCACAAGCAGCTCGACGGCACGGCAGCGATCTCGCAGGCTGAGCATCGGCGGCGCCATCACGACTCCTTTCACGCCCCGAGCCGCAGCGGCACCGGGGCCACGGCGGCCTCTTCCTCCGCCGCCGGCAGGCCGATCAGATCGGTGATGTCGAGCAGCCCGACCGGCCGCCCGTCGGCGTCCAGCACCGGCAGCTCGCTGATCTTGTGCCGCTCGAACAGCTCCAGCGCCTCGGCCACCCGGGCGCCGACGGCGAGTGTCCGCGGCTGCGCGTCAGTACCTCGGCCACCGGCCGATCGAGCGCATCGTCACGACGATTCTCGATCAGGCGTGCCAGGTCGCTGTCGGTGAAGATGCCCGCCATCCGACCGGCGGCGTCGACGAGCATCACGGCGCCGGTCCGCCGGCCGCTGCGGCGTGCGGTGGCGAACACCTCGCGGATTGTCTGGTCGGCGGACGCAAGGCGCAGCTCGCTGCCGGTGCGCATGGCCGACTCGACGCGCGCCAGCTTCTTGCCCAGGCTGCCGGCCGGGTGGAACCGGGCGAAGTCCTCGCTGCTGAAGTCGCGGGCGCGACTCAGGACGAACGCCAGCGCATCGCCCAGAGCGAGCATCGCGGTGGTACTGGCGCTGGGCGCCAGTCCGAGCGGGCACACCTCCTCCAGCGGGCCGTACACCAGGGCGACATCGGCCTTGCGGGCGAGCGTGCTGGTGCGGCTGCCGGTCACGCCGACGATGCCGCGGCACAGATCCCGCAGCGGGCGGAGCAGCCGCACGATCTCCTCGCTCTCGCCGCTGTGCGACAGCACCAGCGCCACGTCGTCGGGGTGGAGCATCCCCAGGTCGCCGTGGACGGCGCGGGTGGCATCGAGCACATAGCTGCGGGTGCCGGTCGAGCTGAGGGTGCCGGCGAGCTTCTGGCCGATGTCGGCCGACTTGCCGGTGCCGGTGATCGCCAACCGCCCGCGGCCGGCGCCGGTGATTGGCAGCAGTAGCTCGACCGCTTGCAGGAACGACCCGTCAAGCCGATCGGCGACGGCGTGCAGCGCGGCGGCCTCGGCATGGACGATCTGCCGTGCATACTCCAGGCGGTCCGCCGGCGCGTCCGGGTGAGGCGGCGAGCCGTCGTCGGGCCGTCGAGGATGGTGGACTTGCCGCGGCATGATCGCCTCCCTGCATGTCTGCCGCGCACGGCAGGGTGTACAAACCGATCCAGGGTCCTTCCCGAGCCTCGACTATAGCCGCCCGCATGGGAATTGCAACCGCACCACGCCGGGGGGCGGTATCTCCCGCGGTCGATGCAATCTCTCCCTTTCCACATCGGCCGCCCGGCCGGTTCAGTCGCGAGGAATCAACCCCGACCACGCGGTTCGCCGTCATGGCCGGCGCGAGTTGTGCGAGTGGGATAAACTGGGAAATCCGGGTCGATCTGGCAGTCGGAGCAAATCAGTCTGGGGGATGGTGAAGGTCCGGGTGCTTGAGTCGCGCCGTTGGGCGCGATAGGATTGCGCGGTATGAGGCCGACAGTCTATATCGAGACCACGATACCGAGCTACCTGACCGCGTGGCCGAGTCGCGATCTGGTGCGGGCGGCGCACCAGCAGATTACCCGTGAATGGTGGGGGCAGCGTGATCGGTTCGATCTGTACACATCCCGTCTGGTCGTCCAGGAGTGTGAAGCGGGTGACCCGACGGCAGCGGCGGATCGGCTGGCCGCGCTGGCCGGCATTCCCCTCCTGGAAATGGGACCGGAGATTGCCGACCTGGCGGATGCCTTGATGCGGAACGTGCCTCTGCCGCAGAGGGCGGCCGCTGACGCCCTCCATATCGCGACTGCCGCGGCGCATGGTATTCAGTATTTGCTTACCTGGAACTGTACCCACATTGCCAATGTCACACTTCGCCCGCGGATCGAATTAGCCTGTCGAACGGCGGGGTTCGAGTCGCCATTGATTTGTACTCCGGAAGAACTGCCGGCGGAGGGTCTGTCCGATGGTTGAAGATGACGTGTTGCGTGAGGTGCGGGCGGCGCGGGAGGCTTACGCGCGGCGACACGGGTTCGATGTGCGTGCGATGGTGGCGGACCTGCAGATACGCGACCGGGCCGGCGATCGATCGGTGGTGCGTCGCCCGCCCAGGAAACCTGAAGCGGTGCCGGGCCAGCAGGAAACGCCCACACCGCCGCGGCAACAGCCCGGAGCCGCTTGACCAATAACGGTGTTGATGACGAAATGGGCGTTGATTGACCGAGGGGGAATGCGTGATGACGGCGAGTCTGCTGGTTCTGGTGGCGCTGGTGGGGCAGAGCGGGGAGGCGGCATCATGTGTGTCCGGGCCGCGGGTCGGCCAGCGGCCGGGGCCGTATTCGTTCGTGCTCGCCACCGGCGACAACCGCGGCAAGTCGCATTGCTACATCTGCGAAACCGCCGACCGGCCGGCGGTCATCGTCTTCGCCCGCAGCCTCAGTCCGGAGCTAGGCCGGCTGTCCGCCGGCCTCGACACGGCGCTCGCCGAGTATCGCAAGAACGACCTTCGCGGCTGGGTGACCGTCCTCCACCCCGACGAGACCCAGCTGGACGCCGACGTCGTCCGCTGGGCGAAGCGGCACGTCCTTCGCACCGTGCCGGTGGGCGTGTTCGAGGACGTCGACGGGCCGCCGAGCTACCGGCTGCACCGCGACGCCGACGTCACGGTGCTGCTGGCCGTGAAACAAAAGGTGGTAGTCAATCGAGCGTTCCGCGCCGGCGAACTGACCGAGGCGCGGGTCGCCGAGTTGCTCCGCGAGATCCCGCGCATCACCGGGCCGGCCAAGAAGTAGCCGCTCACGTCCCGAACTGCCGGTCGCCGGCGTCGCCCAGGCCGGGGACCATGTAGCCTTTTTCGTTCAAATGACTGTCCACCGCGGCGACGTGAATCGGCACGTCGGGATGCGCTCGAAGCAGCGCCGCCACCCCCTCCGGAGCGGCGATCACGCCGAGGAACTTGAGCCGGCGAATGCCGCGGGTCTTCAAACAGTCGAGGACGGAAACCGCCGACCCGCCGGTGGCGAGCATGGGGTCGAGGACGATCGCCAGGTCGAGCGGCAGCGTGGCCGGCAGCTTGTTGTAGTAGGTGACCGGCAGCAGGGTGTCGTGGTCGCGGTAGAGTCCCAGGTGCCAGACGGTGGCGGACGGGAACAGGTCGAGAATCGGGTCGACCATGCCCAGTCCGGCGCGGAGGATCGGCACCAGGCCGACGCGCTCGGCCACGGCGCAGCCCTCGTGCGCAGCGAGCGGGGTCTGCACCGTGTGCGCGGCGACGGCGACGTCGGCGATCGCCTCGTAGAACAGCAGCTGGGTGAGGTCGCGAACGAGGGTGCGGAACTCCCACGGCGAGGTGGTCGCGGCCCGCAGGCGGGTCAGGTTGTGCCGCACCAGCGGGTGGGCGGAGGTGTGGACGGCACTCACCATTTCACCTCGTCGTCGAACGGGTGGCTCGGCCGCGGCGTCTTCGGCGCCGGCCGTGCCCGCAGGATCGCCTCAGCCAGGGCGAGGTCCTCGCGCGTGGTTATTTTGAGGTTGCTGGCCGAGCCGGTCACCAGATGAACCGGGTGGCCGGCGGCCTCGACCAACTGGGCGTCGTCGGTGATGTCGCGGCCGAGCTGCCCGCGGCGAGCGTGGGCGTCGGCCAGCCAGTCGCGCCGAAACACCTGCGGCGTCTGCGCCAGCCACAGGTTCTTCCGCGGTACGGTCGCCTCCACCTTCCCCCGGTCATCGCTGCGCTTGACGGTGTCGCTCACCGGCACGGCGAGCAGGGCGGCGCCGGTTTTGGCGGCGGTGGCGAACACCGCGTCGATGTGGGCCGACGACACGCACGGCCGGGCGGCGTCGTGGATCGCCACCAGGTCGACGTCGTCGCGGATGCGCGCCAGCGCATTGCCGACCGACTCGAACCGCTCCGCCCCGCCGGGGACGATCTCGATGCCGAGCAGCCCCAGGTGGGCGCCGTAGCGGCGGCGAAAGTCGTCGTCGTCCTCCGGGGCGATGACGACGAGCGATTGCACCACGTCCTGCCGGCTGACGAACGCCTCGGCGGCCCGGAGCCAGACGGCGCGGCCGTCGATGGTGGCGAAGACCTTCTTATCCTTGTCACGGAACCGCGTCGACTTGCCGGCGGCGGGGAGGATGACGGCGATCCGGGCCATGAGACACCTCCGGGGAGGTGCGAGACGGGAACCCGCCCCCTTTCCCTCCCGATTGTAACTTCCCGGCAGGCATGATAGCATGCGCCACCCCCCACCGGCCAGCGTTGCGCCGTCCTCTGAACCGAACGGTGTTGCCGATGATCCGCGTGCTCGACGGCCTGTACCTGGGCGACGATGACGCCGCGCGCAACCGGACGCGGCTGCGACAACACGGCGTGACCCACGTCGTCAACTGCGCGATCGAGCTGCCCAACTACCACGAGGAGGACTTCCTTTACCTGGCTCTGCGTCTGTACGACCCCGACCCGCAGTTCCATCGCCACCTGGTGCGTGCCTGTGCGTTCATCGACCGCGCTCGTCGTGACAACGGCGGCGTACTGGTCCACTGCTACGCCGCCATCAGCCGCAGCCCGTCGGTGGTGCTGGCGTACCTGTGTCACCAGGGCCTGACACTCGAACGAGCGGCGGCAACCCTTGGCGCACGGGTGTGGACCGACCCCGACCGCGTTCACCTCGATCAGCTGGCCCGGTTACACGGCGGGCCGGCGGACGAGGCCGGGTGGGACCGGCTCGTCGACCTGTTACACGGTCGCCAGGGGGACGACGCGGCGGCCGGCTAACTCACCGCTCCGGCTCGTCGGCGTCGAGCTGGCGGAGGCGGCGGTCGGCGTCGAATGCCGGCGGCGGTAACGACGCGGCCAGCCGTTCGGCGTCCTCCAGGGACAGGTTCGCCTTCGCCATCCCCGAGCCGCGGAAGATCGGCAGCTCGCGTTTGATCGCCATGATCTCGCGCCGCGTCCGACCGCGCGGCGCGTCGGGCCACCGGCCGATCCGCTCGTGAAAGTCGAAGAAGAACGGCACGATCTCGCGGATGTAGCGCCAGTAGCCGGGGTTGTCGGTCTGTATGAAGAACTGCCCGCCCGGCTGCAGGGTGCGATGCACCTGCGCCAGGAACCCCGGCGTCATCAACCGCCGGTGGATCTCGGCGGCGTCGTAGTAGGGCTGGGGATGATAGCAGTGGACCTCGGCGGCGCAGGCGGACGGCAGGTACTCGCCAAGCAGCCGCTCGCCGTCGACCACCGCGAACCGCAGGTTGGTCAGCCCGCGCTGATTGCCGCGGCGGGTGGCGTAGCGGATCACCACCGGCTTGATGTCGATGCCCAGGTGGTCGAACTGCGGCCGCCACACAGCGCTGCCGAGCAGAAACCGGCCGTTGCCGCAGCCGAGGTCGACGACCAGCGGGGCGACCCGGCCGAACAGCTCGGCCAGGTCGAGCGGGCCAGCCGGCGGCAGCTTCTTCAGTGCCGTCTGCGTCCAGGCGGACGGGTCGAGGATCTCGCCGGCGAACGGGACGCCGAACTCGCGTTCGATCTGGCGGCGCTTGCGTGGCAGGTTCACCGGCGATTCTTCTCCCGTCTGGGCCGCGGCCGATGGATCGGCTGCAGCCGGGGCCACACGTCGAGGAGCGCCTCGTAGGCGGCCCGCGACGACGGATACTCCTTGAACACCGCCGGATCGTAGTGAAACGTGTGCCGCAACTCGTCCCAGACGTGCGCCGGCAGCCGGCAGCTACTCGGGTGCCCCCAGTCGCGGCCGAACGCCGGGTCATCGATCGCCCACCACACCCAGCCCTTGTTCCACGACTCGCTGAACACCGTCAGCTGGCCCTGGCCCGTGTAGCGGAACGGGATGTACTTGTGCTGCACCGTCCACCGTAGGCAGGCGGCGGCGTCGGGCCGCAACGCCTCCTCGTACCAGTCCGCCAGCGCCAGCAAAGTCACCGGGTCGCCGGGCGACTCGTCCAGGGTGAGGTAAAACGCATCGAGCGGGTCATACGCGGTCATGCCGGCCCCCGTCGGCCATCCACGGGTGTCCAGCCTCATTCTATCCGCGCGGAGCGCGCGAAAAAGGAGAGACGGGCCGGATCCGCCGATCCAGCCCCTCCCCGCCGCCTCCCCTGCTCGCAGCCGTCGAAGTGTGTCAAGAGAGGCTCGCACTCTCTCCTCGACCTTCACAGGGTCGTGTGCTGGCTGTTTACACCATTGACACCGTGCGTAAAAGTACCCCGGCCAGGAGTCGAACCCGGTTCTCCACGTTCGAAGCGTGGCATGAGATCCGTTTCACCACCAGGGCAGCGAGCGAAAGGGGCGCCCCCCTTTCGGTGCGAGTGGACCGCCGGGGAATCGCACCCCGATCTCCGCCTTGCGACGACGGCGTCTTCCTGTTGGACGAGCAGCCCAAAGAGAAAAGTGATCCCGGATGGACTCGAACCATCGTTCTCCGCATGTGAGGCGGATGTCGTGGCCGCTGGACCACGGGACCCCTGGAAGCCCCCGAAGGGGCGAGCGGTGTATCCGGGAATCGAACCCGGACCGAGGCCTTGACAGGGCCGCGTGCAGAAACCACTACACCAATACACCAAAACCAGTCACAGAAAGACAGCAAGGGCGGAAGGAGTCGAACCCTCTGCGTGCGGGTTGGAACCGCACTACTCTCCCAGGAGCACACCCTTGTTCATCGAACACCAACCGACAGCCGAGGTGCAGGGAGTCGAACCCTATCCTCCTGGGTCAGAGCCAGGAATGCCACCGATACACCACACCTCAAAAAGTTGTGACCACGCGAGCTACACGGACGAGCGGTCACAGTGCGTTCAGCGGGACTCGAACCCGCCCGTCCGCCTTGGGAGAGCGGCAGGCTGCCACTGACCTCATGAACGCAGTTGGCTCCGTGCGAGTCGAGGCGGCGAAGAACAACCGGAGTTGAACCGGCGGCTCCAGATCCTGAATCTGGCGTGGAACCATCCACAGTGTGTATGCCGCTTCTGTGGGGCACGGGGCCAGTATCGGCGGCTGGGGTCGAACCAGCGACCTCCTCCTTTTCAGAGAGGCGCTCTCACCAACTGAGCTACACCGATAAGCAATTACTCACAGAGCCGACGGTGGGAATCGAACCCACACCCATCGCTTTACGAAAGCGCCGCTCACCCGGTTGAGCTTCGCCGGCATCGCCGTCAGTGACCAGGGAGGGAGTCGAACCCTCACGCCGCGGTGGGCTCGGCCTCCTGAGGGCCGTGTGTCTACCATTCCACCACCTGGCCAGACAGTACCGATGGCTGGGGTCGAACCAGCGGCCTTCTCCTTATGAGGGAGACGATCTACCGGCTGATCTACATCGGCACATAAGCTGCGAGCGAGATGTCAAAGACGCAGCATCCCCGGCTGGAGTCGAACCAGCATGGCCTCCGCCTTCGCAGGGCGGCGTGCATCCGCCACACCCCGGGGATAAACAGTGACCAGGGAGGGAGTCGAACCCTCACGCCGCCTGGGCACGGGCTTCTAGGACCCGCGTGTCTCCCGTTTTCACCACCTGGCCGTTCGATTCGCGACGTCCGGTTGCCTGATCGTCGCCTGCACTCTCCTGTACGGCGGCTTTCGAGCAACGTGACAGCGATTTTTCCGATCCGCCGTCGGCCCCTGCGTGCCGTACACCAGAACAGACGCGCGCGAACCAGCGAGGTTCGCGGCGCAGGACCGAATTTCGCGGCGGCGAACGGAGTCACTCAAGTCATGGTGAGTGCGTCGTCCTCGCCAGCGTGGTCGTCAGGCGGCATCAGGACGGCGCCGACCTCGAACCAGCCGTCGCCGCAGTTCTGCATGCGGACGACCCGGCCGCGCAGCGCCGTCCGCGGCGTTTGCGGGGTGCGCGGCAGTTCCAGCAGCACCTGCGAGGCCGGCAACTGACCAGGCAGGTAGAAGCCGATGCCGGTGAGCGAGATGTCCTTGCCCTGGCACTCGATCGGTTCGCCGAGCGAACCGTCGGCGGCGATCGCGCGGACGCGGAGCGGGTGATGCCAGACGATCCGCTCGTGCATGCGGCCGCGCGGATTGACGCGCAGGTGAGTCCGCACGCTCTCGACCAGGATCGGCACCACCTGCTGCACGAGTTCGGCGCTCTGGTCGGCCGAGCAGTTGCGCGGCCGCAACCCGACGTGGACCTCGGTCAGCACCTGGACGCCGTGCGGGACGGTGACGTCCGGGTCGGTGATACGGACCTCGATGTCGACCCGCGGCTGGGTGCCGGTCCACCGCTGCCACAGGCTACCCGAGGTTTGCAGCTGGTAGACGAACGCCCGCGGCGAGGAGGAAACCAGCTGGGCGTTCCACTGTTTGCCGAAGCCTTCCAACCGCTCCCGGATCGCCTCGGGCGTCAGGTTCGTGCCGAGGCGGACGACCTGGCCGTCGGCGGCCGGTTCCGGCGCGGCGGGAAACGCCACGGGGACGGCCGGGTTCCGGGCGGTGGCGGCCTCGACGGTGGGTGTCACCGCCTCCAGGGCGCGAAACAGCGCTACCAGGCTCTCCCACCGCTTCGCCGGATCGGGGTGCAGCGCGCGGGCGATGATCGACCGCTCCGCCTCGGGCAGCCGATCGACCCGCGGCGCGGCCGGTTCGCCGCGCGCTGTCGGGGGGGCCTGCGACGGCAGTCCGCCGGTGATCAACTCATGATAAACCGTCGCCAGGCTGTACTGGTCGCTGGTCGGGTGGACCTGGCGGCTCAGCAACTCCGGCGCTGCATAGCGCGCGTTCTGCTGGCCGATCGGCTGGCCGACCGGCTGCCAGACCAGCTGGGCCAGCCCGAAATCGGCGACCCGACAACGGTCGCCGTCGAGTACGAGCGTGCGCGGATTCAGTCCCAGGTGTTGCAAACCATCCTCGGTCGCCAGCGTGTGCAACGTTTCGGCGATCGGCCAGAGGTAAGCCAGCGCCAGTCGCCGCGGCACTCCCGGCAGCCCCTGCCCGAGATGATCGGTCAGCAGGTCGCGAAGCGTGCGGTGGCCGGTCGGCGAGGCCAGCACCAACCGGCCCGGCATGTGCTGGAGCACCTGGATCGGCAGCAGCGCCGGGTGGACCCACCGGCCCAGTCGGGCGACGTTCGGATCTTGTGGGCCGGGACAGCCAAACAGCACCTTCACCTGCCAGGTGGCGCCGTCATGCGCGCGGGCGTTCCACACCTCGGTGAGTGGAGTGCGGCTGTTTAGCCCGGTGATCTCCAGGCCGTGCCCCGGCAGCAGAAACGGCGGGGTGGGCAGCGGGATGCGCGTCGTCCGCACCGTCTTCATGGCGCGGCCGGTACGGGTGTCGTGCTTTGGCCCGACAACGGGTGCCTCCGGGGGCACCGAGCTGCCGACCGGCAGGGTGATGACCTCTCCGTGTTCGTGGACCAGCGCCTCGACCAGCTCCATGCAGCTGCCGAACCGTTTGGCCGGGTCCTTGCTCAGCGCGCGGGCGACGATCAGCCGGTCGCCCGCGGGCAGCGGTTGAAGGTCCGGCTCGCTCTGCAGGTGCTGGAACATCAGCTGGCGGGAGTTCTTGCCGTCGAACGGCACATGCCCGGTGAGCAGCTCCTGGTAGACGATCGCCAGGCTATACTGGTCGCTGTGCGGCGACACCTCGCCCTGGAACAGCTCGGGAGCGGCGTACCGCGGGGTGATCGCCCCCAGCCCGCCGCTGCCGGGCTTGCCGCCGGCCAGCGTCGTCACCAGGCCAAAATCGCCAACCTTGACGTGGTTGGACACCAGGAACAGGTTGCGCGGCTTGATGTCGAGGTGCTGTACGCCGTGCTGCGACTGCATCACGTCGAGCACCTCCGACGCTTCGCGGAGGTAGTTCAGAATGGCGGTGCGGGCGAGGCCGGCCTGGTGGTTTTGCAGCTGCGCTTCGAGCAGGTCGGCCAGGCTCTGATCGGCCAGCTCCATGACCATCACCAGCTCGCCGTCGACGATCTCGACGCGCTCCAGCGTCAGGATGAACGGGTGGCGGATCGATTTGACGTGCTGGATTGCCTGCAATTCGTCCAGTGCGGGGGCGTGGTCGTCGAGGATGTGCCGCCCGCCATGAACGAACTTGACCGCCTTGTGCAGCCCGCCGGGGGCCTCGCACTTCCACACCTCGCCGAACCCGCCGCGGCCGAGCGGGTGCAGCAGCCGGTAACCGGGGATCGGCTCGGAATCCGGACGATGCAGATAGTCCGCGTCTTCCATCTCATGCTCGCAGGCGATCGGGGGCATGGAAGGCTCAAGGTTTGCCAGGAGGCCCTCGCCACCCACTCTACCAGCGAGCGGCGTATGCCCCCAAGGGCGGGATGCGATAATGGACCACGCGATAACCGTCTTCTTCCCTGAATCCCCGACATAACCGTAGTTCACGAATCGACACGAGTCCAACCGACGCGCTGGTCCGATCGACCGCGATCCGTACACCTGTCCGCTGGAGGCCGCCGGGGCGTCGGGGACACCCCGACAGCGGAGGTTGCGCCATGCCCATTTCCCGATCCGTCACCGGGAAGGGTCCGACATGGAAAGGCAGGGAGGGCACTCCCTCCCCACGCCGCCATCCGGGCCGGCGCCTACAACAAGGGATGTCGGTGGAAGAGATGTCGTTCCAGTAGTGCATTACTCAAACGGTCATGACGAACCGGGTGCGGATCGGCAACGGCTGCGGCTTCTGGGGCGACAACGTCGACGCCCCGATCCCGCGGCACTCGCCCGCGGCGGCCAGCTCGATTACCTGACGCTCGAATACCTGGCCGAGCTGACCATGTCGATCCTGGCGGCGAAGGCGCGCGACCCGTCCGCGGCTACGCCACCGACTTCTCGATGTGCTGGAGCGGCTGACCCCCGAACTGATCCGCCAGCCGACCCTGCGCATCGTTGCCAACGCCGGCAGGATGAACCCGCTCGCCTGCGCCGCCGGAGCGCGCCCATCCTCGACCGCGGCGGACTGACCGACCGTTCGATTGGTGTGGTCAGCGACGTAGATCTGCCCGCGGTTGGACGACCTGCTCGCCGCCGGCCATCCGCTCGCGCACCTCGACACCGGCGAACCGCTCGCCGACGTCCGGCCGCGGGTGGTTAGCGCGCCTATCTGGTGATCAACCGATCGCCAGCATGCCTCGAACGCGGCGCGCCGTGGTGATCACCGAGCGGGTAGCCGACGCAGCAGCACGACGCTCAGGCCTTTGCCGCCGCTTCAGCTGGCAGTGGGACAACTGGGACCTGCTGGCCGCCAGGGCGCGATCGCCGGGCACGTCATCGAGTACGCGCTGAGCGACCAGCGGGCTGTAGTGCAACGAGCCGGGGCCACCGACCTGAGCGACGTCGGCTACCCGATCGCCGAGATCGAGCCGGACGCGCGTTCGATCAGCAAGCCGGCCACGGCAGCGGCGGCGCGGTCAACCGCGAGACGGTGAGCGAGCAGCTCCTCTACGAGGTTGGCGACCCGGCAGCGCACCGTACCTGACGCCGGACGTGGTCGTCGACTTCACGTCGCTCGCCCTCACCGAACCGGCAGCCGACGTGGTCCGCGTCACGGAGCCCGCGGTCGTCCGGCGCCCGGATCGCTACAAGGTGTCGATCGCCCTGCCGCGGCCGGCTACACCCGCCCGCCGGCGCTGGTGATCGCCGGCCCCGGCGCCCGCGGCGAAGGCGCGGCGGTGCGGCTTGAATGGTGCTGACGCTCGCCCACGCCGGGGCCTGCCCCGAGCTCCACCCTGATGGGAATGCCCTGGGCGCCCCGGCGACAGTTGCCGGGGTACTGCAGCCGCCGGCCACCCGGAAGTGGTGTTGCCATCGCCGTCCGCGACGCGCCGGCAGGCCGTCGTCGAGCAGTTCGCCCGCAAGCCTGGCGCCGCTGGTCACGTCCGGTCCGCCAGCGTCACCAGCTACACCGCAAGCCAGCCGGTCGTCGCGAGGTGTTCGCCTACTGGCCGGCGATCGACCGAAATACCCGTTCGTCACCGTACTTACCGTCGTCGACGCGGCCTTTTCGCACATCCGTGTAACGGCGACAAGCTGGAAACATCCAGGGACCGAGGCCGGCCTGGTCAGGAAGATGGCGACGCGCGTCTCGCGGTCGGCCAGCCGCAGGGCACAAGCAGGACGCCTTTCGCCCCGCAACCACTCTCGCCCCGCCGTCCGCCCGTCGGCCAGCCGGCCGAGCAGGAAGCCACCCGCTCGTGAACCTGGCGATCTGTCACCCCGGTCGTGATACCCGCTCGCAGCGGGTGTAGGCCTACATCGTCGACCCTGCTCCGCCAGCTGGACGCCAAAGCGGTCACGAGGTCCACCTGTACGCCTCCCAGTGGGATAAGGCCGCGCTGCCCGGCAGCGGTCACGTCACGATTCGCGAAGACGGCAAGCGCGGATTCTTCGTCCAAATGGCAGTTTTCCAGCAGCCAAGTGAGCAGGGTGGCAAGGAGGGGCGACCCGGCCTGACGCTCGGGTTCGACAAAATTGACGCGATGGACGACGGTCACCCGCAGGCCAGGCTGTACGTCGCGACGGTACTGCACAGCCTGAGGCGGTTCCCGCCAGGCGCGCTCCGGCTGCTGGCGACGGCGGTGCGCTGCTCGATCGCGTTCTGGTCGTTCGCCAGTTCGAGCGCTTGGCAGTTCCTGGCCGACAATCCGCCGTTCGCCATCGTCATGCGCCACCTGGTGCGGCAGCACCTGTTGCACCTGGGCATCCAGGTACCAGGTGGCAGTGCTGCCTCGGCGATCGGCCCAGACCCAACGCCGCCACCGCCAGCCGCGCGGCGAGTGGAGGTGCCCAGCAGGCGTGGGGGTCGAGCCGAATAGCCTTCGTCCGCGCGCTGTTCGGCCAGCGATGAACTACCGGCTGAAGGGCCTCGGCCCGCTCCTTCCAACAGCGTCGCCACCCTGCCGGACCGCCGCCAGTTCCGCCTGGCGGTGGTGGGCAACCAAGGTCGGGCTACCAACCCGGCTAGCGCGGCGGTTGGGCATCGCCGACGTGGTGCCGCTGCCGGCTTCGCCGCCGACCGCACGCGCCTACTTCGCCGCCGACCTGCTGGTGCATCCGACGTTCTACGATCCGTGTTCGCTGGTGGTCCGCGAGGCGCAGGCGTGCGGGCTGCCGAGTAGTCGACGCCGGTACCAGCAGCGCTGCGAGCTGCTCGGCCCGCCGCACGACCGGAGTGGTCATCGACGGCCGATCTGGCTTGGCCGGCGCACGGGTATTTCCTCGGCCCGCCGCCGTCGGTCACCCGCCCGACCGCCCTCAAGGGCGGCAACGCTGGACGTTCCGGCCATCCTGCTCGTCGCCCTGCTGGAACTGCACCATAACCAGGCAACGAAGCGCACTTGAGCGGCATCGAGATGGTATCGCGCGTTGCGGCGACGTGCAAACGCGCACGATCACCGGAGGATCGAGTCAGGTAGAGCGGCCGTTTCGGCGACGCCTCGGCAACTGTAGGTCTGGCGACCTTCGTCACCACCATTCCGTCGAAGTAACTCGATCGTCGACCCCCGGGGTGATCCTGAAAACCTCCCGAAGATCATTCCCAGTAGTCCCGGCTACCCCACTGGCCTCCTCCCCCTTGCGGTGAGGGCAGCCCCGCCGCCGAGCACCTCGTCGCGCAGCCATGCCGGCTTGATCTTGGTGCAGGCCTGCTCCACGTCAACAATACCGCGGCAGCTGTCCGAGGAGGAATCCGAGTTGGTTGCTCGAGCCGAACTGCCCCGACCCTGCCGACGAGGTAAGCAGAACACGCACCCACAACAGTTTTCTGGTTGTGCCTTGGAAGTGGTTCGGCCATACCTCATGTAATGTGACTGAATGTCAGGCCACACTGCGAGCCTCCTTTCTCGTGCCTGCAAATACCGCTCCGAAACCCGCCGGAGCAGTCAGCCTCAGCCCTTTGGCAGGCGCTCCTGAACTGTACCCTGTTTTCAAAGCCGCCATGCCCCCCACCGTCTGCGCCGATGGCTTCGGTCGGATCTACTGGAGCTGGCGGTGCGTTCATCAAGCGGTCTTGCCGACCACCGAGCAAAATCGCCGGATCTCGAGGCGGGAGGGCCCGTTGGTACACCTGATGACCGGTCTGGTCATCCGCGGCATCAATGATCGCCTCGTCCGCCGCCAGCCAGCTCGTCATCCGTTCGCGCATCGGTTCGGCAAGTAGCTGCTTGACGCTGGCTGCTCATCCCAGCCTTTGGGGAAACCGCTGTTCGTTCATTGTCCGCGTCTCCTTCGCCGCCGCCGGAACGCTTTGAGCTGCTTGCCGGCGAGCGGGTATGCCGTAACAACAAACACGCCATCCCCTTCTTCGTCGGGGACATATATCACGCGCAGATAGCGCCCGCCCGCCGTCCGTCCCAGAGCCTGCCGGGAACCGCCGGAGCAAGGTTCGTCCTCGCCTGGGTGGGCCAGGATCCATTCCACCTCGGCTTCAGTCACCCCATGGCTGTAGATGTGGGGCTGTCCGGTATCGGGGTCGAGGTAGTAGCGAACTTCCATGCCACACCTCCAACGTCTGCACTGTCTTTGCCAGACGATTCGCACATTATACCCGAACGCAATCGGCGCCGTAAGTTCGCTGCGGCTACCCTGTCCACCCGCGCCCCGGTCGCCGATCATGACCGTGTCGCCCGTCCGCGTGAGGCGAGGGCCATGCCTGCCGCGTCCTGGTCGCTCACCGCTCGCTGGGTGTTCCCCGTCGCCGGTCCGCCGCTCGAAGGCGGTATCGTCCGCCTGGTGGGCGACCGCATCATAAACGTTGAGCTGGCCGGGACGCTCACTGCCGACGTCGACCTCGGGAACGTCGCCGTCCTGCCCGGACTGGTCAACGCCCACACCCACCTCGACCTCACCGGCATGGCTGGGCTGGCACCGCCGGAAGCGGCGCGGACTGCCATGGACGGCTCGACTTCCCCGCCTGGCTACGGCAGGTGATCGGCCACCGGCGGCGGCGGAGGCGCGGAGCAGGTGCGCGCCCGACGTGGATGCCGGACTGGCGGAGGTGATCCGCTTTCGAGCACCACGCTGGTCGGCGACATCTCCGGCGACGGTGGATCGTGGGACGCAATTGCGGCGAGCGGCATTCGCGGGGTCGTCTTTCGCGAGCTGCTCGGTCTGCCCGAGGAACGGGCGGCGGCAGCCTGGACCTGCGGGCAGCGAATGGCTGCAACGGCACCCGCTGCGAGACACCTGTCGTGCCCGGCCTCAGCCCGCACGCATGCCGGTGGCCGCTGGCTGGCCTGCCAGTGCGCCGCCGCTGGAGTACCGCTGGCGACTCACCTCGCCGAGACGGCCGACGAACTGGAACTGCTCGCGCACCACGACGGACTGTTCGTGCCGTTTCTGCAAGGCGTCGGCGCGTGGGCACCTGAGGGGCTGGTCGACGGCCCCGCCGAGGTGATCGATACCTGCCGCCCGGCGCGAACGCTGCTCGTCCACGCGAACTACCTCGACTCGTCGACGCCCGTCCCCGCCACTGCGACGGTCGTCTACTGCCCGCGGACGCACGCCGCATTCGGGCATCCCCCGCACCCGCTGCCACATTTGCTGGCGCGCGGGGTGCGGGTGGCGCTCGGCACGGACAGCCGGGCGTCCAACCCCGACCTGAATCTGCTTGCCGAGGCGCGGTATTTGCGGCACAATGCGCCTGAACTACCCGCTTCTTCCATCTTGCGAATGGCGACCCTCGCCGGGGCCGAGGCGCTCGGCTGGGCCGACGAGACGGGTAGTCTGGAACGGGGTAAGTCGGCCGACCTGATCACCGTCGCTCTGCCGGCGGTGGAGTTTGAGGACCCGCACGACCTGGTCCTGGCGTCCGCCGGGCCGGTGGTTCGCGTGATGGTCCGCGGCCGGTGGCTGCGGCTTGAACCGGCGTCGCCTTTCCCCTAACCCAACCGTGCCCGGCTTTCGCTGCTCTGAGGACTCGCGACCATGCCCCTTGGCTACCTTGCGCTGGTGCTGCACGCTCATCTGCCGTATGTCCGCCACCCCGAGTACGACGATTTCCTCGAAGAGGACTGGCTGTACGAGGCGATCACCGAGACGTACATCCCGCTGCTCGACATCTTCGAGGGGCTGCAGCGCGACGGCGTGGACTGGCGGCTCACCATGTCGGTGTCGCCGACGCTCGCCGGCATGCTGGCCGATCCGTTGTTGCAGTACCGCTACCTGCGCTACCTCGACAACCTGCTGGCACTGGCGAGCAAGGAGATCGAGCGGACGCGGTGGGAGCCGCAGTACAACACGCTGGCGCGGATGTACCACACCCGCTTCACGCGCTGCCGCGAGGTGTTCGTCAACCAGTACGGCAACAACCTGGTCAACGGCTTCCGCAAGTTCTTCGAGGCCGGCAAGCTGGAGTTGATTACCTGCGGCGCAACCCACGGCTTCCTGCCGCTGATGGTGCAGAACGAGAACGCCCGTCGGGCGCAGGTTGAGGTCGGATGCCGCGAGTTCGAGCGGCACTTCGGCCGCCGTCCCCAGGGCATCTGGCTGCCGGAATGCGGCTACACGCCGGGCATCGACGAACTGCTCCGCGACTCCGGCATCCGTTACTTCTTCGTCGACACTCACGGCATCCTGACCGCCGAGCCACGGCCGCGGTTTGGCGTCTATGCGCCCATCGTCTGCCCCAACAGCGGAGTGGCGGTGCTCGGCCGCGACACCGAGTCGAGCAAGCAGGTGTGGAGCGCCGTCGAGGGCTACCCCGGCGACCCGGTCTACCGCGACTTCTACCGCGACGTCGGCTTCGACCTCGATTACGAGTACGTCAAGCCGCACCTGCACGCCACCGGCATTCGCAGCCTGCTCGGCATCAAGTATCACCGCATCACCGGCCGCACCGAGGACAAGCTGCCCTACGACCGCGAAGCGGCGCTGGAGAAGGCCGCCGAGCACGCCGGCAACTTCATGTTCAATCGTGAGAAGCAGGTCGAGTGGCTGTCCGGGTCGATGGACGGCCGGCCGGCGCTGATCGTCGCCCCGTATGACGCCGAGCTGTTCGGCCACTGGTGGTTCGAGGGGCCGGAGTGGATCAACTACCTGCTCCGCAAGCTGCACTACGACCAGGAGACGGTCAAGGCGATCACCGTCCCCGAGTATCTGGAGCGTCATCCGCGCGTTCAGCTGTCACAGCCGTGCATGACCAGCTGGGGGTACAAGGGCTACAACGAGGTGTGGCTGGAGGGGTCGAACGACTGGATCTATCGGCATCTGCACGAGGGCGCCGAGCGAATGGTCGACCTGGCGCGCACCCACACCAACCCCGACTCGCTGCAGCGGCGGGCGCTCAACCAGGCGGCCCGCGAACTGCTGCTGGCGCAGTCGAGCGACTGGGCGTTCATCATGAAGACGGGGACGATGGTCGAGTACGCCTGCGAGCGGACCCGCATCCACGTCAACAACTTCAATCACCTGTACGACTCGATCCGCCGGCGCGAGGTCGACGAGGGCTGGCTGAGCGAGATCGAGCGCCGGCACAACGCCTTCCCGGACCTCGATTATCGGGTTTACGCCTGACCTGTCCGTCCCCGTCCTGACGCGGTGTCCCGTTCCTGCCACGGAGGTGTGCGATGGTTCGTCGCTGGCTGGTGTGGGTCGTGGTGGTCGGGCTGGCGGCCGTCGCCGGCTGTCCGGGGAAGACGGAACCTGAGTCGACCGGCCCGCGCAAGGCGGTGCCGGCGGAGGAGACGCCGGCCGGTCCGCCGCTCTTTGAGGACATCACCGAGGCGTCGGGCATCCGCTCCTCGTACCGCAATGGCGAGGATTCGGCCAACCACTTCTCCATCCTCGAATCGCTCGGCGGCGGGGTCGGGCTGATCGACCTCGACGGCGACGGGCTGCTCGACGTGTTCCTGCCCGGCGGCGGATACTACGTCGGCGACGACCGGCGGACGATCGTCGGCTCGCCGTGCCGCTTCTACCGCAACCTTGGCAAGGGCAAGTTTGCCGACGTCACCACCGCCGTCGGGCTGGACCAGCTCGCCGGCGGGCAGCCGTGGTTCTACACCCACGGCGCCGCGGTGGCCGACTACGACCGCGACGGCTGGCCGGACCTGCTGGTCACCGGCTGGGGCCGCGTCGCCCTGTTTCGCAACGTGCCCGACGGCAAGGGCGGCCGGCGCTTCGAGGACGTGACCGCGAAGGCCGGCCTCGCCGACGGCATCACCTGGGCCACTAGCGCCGCGTTCGCCGACCTCGACGGCGATGGCTACCCCGACCTGTACCTGTGCCAGTATGTCGACTGGTCGTGGAAGAAGAACCCTCTCTGCCAGTACGACGGCAAGACGCAGGACGTCTGCCCGCCGAAGGACTTCCACGGGCTGCCGCACAAGCTGTTCCGCAACACCGGCAAGGGCGGGTTCGTCGACGTCAGCAAGGAGGTCGGCCTGCGACCCGGCGACGAGAGCAACAGCAAGGGGCTGGGAGTGGTGGTGGTCGACGTCGACGGCGACGGCAAGCCCGACATCTACGTATGCAATGACACCGTCGACAATTACCTGTATGTGAACCAGTCGACACCGGGCCAGATCAAGCTCGCTGAGGTCGGCCTCACCAGCGGAGTGGCCCGCGACGACCGCGGCACGCCCAACGGCAGCATGGGTGTGGACGCCGGTGACCCGCTGCGGACCGGCAAGCCCGCCATCTGGGTAACCAATTACGAGAACGAGCTACACGCGCTGTACACCAACGAATGCCGGCCGGGGGTGGTGTTCTTCAACTACCAGACGCAGACCGCCGGCATCGCCGCCATCGGGCAGATCTACGTCGGCTGGGGCACCAACTTCATCGACGTCGACCGCGACGGCTGGGAAGACCTGTTCGTCGCCAACGGTCACGCCATTCGCTTCCCCGTCGGCCGCGGCGTCACCCGCCGGCAGAAGCCGATCCTGCTGCACAACCAGAAGGGGCGCTTCACCGACATCAGCCGGCAGATTGGCAGCTACGGGCAGGCCCAGCACCTGAGTCGCGGCGTCGGGTTCGGCGACCTGGACAACGACGGGCGCATCGACCTGGTGATCTCCAACATGAACGAGCCGGCGGCCGTCCTCCGCGGCGTCGGCGGCGAGGGGAACCACTGGATTGGCTTCGCCCTGCGCGGCAAGGAGCACGCCGATGTGGTCGGCGCCCGGGTAGTGCTGGAGACGGCCGACGGCATGCAGACGCGCTTCGCCAAGGGCGGCAGCAGCTACGCCTCGTCCGCCGACCGCCGCCTGCTGTTCGGCCTCGGCACGCAAACGACGCTCAAGAGCGTCATTGTCCACTGGCCCGACGGATCGAAACAACCCCTCGCCAACCTCGCCGTCGACCGCTACCACACGGTCGACCAGAAGAAGTGAACCACAAAGGGCACAAAGAGCACGAAGAAAGAGCAGAAAGAAGAGAGAAGAAAGGGAATAACAAAAGAAGATCGTTAAAATAGGTGTTACACCGCTGGGTCATACCCTCTTTTGAAGCCCCGAAGGGGCGACAGTTAATAGCCCAGGATGTAAATCCTGGGAAAGAATGCGTTTACAGCGTCTTCAAGTATTCGATTACTGCCCACCGTTCGGCGTCGGTCAGGCGATCGCCGTAGGTGTGGCCGCGGTTACTGCGGCCGGGCTTGCTGGTGTCGTAGGTTTTCCGGCGCTCGATCGCTGGCGTCGTCTTCGCGTCGGGTGCGGTCGCGAGAGGCTGCACCTTCCAGCCGACCTTGCGGTCGTCGTAGTCGGCCCGGTCGGTGGTGAACGAGCGGGTGAAGAGGGTGGGACGGGCTTTCGAGTTGAGTACGTCGTACAGCGTCGGCACCGATCCGTTGTGCAGGTACGGCGCCGTCGCCCACACGCCGTCGAGCGGCGGAGCCTGGTAGCCGTCGGTGGCGATTGCCTTGTAATCGCCGGCGAACCAGGTGCGGTCGTAGTATTCGCCGAACTTGCGCGTCACGCCGTCGAACCGCCGCCGGTCGGTGCCGATTTGCTCCAGCGGCACCACCTTGTTCGGATACGTCGGCTTCTCGCCGTACGTGCCGTGGCAACGGGCACAGTGAGTGGTGAATAATGTCTCACCCTTTACGGCCAGCGGGCGGTCGACCGGCAGTGGGTACTTCGGCGGCTCGATCGACCGCAGGTAGGCGAGGACGTCCTTGAAATCGTTCTCCGCCTTGTGGAACGCCGACGGGAAATTGAGCGGACTCATCATGAACTGCATGATCGCCCGGCTCGACCGGGTGTCGGCGCCGCCGGTGTAGTACATCGTCGTCTTCTTGTTCAGCACCCACCAGGCCGGCACGTCCTCGCACAGGTCGTCCTGCAAGTCGAGGTCGCGGCGCACCAGCCGCAGGCTCAGGTCCGGCTCGCGGAAGCCGAGCAGGAAGACCGACATGGCGCCGGCCTCGACGGTGCCGCGGACGTTGGTGAAGATGAACGGCGACCGGCCGCGCCGGCCCGCCGGACCAGCCATCTCCTCGTAAAACGCCTGGAAGTCGAGCGTGGCGTTGCCCAGCCCGACGTAGGACTGGCCGAAGAGCGATCCGCCGTGGCAGATCAGGCAATCGGTGCTCAGTCCCTTCCGCGGACCCAGCGGCAGGGTGACGTCGGCGACCCGCATCCCCATCGGCAGGCCGCCATTCGGATACGGCGCCGGGTGCAGTCCGTAACGCTGGCGGTACAGGCGCTCGTAGTCGGCCGGCTTGCGGTCGACGCCCCAATGTTTCCAGGCGTTCTCGTAGCTCTCCAGGGCCATCGTGGGCGGGTTGTAACTGCGGGTCAGGAGCGCTTGCCGGCCGCGCTCGGCCGGTGACTCGGCCGCCTGCCCCGCCGCCCCCAACCCGATCACCAGCACCGCCACGGCACACGCGCTTCGCCGCATCGGACCGTCTCCTGTCTCGCACCCTGGCACCTGTATCACTCATTATAGCGGAATCGACGCCCATCCCAACCAGCCGTCGGAACGGCCGGCTTGCGATTCGGTCGACCGGCGCATAGCCTATAAATGGTTGGGGATGACCGTCGCACGCCCCGTCCCCGGAGGCCCCGCACCCGCCCCCGAAGGCACTGGCCGCCTGCCGCTCGACGCGCGGCCCGAGAACCTACCCGATGACTATCCGTACCTTCCAACTCGGGGACGACGTTGCCCAGGTGTCGATCTACAACGAGGCCGCCAGCGCGCTGCCGGCATTCAAGCCGGCGACGGTGGACGAGGTGCGGCGGCGCTGCTCGGCCCGCGACTTCGACCCGGCCACCCGCATCTACGCCGTCGCGGACGGCCGGCCGGTGGCGTACATCAGCTACCAGGCGAACGGGCGCATCGGCTACCCGTGGTGCCGCCGCGGCCACGAGGGCTTCGCCGAGACGCTGTTCCACCACGCCGTCGACGCCCTGCGGCAACGAGGCATCCGCCGGGCGTTCGCCGCCTACCGGGCCGACTGGCCGCAGCAGGGTAACTTCTTTCTCACTCGTGGGTTCGCCCAGACGCGCGAGATGCTCAACTACGTGCTGGAGTTGGTGGAGATGCCGACCCCGGCGGCGCTGCCCAGCCTGAACATCGGCCCGCTCACTCCGGCCGACCTGCCGCGGGTGATTGAGCTGGGGGCCGGGGTGCTGCGGATCACCGATCCCGCGGTGCTCGAATCGTACCTGTTCCACAATCCGCTGTTCCCGCCCAGATCGCTGTTTGCTCTGCGGCACCGCAGCGGCGAACCGCCGGTCGGCGTCGCCCTCGTCGTGACCGGGACGGGCTATGCGCACCCGACCGCGGTGGACAGCGCCCAGCCGTGCTTCCGACTCGGCGCATTCGGCACCGAGGGGATGTCCACCAAGCGGATCAACGGCCTGTTCAGCCTGCTCGTCGCCCCCGACGCCCGCGACCTCAACGGCATCGGCGTCGACCTGCTGACCTACGCCAGTCACCAGATCGAGGACACCGAGGTCGACACCTTCGCCGCCCAGGTGCCGTCGGACGCGCCGCACCTTGCTCGCTTCTACAAGAGCCTGTTCCGCCGCCAGGGGAGCTTCCCGATCTTCGAGCGCGACCTGTGACCCCGGCGAGGGGGCGCGATTCCGAACGGAAATGATGCGGACAAAGGGGATCGCCGATGGGTATGCAGCTGGAGGTGACGTTCGCTGCCGCGGTGCCGGCGTGGCCTGCCGTGGCGGAGCTGGTGCGCGGGCGCGGGTTCGTCCTGCAGATGCGCATGATCGACGGCGAGCTGGCGTTTCCCGACGACGTGCCGCCGGACGGCTGGCGCGAGCTGCGCGTGGCTGCCGCCGGCGCGATGGTGACGGTGCGCCGCGCCGATGGCGGAGTGCAGCTGGTCGTCTGGGGGAATGCCGACGCGGACCAGCAGCAGCTGTGGCGGGCGCTGGCGTGGGGGTTCGCGCAGGTGGGCGACGGCCGCGTGCAGACCGAGCAGGGGCCGATCGACGCCGACACCTTCGCCGCTCAGATCGACCCGGCATAGAGCGGGTCAATCCGCCCCCTTCAGCGCTGCCAGCGACTTGGTAGCCGCCTCGCGCAGCTTCGGATCGGCTTCACGGGCCGCCTCCTGAAGCGCCGCCATCACCTGCGGGTTCTTGCGGCCCTTGACGCCAAGCCAGCCCATCGCCGTCGCCGCCAGGTAGCGGGCGTCGCCGCCGCTGGCGTTGGTCGCCCGCGACGACCCCTTCTGCCCCTCGTCGCCGACCCCGGCCACCGCCGTTCCGGTCCCCTGGTACACCTTCATTCCCCGCGTGCCGATCATCCGCACCAGCGTGGCGCAGGTGCGATCGGACGACCGCTCCCGCTGTGCCCAGGCGAGGACGCGGGCCACCTCGTAGCGCACCCAGCGGGACTCGTCCCCAGACTCCGCCAGGACCCCTTCCAGGATCGGAGTAAGCTTGTACTCGTCCAGTCGGTCGCAACCAAACAGGCACCAGACGCACGCCAGCCGGACATTCGGGTTGGGGTCGGCGCGGAGCAGGTCGCGGACGGTCGGCAGAGCGGCTCGGTTGTACGGGTAACCGATGCGGCCGAGCGCCTCGGCGGCGTAGCCTCGTCCCTCCTCCACCGCGCGAGCGGCACGCGGGTCGAGGCCGGCGACGGGTTTGGCCATCGCCTCCAGCGCCGGCACCGCCACCTTCGCCAGCGCCTCCAGCGCCGCCGTGGCGGATTCCTTTTGCAGGCCGTCGGCGATGCGCCCCAGCGCGATGGCGGCGTTGCGGCGAACCTCGGGGTGAGTGGAGGTGCGCACCAGGTGCGCCAGGTCCGCGGCGGCCTCCGCGGCGTCCAACCCGGCGTTGGCCAGGTAGGCGGCCGCCACCGCCTGCCCCTGCGGATCGCTTTCCCGCAATGCCCGCCGCAGGTACGGCAGCGCCCGCCGCGCCGGCTCGCCGCCGACGTTCGCCAGCACATAGGCCGCCAACCGCATCGTTTCGGGGTCACGGCTTCCCAGCAGGGGGACGACCGGGCCGACGGCGGCGCGGTGCGTCTCGTCGGCCAGGCTGGCCAGTGCGCCGAGGGCGGTCTTCCGCACCACTTCATCCTTCTCGGTGCCCAGCTGCCGCAGCAACGCGGCGGCGGCTGGACGCAGCGGTTCGCGGTCGAGCCGGGTGCCCAGCGCGCCGAGGGCGCCGGCGGCGTCCCGGCGGACCAGCGGCGACGGTTCGGCAAGCAGGCCGCACAGGTCGTCCACCGTATCCCGGTCGGCCTGCGCCATCACCCGGCCGAGTGCCCAGGCGGTGTTTTGCCTGACCAGGGGGGAGGCGTCCCGCAACGCCTTGCGCAGCGCCGGTGTGGCCGAGGCCGCCACCGGGCCGAAGCTACCGACGGCATAGGCCGCCGCCTGCCGGACGCGCGGCTGGTCGTCGCGCAGCAGCGCCTCCTCCAGCGCCTTGCCGGCCGTCTCCCACTCACGGTTGGGCGGAAAGCTGCGGAGCCGGCCGACGATGTCGCCGATCGCCTGCACCGCCATCTCCCGAACGCCCGCGTCGCGGTCGCCGCGGACGTGTCGTTCCAGGTCTTCCACGGTGAACGACGCCAGCGCGCCCAGTTGCCCGAGGGCAAACGCCGCGCTCCGGCGCAGTGCCGGGTCCTTGCTCTCCAGGTCCCGCCGCCACTGCGCCATCTCCTTGTGGAGAAACCGCTCGGCAGCCCGCCCCGCCGCCGGCGAACCGAGGGCGAGAACGAGGGCAGCCAGGACCACGGCCAGGCGACGACTCATCGGCTGACACCCTCCGGGCGGGGCCGCGGGGTCACTTCTTGACCGGCTTCTTCAGCTCGGTGATCCCCTGCTGCGTCATGAAACGCAGGCGAATATCGAGATCCTTTTTCTCCAGAAGCTTGTCGAGCACGGCGATCACCCGCGGCGGGTCGGCGCGCAGCGTCACCAGGGCGGAGATGGCGCCGGCGGCGCGCACCGGGTCCTTGTGGTTGACCAGCTCGAGCAGCCGGTACACGACCCGGTCGGACTTTTCGCCGATGTTGGCCAGCGCCGAACAGGCAGTCTGCACCGCAATGCCGTCCTTGTCGTCGAGCATCGCCATCAGCGCCGGGACGCGGCTACGCGCCTGCTTGCCCAGCCCGCCCAGGGCGGCGATCGCCTGCACGCGCGTGTCGATGTCGGTGCTCTTGAGGAACTTGCTGATCGCCGCCAGCGACGCCTCGGCCGCCGGACCGTCCTGCATGGCCACCAGCCCGGCGTAGGCCCAGATCGCCAGCGGCCGGTTCGTGTGCTTCGAGCACAGATCCAGCTCGGAGATCAGCTTGCCGAGCAGCTGGGGGTTTTCCGGCCGGCCCATCGCCCCGAGACCCTGCAGCGTTTCCAGGCGCACCTGATACGTCTTGTCCATGCGCAGCAGGTTGAGCAGCGCCTCGACCGCCCGCTGATCCGGTCCTTCCCCCTTGCGCTCGGCCGCGGGGATGCTGACGACCGTCTGCCACAGCGTCGCAGCGCAGATATGGCGGATCTCCCACGATGCCTTGTCGGTGGTGCCGGTGATCAGCGACGGGATCGCCGGGGCGGCATCCTTGAGATAGCGCCTCAGGGTCAGGGCCGCCTCGTAGCGGACGACCGCCTGCGGCTCGACCTGCGGGTTGAGCCGGCGAGCCACCGTGTCGATTAGCCGGCGGACGTCCTTCTCCTCGACGGCGATGTTGCGCAGCGCCATCAGCGCCTTGCTCCGCGGGCTGACGTCGGTGTCCTGGCACCGTTCCAGAATCAACGGGACGCACTCGGCCGCCGGGTCGCCGAACTGGGTGATCGCCACGATCGCCATCGACCGGCGGCTGGCGTCAGGGCTTTTCAGTTCCGTCTTCCACTCCGCCAGGCTCTTGCCGCCGACGACCGACGGCCACTCCGGCGTACTCGCCTTCGAATCCAACGACCCGGCCCGTTCGTTCTGCGCCCCCACCGGCCCTGCCAGCAGCAGGACCAGACATCCGACCCACGTCACTCGCATGGCCCCCCCCATCAGTTCGCACCACTTCCTCGAATTGTCAGGATACCACCGTGGCGCCGCTCCGGGCAACGACGAATGAAATCGTCACCGGGCCTCGTTCCACAGGTGCCACGCCTGCTCGGTGCGGATCGATCGGCCGGCGCGGTCGCTGCCCGGTTCGCCGTCCACGCGCAGCCAGGTCCGGCCGGCATGGTAACGGCTGTCGATCCCCTGCCAGCGGAGCACGCGGCGGGCGTCGTCGCAGCCGTCGAGACTGACCAGGGCTTCGCGAAAGTGCAGGTCGCACCCGTGCGCCGCCACGCGCACCGGCCCGCGCAGAGTGCGCACGGCCAGCACCCGGCCGGCGTTCACGGTGCAGCCGGTCAGCGCCAGCGGCAGCGTCTCGGGCCGCGCCGACTCGCTCGCCCAGACGAACACCGCCACTCCGCCCGGCTCCGCCACCTCCAGTCGGCACCCCTTCAAATCGATGCGACCGCCCGGCGGCGGCTCGACGGCGATGCCCTGAACCGGGGCGCGGACAACCGTGTCTTCCAACGTCACCTGCGCCGCCTGCCGCGCCAGTACCGCCGGCGCCGCAGCGCGCTGGCGGATCTGGCAGCGCCGCAGCGTCAGTCGTCCGCCGCGGCTGCCCAGCAGCGGGGTAGGCGGACCGTCGGTGCTTTCGTCGTCGAGGGTGATCCCGTCGAGTGTCAGGTCGCGGTCGGCGAGCAGCAGAGCGTCCCAGTCGTCGCGGGTGACACGTACCAGCCGCGGCCGCGCACCGGGCGCGGCACGCAGTGTCAGCCGTTTGCCGCCCAGGTCAAGACGGGTCAACCGGAACACGCCATCGGGCAGCAGCACGGTGCCGCCGTCGGCCGCCGCGGCGACAGCCGCAGGCAGATCGATTCGTGCGGCAGGCTTGGCCCTCTCCACGGCGCGCGCGACCGGCGGCTCGTGGTGGCTGGTCGCGCCGGCCGTCGCCGACCAGACGAGTCGCGCGGCGACGCCGAGGCACAGGCCAGCGGCGATCGTCAGCACCGCCAGCGCCGGTCGCACCGCCGACCGGCGGCGCGGCGGCGGCTCCGCAACCGGGGGGTTCACCGCCTCGGTCGGGGCAGCGCGACATTCCGGCAAGTCGCCGAGCAGGGCGGCCGGATCGGGGTAACGGGTATCGGGGTCACGGGCCATCAGCCGGGCGACGACGGCGGCGACCGCTGGCGGAGTTTCCGGCCGCAGCAGGTCCACCGGCGTCGGCTCCTCCAGCCGGTGCCGCAGCAGCTTGCCGGTCCAGCCGCCGCCGGGAAACGGCACACGGCCGGTGAGCAGCTGGTAGAAGGTGCAGCCGAGGCTATACAGGTCGCCGCGGATATCGCAATACTCAGGCGCCAGGCCGCGTTCGGGCGGCAGGTAGTCGGGCGTGCCGCACAGTAGCTCGCCGTGGCGGCCGGCCGGGCAGGCGAGGCCGAGGTCGAGCAGTTTGACCACCGGCCGGCCGGTGCCTGGCCCCTCGCGGGTGAGCATCAGGTTCGCCGGCTTGACGTCGCGGTGAACCAGCCGCCGGGCGTGCAGGTGATCAAGCGCCAGCGCCGTCTGCCGTACCACCTCACACGCCAGGTCGACCGGCAGCGGCCCGGTTTCGGCCAGGAACCGTTCGAGGTCGACGCCGTCGACGTATTCCAGCACCAGTACCAGCCGGCCGCGGAGGCGGCAAGCATCGTGCGCCGTCACGATGTGCGGGTGCGCCAGCGTGCCGACGGTTTCGATTTCACGGCGGAGCGCAGTGCGGGGCCGTGGCCGGTCGCGACCGGGCGTGACCCGTCCGCCTTCGACCGCCTTCAACCGCCCCGATCGCGCGGCGCGCCGCCTCGACCGGCCGAGGATCTTCAGCGCCACCGTCCGCCGTAGCAGGACGTGCTCGGCCTTGAACACTCGCCCCATCCCACCGCCGCCGAGCGGTTCGAGCAGCCGGTACGGCCCCAGCCGCAGCGCGCCGACTCGCCCCGCCAGCGCTCGCTCGGCCTGGTAGCGCGTCAGCAACCCCGCCTGCACCAGCTCAGCGGCGCGGGCGGCAGGCGGCTCACTCCCGTCCCACGCGAACGTCAGCCGCCGCAGCTGGGCATCGTCGAGCAATCGGGCGGAGCGGAGCAGAAGCAGGAGGTCATCGGTGGAGGCGGGGGGCGTCGTGGTACGGGATCTCATCCGTGAGTCCCCTTTCGGCCGTGGTGAGAGAGCGAAGGTGTTCGGCGAGTCCATCCGCCGGGGGAGCAGTCAGAGTAGGGCCAGATGTAGCACAGCGGGGTGGGGCGAGGCAAGAGAGGTAGAGGAGGGAAGGTCGGCAGTGCGCATGAAAAAAGGGCCAGCAGGCGGCGTCGCCCAATCACCGCCGCTGGCCCCGTCGCCTTGCGGCGACAGTTTCTATTATGACCCCGCAAGCGTCGCACTACAAGCGTCAAAGGCGAAAAAACGAGGGCTCCGGCCAACTTCATCAATTTCGTGCAACCGTCGCCAGAAAGTGGCACCGTCACACCTCGCCGTGCTCGGTTAGCCAGCGTTCGGCGTCGAGCGCGGCCATGCAGCCGGTGCCGGCGGCGGTGATCGCCTGCCGGTAGTAGCTGTCGGCGACGTCGCCGGCGGCGAACACCCCCTCGACGCTGGTGTTGGTGCGGAACGGCCGCGCCCAGCGGATGTAGCCGGCGGCGTCCAGTTCCAGCTGGCCTTCGAGGAAGGCGGTGTTGGGAGTGTGGCCGATGGCGGCGAACATGCCGGACGCCGCGACCTCTTCGGTGGACGAGTCGACGGTGCTGCGCAGGCGCACGCTGGTGACGCCGTCCTCGTCGTTGCCGAGCACCTCGTCGACCACGCGGTTCCACTTCATGGTGATCTTCGGATTGCCCAGCGCCCGCTCGACCATGATCTTGCTGGCGCGAAGCTTGTCGCGGCGATGCACCAGGTAGACGACGCTGCCGAACTTGCTCAGGTGCGACGCCTCCTCGACCGCCGAGTCGCCGCCGCCGACAACCACGATCGGCCGGTTGCGGAAGCGCGGCAGGGCGCCGTCGCAGGTGGCGCAGGCTGACACGCCGTTGTTCTTGAAGTGGTCCTCCGACGGCAGGCCGAGGTAGTTGGCGCGGGCGCCGGTGGCGACGATCACCGCCTTCGCCTGCGCCGTGCCGCCCTCGCGGAGATGCAGAGTGAACGGCCGCTTGCCGAACTCCACCTTGACCACGTCGTCGGAGACGATGCGGGTGCCGAAGTTGACCGCCTGCTGGCGCATCAACTCCATCAACTCCGGGCCGGTGATGCCGTGGCCGGTCTGCGCCTTGCCGGCCGCCACCCAGTACGGCTGCCGGTCCGGCGGCAGGGCCGATGCCAGGTATTCCTTGACCTTGCCGGCCGGCCAGCTGGGGAAGTTTTCCACCTCGGTGGTCAGCGCCAGCTGGCCCAGCGGCAGCGTGCCGGCGAGGCGGTTCGGCTCGTGGCCAGGGTTGCCCTCGAACACCAGCGGCTGGAGGTTGGCCCGCGCCGCGTAGATGGCCGCCGCCCACCCGGCTGGCCCCGACCCGATAATAATGACTTTTTCGACCGCCATTCTCGCCTTCTCCCGGCCGCCGCGGCCGCCCTTCCTGGCGCGCCGCGTTGGCTATACACTCGATGAAGAACATTCTGATTCTAGGTCCGCCGCCGGGGGGGTCAACGCCGCCGGGACGGCCGGGGAAGGGCGATGAGACTGACCGACCTCCGCGAGATCCTCCGCTATGTCCCGCGTTTCCGCGACAAGCTGTTCGTCATCGCGCTGGACGGGGCGATCGTCGAGGCTGACAACTTCCGCAACGTCCTGCTCGATATTGCCCTGTTGCGGAGTTTGCGGATCGGCGTTTGCCTGGTCCATGGGGCGGCCCACCAGGTCCGCCGGCTGGCGGCGATGACCGGCATCACGCCGAGCAACTTCGACGGCTCCGGGATCACCGATGCGCCGACCCTCCAGCTCGCTCTGCTGGCCGCCACCCGCGTGTCACACGACCTGCTCGAAGGGCTGTCCGCCACCGATCTCCGCGGCGCCGTCGGCAACGCTCTGGTCGCCCACCCGGCCGGCATCCTCGCCGGCGTCGACCAGCAGTTCACCGGCAAGATCGAGCGCGTCGACACCGGGCTGCTGCTCGGCCTGCTGGAGAAGGACATCGTGCCGGTCATCCCGCCGATCGGTTGCGACGGCGAGGGCCACTCGTACCGGCTCAACTCCGACGCGGTGGCCGCCGAGGTGGCCCGCGCCTTGCAGGCGGTCAAGGTGATCTACCTGACCACGCAGCCGGGCATCCCGGTGCTCACCCGGCCGGCCGAACCGGGAGAGGTGTACCGCCACCTGCCTGCCGGCGAGGCGGAGATGCTCAACAAGCGGCACGCCGCCGACCTGCCGGCCGAGCTGCGGCACAAGCTGGCGCATGCGGTGCGGGTGGTCCGCGAAGGGGTGCCGCGCGTCCACATCATCGACGGCCGGGTCGACGAGGGGCTACTCGCCGAGGTGTTCTCCAACGAGGGCATCGGCACGCTGATTCATGCCAATGAATACCAGGCGATCCGCCGCGCTCAGCGCAAAGACCTCCGCGCCCTGTACGGGCTGATCCAGGCCGGCATGGAGCGCGACGAGCTGATCCGCCGCACCCCGGCCGACGTCGAGGCGCACCTGGATGATTACTTCCTGTTCGAGGTCGACCGCACCCCGGTCGGCTGCGCTGCCTTGCACCTCGACGCCGGGCACGACATGGCCGAGCTGGCGTGCGTGATCGTCGATCCGCACTACGAGAACCAGGGCATCGGCGGCAAGCTGATGCGCTACGCCGAGGACCAGGCCCGCGCGCTGGGGGTGAGCACGTTGTACTGCCTGTCGACGCAGGCCTACAACTACTTCCAGCAGAAGGGTGGGTTTGCCCCCGGCACCCCGGACGATCTGCCGCCGGAGCGGCGGACGAAGTACGAGGAGAGCGGCCGCCGGTCGCAGGTGCTGTTGCGGCGGCTGGACACGCCCGCCTCGCGCGCCCCCGACCCGCACTGAAAACGGGAGCGGCGATGCGGATTCTCGTTCTCAACCCTGGCAGCTCGACGCTCAAGTACCGCCTGGTCGAGCAATTGGCGGACGAGTCGCGCACCGTCACCGACGGCGTACTCGACCGCGTCCCCGGCGGGGCGATGGCCCAGGCCGCCGCCGAGGCGCTGGCCCGCTGCCACCCCACTGGCGTCGATGCGGTCGGTTGCCGCGTCGTCCACGGCGGTGAGCGGTTCGCCTTCCCGACGCGGGTGACGCCGGACGTCCTCGCCACCATCCGCGACCTGTGCCGGCTGGCCCCGCTGCACAACCCCGGCGCTGTCGCCGTGCTGGAGACGGTGCTGGCAGC
>JAXMAU010000026.1:0-93476 GCA_046350215.1 Gemmataceae bacterium | reverse complement strand
ACACGGATCGGCCGCGGCGGCACCGGCACCACGGCGTACACCTGCGGCCCGGCCGGCGTCCGCGCGATCTCCGCCGCCAGCGCGGCGAGCCGCGTCTCCACCGCCGCCAGCGCGCGCGTCAGCCCGGCGGGCAGCACGCGCTCGGCCTCCGCCTGCCGCTCGCGCTCCAGCCGCGCGATCGCCGCGGCGACGTCGACGCGCTCACGGAATAGCTTCCCCTTTACCGGATCGCTCAAATCGGGCAGCTGCTGCCGGCTGTCGAAGCCGTCGACGAGGTGGCGCCGATGCCAGCGGCCGGCGTCGATGGTGTCGAGCGCCGTCACTGGCCGGCCGGCGGCGACGTTCTTGCCGCTGGCGTCAACCTGTAGCTCGGCCAGGGCGAAGACGTAGTCGCCGGTCCGTTTCCACAGCCGGGTAGCGGTCACGCGGACGTAGCGGCCACGGGCGCCGCCGGCGGGGATGACGACCGGCCGGTCGCCCGGATTGGCGACGTCGGCGGCCGTGTGATCGGCGAGCGGGTGGGCGCGGGCAAACGTCGGGTCGTCGCTGACCTCGACGCGGAAGCGCAGCGGGAAGCCGAAGCCGGGGGTGTCGGGGAAGTCGGTCGGCCGGGCCGGAATCAGCCGCACCTCGTCGAGCGGCCGGCTGGCGCCCAGGTCGACCTGCACCCACCGCGTCACGTCGGGCATCGGCAGGATACCGCTGTGGTAGCCGTTGGTCGGACTCGGCGGGCCGGGCGGGACGGGCAGCGCCGCGAGGCGTTCGCGCTGCTGCGCCAGCTCGCGGTCGAGCCGGGCGAGCGTCGGGCTGGCGGCGGCGTCTTTTTTCGCGACCAGGGCGGACCGTTCCGCCTGGAGGCGCTGCTGTTCGGCGAGCAAGCGGATGCGCTCGGGCGGCGCGGCGCCGGGGATGGTGCGGTTGCCGCGCTCGACGCCGGCGAAGACGGCCTGCAGCCGGTAGTAGTCCTTCAGCGAGATCGGGTCGAACTTGTGGTCGTGGCAGCGGGCGCAGCCGACGGTCAGGCTCATAAACGTGCCGACGGTAGTCGACACCATGTCGTCGCGGTCGAGCTGGCGCGTCTTCTCCTTGTCGACCGTCCCCTCGCGCAGCTCGACCTGGCCGACGAAGTCCCACGGACCGGCGACGACGAACCCGGACGCGGTCACGCCGTCGGCATCCCCCGGCCGCAGCACGTCGCCGGCGATCTGCTGGCGGACGAATTGCGGATACGGTAAGTCGGCGTTGATCTGCCGCACCACCCAGTCGCGATACGGCCAGGCGTGGTCGCGCCGCTTGTCCTTGTCGTAGCCGTGCGTATCGCCGTAGTGGGCGACGTCGAGCCAGTGCCGGCCCCACCGTTCACCGTAGGCGGACGAGCCGAGCAGCCGGTCGACCAGGCGTTCATAAGCGTCCTTATGGGTGTCGGCGACGAACACCTCGACCTCGGCGGGCGTCGGCGGCAGGCCGGTCAGGTCGAACGACAGCCGGCGGAGGAGGGTGCGGCGATCGGCCTCGGGCGACGGCCGCAGTCCGCGCTGCTCCAGCCTGGCGAGGACGAACGCATCGACCGGCGTTCGTGCCCACCCGGTCATTTTCACCACCGGCACCGCAGGTCGGGAAAGCGGCCGCAGCGACCACCAGGTATCCTCCTCGGCGGCGGTCGCACCGTCCGCCACCGCCAGGCACGCCAGGATCGTCAGCAGCCAGGACCATCGGGCCATCGTGAACCTCCGAGGCGGGAACACGGGTGTCTGACCAGCCATCGTAAGGGACGCCGGCTGCGGTGACCAGGCGCCATCAGGAACACGCCGTCGGTGAGCGTCGGGTGCCATGGTCACGGCTTGGCGTGGCCTTGCGATGCGAGTCCCCCATCTCCCGACGGGGCCGGTCAGCGGAACGCGACATGCCCACGCAAGCGTGGGCATGGCACCGAACCCCACGCATGAGGACGACGCATGTCCTCTGCCGGCCGGTCTCGCTATCCTACCGACGCACGGTCCGCTGTCCCGTCCGCTGCGTGCGTAGAATAACCCTGGGAAACCTCGTCTGCCGGCGGCGGCGGGCGCGCCCTCCACATTGAGTAAGGAGTTACCGCCATGAGTACGGCCACCCCTCCCGACCGCGAGCCGGCCAGCTTCGCGGAAACGGCCCTGCGGCTCGGCGGCAAGAGCGAGGAGGAGACGCGCCGGACCGGCGCACTCGATCGGGCGGACGAGCAGGTGGAAGCGCTGTTCAAGCCGCAGTACCAGACGGTGAACAGCCCGGTCCACAAGGCGGTGTGGGACGACCGCGTGCCGCTCAGCCTGTTCGACCCGCCGCCGCTGCCGGCCGAGGCGCCGTGCGACCGGACGATGGCCGCCAGCTACGAGATCGCCCGCCGGCACCGCGCCGCCGGCACCCTGTTCGGCGACAACGGCAAGACGTCCGTCGCGGTGCTCGAAGAACTGGGCGGCGCCGGCTACTGGGGGCTGCTGATCGACCCGAAATACGGCGGGCAGGGGGCGCCGTTCCAGCGCTTCACCCGCTTCCTCACCCGCATGGCCACGCAGGACCCGATGCTCGCCGGGCTGGCGTCGATCCACGGCTGCATCGGCGCCGTCGACCCGGTCCGCACCTTCGGCACCGCGGAGCAGAAGGCACGGCTCTTGCCGCGCCTGGCGTCGGGCGAACGGCTGTCCGGGTTCGCCCTGACCGAACCGGCCGCCGGCAGCGACCTGACCGCCCTGCGCACCACCGCCCGACTCGACGGCGACGACTACGTCGTCAACGGCGAGAAGCTGTTCATCACCAACGTCATCCCCGGCCGCACCGCCGCCGTCGTCGTGCTGATCGACAAGAAGCCGGCCGTGCTGATCGTCGACTTACCGGACCGCGAAAACGACTCCTTCCGACTGGTGCCCTACGGGCTGTACGCGCTCCGGCATGCGTTCAACAACGGCATCATCTTCCGCGACTTCCGGGTGCCGCGCGCCAACCTGCTGGCGCCGACCGTCGGCGACGGGCTGACGATCGCGTACCACGGGCTGAACCTGGGCCGGCTGTCGCTGTGCGCCAACGCTGCCGGGACGATGCGGACGATGCTCGCCAGCCTCCTACCGTGGGCCGAGTTTCGCGTTACATACGGCCAGCCGATCGCTCGCCGCGAACTGGTCAAGCGGCGCATCGCCCGGCTGGCCGGGCTGATCGTCGCCTCCGATGCGCTGGTGAACTGGGGGTCGTGGCTGATCGACGAGGGCTACCGCGGTGAGATGGAGTGCATCATCGCCAAGATCTTCGGCAGCGAGGCGCAGAAAGAGGCGGCGATCGAGCTGACGATGAAGACGCACGGCGGCCGGTCGTTCCTCAAGGGCCACCTGCTCGGCGACAACATGCACGACTTTTTGGCGCCGTGCATCTACGAGGGCGAAGGGGAGGTGCTCGGGCTGGCGTTCTTCAAGTCGCTGGTGAAGGAGCATGGACGGGAGTTCTTTGAGCCAATCGGTAAGGCGCTACTCGCAAACAAGATCGACCCGAAGCGGTTCAACCCGCTCAATCCGGCGCACGGCTGGGCGCTGCGCAAGGAGCTGGGGGCGTATGCTCGGTGGAAGGCGCACCAGGCGTTCGTGCCGCGCGACCGGCAGCGGCCGGCCGGGGTCGATCGACGGCTGCAGCCGCACGTCGACCTCGCCATCGGCCTGTTCGCCCGCCACCGCAAGGAGATCAGCGCGACGATGGTCAAGCACCAGCTGAAGCTGGCCGACCGGCAGTGCCGCATGGCCGAGCTGTCGCAGCGGGTGCAGGACACCCTGACGATGCTGGTGACGGCGCTGTGGGCGAGCCGGCAGGGGAAGGAGGCGACCATCCTCGCCGCCGACGTGGTCTGCCAGGACCTGCGGCGCAAGCTGACCGGCGAGCGGCCGGCCGACGCATACTTCAAGACGGTGATGGGACTGGCCGATGCGGTGGTCGCCGGCGGCTTCGACGAGATCGCCGGCGCACCGCGGGAAGAGATCCTGATGCGCTACGACCCGGCCCGGTGACGGGGAAGAAGACAGACTCACCACAGAGTTGTCATGCCGCAAGGCGGCACCCTGAACCCATGAAAATGGGCTGTGCAGCGCGTAGAGTAGGAGGTGGCGGCTCTCTGCCGGACGAAGGCCGGTTAGTGATTGGTGCCCGTAGCCCGCCACAGAGTTTGGCCTGGACAGCGCCACGAACCCGAACCTGTCGCCCCCGCCGTTGGGCGGGGAGCACGCAGAGCAGAGTGTCTGCTTCTGGCTGTCCTCCGGCCGAGGGTCCCCGGGAGGACGCTCCATGGACACCCTTTACCCTCGCTGTGCCGGCATTGACGTCCACAAAGCCAACGTCGTCGTCTGCGTCCGCTGCGCCGACCGCCCCGGCAAGGCCGGCGAAGAGGTCCAGACCTTCTCGACCCTGACCGGCGACCTGTTGACGCTGGCCTCCTGGTTGACCGAACGCGGCGTCACCCACGTCGCCATGGAATCGACCGGGGTCTACTGGAAACCGGTGTTTAATATCCTGGAGGGCAGCGTTCACGTCATCCTGGTCAATGCCGAGCACATCAAGCAGGTGCCCGGCCGCAAGACCGACGTCAAGGACTGCCAGTGGATCGCGCAGTTGTTGCAGCACGGGCTGCTCAAGGCCAGCTTTGTGCCGCCCCAGCCGATCCGGGAGCTGCGCGACTTGACCCGCCAGCGGACGCAACTGATCCAGGAGCGGTCGGCGGCGGCCAACCGCATCCAGAAGGTGCTGGAGGACGCCAACATCAAGCTGGCCTGCGTGGCGACCGACGTGCTGGGGGTCTCGGGTCGGGATATGCTCGAGGCGCTGATCGCCGGGGAAACCGACCCGACGCGGTTGGCCGAGTTGGCACGCAAGCGGTTGCGCGAGAAGATCCCGGCGCTGCAGTTGGCGTTGCAGGGACGGGTGAGGGAGCATCACCGCTTCTTGTTGCGGATGCACCTGGATCACATCACCCACCTGGAGGAGTTGATCGCCCGGCTGGGCGTCCGCATTGAGGAGATGCTCGCCCCTTTTGCGGCGGCGGAGGAACGCTTGCAGACGATCCCGGGGGTGAGCCAGCGGGTGGCGGAGACGGTGCTGGCGGAGATCGGGCCGCAGATGGAGCAGTTCCCTAGCGCTGCTCAGCTAGCCTCGTGGGCAGGGATGTGCTCGGGCAATAACGAGAGCGCCGGCAAGCGTCGCAGCGGTCGGGTGAGGAAGGGGAATCGCTGGTTGAAAGGGGTGCTGGTGCAAGCGGCGTGGGCGGCGAGCCATACGAAGGGGACGTACCTGGCGGCGCAGTACCGTCGGCTGGCGAAGCGTCGGGGCCGGAAGCGGGCGTTGGTGGCGGTGGGGCACACGTTGCTGGTGATCATCTACCATGTGCTGAAGCGGGAGACGACGTACCAGGAGTTGGGTGCGGATTTCCTGGAGCGGTTGGACCCGGAGCGGGTGACCCGCCAGTTGGTGAAGCGGTTGGAAGCGTTGGGGCATCAAGTCACCCTCGAACCACGCCCCGCTGCTTGAGGAAGTATTTTCAGAGCAGGACACAGAGGAACACAGAGGGAAGACAGGAGGAAGAGAAAAGAGAGGTAAAAAGAGAATGTCTGGTGCCATGCCTGGTGCCATGCCCACGCTCGCGTGGGCATGTGGCCTTTCGCTGGCTGGCCCCCGATGGTGGCCGTGTCACCGCATCACATTGCCACGCAAAGCCGTGGCAATGGCACCCGAAAGGAGCCGTCGGTACTCTAAGTAACTTCTTACTCTCTCTTCTCGTGTTCTTTCTTTGTGCTCTTTGTGCCCTTTGTGGTTCAATCCTCCGGCCACGGTGGTATGAAGGAGGGGGACGGTGATGTGCGAAGGAAGGAGGGCGGCCGTGTCGGAGCTGGTACGCTTCTCGGTCTCGCTGGAGGCCGATCTGCTGGAAAAGTTCGACCGCTACATCAGCGAGCAGAAGTACGCCACGCGCAGCGAGGCGGTGCGGCAACTGCTCCGCGAAACGCTCACCGTCCACGACTGGACGGCCGGCTCGGAGGACGCGGCGGCCACTCTGACCATCGTCTACGACCACCATCGCGGCAACCTGATGGAGAAGCTGACCGACCTGCAGCACCGGCACGCCGAGCTGGTGGTGTCGACGATGCACGTCCACCTCGACCGCGACCTGTGCCTGGAGGTGATCGTCCTGCGCGGCAAGGCGCAGGCGCTGCAGCAGATGGCGGCCGAGCTGAAGGGGATGAAGGGGATTCACCAGGGGCAGATGGTGCTCGCTCGCACCGCGCCGACCGACGAGCCGTCCGAAGGCCACAGCCACGGCCATTCGCATGGCCACAGTCACGGACACACGCACGGCGAATCCTGACGCCGCCCGCTCACGGCCCCTCGCGGAGCGCCGCCAGCAGCGCCGGCTGCAGCGGACCGTTGCTCGCCGCAATGTCGGGCGTGTACGGGTCGAACGTGCTGCCGTCGGTGTTGGCGACGACCCCGCCGGCCTCGCGCAGCACCACCACCCCGCCGGCGATGTCCCAGACGTGGTTGTCGAACGCATAGAACCCGTCGCACCGGCCGGCGGCGGTGTAGACCAGGTTGATCGCCGTCGACCCGGTCCGCCGCAGCGACCGGGTGCGGAGCGAGAAGTAGCGCCACCACTCCAGCGCCCGCTCGGCACCGCGCAGGTCGGGCGGGAACCCGGTCGCCAATAGCGCCTGGTCGAGCCGGTCGGCCGTCGACGTCCGCAGCCGCCGCCAGTTCAAATACGCGCCTTGCCCCTTGGCCGCGTGGAACATCTCGTCACGAGTCGGCTCGTAGACCACGCCGACGACCAGCTCGTTGGCAATTTGCAGGCCGATCGAGATGCAGTAGAGCGGGAAGTCGTGGACGTAATTGGTGGTGCCGTCGATCGGATCGACGATCCACGTCGGCGGGGCGTCGGGGCCGGGGCGAACCTTGGCTGCCGGACCCTCTTCGCCGAGGAACGCATGATCGGGGAAGCGCTCCTGCAAATAGGCGTGAATCACCTGCTGCGACGCCACGTCGGCGTCGGTGACGAGGTCGGCGCGGCCCTTCTCGCGGACCTGGAACTTCTCCCGCCAGTGCGCCAGCACCGTCGCCGCCCGCCGGGCCGCCTCGCACCCCGCCTCGCGGTACACCGTCAGCTCGTCCATCGTCGCTCCTCGGGCGGAATAAACAAGCCCGGAGCGCTGTCCAGCGCTCCGGGCACAGGGGTTGCCATCGTCAGTCGCGGACACGCACGCTGCCGTCGGGGAAGAACCGCACGCTCACCACCTTGCACAGCCCATAGCGGAAGTCGACCTGCGCCCTGGTGGCGCGGACCTTCTTCGGACAGCCGGGCAGGTAGAAACACACCTTCACCGGCTGGCAGGTGTACGGGTGCAGCACCACCGTCTCGACGCGGCCGCCCGGCACCGACCGGAACGCCGCGGCGAACTCCGCCACCGTCGGCACGCGCGGCAGCACACTGCCCACCACCGGCGGCGCCATCGGCCGCGGCGGCAGCACCACTCCGCCCACCGGCGGCACCGGCTGGGGCGGCAGCGTGTCTTCCAGCGGCACCGGCGGCGGCGCACCGGGGTCGCCGGGCACGATCGGCGCCGGCAGCAGCGGCGCCGGCGCCTGCACCGGCACGACCGGCGCGCGGTTGGGCACGACGACGCGGACAAATGGCGTCTGCACCACCGTCGCCGGGCCGGTGCGGACCTGGACGAACGGCAGGTTGATCGACACTTGCGCCTGCGCGGTCAGGGCCGATCCCGTCAGGCCCAGCGCGGCCAGCAGGGGGACGGGCCAGAATCGTCTCATCGAACGCTCTCCTCGTGGTAAGCCGTTCGCTCGGCGCCGGGAGCGAGCTGAGCGCTAGTATACCGGAAAACGAACGACAAGGGGTGTCAAAACTTGCGCCGGTTGCGCATTCTGCCCCCCATGCGCGAACTCCAGCCGCCTCGCCCGCCTGTCAACGACCGATTCCGTCGCCGTCGGGGGGTCGCGGGTCGTCTCGCCGGCTGGTAGGATGACCGCGTGAGACGTCGGTTGAGAGTATCGAAGCGCGAGGACCACCCGATGCGGTTGCCGGAAGCGAAGATCAGAGAAGCCATCGTCCATCCCGATATACAGGTCCGCCAGGAAGCGCTGCAGTACTTCGCCGACAGTTTCAGTCGTGACCCCGAAGTCCTGCCGATGGCGATCCAGGCCATCGAGCGCTACGGCCGTGACGATGCCTTCCTGTTCGTCCACCACCTGGCGAACCTGGCCCAGACCGAGGCGACGGTGGCGTGGGCCGTCGAGCAGCTGCGGCGGGAAACCCAGCCCCAGCCATTCGACCCCTACCTGAACGCCCTGTCCAATCTGCTGTGTGCCGCGGACCCCGACCTGCTGGCTCCGCACGCCGACGCGATCGTTCAGGCGCCGGGCTTCCTCAACGAACTGATCCCAGCGTTTCGCGAGCGGCTGGAGCTGGCGTCCTGGGACGCCGAGCGCTGCTGGGCGGAGCTGGAGGCCATCTCCGCCTCGGGCGTCGGCAAGTTCGATATATCGCAGGTGAACTTCGAGCGCGCCGAGCGGGTGGTGGAAGTCCTCGCCCGGCACGGCCACGCGCATGTCGACCGGCTCCTCGACCTGCTCGGCCGGAAAATCGACGACCCCGACAACGATCCGATGGGCTGGATGGAACTCTTCGTGGTCCAGCTGGCCGGCGAGATGCGGTTGCCGGCGGCCATCCCCCTGCTGGTCGCCAAGCTTCCCGAAGGCGATGAGGGGTTCGCGGAGGAGTGCATCATTGCCCTGGCCAGGATCGGCACCGACGCCGCGGCCGAGGCGTTGACGGCCGGGTGGGAGACGGCGGAGTGGGGCTATCAGCTCTCCGCCATCGCCGCCCTGGAGCGAATCCACACCGACACCACCGTGCGCAGGTGCCTGGAACTGCTGCCGCTCACCACCGAGCTGGACACCCGCACCGGCATGGCCGACGCCTTGCTCAGCCAGATGGCCGACGAGGCGATCGAGCCGGTGCGGCAGATGGTGCGCGACCGGGCGTATGACGAGGGCTGGTCCGACCTGATGGGGAAACTGGTGGCCGTCAGCACCCTCCTCGACGTGACGTTCCCCGAATTCCCGATCTGGAAACGGGAGACCGAGACCAAACGGAAACGGCAGCTTCGGCAGATGAACAAGAGGGCGAAACTCTTCAGCGCTCCATTGCTGCTGCCCCCCGCGTTACCGATGGAGACGCCCTCGGAGCCGGCGCTTCCCGCTCACCACGCGCCTGTCCCGCTCGACGCACCTGTCCCCGAGAAGTACCCGGAGCCGAACCGGGTGCCGATCCAGAAGACCGGCAAACAAGTGGGACGCAACGACCCGTGTCCGTGCGGCAGCGGCAAGAAGTACAAGAAGTGCTGCATGAGCCACGGCTGAGGCGGAGGAAGCATGGAACTGCCGCCACTGGAGATCCTGTACGAAGACAATCATTGCCTGGCCATCCTCAAGCCGGCCGGGGCGGTGTCGGCGCATTTCCAGGGCGACGAGGAAACGCTCGACCGCGCCGTCAAGGCGTACCTGAAGGCGAAGTACCAGAAGCCCGGCAATGTGTTCCTCGGCGTCGTTCACCGGCTCGATCGGCCGGTGAGCGGCGTGCTGCTGTTCGCTCGCACCAGCAAGGCGGCGGCGCGGCTGTCGGAGCAGTTCCGCACCGGGTCGGTCGAGAAGGTGTACTGGGCGGTCGTCGAGGGGGCGGTCGAGCCGGCGGCGGGGTCGCTCGAAGACTGGCTTCGCAAGGACGAACACGCTGGCCGCGTCGAGGTGGTCGAACCGCACGCCGACGGCGGCAAACAGGCGCTGCTGCACTACACCGTGCGCGGCACACACCACGGGCTGACGCTGGTGGAGCTGCGCCCGCAGACCGGCCGCACGCATCAGCTGCGCGTCCAGCTGGCGCACCACGGCCATCCGATTCACGGCGACGCGAAGTACGGCGCCGTCCACACCTTCGCGTCCGGCATCGCGCTGCACGCGCGCAGCCTGACGTTCCTGCACCCGGTCCGCTACGAGCCGATCACCCTGGTCGCCGACGTGCCGCGGGCGTGGCGCGGCCGGTTCGCCTACCTGCTCGACCGCGAGGTGCGGCGATGACCGTCGACGATCGGCTCGACGCAATCCGCGCCGCGGTGCAGCAGGACGTCGCGCGCCGCGGGCTGGCCGGCGAGCTGTTCGCCGCCTGCGCCGACGACTTCGCCGCCCTCTGCCGCGACCTGGCGGAGCATCCGGACGCCGGTGCTGGCGGTCGTCACCGGCTTCTTCATCCCCGCCGCCGGCCTCGGCGAAACCGACGGCCCGCCCGGCGCCGTCGACCTCGCGCGCACGCGGGCCGAGCTGAACATCCGTGTGCAGATCGCCACCGACCCGTTTTGCGTCCCGGCCGTGCGTGCCGGGTTGGAGCGGACGGGTCGGCTCGATGCCGTCCCGGTCGTGACGTTGCCCGACACGCCGACGCCGGCCGATCGCGCCGACCCGGCCGGCTGGTGGGAGCGAGCCGGCGGAGTGCGACCGACGCACCTGCTGGCGATCGAGCGCGTCGGGCCGGCGGCCGACGGCCGCTGTTACTCGATGCGCGGTATCGACATCACCGAGCGCATGCGCGACGCGGCCTGGCTGTTCAAGGTGGATATTCCGACAACAGGTATCGGCGACGGCGGCAACGAGATCGGCATGGGCAAACTGCCCGCCGAGCGGATCGCGGCGCACATCCCGCAGGGCGACCGCATCGCCTGCCGCGTCGCCACCGACTGGCTGCTCGTCGTCGGCGTGAGCAACTGGGGCGCCTACGCGCTGGCGGCGGGGGTGGCGGTGCGGCGCGGCTACGTTCCGCCGGCGAAGTGGTTCGACGCGGACGAGGAGCGAGCGATCCTGACCGCGATGGTCGAGTGCGGCCCGCTGGTCGACGGCGTGACCGGGCAGCGGACGGCGACGGTCGACGGGCTGAGCTGGGACGCCTACGTTGCCCCGCTCGTCCACATCGGCGACAGGGAGAGGACGTGACATGACGATTCCGCTCGGGGCGGTCGACGGGGCGACGGTGCGGCGGCTGGCGCGGTCGGGCGCGCTGACGGCGCCGACGCCGGGGCTGGCGGCCGGGTTCGTCCAGGCCAACCTGGTCGTCGTGCCGAAGGCGCTGGCGTTCGACTTCCTGCAGTTCTGCCGCCGCAATCCGCAGCCGTGCCCGCTGCTCGACGTGACCGACCCCGGCAGCGCCGAGCCGACTGCCGTCGCCCCTGGCGCCGACCTCCGTACCGACCTGCCGCGCTATCGGGTCTATCGCCACGGCGAGCTGATCGACGAGCCGACCGACCTGCGCGGCTGGTGGCGCGACGACCTGGTGGCGTTCCTGCTCGGCTGCTCGTTCACCTTCGAGGCCGCGCTGCATCAGGCCGGTCTGCCGCTGCGCCACGTCGAGATGGGCCGCAACGTGCCGATGTACCGCACGCGCCTCCTGTGCCGGCCGGCCGGAGTCTTCCGCGGTCCGCTGGTGGTGTCGATGCGGCCGCTCACGCCGGCGCAGGCGGAGACGGCGACGCGCATCTGCGCCGGCTTCCCGCTGGCGCACGGCGCGCCGGTCCACGTCGGCGACCCGGCGGCGCTGGGGATCGCCGACCTCGGCCGGCCGGATTTCGGCGACCCGGTCGAGATGCGCCCCGGCGAGGTGCCGGTGTTCTGGGCGTGCGGCGTCACCCCGCAGGCGGTGGCGATGGAGGCGCGGCCGCGCTTGCTGCTCACCCACGCCCCCGGCCACATGTTCGTCACCGACCTGGTCGACCGCGACCTGGCCGGTCATGCTCCCGGCTGACCGTGCGGCAACCGTGCGGAAATGGCACACTTGCGCTCCACTCTCGCACACCGGCCCGGTCCGTTCGCCGCCCAGCCGCCCGAAAGGACCGACTTTTCAGGTCGGCAAATCCTGCCATTCGCCAAGCCTTCAGATTCCGCCGCCAGCTGAATCGCTCAAGTCCCTGTGCAACAGGGGTTTGTCGCGAGACACGGTCGACGCTCCGGGAAGACCGTGGCGGCGGGGGGGCGGCCGCACACTTTCTTGCGCACTCGGCACAGGGGTTGCCTCCTGAACGGACATACGGGCAAGGTGCGGTTCTCTGTGCGGGTCCTGACGCGAGGAGGCTCGGTCCCATGCCATCGAAAAGCCTGGCGTTTGAGTGTGTCGAGGTCGCCATCCCGGCGGGGGAGGCCGTTGTTCGCGGTCTGCTGTCGGTGGCGGAAGGTGTGCGGGGAGTGGTGGTGTTCGCGCACGGTAGCGGTAGCGGCCAGCACAGCCCGCGGAACCAGTACATCGCCCGCCAGCTGGAGAGCAGCGGCTTCGCCACCCTGCTGGTCGACCTGCTCGACCGGGAAGAGACGTTCGAGCAGGACCATGTGTTCGACATCCCGCTGCTGGCCGACCGGGTGCGGCGGGTGGCGGAGTGGACAGCGGCGTCGCCGCTGACGGCCGGGCTGCCGCGCGGCGCGTTCGGCGCCAGCACTGGGGCAGCGGCGGCGCTGGTGGCGGCGGCCGAGCGGCCGGAGCTGTTCGAGGCGGTGGTGTCGCGCGGCGGGCGGCCGGACCTGGCGCAGGACGCCCTCGGCCAGGTGGGCACGCCGACGCTGCTGATCGTCGGCGGCGACGACGATCCGGTGCTGCGGCTGAACCGCTGGGCGGCGCGGCAGCTGCGCTGTCCGCGCGAGCTGGTCATCCTGCCCGGCGTCACCCATCTGTTCCCCGAGCCGGGCGCGCTGGACCGTGTCGCCCACCTGGCCCAGCTGTGGTTCGAGCGCCATCTGCCGGTCGCGGTCGGTGCCGTCCTCGCCCCGCTGGGGGCGGATTGACCGCTGTCACCCGGTTCGCCCTTCGGATCAAGGAGTGCGTCATGTTCCGGAACCGTCACGACGCTGCCGTCCGCCTGGCCCGGGCGCTGCGGGGGCGGTCGCTCCACGACCCGATCGTCCTCGGCATCCCGCGCGGTGGGGTGGTGCTCGCCGCCGTCCTGGCCCGCGAGCTGAACGCCGAGCTGGACGTGGTGCTGGCGCGCAAGCTGCGGGCGCCCGGCATGCCCGAGCTGGCCATCGGCGCTGTCGGCGAGGACGGCTGCCTGTACCTGGAGCCGGGGATCGACAACTGGGTGGACGACCTCGACGCCTACCTTGGCGACGAGATCCATTCCCAGCAGGCGGAGCTGGCCCGCCGCAAGGCGATCTTCCGCGGCAGCCGCCCGCGGCCCCATGTCGAGGGCCGCTCGGTGATCGTCACCGACGACGGCATCGCCACCGGGTCGACCATGATCGCCGCGCTGAAGGTGCTCGACCAGCAGCACCCGCGCGAGGTAATCGTCGCCGTGCCGGTGGCCTCGGCCGACCGGCTCAAGGGAATCGGCGCGCTGTGCGACGACGTCGTCAGCCTGCTGACGCCGACCGAGTTCCGCGCCATCGGTCAGTTCTACGAGGACTTTACCCAGGTGGACGACCAGGAGGCGGCTGCCCTGCTGCAGAGCCGCTGGCGGACCGCCGCCGCCGACCCGGCGTGAGGTCGACGCGGCCGGCCCGGTCCTTCCCGGTCGCCCGGAGCGGACGGAGGATCGAGTCATGTTCACCATTCGCCGCATCCTGCACCCGACCGACTTTTCCGAGGCGGCCGCCTCGGCGTTTGCCCTCGCCTGTTCGCTGGCGCGGGACCACCACGCCGAGGTGCTCCTCCTGCACGTCCTGCCGGCGCCGGTCGCCTGGGGCGAGGTGGTCGCCCGCCGCCAGGCCGACGGCTACGAACAGGAGCTGCGCGAGGAGTACCTGCGGCCGATGCAGCGGTCGGCCGGCGACGTGTGCGCCGAGCCGCTGCTCGACGAGGGCGATCCGGTCGACGTGATCATCCGCACCGCCTGCGAGCAGGGGTGCGACCTGATCGTCATGGGCACCCACGGCCGTTCCGGGCTGTCGCGGCTGCTGATGGGCAGCGTCGCCGAGCGCGTGCTCCGCCGCGCCCCCTGCCCGGTGCTGACGGTGCGGCTGCCGATCCCGGTGGCCCGGCCGGTCGCCGCGGCGGTCGTGGCCGACACCGAGGGCGTCGACACCCTCCCCCGTGCCGTCCTCGTCGAACAGCCGACGCTGCCACTGCCGTCGTAACACCGCCGCGACCGCTCCTGTCCATTCCCGTTGCGAACCATCGGGCGGAGACGGACGTAGTACCTAGCAGATCTCGGTTCCGGTATCGCCCACCCTTCCCGGAACCTGCGCCGACCGCTGCCCACGATCCGCCCCCCGGCGGTCGCGCGTTCCTCATTTCACAAGCCCTTTCGGGACGGGAACTTGCATGAACCGCTGGCGCTGGTTCGGGTCGGTGCTGTTCGCCCTGCTGCTACTGCTCGTCGCCGCATTCTTCCTGCTGCCGGCGCTGGGAGTGCCGGGGCTGCCCAACGTGCTGGCGCTGTTTTTGGAGAAGAAGGACTCGTCGGAAGACGAGGCGCCGACCGTGGCGCCGTCGGTACGGCTGCTGTCGGGTGAGGGCGATCGCTTCGAGCTGGACCCGGCGGTGATGCGGACGATGGGGATGGGTCGGCCGGCGCAGATCGCGGCGGGGGCCGCTCCGCGGGTGCTGCGGCTGGCCGGGTCGCTGGCGTTCGACCCCGAATACCTGGTGCGGGTGCAGTCACGCTTCGGCGGCGAGGTGGTGGCGCTGGGCACCAGCGAGGAGCCGCACACCGGCGCCGGCGGGCGAACCGTCACCGACCAGCCGCTGCAGTACGGCTCGCCGGTCCGCAAGGGGCAGGTGCTGGCGGTGGTGTGGAGCAAGGACCTGGGGGAGAAGAAGAGCGACCTGATCGACTCGCTGCTGCAGCTGAAGCTGGATCAGGAGAACCTGGCCCGGCTGGAGGAGCTGTATCGCACCGGCGGCACTCCCGAGGCGACCATCCGGCAAGCCCGCCGCAACCTGTCGGCCGACATCAACGCCGCCAACAAGGCGGAGAGGACTTTGCGGATCTGGAAAGTGACTGACACCGAGATCGACGCGGTCAAGGCGGAGGTGAAGCGGATCGCCACCCACAAGGGGGTCCGCGACCCCGACCGCGAGAAGGACTGGGCGCGGGTGGAGGTGACCGCTCCGATCGACGGCGTGATCGTCGAGAAGAACGTGGTCCGCGGCAACATCGTCGACACCACCGCCGACCTGTTCAAGGTGGCGGACATGCGTCACCTGGCAGTGTACGCTCATGTGTACGAGGAAGACCTGCGATCGCTGCAGCGGCTGAAGGGGGCGCACGGACCGGCGCCGGTGCCGTGGCGGGTGTACCTGGCGTCCGACCCGCGGCGGACCCCGCTGGCCAGCGACGGCATCCTGCGCCTGGGGCTGGTGGTCGACCCGAACCAGCACACCGACCTGGTGATGGGGCGGGTAGGTAACGCCGACGGCCGGCTGCGTGTCGGCCAGTTCGTCACCGCCGAGGTCGACATGCCGGCCCCGCCGGACGTGGTGTCGGTGCCGACTGCCGCCCTGGACGAGGACGGCGAGACCAGCTGGGTGATCGTGCAGGACGCACCCGCCGTGCCGCGCTTCGCCGCTCGCCGGGTACGGGTGATGCAGCGCTTCCTCGATTTCGCCTACGTCCGCAGCCAGCTCGACCCGGAGGAAAAGAAGGCCGGACTGGCCGAGCTGCATCCCGGCGAGTGGGTGGTGACGGCCGGCGCCGTCGAGCTGAAGGCGGCGCTGGAAGAGGCACAGGCGCGGAGCCGGGCGGGCAAGTGACGGGGGGCGGGCCGTGATTCACAAGCTGATCGACTGGGCGCTGCACAACGCCCTGGTGGTGGTGCTCGGCGTGCTGGTGCTGGCCGGGCTGGGCGGCTACGCCTTCCTGCACGTCAACGTCGAGGCGTACCCGGACCCGGCGCCGCCGATCATCGAGGTGATCGCCCAGTATCCCGGTGCCAGCGCCGAGGAGGTGGAGCGGCTGGTCACCATCCCGATGGAGGTGATGCTGGCCGGCATGCCGGGGCTGCAGTACACCCGCAGCAAGTCGCTCGCCGGGCTGGCGCACCTCCGCAACCAGTTCGAGTACGGGATAGACTACAACGCCGCGCGCCAGGAAGTGATCAACCGGCTGCAGTTCACCACCGGGCTGCTGCCCAACGGCATCACCCCGTCGATCTCGCCGACCACGCCGACCGGCGAGCTGATGCGCTACACCGTCCGCAGCCCGAAGGACGCCGCCGGCCGCGACCTGTACCTGCTGCGCGACTTGAAGGCGGTGCAGGACTGGTCGCTGGTCCGCGAGTTCAGCCGGCTACCGCGGATCGCCGGCGTGGCCAGCTTCGGCGGCGAGGTGAAGCGCTACGAGATCCACCCCGACCCCGAGCAGCTGCAGCGCTACGGCATCACCCTGCAGCAGCTGCAGAACGCGGTGAGCAACAGCAACGCCAACGTCGGCGCCGGCTTTCTGAATCAGGGCGGCACGGCGGTCAACGTCCGCGGCGTCGGGCTGCTCGGCCAGGGCGCCGATCCGCTGCAGCGCGTGCTGTCCCTGGCGGTGCCGCAGGCGGCGTTTCGGCTGCTCCGCGACGACGAGCGGCAGCGCGTCGAGGACATCCGCGAGATCGTCGTGGCGTCGGTGAACAACGTGCCGGTGCGCGTGCGCGACCTGTGCGTTCACGACGGGAACGACGGAGTGACAGTCGGCTACCAGCCGCGGCTGGGGCGCGTGGGCCTCAGCCGCCCGCGGCTGGACGACGCCGGCCGGCCGGTCCACACCGCCGACGGGGCGCCGGCGTGGGTGGACGAGGACGACAAGGTCCAGGGCCTGGTGCTGATGCGCAAGGGCGAGGCCACCCTGGCGGCGCTGGAGGCGGTCCAGGGGAAGGTGACCGAGCTGAACGAAACGCCCGGCCGGCTGCCGCCGGGGATGCAGCTGGTGCCGCACTTCGACCTGACCGGCCTGCTGCACCGCACCACCGAGACGGTCCACGAGAACCTGTTCCTCGGCATGGTGCTGGTGGTGCTGATCCTGCTGATGTTTCTGTCCAACGTGCGCTCGGCGCTGATCGTGGCGGTGAACATCCCGCTGGCGCTGCTGTTCGCCTTCTCGGTGCTGTTCCTGCGCGGCAAGTCGGCCAACCTGCTGTCGATCGGAGCGGTCGATTTCGGCATCATCGTCGATAGTACGGTCATCATCGTCGAAAACATCTATCGGCACCTCAGCTCGTCCGAGGGCAAGGACCTGGAGCTGAAGCAGCGCATCCTCCGCGCCTGCGGCGAGGTGGAGAAGCCGCTGTTCTACTCCACGGCGATCATGGTGTGCGCCCTGTTGCCGCTGCTGACGATGCGCGGCGTCGAGGGGCAGATCTTCGGCCCGATGGCCGACACCTACGCCTTCGCCCTGGGCGGCGCGCTGTTGCTGGCGCTGATCGTGTCGCCGGTGCTGTGCCTGATCTTCCTGCGCAACCTGAAGCCGAAGCGGGAAAACGTCGTCGTCCGCGGCCTGCAGGCGGTGTACGTGTGGCAGCTGCGGATGTTCCTCAAGCACCGGCCGCTGGCGCTGGGCGGGTTGGGGCTGATGGTGCTGGTGACGGCGCTGGCGCTGCCGTACCTGGGGCGCGAGTTCATGCCCGAGCTGGAGGAGGGCAACCTCTACGTCCGCGGCACCTTCCCGGTCAACATCGCGCTCGACGAGGCGGCCGCCCGCGCGCGCACCGCCCGCGCCATGATCCGTGGTTACTCGGAGGTGGCGCTGGTCGCCTCGCAGGTCGGCCGGCCGGATGACGGCACCGACCCGACCGGGTTCTACAACGTCGAGTTCTCCGTCCCGCTGCGCCCCGAGGAGGAATGGCCGAAGGTGGTCGAGCAGACCGGCTGGCGGGCGTGGCTGTTCGGCCCGAAGCGGGCGCGGACGAAGGCCGAGCTGGTCCACGAGATGAACGCCGAGCTGGATCGCTACCTGATCGGGGTCGACTGGAACTTCTCGCAGTACATTCGCGACAACGTGATGGAGTCGCTGTCCGGGGTGAAGGGCGACAACTCGGTGAAGATCGTCGGCCCTGACCTCGACGAGCTGGAGCGCGTGGCCGACCGGGTCAAGGCAACGCTCGACACCGTGCCGGGCGTTCACAACGCCGGGGTGTTCCGCATCAAGGGGCAGCCGACGCTCGAATTCACCGTCGACCGGCAGAAGTGCAAATTCTGGAACGTGAGCGTCGCCGACGTCGAGAACGCGGTCAAGGTGGCGGTCGGCGGGCAGGCGGTGACGCAGATGATCGAGGGGGAGAAGACGTTCGACGTCACCCTGCGCTGGCCGGCGGCGCTGCGCGGCAGCGAGGCGGCCATCCTCGACATTCCGGTGGACGTGACCGGCAATCAGGTGACACCGGGGTACATCGCCGGCCTGCCGGCGACGCCGGTGTCCGGGGCGGCCGCCTCGGTGTCGACGATCGGCACCACTTCGCCGATGCCGGCGCTGCTCGGCAGCATCCACGCCGGCACGCTGAACAATGCCGCCGCCAGCCCGCGGCTGCGGCTGCGCCACCTGGTAACGCCGGTGAACGATCGCGGCGAGCCGGACCCGGCGGGCACCTACTTGCGGACGCGGGCGTCGACGATCTATCGCGAACAGGGCAAGCGGCTGATCGCCGTCAAGTTCAGCGTTCGCGACCGCGACCTGGCGAGCACGGTGGCAGACGCCCAGCGGCGAGTCGAGCCACTGCTGCAGGTGCCGTATCGAGCGGAATGGTCGGGCGAGTTTCAGCAGATGGAGCAGGCGGAACGGCGGCTGGTGGCGGTGGTGGGGGTGGCGCTGGGGCTGATCGTCTGCCTGATCTACCTGGCGTTCCGCTCGTTTCTCGACACCCTGGTGGTGCTGTCCGGGGCGGTGGCGGTGGCGCTGGGCGGGATCTGGGCGCTGCTGCTGACCGGGCTGAACTTCAACATCTCGGCGGCGGTCGGCTTCATCTCGATCCTGGGCGTGGCGATCATGAACGGGCTGATCCTGGTGTCGTCGTTCAACGCCAACCGGGCGCACGGGCTGCCGGTGGAACAGGCACTGATCGACGGGGTGCGCAAGCTGGCGCGGCCGGTGGTGATGACGGCGCTGGCGGCGATCCTGGGTCTGCTGCCGGCGGCGATCTCGACGAAGATCGGCTCGCAGTCGCAACGGCCGCTGGCGATCGCCGTGGTGGGCGGCATGCTGGCGACGCTGCTGCTGACCAACCTGGTGCCGCTCCTGTACAGCTTCTACGGCCACCGCGAGCCGCCCGAGGGCGCCGGCAGCCTGGCGCACTGACCCGCCCGGTCGGTCAAATGCGCGACCGGGCGAGTCGGTCCGGCATCACTTGCCGGGAGGGGGCGGCGGCGGGGCCGGCGGCGAGGGCGCCGGATTCAGCTTGTCGGGGGGCGATGGAGCGCCCTTCGGCTTGCTGTCGGACTCCTTGCCGCACCCCGACGTGAGGGTGAGCAGGGCGACGAGGACGACGAACGAAGCGAGCCAGCGCATGGGAACCTCGGGAAAGGAGGACCGGGCGGAACCGGGGACCAATCGGCCGCTCAGTTGCCGAACACGGCCGCATCGAAAGTGTTCCCATCGCGCATGCCGGAGGCCGCCATGTTGGCGTACCAGCGGGTGGAGAACCAGTCGGTGGTACTGATCTTGCGGACGGACCGGACCGACCCGTCGCAGTAGCCGAACTGGATAACGCCGGTGTGGTTGCTGCCGTAGCTGGACCAGGTCGACGGGTCGAGCGGTCCCCAGGCGGTCGGCAACGACCCGGCGCCGGCCCAGGCGGCGACGTAGTCGCGGGTGCCCTTGTTGGTGCCGCCGATGATCTCGCCGAACCCGAAGGTGTTCGAGGTGCCGTCGGTGATCGAGGTGATCTTGGTCCGCGAATCGAGCGTATACGGGCCGATGTACTGGCCGTAGAACGCATCGGTGGTGTTGCCCAGCGCCCCGGCGTTGGCGGTGTAGTTGGTTCGCCCGAGCGTGGGGTAGTTGGGGCCGAAGGAGGCCCCGGTCAGGACCGTACCCGACACGGTGAAGTAGGCCCAGATGCCGTTATTCGGGGTGACGCCGGCGTTGTCCGACGGGCACAGGAACGTCTTCACATGGTTGTTGGCGGCCGTCCACCCGCCGCCCCACCACTGCCCACCCGTGGCCGGCATGGTCAACAAAGTCTGCGGGACCTGCTTGTAGATATTGTCCTGCTCGATGTACGGCAGCAGGTAAATCAGGGCGCCGCAATAACTGGTGCTGTTGAAGCCTGGCGGCAAGACGCCGTTCGCACTTTCATAATTGGCTGCAGCAAGATTCAATTGTTTCAAATTATTCTGGCACTGCATGCGGGCAGCCGCTTCACGAACCTTCTGAACGGCGGGCAATAACAGGCCGATGAGAATGGCAATGATGGCAATGACAACGAGCAGTTCGATGAGGGTAAACGCCTTACGGGATCGGGAAAAGTGACACATCGGAATCTCTCCAAAAGCAGAACGATCGGGACGTCCATCTGGGATCGATTACGGTCGCGGGGAAGAAGCGGGTGTTACCTCCTTTCCTTCCTGCTCCGACCTGCGTACCAACGCACACCCATTCGCCTCCACGTCCGGGACGGCCCTACAGAAGGCATGTGGGGGATGCGTACACCTCAGACCGTCTCGTCCCCATCGGAAGCGAGGTCGGGTGAGGACTGTTCGGGAGAGAGAAGGAACCAACCGAAGCAGGGGCGAGCAAGCAGGCGGGCATCAGGGGAGAAGCGGGAGGATGCTTCTCGGGTAGGGTCAATGAGATTCATTTGTCCTCTATGAATGTTATAGTGGCGTGCATGGCGCGGACAACGTCATTTTCCTATTTTCCTCACGGAACCACCGTCATCTCGCCGCGCATCTGTACCGCAACGGTGCTGGCGGCGGAGCGCTGGGGCGGTACAATGCCGGTCGTTGCACCCATCGCCGGACCGTGTGGAAGCCGTGTCATGCCCCAGGCACTCAACCTGCTCAGGTGCGTCGCCAAGGCGGCCGGGAACGCCTTCGGCGGCGGATTCGTCGGCGACGTCGTCTTCGAGCTGGTGCCCGAGCTGGCCGCCGAGGCGTGGAAGTGGTGGCACGCTGATCGCGACGCGGAAGGGCGCCGCCTCGACCTGATCGCCGTCGCCCAGGCGTCGCCGGTCGAGGTTCGCGAACAGGCGCAGCAGCTGGTCCTCGAGTTCGCCGGCGATCGGCCGGAGGTCGAGCAGAAGCGGTTGGAAGTCTATCTCAGCCTCGTCCCCGGCCAGGTGCGGCAGTCGTTGCGGCGGCCGTCGGACCCTGGCGGCACCACCGTTCCGGCCGAGGTTCGCTTCGATCAGGCCGACGACCTCATCCCGCTGCTGCCGCCGCGACTGCCGCGCTTTCAGCCGGGCGACCATCCGCTGCCGGGCGTCGACTGGCAGCTGGAGGAGCTGCTCGGCGTTGGTGGGTTCGGCGAGGTGTGGAAGGCCCGTAACCCGATGCTCGCCAGCGCCCCGCCGGTGGCCCTGAAATTCTGCCTCGACGCGGCGGCCGCCGCTACCTCCGCAACGAGGCGGCGGTCCTCGACCGCGTCATGCGCCAGGGCCGCCACCCCGGCATCGTCCCGCTGCAGCACACCTACCTGAGCGCCGAAACGCCCTGCTTGGAGTACGAATTCGTCGCCGGCGGTGACCTGGGCAGCCTGATCCGCGAATGGCATCGTCGCTCCCCCGCCCCTCCGCCATCGACATCACCCGCGTCCTGCACCAGCTCGCCGCCATCGTCGGCTTCGCCCACACGCAAACCCCGCCGATCGTCCACCGCGACCTCAAGCCGGCAAACATCCTCATACAAATGCAGAAGTCAGAATGCAGAATGCAGAATGAAAACCCGGTTGGCGGCTGCCCTGGGAAGTGGGGCCGGTCGACCGAGCGGCGACGCGTCCGATGCTGCTTCACATTCTGCATTCTGCATTCTGACTTCTGCATTCCGGCTCATGGTTGCCGATTTCGGCATCGGTGGCGTCGCCAGCCGGCACGCGATCGGCGAGCAGACGCGCGGCGGGACGCGCGGGCAGTTCCTGGTGTCGGCGTTGCGCGGGGCGTGTACGCCGCTGTACGCCGGGCCGCAGCAGATGCGCGGCGCGCTGCCCGACCCGCGCGATGACGTGTATGCACTGGGCGTCATCTGGTATCAGATGCTCACCGGCGACCTGACCGCCGGCCGGCCGGGCGGGACGCGCTGGCAGCGACGGCTCGCCGACCTGGGCCTCGATGCGCCACTCGTCGAGCTGATGGGCGAATGCTTCGAGGACAACCTCGACGACCGGCTGGCCGACGCCGCCACGCTGGCGGCACGGCTGGCCGCGCTGCTGCCGCCGAGCAAGGACGAGCCACGGCCGGCGCCGGTGGCGATGGTCGAACGCCCGGTCAGTCCGGGTCTGGACAGGGCACGACCCGAACCGCCGGCGCCGGCATACCGGCCCGTCTCGGCCGCCGTCGCCGCGCGCGAGGACGCGGAACGGCGCAAGCGCGCCGACCTGGCCGAACAGCTGCGAACGCTCGATCGGGCGGTCGCCGCCGACCCGGACGACGCCGCCGCACTGGCCCGGCGGGCCGAGCTGCATCGCCAGCTGGGTAACCACGACCAGGCGATCCGCGACGCCACCGAGGCGATCCGCCTGCAGCCGGGGCACGCCGCGCCCTACGCCACGCGCGGCTGCGCCCACCGCATGAAGGGGCAGCTCGACCTGGCGCTGGGCGACTGCACCGAGGCGCTGCGTCTCGATCCGGAACGAGTACTGGCTTACTTCAATCGCGGCGAGGTGTACCGCCTTCGGCGTGACCTCGATCGCGCTGTCGCCGACTTCGGCCGCGCCGTCGAGCTGGACCCGAACTATGCGTGGGCCTACGCCTCGCGCGCCGCCGCCCGGCAGCAGAAGGGCGACCACGCCGGCGCGCTGGCCGATCTCGACCACACCCTGCGGCTGGAGCCGAGCTACGCCTGGGCGTATGCCGTCCGCGGCGAGACGTACCGGCTGCTGGGCAAGCTCGACCAGGCGATCGCCGACTGCACCGACGCTCTCCGCCTGCAGCCGGACAGCTTCATGGCGTTCGCCACGCGCGGCGCCGCTTTTCGCCAGAAGGGCGACTTCGCCACGGCCCTCGCCGACCTGGGGCAAGCGTTGCGGCTGCGGCCCGACTACCAGTGGGCGCGCGACCAGCAGGACCTCGCCCGCCGCAGTCAGCGCTGACGCCCACCGGCGGCCAGCGACGGTGCCTGCTCGCCTTTATCGCCCATTGGAGGTCTTCTGCGTGCCATGCCCACGCTAGCGTGGGCATGCGGCGTTCCACCGACCGGCCCCGTCAGGAGAGGTGTATCCGCATCCCATGGCCACGAAGCGTGGCCATGGCACCCGGCGTCAGGCGACCTTTTCGACGAGGGAGCAAACGATCTGTTTGCCGAGGGCGTGTGCGATCCGGGAGAGCAGCCCGAAATCGGGGTGGCGAAGTGGTTCACAGGGGTACACCGCCCCGACTCGAAATCGGCGTCGGCCTTCTGGCCCGCCTTGTCGAGTCGTCCGGCTCGGATGTCCTCCTCGATTCGGCGATCCCACTCGTCCGCCAGGTACTCGTCGAACCAACGCTTGAACGCGGTCAAGTCGTGAGGGGACAGCCCCGCCACAGCGGCTTCCAGTTCTTGCAGGCTCATGACGTCCCTCCAGATGGCAACGACGTCTTCAGTATGGCGCGGTGGCACTCCGCCGGCAAGCCACCCCGCCACGCGGCCGACAGGCCCCTCGTTCGGAGAGACCGAGCGATCCCGGCCGCTGACCGGCCTTGTCCGCCATTTGCTTGCCCGGACGCGAAACCTTTTGCCGGACGAGGGCGGACGTTGCTAGAATCGTCCGGTATCTTCCCGTCGCCCCCTGCCGCCGATGACTCCGCCTCCCGCGAGGGATCGAATGATGCGTCGTACCGTCCCCGTGTCCGTCGCGTGCGCGTGCAGCCTCGCCGCGCTGCTCCTGTGCATCTGCCTCGCCCCGGCGCAGAAGCGGCTCGTCGGCGAACCGGCGCCGCACAACCAGGACCGGCCGCCGGGGCCGGCACTCTCCCCCGCCGAGGCGGTCCGCAAGATGACTGTCCCCGACGGGTTCAGCGTCGAGGTCGTCGCCTGTGAGCCGGACCTGGTCAATCCGGTGGCGATGACCTTCGACGAAAAGGGCCGCATCTGGGTGGTCGAGAGCCTCGAATACCCGCGGCGCTCCCCCGGCCGCGGTCGTGACCGCGTCAAGATCCTCGAAGACACCGACGGCGACGGCAAGGTCGACAAGGTGACGGTGTTCGCCGACGGGCTGAACATTCCGTCGGGCATCGCCGTCGGCCACGGCGGGGTATGGGTCGCCAACTCGCCCGACATCCTTTTCTACCCGATCGGCGCCGACGGCACGGCGGGCAAGCCGCAGGTGGTCGTCACCGGGTTCGGCCGCGACGACACGCACGAGCTGCCCAACTCGCTCACCTGGGGGCCGGACGGCTGGCTCTACGGCTGGAACGGCGTGTTCAACTACAGCCGCGTCAAGCAGCGCGGCAAGGAGCACAGCTTCACCTGTGCGATCTTCCGCATCCACCCGAAGACGCGCGAGTTTCAGCTGTTCTGCGAGGGCACCAGCAACCCGTGGGGCATCGCCATCGACGCCGAGGGCAGCTTCTTCGCCTCCGCCTGCGTCATCGATCACCTGTGGCACCTGGTCGAGACCGGCTACTACCACCGGCAGGCCGGCGCCTATCCGCCGTTCACCTGGAAGATCGAGTCGATCGTCAACTATCGCCACCAGAAGGCGGCGTATTGCGGCATCCACTACTTCGACAGCGACGCCTATCCGCCGGAGTACCGCGATCGGCTGTACATGGGCAACATTCACGGCGGTTGCATCAACGTCGACACCATCCGCCGGCGCGGGTCGACCTACGCCGGCAGCCCGGTCCCCGACTTCCTGAACGCCCACGACGCCTGGTTCATGCCGGTGGCGCAGAAGACCGGACCCGACGGCTGTTTGTACATCCTCGACTGGTACGACCGCTATCACTGCTACCAGGACGCCAACCGCGACCCGGCCGGTATCGACCGCACCAACGGCCGGCTCTACCGCGTCCGCTACAGGAACACACCGCGGGCGCCGAAGTTCGACCTGGCGAAAGAGAGCGACGACCAGCTGATCGCCCGACTCGCCAGTCCGAACGTCTACTTCCGCGATACGGCACAGCGGCTTTTGACAGAACGCGCCTCGCCGGAGTTGCGGAGCAAGCTGGAAAAGGCGATCCTCGACGAGTCGGCGAGCCGCAAGGCGCGGATGCACGCGCTGTGGGCGCTGGTTGGCGGCGAGCGGTTGGAGCCGGCGTTTCACCAGAAGCTGCTGGCGCATGCCGACGCCGGGTTCCGCGCCTGGGGCGTCCGCGCCGCTGGCAATGCGCGGACGGTTGAGCCGGCGGTACGCGAGCGGGTGGCGGCGCTGGCGAGCGATGTATCGCCCGACGTGCGGCTGCAGGTGGCGATCGCGGCGCGGAAGGTGGACGGCCTCGACCCGGTGCCGCTGCTGGTCGACGTGCTGGCCGGCGGCACCGGCGACGACCCGCTGCTGCCGCGGATCGTGTGGCAGAACCTGCACCCGCTGCTGGAAACCAAGGGCGACCAGTTCCTCGCTGTCGTCCGCAAACGCGCCGGGGCGGTTGACCTCGGCGGACTGCTGCCGCGCGTCGTCGAGCGACTGCTGGCCGCTCGCCGGCCGTCGGCCGATGCATTGGCCGACCTGCTCGAACTCGCCGCCACCGGCCGGAAGCCGGATCACGGAGCCGCACGGCAAGTGCTGACGCTGCTGGCGGCCAAGGTCCACAGCGGCGAGCTGGCCGGCGATCGGCTGCGCACGCTGGGTGAGAAGCTGCTGCCGCGGCTGCAGGCGTACCTGAAAGACTTCCACCCGCTGCGGCTCGATGCCGCCGTGTTCGCCGCCACCTTGAACGATCCGTATAGTCTGAAGACGACACGAACGCTGGTGGGCGGCGCGGGTAACCCGGTTGAGCTGCGGCTGCGCGCGCTGGAGTCGCTCGTCACCGTCCGCGACGACGGCGTACTCGACCGCGCCGCGGGCCTGCTGGCGGATCAGAAAACGCTGCCGCCGGCCGCCCGCGCGCAGGTGCTCGCCGTCCTCGGCCGGCTGGCCGACCCGCGCGTCGCCACGATCGTCCTCGACGGTTACGAGCGGATGGAGATCGAGCTGCGGCCGCGCGCCATCGAGCTGCTGACCGAGCGGCCGGCGTGGGCGAAGGCGCTGCTGCGGGCGCTGGGTGAGAAACGGCTACCCGGCGGGGGGCTGAACGTGAACCAGGCGCGCCGGCTGCTCGCCAGCAAGGACGCCGAGCTGGCGACGCTGGTCAAACAGCACTACGGCACCGTCCGCGCGGACCGCAATCCCGACCGCGAGCGTGTGGTCGCCGACATGCGGCGGCTGCTGACACGGACGAAAGGCGACGCGCATCGGGGGATCGCTGTCTTCAAGAAGCTGTGCGCCCAGTGCCACAAGCTGTACGGCGAGGGGGCCGACGTCGGCCCCGACATCACCGGCGTCGGCCGCGCCCGACTTCGACCTGCTGCTGTCGAACGTGTTCGACCCGAGCCTGGTGATCGGGCCGGGCTATCAGGCGGTGGCGGTGGAGACGATCGGCGGGCGGGCGGCGACCGGGCTGGTGGTCGAGGACAGCCCGGCGCGGGTGGTGCTCAAGGTGCAGGGCGGCAAGCTGGAGACGCTCGCGCGCCGATGTCGAGCGCATGGTGACGAGCAAGCTGTCGCTGATGCCGGAGGACGTGGAGAAGCGGCTGCAGCCGCAGGAGATCGCCGACCTGTTCGCGCTGCTGGTGCTCGACCGGCACCCGTCCGACCCGGAGAAGGCACGTCGCATCCCCGGAACGCCCCGGGGGCTGTGAGGTAACCAGTTACCTGTTTGATGCGAGAGGGGGAACCGGATGCGACGAGCGATCGGGGCCATCGTCGGGCTGGCCACCCTGGCCGGCGCCGCGGCGGCCGACCCGGCGGCGGAGCGGCAGTTCGAGCAGCACGTCCGGCCGGTGCTGGTGGAGCACTGCCAGAACTGCCACGGCCCGAAGAAGTCGATGGGCGGGCTGCGGCTCGACTCGCGCGCGGCGATGCTCAAGGGCGGCGACGGTGGGCCGGCGGTGGTGCCCGGCGACCCGGAGAAGAGTGCGCTGGTGCGCGCGATCAGGCACATCGACGACCTGAAAATGCCGCCGAAGAAGCGGTTGCCGCAGCCGGCGATCGACGCGCTGACGGCGTGGGTGAAGGCGGGCGCCGCGCCTGGCCGGCGCCCCGGCGCGCGTCGAGAGCGACCAGGAAGCGTGGAAGCGGCACTGGGCGTATCAGCCGGTGCGGCGGCCAGCGGTCCCCGTGGTGAAGCAGGCCGGCTGGGCGCATCATCCGGCCGATGCGTTCGTCCTCGCGAAGCTGGAGGCGAAGGGGCTGACGCCGTCGCCCGAGGCCGACCGGCGCACCCTGTTACGGCGGCTGGCGTACACCTGACCGGCCTGCCGCCGACGCCGGACGAGGTGGCGCGGTTCGTCGACGATCGCCGGCCGGACGCCTACGAGCGGGCGGTCGATCGGCTGCTGGCGTCGCCGCACCACGGCGAGCGGCTGGGCGCGGCACTGGCTCGACGTGGCCCGCTACGCCGACACCAAGGGCTACGTCTTCTTCGAGGAGGACAAATATCCCTGGGGCTACACCTACCGCGATTATCTGATCGAGGCGTTCAACGCCGACCGGCCGTTCGACCGCATGATCCGCGAGCAGCTGGCCGCCGACCTGCTGCCCGGCGGCGAGCGGCAGGCGCTGCGGGCGCTCGGCTTCGTCACCCTCGGCGGGCGGTTCATGAACAACGTTCACGACATCCTCGACGACCGCATCGACGTGGTGTCGCGCGGGCTGCTCGGGCTGACCATCGGCTGCGCCCGCTGCCACGACCACAAATACGACCCGGTGTCGATGGCCGACTACTACGCGCTCTACGGCGTGTTCGCCAGCTGCGTCGAGCCGACCGTTCCGCCGCTGTTCGCCGACCCGCCGACAACCCCGGTCTACGCCAAGTTCGTCACCGAGCTGGCGAAGCGCGAGGCAGCGCTGGAGGCGTTTCGCCACAAGAAGCTGGACGACCTGCGCATGTCGGCCAAAGCGCGAGTAAGCGAATACCTGCTCGCCGCGGCGGCGCAGCGGGGCAAGCCACGCGCCGACCAGTTCATGCTGATCGCCGACGGCAACGACCTCAACCCGAGCATGATTACGCGCTGGCTGGCGTATCTGGAGCGGAAGGGCCGCTCACCGGACCCGGTGTGGGCGCCGTGGCACGCCTTCGTCGCGCTGCCGGAGGCGGAGTTCGCCCGCGCCGCCGCCGACCTGGCGCGCCGCTTCGCGACCGGGCAGGACGGTGCGCTCAAGCTCAACCCGCTCGTCGCCCGTCGTGTCGTCGCCACCCCGCCGGCCAGCCTCGCCGACGTGGCGAAGCGGTATGGCGAGCTGCTCAACGAGGTCGACCGCCGCTGGCAGGCGGAACAGGCGAAGGCGCCGCGGCCGGCCCGGCTGGCAGACGACGCCGAGGAGGAGCTGCGCCGCGTGTTCCACGACGCCGACGCCGCGCCGAACCTGGCGCCGGGCCTGTTCTCCGACCTGGAGCTGCTGCCCGACCGGGCATCGCAGGGGACGCTTCAGGATCTCCGCAAGAAGGTGGAACAGTGGCGGGCCACCGGCCCCGGCGCTCCGCCGCGGGCGAACGCACTGGTCGACCTGCCGACGCCATACCAGCCGGTGGTGTTCCGCCGCGGCAACCCGAGCAACCTCGGTCCGCGCGTGCCCCGCGAGCTGCCCGGTGCGCTCACCGGCGGACCGCGCCGTTCGCTCGGCGCGGGCAGCGGCCGGCTGGAGCTGGCCGACGCCATCGCCGATCCGAAAAATCCGCTGATGGCGCGCGTGATGGTGAACCGGCTGTGGATGCACCACGTCGGCCGTCCGCTCGTCGACACGCCGGGCGATTTTGGGCTGCGTTCGGCCCCGCCGAGCCACCCCGAACTGCTCGACTGGCTGGCCGACGAGCTGGTGCGGTCCGGCTGGAGCCTCAAACACCTGCACCGGCTAATCGTCACCAGCGCCACGTATCGCCAGGCGAGCGTCGACCGGCCGGCGGCGCGAGCGGTCGACCCCGACAACGCCCTGTGCTGGCGAGCGAATCGGCGACGGCTCGACTTCGAGGCGCTGCGCGACGCCTTGCTGGCGGTGTCCGGTGGACTGGACGCCACGATCGGCGGACCGTCGCGGCAGGACGCGATGCAACCGGGCGCGCACCGCCGCACGCTGTACGCCTGGGTCGACCGGCTGCAGGTGCCGGAGCTGTTCCGCGGCTTCGACTTTCCCAGCCCCGACACCTCCAGCCCGAAGCGCGACAGCACGATGGTGCCACAGCAAGCGCTGTTCCTGATGAACGGCCAATTCGTCCGCCACGCCGCCGCCGCGCTGGCAGCGCAGACGGGAGCGACGCCGAGCGATCGTATCACGGCGATGTACCGGGTCTGTTTTGGGCGCCATCCCGACGCCGACGAGCGAGCGCTGGCGGCCGCGTTCCTCGGCGACAAGCCCGCTCCGGAAGCATGGCTGCGACTCGCCCAGGCGCTGCTGCTGAGCAACGAGTTCCACTTCGTCGACTAGGAGGGCATGGCAATGAGTAATGGCGTACTACTTGTCTATGCCTTCGTCTTGCTGTCCGCCGCCCCGCCGTCTGTCGCCGCCCCGCGGATCGTGCCGCGCGACAGCCGCAAGCACCTGGTGCTCGATCGCCGCATTGTCGAGTCGGTCTTTTGTGGGCGGCTGGTGTACGGAGCGGTGACGAAGCACCCCGGCAACCCGCTGTTCCGCGCCGACGAGCCGTGGGAGAACGCGCTCAACAACCTGTACCCGAACGTCCACTACGACGAGCGCGACAAGCGGTTCCTCCTGTGGTACAAGTGCGTGCTGCACGACAAGGAGGCGATCGCCGGCATGAGCGCGCCGACGCTCACCATCCACGGTCAGGGGTGGTACGAGCTGTTCGCCACGTCACGCGATGGGCTGCGGTGGGACAAGCCCGGGCAGAATCGCCACGTCTTCCGCCAGAAGTACATCACCAACGCCGTGACGAGCGACACGCCGAACGTCGGCGTGTTCCACGACGCCCACGACCGCGACCCCGCGCGGCGGTACAAGCGGATCTACGACGGCGGCCCCGGCAGGATGCGGGTGCGCTTCTCGCCCGACGGGCTGCGGTGGAGCAGGCCGGTCGAGCCGAAAGGGTTCACTCCACGGACCGGCGACACGCACAACAACGCCTTCTGGGACGAGCGACTCGGCAAGTATGTCCTGATGACGCGCCCTCCACCTCGGCGAACGGCTGGTGGCGCGCGGTCGGAGAGCAGCGACTTCCTTCACTGGAGCGAGCCGCGGGTGGTGATCCGCTCAAGCGCCCGCCGAGGGCAAGCGCGCCGGCAGACCTACTGTTGCACCGCCTTCCCGTATGCCAACGGATATCTTGGATATCTGATGATGTACAACGTCGCCGACGGGCAAACGGTCGACTGCGAGCTGGTCTACAGCCCCGACTCGGTGACATGGGAGCGCGTCCTGCCGGGCGTGCCGTTCCTGCCGCGCGGGCCGAAGGGCAGCGTCGATTCGGCGTGTGTCTACGCGCCGGCCGGCCCGCCGATCGCCCAGGGCGATGATCTCATGATCGTCTACGGCGGCAGCGACTTCCCGCATCGCGGCTGGAAACGACACTGCTTGCCGTGCCTGGCGCGGCTGCGTGTCGATCGGTTCGCCGGCTACGAGCGAGCGGGACCCGGACACCGACGCCACTGTTACCACGGTGCCGATGCTGGCGACCGGCGACCCGTTGCAGATCAGCGTCGACGCCGGCGCCGGTGCCGTGCGGGTGGCGGTGGTTGGCGATCCGACGCTCACGGCCGAAGCGTGCGAGCCGGTCATCACCGACGGGACCGACATGACGGTGCGGTGGAAGGGAGGGCGACTTCCGCGGCTTTCGTAGCCGTATGGTGCGGCTGCAGTTCATCCTCACCGGCGGCGCGCGGCTGTACGCCTTCCGCGGCGTCGAGTACGTCCGCCGCCCGTCGTTCAGCACCGGGGTACGGCTGTTCGAGAAGGAGCTGACCGTCGAGCTGCTGCCCCCGAACCGGCCAACGGTGGGGGTGATCCGTTACCGCCATCGGCGCGGCGTCGATCGGGAATCGCCGTTATACACCCGCCCGCTCACGCTGACCGACACCACCGCCATCGAGGTGGGTATGGATCTCCCTGGGATCGGGTTCGGGCCGGTCCGCTACGCCAAGTTCTACAGGCGGCCGGCAGCTGGTGCGGGCAACGAATCCGGTCGTGTGGCGGGCGACGTTCGACCCAAAGGCGGAGACGTGGCGCGCGACCGACCGGCTGACGCTGGTGGCCGGCGACGGCAAGGAGCGGCGCCACCTGCGCGTGAGCCGCGACGGCGGCTACCCGATCGCGGCGCTCGATCCGCGGAAGGGCGGGCCGGGTGCGGACTGGGTGAAGCACTTCGGCGGGGCCGGAGCGCGGATCACGTTCGCCCATCGTTCGCCGCAAGCGTGCAAAAGCAGCCGTATCGAGCTGTTCGGCGGTGACTGCGCCCAGTGGTCGTTCGACCGATTGCCCGGCCCGACGGCCGAGTGGCGCGAGGCCGCCGTCACCGTTCGCTGGGACTGGAACGACGCCGAGGCCGAGGCGGCTGGCTGGCGGCGTGCGCCGCACGCCTTCTCCTGGCAAGAGACGGTCCGCAACGTCGGCGCGCTCGTCGTCATGCCGACCCTGACCGGCACCCCCGCCACGTTCGACCTGGCCGACCTGTCCATCGAAACCGCCATCGAGCCGCCCAAATGAGGTGACGCCATGCTGCCCGCCGACTTGCCGTTCTCTCGCCGCGACCTGCTCCGCCGCGCCGGCATGGGGTTCGCCTCCGTCGGCCTCGCCGCACTGCTGGCGGAGGAGGCGCGCAGTGACACCCCACTGTCACCGAAGAAGCCGCACTTCCCGGCGAAGGCGAAACGAGTGGTTCACCTGTTCATGAACGGCGGACCGAGCCAGGTCGACACCTTCGACCCGAAGCCGCTGCTCGACAAGTACCACGGCAAGCCGTTGGCGATGTCGACGCTGCGGACCGAACGCAAGACCGCCGGCGCGTTCCGGTCACCGTTCACCTTCGCCCGCTACGGCAAGAGCGGGATCGAGGTGAGCGAGTTGTTCGCCCGCACCGCGGCGCGGCACATCGACGACATGTGCATCGTCCGCTCGATGCACGCCGATGTGCCGAATCACGAGCCGTCGCTGATGCTGATGAACTGCGGCGACGGGCGGTTGCCGCGGCCGTCGATGGGCGCGTGGGTGACCTACGGACTCGGCAGCGAGAACCAGAACCTGCCCGGTTTCATCGCCATGTGCCCCGGCGGACACCCGATCGTCGGGCCGGCCAACTGGCGGGCCGCCTTCCTGCCCGGCGCGCTGCAGGGCACCTACATCAACACCGCGCACACCGAGGTGACGCGGCTGATCGAGAACATCCGCAACCCGGCCGACGGCCCGACCGAGCAGCGGCGACAGCTCGACCTGGTCCGCCAGCTCAACGAGCGGCACCGCGCTGTCCGCGGCGACGACCCGCAGCTGGAGGCCCGCATCCAGACGCTGGAGCTGGCGTATCGCATGCAGTTCGAGGCGCAGGAGGCGTTCGACGTCTCCCGCGAGCCGGCCAAGGTCCGCGAGCGCTACGGCGCCGGCACCCACGCTCGTCAGTTATTGATTACTCGAAGATTACTCGAACGCGGCGTGCGGTTCGTGCAGGTGTGGTCGGGCGGCGGGCAGCCGTGGGACAATCACGACAACCTGCCGGCGCAGCACCGCACGCTGGCCGGCGAGTGGGACGGAGCGATCGCCGCATTCCTCGACGATCTGAAGGCGCGCGGCCTGTTCGACAGCACGCTGGTGTTCTGGGGCGGCGAGTTCGGCCGCACCCCGGTCGCCGAACTGCCCGGCCTGAGCGGCCGCGACCACAACCACTACGGCTTCTCGATGTGGCTGGCTGGCGGCGGAGTGAAGGGCGGCTACGTCCACGGCGCCACCGACGAGTTCGGCTTCCAGGCAGTCGACAGGAAGGTCCACGTTCACGACCTGCAGGCGACGATCCTGCACCTGCTCGGCTTCGACCACGAGAAGCTGACCTACCGCTACGCCGGTCGCGACTTCCGCCTCACCGACGTCGCCGGCCACGTCGTCAAGGAGATGATCGCGTAATGCGATACTCGTTCGCCGGCGGGAGCATGGCCCAGCCGACGGCGAGGGTGTCGCGGCTGCCGCCGAGGAACGGCAGATGCAGCGGTGGTTGCCCCTCCGCTTCGGGGAACCGTTCGGCCAGCCACGCGGGCAGCGTCTCGCCGTAGTAGTCGACCGACCACAGCAGCAGTCCGCCGCGGCGGCGGAAGGCGGCGTCGTCGATCCACGGACAGGCGCGCGGGTCGGGGGAAGCGTACTTGTGCGGGTCGCCGCGACGGCGGCGCGGGTCGGGATCGGTCGACGACGGCTCGCGGCTGCCGTACAGCACCGGCCGGCTGGCGGCGTGGCAGCCCACGTTGCCGGCCAGCCACCAGTCGCCGGCGACCACGGCCGGGTCGCAGCCGAAGCGCTCGCGGTGCGCGTGGTTGTCTCGGCGGCGAGGGCGGCGCCGGGGTAGTGAATCCGCGTCGCCCGCCGCTTCAGCCCCAGGCCGCGCAGATCGATCACCAGCGTCGTCGCCAGGAACGCCACGGTTACGACCACCCAGGCGCCGGCCAGGCGCCCAGCGGCGGGGCCATCGTCCGTCGTCAGGCAGAGGATGACCGCCAGCGGCACGAACGTCCACAGCGGCACCCCAGATACCGCGTAGCTGCGTGCCGCCGAGGACGGACAGCGCCCAGCGTCACCGCCACCGGCCCGCCGATCGCCCACAGCAACAGCGATCGCCCGCCCTGCGCCCTCGTCCACCGCACGCCAACGCCAGCGCAGCACCGGCAGCAGGATGAGCAGCGCCGGCAGCAGGCGGCTCAGCTGCGACGTGGCGAACTCCACCGCCGACGCGCCGAGCCGCGGCGTCTCCCCGTCGCCCGCCAGCCGGTCGGCGGCGTAGCGAAGCGTCGGGAAGTCGTGCGCGCAGCCACAGCAAATGCGGCGAACACCACCCCGGCGACGACCAGCATCAGCGCCGGGCCAAGCAAACGGCGGAATCCGACCGTCCACACTCGCCTGTGTTGTGGCCCGGTCTCCGCCTTCTGTTGTGGCCCGGTCTCCGCCTTCTGTTGTGGCCCGGTCTCCCGACCGGGCGGCACTCCGGCGGACCGAAGGTCTCCCGGGCGCCCAGAGGAGACCTGCGGTCGGCAGAGCGGCAAGGTCAGGAGACCTTGCCGCAACAGCCCCAACAGCCGCGCCCAGCCCCAACAGCCACCTCGTGGCCCGGTCTCCTGGCCGAGCCCACTCAGGCGGACCGAAGGTCTCCCGCACCACTCCGGAGGAGACCTTCGGTCCGCAACCGTGGGCCGGTCGGGAGACCGGCCCACAACGAGCCGCCGGGCCGACCCAGCGGCAGCGAAGGTACCACGCGCCACGCCAGCAGCGGCAACAGCAGCGTGACCGTCGAGTACTTGCACAGCAGCGCCAGCCCGGCCATCAGCCCGGCCGCCAGCCAGTCGGTCCACCGCTCGCGGGTGCAGCCGCGGTAGAAGAAGGTGATCGTCAGCGCCCAGAAGGCGATCAGCAGCACCTGGTTGTTGTACTCGCAGCCGTAGCTGCCGAGATAACTCAGCCCGTCGAGCGCGACGACGGCGGCGAACGCCTCGCGCGGCGGCAACAATTCGCGTGCGACCAGCCAGACGGCGTAGAGGGCTGCGGCAAGGGCGAGGTAGCCGACGAGGTACAGGCCGAGGAACGAGCCGGGGGTGAGATGGCAGGCGATCTCGGCGACCCAGGCGGCGAGCGGCGGGTGCTTGTGATACCCCAGCTGCCACCGCTGCCCCCAGGCGAGCCACTCGACAGTGTCGAGCGCCGGGTTCGGCTGCAGCCACGCCAGCAGCGTCCACGCGACGGTGCGAACCGCCAGCCAGCCGAGCAGCAGGCGTGCGAAGAACGTCTCCGCCACCGTGGCCGGCACGTCGGCGAGGCGCAGCCGCGGGGCGTCGGCCGGCGGCGACAACAAGAGCCGCGAGTGGGGCAGTGCGGTCATCGCCACTCCCTGGCGGAACGAGGAACGGACGGCAGCCATGCCGGAGCGTCGCCCGGTTGTAGCACGTCGCCGCGCGCGGCGTCAACGCGGAGCGGGTGGACCGATCAACGGCGATCAAGGCGGGAATTATCGTTGACTGGCGAGCGCAACGGGCGACAAGATGAGTCGAACGGCCGAGTAGGGCCGGTGCGACAGCCCCAATGGAGCCGGTTGGATGGAAGTCAGCTTCACGACCACCGTGGACGACCACGTTGCTTATCAGCTGCATGTGCTGAAGCGATCCCGGTTCATTCGGCGGCAACAGTACCTTGGTTGGTTAGTCCCGCCGGGGGTGTTCTCGCTCCTGGCTTTTTTACTCCTGTTCGTCGAGCCGGTTGTGGCGGTCATCGCGCTGGCGGTTAGTGCGGTCTGGCTCCTTCTCTTCCCCTTCTGCCAGCGCGCGTGCCAACGTCATGCCCTTCGCAGCTTCATACGAGAGATCCAGGGTCGTGAAAAGAACGACCACACCTCCCTGGTCCTGACGGATGAGCGGTTGAGCGACCAGACGGGAGTGGTTCAAATCCTCGTTCGCTGGCAGGACATGAAAGGGGTGGAGGTGGTCGGTGATAACACTTACATCCACCTGACCGGGACGCTGGGGATCCTCATCCCCCGCCGCGGGTTCGAGCGGGCGGAGGATTACGAGGCGGTACGCGACTTCGCGGTCGCCAAACTGGGGAAACCCTCGCCTGGAGGCGGTATGTCGGGATAAAGCAGTAGACAGATGTTGCGCTGCTGTGAACCGCCGGAGCAGAGAAGATGCAGACGGTGAAGTACGTCTCCTGGCAGGAAGGCGAAACCTGGCTCGGCTACCTGCAAGAGTACCCCGATTACTGGACGCAGGGCGAAACGCTGGCCGACCTCAAGGAGCACCTGCGCGACCTGTACATCGACTTGAGCGGTGCCGCAGGACGCACGTTCCTGACCTGATGGAAAGGAAGGTGTTTCGTTTTCACTAGAAAAGACGCCCGTTTTGCGAGCATGATTACTCTCCTTATCGGAACCTACATGCTGGTTTTTCGGCGTTACGAGGAGGTCAATGACGTGGTCATCCTCTTCCGGGTTAGCCTCGTCATTGGAGGGATAATTGGTCTGTTTGTTTTCAGGACGCCAACCAGTCAAGACTTTTCAGAGGGGCAGCCGGATCAATCGACCCCGGCCAATATCGCCACGCGGGCGGAGCCGGTGCGGCCGGCCTGGATGGGCGACCCCGAAGGCAAGCGGCGCCGCTTGAAGGTCATTCTCAGTGTCCTGGCAGTAGTCGCTCTTGGACTGGCTATCTATGCGATGCTCGTGTCCCGGCAATGAGCATGTGGCCAGGATGCCAAACCCGACGACGATACTGGGCTTCGCCATGCAGCACACAAGCGCTGGCGGGGTCGGTCAACGCTGGCGAGGCGAGCGGGGTCCCGTAAGGGCCCCGAGGCAGCGCAGGACGCAGGACGTCGCGCTCTGGGCGACCTACTCGGGGCACTAACGTGCTCCCGCTCACCTCACAAGCCTGGAACACGACGTCCGCGAGCGCGGGCTTTCTTGGGCAAACGGGATTCCGTTAGCACCCCCGAAGGCGTCGCTGCATCCACGTACCGCCAGGGCTGTCCAGACCTTGATATTGGCGGAAGGAGGGGCAAAGGGTAAAGGGGAAAGTCGCCGCGCGGAGGCCGATGCCATGACTACCCCTCTGAGCCTGCTGGACGTGCTGGCCGAGGTGCCCGACCCGCAGCCCCAAGGGCGTGCGCTACCCCCTGACCGCCGTCCTTTCCCTGGCCGTGCTGGCCATGCTCACCGGCGCCAAGAGCCTCACCGCCATCGCTCAGTTCGGTCGCCAGCGACGCGCGCGTGGCCTGGCGGCTGGGCTTTCGCCGCAGCACCACCCTCCGTAAATCTACCCTTTCCAACCTCTTCCGCCGCCTTGACGTTACCGCCTTCGAGGCCGCGCTTGTCGCAACTGGATCGTCTCCCGCCTGCCGGAAGGTCCGCCCCTGCACGTCTGCATCGACGGCAAGACCGCCCGCGGCAGCCGCGACGGCGATGTTCCGGCCACCACCTCGTCGCCGCCTACGCCCCCGAAGCACTGGCCGTGCTGGCGCAGTTGCGCGTCGATGCGAAGACCAACGAGCACAAGGCCGCCCTGGAACTGCTCGGCCTGCTGCCGGTCAAGGCACCCTCCTCAGCGGCGACGCCCTCTTCTGCCAACGCGACTTCTGCAAGGAGGTCATCGACCAAGGCGGCGACTACGTGCTGACGGTGAAGGACAACCAGCCATCGCTGGCAGTGGACATCGCCGCGGGCCTGGCTTTCGACGAGCAGAAGCGGCGGCAGGCAGCCGCCTTTCCCCCACGAGGCGTCGCCGCCAGCGGGAATCCGTGGCGCGGCGTGGACAAGGGGCACGGTCGGCTGGAGGTAAGGACGCTGCGGCTGACGAGCACCCTGACCAAGACTCAGGACTGGACGGGGCTGAAGCAGGGATTCGAGTTGGTGCGTGAGCGGACGGAGAAGGGCGTCAAGTCAGTGGAAGTGGTCTACGGGATAACCAGCCTGGGGCGCGAGCAAGCGGACGCGGCCAGGCTGTTGGGGCTGGTGCGTGAGCACTGGGGGATCGAGAACGGCTGCCACTACCGACGCGACGTGACGCTGGGCGAGGACGCCAGTCGGGTGCGCGGGCAACGCCCCGGAGGTGATGGCGGCCCTGCGCAGCACCGTCATCCATCTGGCCCGCGAGGTGGGGTCCGGCCTGGCCGAGGCCATCCGCACTCTCAACAACTGCTTTTCCCAGGCTCTTAGCCTTCTCGGCCTTCCTCAGCGTAAATGAATGGACAGCCCTGCGCATACCGCGCCCCCGCCTTGCCAGATCGGCGGCGTTCGCTATGATGAGCGTTTTACGCGAGCGAGTACGACTCGATCAGGAGTTTTTAGTCATGGGCATGCAGTGTGACGTCTGCGGCAAGAAGCCCGTGGGGGGCAACCAGTACAGCCGCCGCGGTAAGGCCAAGTACCTCGGCGGCGTCGGCCGCAAGGTGACGGGGATCAGCAAGCGGCGGTTCAAGCCGAACCTGCAGTCGCTCCAGTGCCAGGTCGGCGGTTCCGTCGAGCGGCTCCGCGTCTGCGTCGAGTGCATCCGCGGCGGCGCCCATCCAGCGGCCGATCAAGCGGAGGCGTTCACCATGCCGACCGTCTGACGCCCTCCCCGGCGACTGACCGTCCGAGGCCCACGCGCCGTCCGCTTGCGGACCGCTCGGCGTGGGTTTCGCGCGACCGGGGGCGTGCCCCGTCGCGCATCGTCCGCCCCAGGGTGCCCCGTCGTGAGCCATCCGCCGCTGACGCCCGAGCAGGTCCGCAGCATCGCCCACCTGGCCCGACTCGAGCTGACCGCCGACAAGCTGGCGACCATGACTCGCCAGCTGGACGCCATCGTCGAGTATGTCACGCTCTTGCAAGAGGTGAACACCGACGGCGTCGAGCCGCTGGCGCATGCGGCGCCGGTGAGCAACGTGTTCCGCGCTGATGAAGCAGCGGACTCGCTGCCGCCTGACGTGGCGGTCGCCTGCGCCCCCGAGGCCCGGAAGACCGGCCGCGGCAGGCGGTACTTCGCCGTCCCCGCCGTGCTGGAGTGAGCCGCGTGCCGCTGACCCACGAAACCGCCCGTTCCCTGCTCGCCCGCCTCGCCGCCGGCGAGATCCCCGCCGTTGCCCTGGCCGAGCAGTTCCTCGCCGCCATCCGCCGCCGCGAGCCGGCCGTCCGCGCTTCCTCCACGTCGATGAGCAGGGCGCGCTCGACGAGGCCCAGGCGATCGACGCCCGCCGTGGTCGCGGCGAGACCGCTCGGCGCTCGCCTGACCTGCCGGTCGCCGTCAAGGACGTCCTCTGCACCCGTGGCCAGCCAACCACCTGCGCCAGCAAGATTTTAGCCGACTTCCGTCCGCCCTATGACGCCCACGTCATCACCCGGCTGCGCCAGGCTGACGCGGTGCTGATCGGCAAGACCAATCTCGACGAGTTCGCGATGGGTTCGTCGACCGAGAACAGCGCCTACCAGACGACGCGCAACCCGTGGGACACCGAGCGCATCCCCGGCGGGTCGTCGGGAGGGAGCGCCGCCGCCGTCGCTGCGTGTGAGGCGCCGGTCGCCCTCGGTACCGACACCGGCGGCTCGGTCCGCCAGCCGGCCAGCCTGTGCGGCGTGGTCGGCTTGAAGCCGTCCTACGGCCGCGTCTCCCGCTTCGGGCTGATCGCCTACGGCAGCTCGCTCGACCAGATCGGCCCGTTTGCCCACGATGTCGCCGACGCGGCGCTGATGCTTGAAGCCATCGCCGGCCACGACCCGCGCGACGCTACCTGCGTCGACCATCCGGTGCCGGCCTACACCGCCACCGTCGACACGCCGTTGTCGTCGCTCACCGTTGGCGTGCCGCGCGAATACTTCGGCGAGGGGCTGGACGCCGAGGTCGAGCGGGCCGTCCGCGCGGCGATCGACGTCTACCGCGCGCTCGGCGCGACGGTGAAGGAAGTGTCGCTGCCGCACAGCCGCTACGCGCTGGCGGCGTACTACCTGGTGGCGACCGCCGAGGCGTCGAGCAACCTGGCCCGCTACGACGGCGCTCACTACGGCCATCGCGCCGAACAGTACGACGGGCTGATCGACATGTACTGCCGCAGCCGCGGCGAGGGGTTCGGCGCCGAGGTGAAGCGGCGGATCATGCTCGGCACCTACGCCCTGTCGAGCGGCTACCGCGACGCCTACTATTTGAAGGCGCTGAAGGTGCGGCGGTTGATCCGCAACGACTTCGACACCGTTTTTCACACCTGTGACGTCATTGTCGGTCCGACGTCGCCGACGGTGGCGTTCCGCGTCGGCGAGCGGACGAGCGACCCGCTGGCGATGTACCTGGCGGACATTTACACGATCAGCGCCAACCTGGCCGGGCTGGCCGGGATCAGCGTGCCGTGCGGCTTCAGCGCCGCTGGCCTGCCGATCGGCCTGCAGCTGCTCGCCCCGCCGCTGGCGGAGGAGAAGCTGCTGCGAGTAGCGCGGACCTACGAGCGGGCGACCGACTGGCACACCCGCCGCCCGCCGCTCGCCGCCGAAGCGTGACGCGCCCGCCGTCCGGCGCTTGCCGCGGACGGCCGGGTTCGCCGCCACGGCGGATCAGTTCCTATACTGCGACTGTACACACGAGTGGGTCGTCTCGCTCGCCCGCCAGGGTTCCGCCGGTTCCGACCGGCCCCGGCGGGTGATTGGCACGCCGCCTTTCCAGCGGAGGGAAACCTCATGTCCAGTCGCTGCTCCCCATGCTGGCGCGCCGTTGCGCCGCTGCTCCTGGCCGCCGCCATCGTCGGCTGCGGCACCGCCACCCCGCCGGTGGTGCCGACACCTCCGCCGCCGGTCACCGTCAGCGCTCCCGTCGTCCGCGAAGACGTGATCGACTTCGACCGCTACGACGGCCGCATCGCCGCTGTGGATAAGGTGGAGCTGCGCGCGCGCGTTCGCGGCCACCTGATGAAAGTGGGGTTCCAGGACGGCCAGATCGTGAAGAAGGGCGACGTGCTGTTCGAGATCGACGCGCGGCCGTACCAGGCGAAGCTGGACGCGGCGCTGGCGCAGGGCAAGTCCGCCGAGGCGTCCGTCGACTTCGCCAAGGCCGAGTTCAACCGCATTCGCCAGCTGGTGTCGCGCAAGGCCGCCAGCCTGGAAGAAATGGACGTGTGGACGGCCAAGCAGGCGACTGCCAAGAGCGACTTGCTCAAAGCCCAGGCCGACGCCGAACAGGCGAAGCTCGACCTCGACTTCTGCCGCGTCACCGCCCCCATCGACGGCAAGATCAGCCGCACCCAGGTGACGGTCGGCAACCTCATCAACGCCGGCGGCGGAGATATGCTGCTCACCACCATCGTCTCGGTCGATCCGATGTACGTCTACTTCGACGTCGACGAACGATCGCTGCTGCGCTACCGCACCATGCCGCGGGGTGAACAAAAGCGGTCGGAGGGGATGTCGCTCAAGGAGATGAAGATCCCCGTCGAGGTCGCTCTGGAGGGCGAAAGCGGCTACCCGCACAAGGGTGTGCTCGACTTCGCCGACAATCGCGTCAACCCGGCCACCGGGACGATCCAGGTCCGCGGCGTCCTGTCGAACAAGCAACGGCTGCTCGAGGACGGCATGCGCGCCCGCGTTCGCATCCCGATCAGCGACCCACGCAAGGCGCTGCTCATCCCCGAGCGCGCCATCGGCACCGACCAGGGGCGGAAGTTCGTCTACGTGGTCAACGACAAGAACATTGTCGAGCGCCGCGACGTCGTCCTCGACCGCGGTATCGACGGCATGCAGATCATTCAGAGCGGGCTGAAAGCGACCGACCGGGTCATCATCAACGGCATCCAGCGCGTCCGCGACGGGCTGGAGGTCGATCCGAAGACGCCGACCGCCGACACTGCCGACAAGACATCGAGCAAGTAGGGGGGCGGTCCGATGTTTGCACGCTTCTTCGTCGATCGTCCGGTCCTGGCCACCGTCATCTCGCTGGTGATTGTCATCATCGGCCTGGTGGCGCTGACCCGGCTGCCCGTCGCCCAGTACCCGGAGATCGCCCCGCCGACGGTCAGCGTCACCGCCACGTACCCCGGCGCCAACGCCACGGTGGTCGCCGACACCGTCGCCACGCCGATCGAACAGGAGGTCAACGGCGTCGAGAACATGATCTACATGTCCTCACGCTGCACCAACGACGGGCAGATGACGCTCGACGTCACCTTCAAGCTGGGCACCAACCTCGACATGGCGCAGGTGCTGGTGCAGAACCGCGTGTCGATCGCCCTGGCCAAGCTCCCCGAGGAAGTCAAGCGGCAGGGCGTCACCACCAAGAAGAAGTCGCCGAGCATCCTGCTGTGCGTCAACCTGATCTCCGCCAAGGAAACCGACCCGGCCACCGGCAAGGAACGCTACAAGTACGACCAGCTGTACCTGAGCAACTACGCCACCATCCAGATCAAGGACGCGCTGGCGCGCATCAAGGGCGTCGGCGACGTGCAGTTCCTCGGGCCGCGCGACTACAGCATGCGCATCTGGCTCGATCCCCAGAAGCTGGCGTCGCGCAACATGACCGCCAGCGATGTCACCGCCGCCGTCCGCAAGCAGAACCGGCAGGTCGCCGCCGGCCGCCTCGGCCAGCCGCCGACCCCGGCCGGACTGAGCTTTCAGGTTCCCCTCAACACGCTCGGCCGGCTCGAATCGGAGGAGCAGTTCCGCAAGATCGTCGTGAAAACCGACGCCGACGACGGGAGCCTCACCTATCTGCGCGACGTCGTCAGCGACGACCGCCCCGGCCAGAAGGGGGTCGAGCTGGGAGCCAAGAACTACGACGTCAACAGCTACCTCGACGGCGAACCGTCGGTCACCATCGCCCTGTTCCAGCTGCCCGGCTCCAACGCCCTGGAAACCGCCCAGGGCATCCGCGCCCGCATGGAGGAGTTGAAGAAGGCTTTCCCCGCCGGCGTGGACTACAAGATCGTCTACGACACCACGGTGTTCATCGACGAGTCGGTTCACGAGGTCTACAAGACGCTGTACGAGGCCTTCATCCTCGTCTTCATCGTCGTCCTCGTCTTCCTCCAGGACTGGCGGGCGACGCTGATGCCGATGATCGACGTGCCGGTGTCGCTGATTGGCACGTTTGCCGTGATGGCCCTGCTCGGCTTCTCGCTCAACAACCTGTCGCTGTTCGGCCTGGTACTGGCCATCGGCATCGTCGTCGACGACGCCATCGTCGTCGTCGAGAACGTCGAGCGGTGGATGAGTAAGGGGTTACCGCCACGCGAGGCGACCATCAAGGCGATGGAGGAGATCACCGGCCCGGTGATCGCCATCACCCTGGTGCTGTCGTCGGTGTTCATCCCGACGGCGTTCATCGCCGGCATCAGCGGCCAGTTCTTCAAGCAGTTCGCACTGACCATCGCCGCCTCGACGATCATCTCGGCGATCAACGCCATGACGATGGCGCCGGCGCGGGCGGTGACGCTCATCAAGCCGCATTCCAAGGAGCATGGTGCCGACCAGCGCGAGGCGTTGCCGCGGCTGGCGGTGGTGCTGATCGGCGGCCTGCTCGCCTACTACCTGCTGGTGCCGCGACTCGCACCGCTGGTCGGGATCGACCTGCCGCACGAGGGGCACGGCGAACCGACCGGGCACCCGGTGAACATGACCGCCGTGTGGGCACTGCGGCTGGCGCTGTCGGTCGCCGGCGGCGTGGTCGGCTACGTGCTCTATCCGGTGGTCAATCGCGTGCTGGTCCGCTTCTTCGACGTCTTCAACTGGGTGTTCGACCTGCTGACGAAAGGGTACGGTGGGGTGGTCCGCGGACTGCTGCGGATCGCCGTCGTCATGCTGCTGGTCTATGGCGGGCTGATCGGGCTGACGGTGCTTGGCTTCCGCGTCGTGCCGACCGGCTTCATCCCCGACCAGGACAAGGGCTATGTGGTGGTGAACGCCCAGCTGCCCGACGGCGCCAGCCTGGAGCGGACCGACGCCGTGGTCCTGCGCATGACGGCGATCGCCCGGCAAGATCCGGCGGTGCAGCACGTCGTCGGAGTACCGGGTTACTCGATTCTGACGAGTAATAACATCTCCAACGCCGGCGGCATGTTCGTCATTCTCAAGCCATTCGAGGAGCGCGCTGGCAAGGCGGAGCTGGGCGCGCCGGCGGCCCTGCGACGGTTGCGGCAGGCGTTCTATCAGGAGATTCAGGAGGCCAACGTTGGCGTGTTCGGCGCCCCGCCGGTGGACGGCCTGGGCAGCACCGGCGGCTTCAAGATGCAGGTGCAGGACCGCGGCGGGCTGGGCCTCGGCGCGCTGCAGGCGGGCGTCGCCAACATGATCGACAAGGGCCGCGCCCAGCCCGGCCTGGTCGGGTTGTTCAGCACGTTCAGCGTCAACCAGCCGCAGTATTACATCGACGTCGACCGGGTGAAGGCGCAGAAGCAGGGCGTCGATCTCGACCAGGTGTTCGACACGCTGCAGGCGTATCTCGGCTCGGCCTACGTCAACGACATCACCCTGTTCAACCGCAACTGGCAGGTCAACGTTCAGGCCGACGCCAAGAATCGCCTGCGCGCCGAGGACATCGGCGCTCTCAAGGTCCGCAACCAGCAGGGCGACATGGTGCCGCTGAGCACCATGATCACCGTCACCGACGTGACCGGGCCGGCGATCGTCAACCACTTCAACCAGTACCCGTCCGCCGAGATCAACGGCGCTCCGGCGCCGGGCGCCAGCTCCGGCCAGGCGATCGCGCTGATGGAAGGCATCGCCAATCAGGAGTTGCCATCGGGGATGGGCTTCGAGTGGACCGAGCTGACCTACCAGCAGATCGAGGCGAGTAAGGACTTACTCACGAAACTGGTCTTTCCGCTGGCGGTGCTGTTCGTGTTCATGGTGCTGGCCGGCCAGTACGAGAGCTGGTCGTTGCCGCTGGCGATCCTGCTGATCGTGCCGATGTGTCTGCTGTCGGCGGTGATCGGTATCTGGCTGGCACGGCTGGACATCAACATCTTCACCCAGATCGGCCTGGTGGTGCTGGTCGGGCTGGCGGCCAAGAACGCCATCCTCGTCGTCGAGTTCGCCAAGCAGCGCGAGGACGAGGGGGTCGAGCGGACGCAGGCGACGGTGGAGGCGGCGACGGTACGGCTGCGGCCGATCCTGATGACGTCGTTCGCCTTCATCCTCGGCGTGCTGCCGCTGGCGCTGGCGCAGGGGGCCGGAGCGGAGATGCGGGTCGGCCTGGGCATCACCGTGGTCGCCGGCATGCTCGGGGTGACGTTCTTCGGGCTGCTATTCACCCCGGTGTTCTACTCGGTGATTCGCTGGTTCGTCGGTAGCAAGCCGCCCCCGGCGGGGCCGCCGGCCGAACCACGCTCTGCGCCGCCGCAGACCGGCATCCAGACCACCCCGACGCCGGGTAGCGATTTGTCGTAGGCGGACTGCGAGGGTCCGTTTACAATGGGGAGCGGATGGCGTCTCTGGCCCGCGAGAGTTGACCATGAGCAGTCCGCCGGGGGGCGACGACCGCAGCGTCGAGACCGCCCTGAGAGATATTCTCGAACCGCTTGATCGTCGGCTGGCCCGCGTCAGCGCGGTGTTCCCGCTGGTGCTGGTCACGGTGCTGCCGGCGTTCTTCTTCGCCGTCTGGATCGGACTGGACATGTCGGGTCGGCGAGCGTTCGCGCTGTCGGCCGGCCCGTGCTGTCTGCTGCTGGCGTTCTACCTGGGGTGGGAGCTGCTGTCGTCGCGGCTGGCGCTGGGACGGTTCAACCGGCGCTTTCCGCCGGGGTCGGCCGAGCGCGGCACGGCGCTGCGTATCCTCGCCGAGATGCGCACGCCGACGCGCGCCGAGGAGAAGCTGCGGCTGGCCCTGGCGGCGACGTCGCCCGACCGAATCATCCGCGAACCGGCGCGACCGATGGGCGAACCGCTCGCCGGCCCGCACGCCCCGGTCGGGGAGGCGCGCCGGCCCGGCGGCTACTACGACTACATCCCGCTCGAACCGCGCTCCGAGGCGTCCGAGCAGCGCCGTCCCACTCCCGGCTGAGCGCCGGCTCCGTCTTGCCTCGCCGTAGGGAAACGGATATACCCGCCGTCCAGACCCCGAGGAGGACGGCAAATGGCAGGCGTGTTCCGGTTCCTGCTGGCGATCCTGGTGGTCGTCTTCCATCTCGTCCCGGCAGCCTTCGTCGGACACTGGGGGCCGTTTGCCGTCTACAGCTTTTATCTGCTCTCCGGCTACCTGATGACGCTGGTGCTGCACCGGACCTACGGGTTCACGCTGCTCGGCGGCGGACGGTTCGCCGTCAACCGCGTGCTCCGGCTGTTCCCGACCTACTATGGCGTCTGTCTGATCAGTCTGGCCCTGCTGGCAGGCTATGGCGGGGCGATGACGGCGTTCCATGCGGCGCTGCGGTTTCCGGCCGATGGCCGGTCCGTGCTCGCCAACCTGCTCCTCGTGCCGCAGCTGTACTGGTACGAGGTCCGGCTGGCGCCGCCGACGTGGTCGCTGGCCGTCGAGCTGGTGTGTTACGCCGCGTTGTGGCTGTGGGTCGCCCGGTCGGCCCGGCTGGCGTGGCTGACGGCGGGGGCAACTGCCGCCTACACCGCCTACCTGATCGCCACAGGCGCCGCGTTCCCGGTTCGCTACACCGCCTTGTTCACCAGCCTGTTGCCGTTCGCGCTCGGGGCCGTCGCGTTCCTGCACCGGGACCAGCTGCTGGCGTGGTGCAACGGGCGGGTGCGGCTGGTGGTCATCCTCCTGTTCGTGGTCAACCTGTTTGCGGCTCCCACCCTGTTTCGCAAAGACCCGCTGCTGTGGCCGTTCTACGGGAACGTGCTGTTGACCTTCCTCGTCACCCCGTTCGCGGTGGACGTCCGCTTGCCGGGTGGACGACTTCGCGACCTGGACGACTGGGCCGGACGGCTCACCTACCCGGTCTTCCTGGCGCACTACCCCGTGGCGTTCGCGGTCCACCAGCTGATCGGCGGGCCGTCCCGCTCGCTCCTTCTCTGTCTGCTGACGCTGCCGCCCTTGCTGGCCGTGTCTTACCTGTTATGTCGCTACGTCGAAATGCCGGTGGAGCGATGGCGAGCGCGGGTTCGCACCGGCCGGTTGACGACCCCCGTCGAGGCCAGTCCAGGGGAGTGGGCCGGAGGGGAGCGGAAGGCGGCGTGAGCGGTCTCGAGGCGATCCAGCCGCTGTTCTTTCGCCACCCAGTCAGCGCCACCTCACACCTGCTGTACGCGGCCTGGGCGGTCTACGCCACCGCCCTGTTCGCCCGACTCGGCAGCGACCGGGTCCGCCGCGCCGCCGCGGTGGCGTTCGGGCTGTGCCTGGTCGCCCTGTACGTCTTCAGCGGACTTTATCACGCCGTGTCGCCCGAATGGCCGCAAGCGGTGACGCTGTTCCGCCGGCTCGACCTGGCGGCGATCCACGGGCTGATCGCCGGCACCTGCACGCCGGTGTTCGTGCTGCTGCTGGCCGGCCGATCGCGGCGGTGGTGGCTCGGCGCCCTGTGGACGCTGGCGACCGCCGGCGCCGCCACCAAGCTGCTGCTGCCGCTGCCGCCGTTCGCCGTCACCCTCGGACTGTACGTCGCCCTGGGACTGGTCGGCCTGGGGCCGGTGGGGTGGCAGCGCGATCGACTACCGCCGGGGGCGCTGCGGTGGCTCCTCAGCGGCGCGGCGGTCTACGTCAGCGGCGGACTGATGGAAGCGTTGCGCTGGCCGCACCCGTGGCCGGGCGTGGTCGGCCCACACGAGCTGTTGCACGCCTGCGACATGCTCGGTAGCACCGCCCACGTCGTCTTCACGCTGCGGTTCGTGCTTCGAGGAGGGCCGTCGACATCCGAAACCGTTCGGCCTTGTTGTTAGCCCCCGGTGAACACACCGGGGGCAAGTGCGTGCCGACACCCACCCTGTCGGGCGGCCCGCATCCGCCCCCCGAGGCAAGTGCGTGTCGAGGATTACCTCATGAGGGCGATCCGCATCGGCCCCCGGTGTGTTCACCGGGGGCTAATTCCAAACCCCTCGGCGCGCGCGGAGACCGCTAGCGCCGGTCGAAGCCGAGGTCGGCGCCGTCGTGCAGGGCGACGCCGATCTGTTCGACGCTGCCGCGGCGGCCGTTGTACCACAGCAGCCACCGCTTGCCGTCGAACAGGGCGAACGGCTTGTAACAGGCGTCGTGGTCCCAGCGGTCGCGGCCGGGGCGGAGGAGCGGATTGGCCGGGTGCCGCTCCCAGCCGGTGACGCCGTCGCGCGAGCGGGCGACGCCGATCTGCGCATGGTGCAGGTCGCGGAAGCCGATGTAGAACATCAGGTAGCCGTCGCCGTGCGGGACCACCTGCACCCCGGTCACCTTGTGCCGCTCCCAGAGACTTTTCGGATCGGGTTTGAAGATCGGGTTCCCCTTGTGCCGCGTCCACGTCAGCCCGTCGGGGCTGGTGGCGTAGCCGACCGCGTCCGGCTCGTACTGGTCGCCGGCGGAGTACCACAGGCGAAACCGCCGCGCCGCCGCGTCCCACAGGACGTGCGGACACATCACCGCCCCCTTCTCCCACGGTTCGGCCGGCGCCAGCACGGGGCGGTCCGCCATCCGCTTCCAGACCACGCCGTCGCGGCTGGTGGCGTAGCCGATTGCGGATCGGCCGCGGGTCTGGCCGGTGTACCACAGGTGGTAGCCGTCGTCGCGGCGGACGACGACCGGCCGGTTGACGTCGTCTTCCCAGCCGGTCTCCTTCCGCGGTCCGAGAACGATCCGCGGCTCGCCCCAGGTCAGCCCGTCGCGGCTCTCGGCGACGGCGATGCTCGCCTTTGGCCGCCACGACAGCCACATGCGGTAGCGGTCGCCCTCCTTCAGAACGGAGACGTCGAAGCAGGTGCCAACCTTGCCACCGATGACCGGGTTGCCCGAGTACTTCTCCCAACCGGCCGATGTCTCCTCCTCGGCCGCCCCCGGCAGTCGGGCAGTCAGCCGGCCGAGTCGATCGGTGGCGGCAAGCGGCTGGCCGTCGCACAGCAACCGCAGCCCGGCGCCGCGGCCGTAGCGCTTGCCGGTCCGGTCGTACAGGACGGTGAGCGTGTGACCGTGATAACGGATGCGGTCAAGGCAGAAGTAATCCCAACCTCCTGCGGGAACGAGTGGGTTGACCTCGACCACGTCGTCTTCGCGCGGGCGCAGGCCGATCAGTCCGCTGATGACGAGGTCGCAGAACGTCGAGTGGTTGTAGTCCTTGCCGCGCTCCTCGCCGCCCTTGCCGGCGTCCCAGGTGCCGTTTTTCCACGTCTTCAGCCGCGTCCGCGCGATCCAGTCGCCGGTGAGCGGATGCAGGTTCTCGTCGATCCACGGCACCACGGAGCCGTCGGACCGCGTCAGCTGGTGCGAGCGGGCGTAGGTCTGCAACAGGTCGAGGTAGTCGCGCCGGCTGACCACGTCCTGCCGGTAGTCGTGCAGCAGGTTGGCCATCGCGGTGAGGGTGACGGCGGTGGCGTAGGGCCAGCTCGGGCCGTTCCACTGGCATTCGTGGCCGCGGTAGGAGAGCGCGAACTGCCGGTGCCGCCGCTCCGCTGTGGTCGGGCCATATGGGGCGCGAAAACCTTCGACATCGAGTAATTGCTTCCACGCACCCGATCGGTCCGCGTCGGGCAGGTTGAAGTACCACGGCGTATAGCCGTGCAACTCGCGAACGTCGACGAGCCGCGCGTCGGGACGGCGGGGCAGGACCTTGAAGAAGCCCGCCTCGCGGTCCCACAGCCGCTCCAGCACCAGCCGGCGGATCTCGGCCGCCTTGGCCTCGAAGCGCGCCGCCACGTCGTTCTTGCCGAGCAGCGTCGCCATGCGGGCGATGGCCCGCGCGTCGCCGTAGAGGTAGCTGTTGATCGTCGCCCGGTAGCCCTGGCCGTGCGGACAGGCGGCACCGCCGATCGACACCTCCATGCCGTCGCGGTCGTCGACCTGCCAGAACAGCCCGTTCGGGTCGCGCCGCTCCTTCTCCCACGCCTCGTAGTTGGCGATCAGGTCGGGCAGCAGGTCGGCGACGGGCCGCCGGTCGCCGGTGACGAGGAAACGCGACCACACCGCGTCGGCCGCCCAGAAGCTGTAGCGGCGCGGCTCGCCGCCCTTGCGAAACCAGAATGTCGCGTAGTCGTCGAGATAGCGCCGATCGGCCAGCCAGCGGCCCTCGCGGAAGTGGTGGCCGGCAGCGCAGCTGATGGTGTTGTGCTTGCCGGCCCAGCCGACCGGCGGCAGGAACTCGGTGACGACGAACCCGTCAGGCGTCCGCTTCAGGTGCTTGCGGAACGTCCACCAGCGGAAGTAGTAAGTCCGTTCGATGGCCCGATCCGGACAGTCGAACAGCGGGACGTTGGCCTGCAGGAACTCCCACGCCGCCGCGTTGCCGATGTGCTGCGGATACAGCTCGCGGTCGTCGCGATTGAACCCGTCGACGTGGTGCCGGTACGCCGCCGGGTCGAGAACCCCGGCCGGCGATCCCGCCGGTGCCGCGGCAGTGGACCACAAGATAGAAACAACGAATAGTTGGATAGGAAAAGTATTCAAATTGCAAACTCATTTCGGGTGCCATGCCCACGCTTCGTGGGCATGCGAACGACCCGTGACACCGCCCTGTCTCTGCAACTGTGCTCGCTGCACATGCCTACGCAAAGCCGTAGGCATGGCACCCAGGCACCCAGCATGTCTCTTCTGGTGTCTGCTGACTGTCATTCGAGGTGCCCTGTCCACACTTCGTAAGCCTCGCGGCCCCCTTCTTCTTTCTCTCTCTTTCCTCTTCTTCCCTCTGTGTTCCTCTGTGTCCTCTGTGGTGAGTCTTCTTCCTCTAACGGCGCATGGCGCAGGTGTGCATGGTACAGCGATCGCACGGCGACACGCGGGCGGCGAGCACGCCGTCGGGGCCGAGGCCGATCAGCCCCGACACCGACTTGAGCGGCACCATCATGCAGTCGGGACTCAGCCGCACCCCGATCGACGTGGCGTCGATGGCGGTGAACAGCGTCCGCTGCTCGGTGATCGCCATACCGCAGTAGCCGGGGCTGTACGGCAGCGTCAGCACCATCCCGGCCGGCGTGGCCTGCTCGGTCAATTCGGCGATCACGGCCGCCTCGGCCGCCTCGGCGCGCTCGGCGCCGACGGCGTTGACGATCAGTCCGCCCAGGTGGTCGCCCTCGGCCATCAGCTCGCTGGCCAGCCGCTCCACCCCCGGCCCGGCGGTCGACACGAACAGCGCCAGCCACTCGACCGGCCCCAAAAACTCGCCGATGGCGCCGCGGAACTCGGCCGGCCCCCGCGCGGTGACGACCGCGACGTGCCGCTTGTCGACCTGGGCGACCGGGAAGACCTGGTAAATCGCCTTTGGCTCGGCGCGGGCCGCCGCCTCGGCGATCCAGTGCTCCAGCGTCGCCTGGACCCGCGGATTACCCACCGCCCCCTTTGGGTATCCCAGATAGCGGCGAACCTCGTCGCGGTCGATCGGCGTGGTGATCCGGTCGACGATGCGCGGATCCGTGGCGAACGACGGAGCGGGCCAGACGATCGGTAACGACATCACTTTCCCCCGGTTCGGGCCTCGTCGATCATTGCCAGGACATTCTCCAGCGGCGCATGGCTGTCGATCTCGCACCCCGGCATGACGACGGCGGTCGTGTGCGGCCGGGTGTTGTCGATGAACTCGCGGACCATCTGCCGCACCTCGCCGGCCGAGCCGTAGCAGGCCAGTTGCGTGGTCGGCGCATTCATCGCGCAGCGCCGGCCGGCGAACAGCTGCGCCACCGAGCCGAAGAACTCCGGCCACGTCACCTTCTGGCTGTAGTACGGCATGTCATACTGCACCCCCTTCAGCCCTGGCCATGCCGCCAGGTTCTCCAGCGACAGCGGCAAATTGTGTCCGCAATGGTGCCAGAACACGTAGGGGAAGATGCTGCCGGCCTTCTCGAGAAAGATGCGGTCGACATCGGCGAACTCGGTCAGCTGCCGCGGTCCCCAGGTGCGAGCGCCGCCGAAGATGCAGAAGAACCGGCAGCCGTTCGCCGCCGCCACATCGCGATAGTAATCCAGCGCCGCCAGCCGCTCCTGAAGGCAGAGATTCAAGTAATGCTTTACTTTTTCCTTCGGTTCGGTGATCGTCCAGCGCACCATCCGCTGCACCTCGACGATCGTCTCGGCGTAATTGGTCGGCGAGGCGGCGCCAACGACCACCGGCACCTGCCGATCCATCTTCTCCTGGAACTCCAGCAGCTGCAGCATGTGCGGGGTGTAGTGCGTCACCGCCCGCGAGTCATCGAGGTACTTCTCGAACGCCCGCGACTCGTACAGCGCGATCGCCTCGTCGAGCGTTTCCACCAGCGGCTTGAACAGCACGTAATCCTTCGGCCCGCGGTGGATGAAATGGTTGGGCCGCTGCTCGGCCGGGATGAAGTTCTCGATCTGATGGCTGATGTCGATGTACATCCAGATGGCATCGGTGCGCAGGTCGGCCCACGTCTTGATGCAGGCGTCGGTACACTTGTCGACGTCGTTGTAGATCTCCTGATGAGTGTATCCAGCGTGAGTAATCTGCCAGTAATCCAGCTCAGGCGCGACCGGCACCAGGTCCGGGTGTTTGAGGTCCATCGCGGCGGCGAGGCGGTCCCAGTGGGACATCTCGCCGACCGGCGGCAGCTTGCCCTTGAGCTTATCGACCCAGCGGTCAACGACGGCAGTCATGTTTCAGCTCCTGGACGAGGGCTTCCATCTTGCCGACCGCTTCCCAGGCGTTGTCGCTGGCGTCGTCGGCGCCGAGTTTGCGGGCGGTGGCGGCGTCGACCGCCGGTCCGCCACAGATCACCTTGACGCGGTCGCGCAGGCCGGCGCGCGTCAGCGCCTCCACCGTCTCCTTGGTGTGCATGAAGGTGGCGGTCATGTAGGTGCCGAGGCCGACCAGGTCCGGCTGATGCTCGCGGACCGCCGCGACGAACTTCTCATCGGGCACGTCGATGCCCAGGTCGATCACCTCGAACCCGGCGGCGCGGAAGACCGGCACCGCCACGTCCTTGCCGACGGTGTGGATGTCACCGTAGATGGTGCCGAGTACCATCTTGCCCTTCGACTGCACCCCACCGTTGGCGTCGAGCAGCGGCTTGACCACGTTCAGCCCGGCGTAGTAGGCGTCGCACGAGACGAGTACCTCGGGCATGAACACGCTGCCGTCGCGGAACCCCTCGCCGACTCGCTGCATGCCGGCGGACAACCCGCGGGTGACGACCTCGCCCGGCGGCAGCCCGGCCGCCAGGCAGTCGCGCACCAGGCCCGGCAGCCCGGCGATGTCCATGTTTACCACCGCATCGGCCAGCTGGCAGTAGCGGTCCTCGGGGGTCATGACGCCTCTCCACTTGATGAGTAATCAGTTACTTCTGGGTCAGGTCGTGGGGCCGTCCCCTCTTCCCAGGGTTCACACCCTGGGCTATTCACTATCGCCCCTTCGGGGCTTGGAAGCAGTTCCGAGGCGTCTGAGCCCCGAAGGGGCGGCAGTCAATAGCCCAGGGCGTCAGCCCTGGGAAGAGTTCATTTCTTCGGCACCTCGGGTTTCTCGACGATCTTCGCCCGCTCCGCCGCGGTGAACCGGCTGTTGGCGATCGGCCCCGGCGCCCAGCTCAGTTCCAGCTTGCTCGGCGTCGGCGGCGTCACCGGGATGACGAAGACCTCGTCACCGGCGGCGTCCTTTTCCACGCGCCCGCCGACCCGCGCCACCGCCTGCCGCGTCAGCGTCTCGCTCACTTCCAGCAGCTTCGGGAAGGTGTACGGCGTGTGGCTGAACGTCCGCTTCGGGTCGAGTGCGCTGGTGAACCGTTCCGGCACTTTGGCGCGGCCCATCGTCGTGAACAGCACCCCGGCGGCGCTCGACGGATTGCAGTCGGAGTCCTGCCCGCAGCGGGTGGCGATGATGATCGTCCGGTCCGGGTCGCCGCGGCCGAACAGCACGCCCATCAGGACATAGGCGCCATTGATCTTGACGTCGATACCACCGTTCGACGCCTTCTGATACTCAGGATTTTCGCGATACTTCTTCTGGCACTTGCGCCAGGCACCCTCCCAGTCGTCGGGGTTGTCGCGATACCAGCGGAGCATGTCGCGGACCATCTCGGCGTACTGGCTCTTTTCCGGGATGCACCGCAGCGCCGACTCGACCAGCTTGACCGGGTCGCTCTCGAAGTACGCCTCCGCGTACAGCGCGCCGAGGAACTGCCCGCCGTAGACGCCGTCGCCGTAGTTCATCAGCCGGCCGAATGTCTCACCCAGCGCCACCACTCGACCCGGCATTCCCGGACTGATGAGACCGGAAAAGTCCGCCTCGATCTGGTAGTCGATGTCGTTCGGACAGCGGTTGAAGCGCGGGTGGCCGGAGTCGGGCGGGGCGATACCGTTGCGGAGGTTGGTTCGCCCGGCGGCGTTGGCGCACCACAGCGGATACTTGCTGTTGGCGAAGTCGATGCCGGCTTGCCGGATCGACACGTCGAGGCCGTAGACCTCCAGCGAGCGAAGGAACGTCATCTCGACGTACAGGTCGTCCTGGTCGAAGGCATCGTTGATCAGCCGCGGCTGCCACTTCGGCATCTCCGCCTCGGGGATGATGCGATCGCGATAGCGGAACTCGGTCGGCGCCCCCCAGGCGACGCCGGCCATCTGGCCGATCCAGCCGCCGGCCATGCGATCGCGGTACACCTTCACCGGCAGCCGCCGCACCTTCTGGGGCGACTCGGCCGCAGCCAGAAAGACGGCAAACAGGATCGCGATAGTCGTCAAGGCAAACTTGCGCATGAGTCGTTCCCTTTACCCCACCGGCGGCAGCTCGTACCCCTTCCGCCGCGGCCGCGTCAGCAGCGCGTTGGCCTGCTCGTCGCCGGCGAACTTTTCGGCGACTGGGTCACACTTCAGCTTGCGGCCGAGCTGGCGGCAGATGTTGATCAGGTGGCACACCGTCGTCGCGCGATGACCAGTCTCGACGTTGGCGGTCGGCTGTTTGCGCGAGCGGACACACTCGAAGAAGTTGGTCAGGTGCGGCCGCGTCTCGCCGGCCCTGGCGGCGGCGATCGTCGGCGGGGCGTCCTTCATCAGCTCCGGCCGATCGCTCAGGTAGCTGCCGCGCATGATCTCGATCCGTCCGCGGTCGCCGACGAAGATGGCGCCTAAATCCTCGTACTTCCGCGGCTTGCTGGCCACCTTGAGTAACACCCCACTCGCATAGCGGAGCATGACCGGCGCCGTCGGCCCGCTCACCTCGGGCCACACCTCGACCGGGCCGGTGTCATCGGTGCCGAGGGCACACTGCACCTGATCGAGTGCGTGCGTGCCCCAGCCGGTGACGCCCCAGCTCTGCCCGCCGCCGTCGTAGTCGGTGTACTTGCTCCAGCCGTACTGCAACTCGGCGTGATACGGCCGCAGCGGCGTCTGGTTGCACCAGGCGTTCCAGTCGAGATCCTTGGGCACCGGCTGCGCCGGCCGCGCTGCCCACACCTCCGGCGCCAGGAAGTTGCACGCCAGCACGGTGTGGACCTTGCCGATGGCGCCGTCGCGGACCAGCCGGCTGGCGTGGATGTTGATCGGCATCGACCGCTGCTGCGTGCCGGTCTGGAAGATGCGGTTGGTCTTGCGCACCCAGTTGACCAGCGGTCGGCCCTCGGCGACGGTCAGCGTCAGCGGCTTTTCGCCGTAGACGTCGCAGCCGGCCTGCAGCGCGTGGATGCACGCCAGCACCCGCGCGTGCGTCGTCGTCTCGACGAAGACGATGTCGAGCTTCTCCTTCTCCAGCATGCGCCGGTAGTCCTGGTACTTCGCCCACCGCCGGCCGGCGGGGTGCTTGTCGGCCATCGCCTCGCAGCGCGGCAGGAAGCAGTCGGCGACGGCGACGATGTCGGCGCCGGGCACCCACTCGTCGAAAATGATCGCCCGCGCCCGCCCGCCGACGCCAATGAAGCCGGCCCGAAGTCGATCGTTTGGAGCGGTGCGGTCGGCGGCCAGCAGGGCGGCGGTGGTCGCCGCGGCGGCGGAACGGGCCAGGAAATCGCGACGGTGCATGACGAATCCTCTTTAAAGGTGCCTACGAGCGTTCGGCCAGCCAGCGTTCGACGTTGTCCATCGTCCACGGCTCACGCTGCTTGCGGCTGAGCATGCCGTTGGCCTGGTCGTCGCCGACGAACCGCTCGGCGGCCGGGTCCCACTTCAGCTTGCGGCCGAGCAGCATGGCGATGTTGCCGATGTGGGCGACGGAGATGGTGCGGTGCCCGGTTTCGGCCGGGGCGTAGCACGGCTTGCGTGACTTGACGCAGTCGATGAAGTTGCGATACTCGCCGCCCTTGTGGCCCTCGGTCCGCGGCACGACCTCGCTCGGCCGGTAGACCTGCACCGCCTTCGAGCCGAGCTTCGCCTCCAGGATCTCCGGCCGGCTGGCCTGCAGCGGCGCGCGCCAGCCGGTGAAGCCGACCCAGCCGTCGCTGCCGATGAAGCGGATGCCTGGCCCCTTGCTCACCACCCGCATCGTCACGCCGTTGGCGTAGCGATAGGTCAGGTCGAACGCCTCCGCCGTGTTGTACAGTTCGGTGCGCGGCGGGAACTCGCCCTTGCCGGCGACCTCGACCGGGCCGGTGCCCTCGGTGTCGTTGCCCCACTGGGCCAGGTCGATCATGTGGGCGCCCCAGTCGGTCAGCCGACCGCCGGAGTAGGCCAGGTTCCAGCGGAAGCTGCCGTGACAGCGCGCCGGACAGTAGGGCGCCAGCGGTGCCTGGCCCTGCCACATCTCGTAGTTGAACCCCTTCGGCGGCGGCTGTTCCTTCATCTCGGTGAAGTTGTCGCCGCGCTTCTCGTTGCCGCCCGGCAGCGACACGTCGATGTGCCGCAGCTTGCCGATCACCCCGTTGCGGACCAACTCGATGGTGCGGATGTAGGTGTCGATGGAGCGGTTTTCCGACGCCGTCTGGAAGATGCGTTTGGTCTTCGCGATGGTGTCGGCCAGGCGGCGGCCCTCGGCGACGGTGAGAGTGAGCGGCTTCTCGCACAGCACGTCCTTGCCGGCCAGCGCCGCCATCAGCGCCGGGATGACGTGCCAGTGATCCGGAGTGCAGACCATCACCGCGTCGATGTCCTTGCACCTTATCAGCTCGCGAAAGTCGCCGTAGGCGCGGCAGCCGCGATAACTCTTGCCGTAGCGCTCGCGGTAGTGCCGCTCGACGCGCGTTTTTGCGGCAGCGGTGCGGGCGTCGTCGACGTCGCAGACGGCGACCACCTGGGCGTCGAGGCAGCGGAACGCCTGGTCGAGATTCCAGCCGGCGCCGTGCAGGCCGCAGCCGATCAGGCCGAGGGTGACGCGGTCGCTGGCGGCCGGCACCTTGCCGTCGCCCAGTGCCGTCGCCGGCACGACGAACGGCCCGACGGCCGCTGCCGCCGCGGTCGCCAGCGCCTGTCGCCTGGTCAGCCCGTCGTTCACTTCCATGACACGTTCTCCGCGAGGTTCAGGTCCGTTCAACGGCACGCCGGCTGCGCCACCGGCGCCGGCGGATGGATCGGCTGGCAGTAAGGACATACTGCCCAGCGCGCGGGCTGGTCGCGCGCCGGCTGGGAGACGGCGTGGCCGCAGTCGAGGTGCAGGACGACGACGCCCGGCTGGGAGTCGTGCGGTTTCGAGGCGAGGACGCGGTGGTACATGATGCGGCCCTCCCGGGCGGCGGCCGGGGCAATCAGGAGTCGTGGCAGGCGCCACACAGTTTCTTGGCCGGCGCCTTGAGCAACCCCTTGTGGGCGGCGCCGTGCGGAGCGTGGCAGGAGGCGCAGTTGCGCAGCGGGTCGAGCGGGTGCGAGTGCTTGTGCTCGAACTGGTCGGGCTGGTGGCACTCCAGGCAGCCACCGCCTCCCTTGGCGGCACCGACGGTGGTCTTGCCGGCGACGGTGGTCGTCTCGTGGCAGGCGGCGCAGCCGGTGGTGCCGGCGGCGATCGGGTGGACGCGGGCCGGCTGGAAGCCGGCGGGCGGCGGCTGCCCCGTCGCCCACACCGCCACCGTCTGGTCGCCGACGCGGATCTCGTGCCGCCCCGGCGTCAGGCGCACGCGCGCCGCCCGCTTCGGCCCGGCGAACGTGCCCCAGTTTCGCTCCTTGCCGTCGATCGCCAGTTCGGCGGCGCCGCCGGTGGCGATGATGTCGACCGGCCCGGCCGGTAGCACCGCGTTGGCCGGCGGCGACACCACCTTCACCCGGTCGGCCGGCGGCGCCGCCCACGCCACCGCCCACAGCGTCAGAAGCAGGCCTACCGCGGACAATCGGCGAATGGTCATCACACCGCTCCGTACTTGCGGGCCAGGGCGGCGTTCTCCGCCACCTGATCGGAATAGCGCGGGAACATGCCGACCAGCACCGCGTCGATCGGCTTGATCGCCGAGAAGGCGTAGCGGAACGCCTGCTCGACGCCGCTCTTGCTCCAGCAGGCGCGGCCGGCGGCGAGGATCTTGAAGCCCAGGCACGGCTTGCCCACCTGCCGCACCACCGCCGTCATGTCGGCCGGGTCGGTCTCGAAGAACGGCTCGCCCACCGTCACCTTGCCGAGCTGCTTCTTCTGCTCCTCGGTCGGCCGGTTGACGTAGTAGAAGCAGGTGAGGAAGAAGTCGTTCTCCCAGCCGGCGTCGGCCACGCGCTTGATGTGCTCGGGGCAATGGCTGGACACGCCGGCGAGCAGGCCGTGGTCCTTCACCTTCTTGACGAAGTCGCGGACCTTGTTCATCTGGCCGGCGCGGAACAGCGAGTCGGTCACACCGCCGTGGTGGATGACGGCGATCGGGGCGGTGTCGGACACGACCTCCTTGAGCGGGACGTCATACGGCCGTTCGGCGTGCAGACACAGCACCGACAGCTTGCTGCCCTTCTCGCGGGCCATGCGCAGAGCGGCGACGCCCTTGTCGGTGTGGTCGAACTGCCAGGCGGTGATGCCGTGTCGCTCGCAGGCGAGCAGGAAGTCGGCGGTGCGCTCGACGGTGAACCACTCGCGCATCGCCTTGGACATGTCGAGCGTGGTGTGCGAGTGGCCGCCGATCGGATTCCAGCCGGCGACCAACCGGCTGATGCGGTGCTTGCCAAGCTGGATGGTCGGCATGGCGGCGGGGTCGGAGCGAGCGGCAGTGGCGGCGGCCCCCCCGGCAATGGCGGCGGCCGCGGCGGTGGCGGAGGCGCCGGCGAGGAAGTTCCGCCGGTCAGGCCGACAGGCGTCAACGGGGTTCGGGTGCATCGACAAGCTCCTCCGGGGGACCGGGGTGCGAGACGGCGACAAGAAACACGACATCCAGGGTCCGCGCCACCGAGGCAACCCCCGTCCCGGTGGAAGGTTGTTTGAACAAGCGTTCAGCGGAGCGGGGGGAGGGTTTGGGGGGACGGACTCCAGGAGTCAGGTGGGTACTGGACTATCGGGGCAGCAACTCCGATGCCAACAGGGTGTTCTGCCCACAGATGTGGCCGGCTGCCAGGAAAAGCGTTCGGTCGGTGTGCCGCACCGCACACTTCGGTGTGCGATATCGGCACAGCCGGGGCGCTTTCATCCGCCGCCGATGCGACCAGGCCGGACGCCCTTGCACCGCACAGTCCGCTCACCGTCGCACAGTCGCTTCGGCTGGGGAACCCACGGGCGCTGGCGAGGCGAGCGGGAGCGGGAGGGGCCTAGTGGGGAGGGATTCCCTCCCCACAGGCCCCTCCCCAGTGCCCCGAGGCAGCGCCCAGCGCGACGTCGCGCTCCAGGCGACGCACGCACGTTGTGGCCCGGTCTCCTGACCGGGACACTCCGGCGGACCGAAGGTCTCCCGCACTCCCCGGAGGAGACCTGCGGTCGGCAGAGTGGCAAGGTCGGGAGACCTTGCCACAACGCCCAACAGCCACAACAGCCATCCGCACCTGGGGCGCGACGTCGCGCTCAGGGCGACGCACTCGGGGCCCTCACGGGACCCCGCTCGCCAACAGCCCTGCCGCGATTGGCGCCAGCCATTGCCGCTCGGGCATGAAATGTGCTAAAAAGATCCTATCCCACCTGTTTTGTTTCCCCCCACCGGAGATCCGTCATGGACACCACCCCGGTCGCTCCGTCTCGCCGTCAGGTTCTCGAGGGGGCCGGCACCGCCGCCGTCGCCGCGCTGGCCGGGGTCGCCATCCCGGCCGTCCACGCCGGCGCCGACAGCACCATCCGGCTCGCCCTGGTCGGCTGCGGCGGTCGCGGCACCGGCGCCGTCGCCGACGCCCTCAGCGTCAAGGGACCGCCGGTCAAGCTGGTGGCGATGGCCGACGTGTTCGAACACCGGCTGAACGACAGCCACAAGAACCTGGCCGGCCAGTACAGCGAGCGCATCGAGGTGCCGAAAGAGCGGCGGTTCGTCGGCTTCGACGGCTACCGGAATGCGATGGACTGCCTGCGGCCCGGCGACGTGGTCATCCTCGCCACCCCGGCCGGCTTCCGCGTCACCCACTTCACGCAGGCGGTGGCGAAGGGGCTGAACGTGTTCATGGAGAAGTCGCTGGCGGTCGACGCGGTGAATGTTCGCCGGCTGTTCGACCTGGCGGAAACGGCGACAAAGAAGAACCTCAAAGTCGGCGTTGGCCTGATGTGCCGGCACTGCAAGGCGCGGCATGAGCTGCACGACCGGCTGCGCGACGGGGTGGCCGGCGACCTGCGTACGCTTCGCGCCTACCGCATGCATGGCCCGGCCGGCGTCGTCGGCCCGCGGCCGGCGGGGATGAGCGAGCTGCTCTACCAGGTGCAACAGTTCCACGGCTTCCTGTGGGCCGGCACCGGCTTCTACGTCGACTGGCTGATCCACAACATCGACGAGTGCTGCTGGATGAAGGACGCCTGGCCGGTACGGGCGCATGGCATCGGCGGGCGGCACTTCCGCGGCAACGCCATCGACCAGAACTTCGACCACTACGCCGTCGAGTACACCTTCGCCGACGGCGCCAAGTTGTTCGTCGGCGCACGCGGAATCAACGGCTGTCATCAGGAGTTCGCCAGCTACGCCGACGGCACCAAGGGGCTGGCGGTGATCTCCAGCGCGGCGCACAGTCCGGCGAAATGCCGGATCTACAAAGGTTTTGAACCGCGTCGCGACCAGCTGGTGTGGGCGTTCAAGGGGCCAGAGCCGAACCCGTACCAGCTGGAGTGGGAGCATCTGCTGGATGCGATTCGCAACGATCGGCCGTACAACGAGGTCCGCCGCGGCGCCGAGGCGAACCTGGTGGCGCTGATGGGCCGCAAGGCCACCCACACCGGCCGCGTCGTCAGCTGGGAAGAGATGCTGAGCGACCCGACCGAGCTGGCCCCCGGCGTCGACAAGCTGACCGCCGACTCGCCGGCGCCGGTGCAGCTCGGCACCGACGGCCGCTACCCCGCCCCGCAGCCCGGCGCGCTCGGCACGCGCGAGTATTGACCCTCACCCCTGACGACGGAGACGCCGCATGATCCACCTCGGCATGCACACCGACAACTGGCGGACACTCAGCGGGAACTACCGCGCCGCCGTCGAATCGGCAGTGAAGAACGGCCTGTCCTACATCGAGTTCGGCGTTATTCACGGTCACTACTTCGTGCAGGGGCTGGGGTACGATCCGGCGATCTCGCTGTGGTCGAACCCGCGGGCGCTCAAGCCGCTGCCTCGACGACCACGGCCTGAAGGTGTCGCAGATCGACGCCGCCTTCCCGCTCATGGGGCCGGAAGGCGGCGCTTCGGCGTGCCCTATGTGCAGCAGGCGATCCGCTTCGCCGCCGAGATCGGCTGTCCGTGCGTCGACACCACCGACGGCGCCACCCGACCCGAAGGCTACAGCGACGCCGAGGTGTTTCGGCTGACGTGCGACAACTACCGCCAGTGCCTGACCTGGGCGGAGGATTACGGCATCGTCGTCAACGTCGAGACGCACGGTCCGTACACCACCGACCCGGCGTTCCTCGGCCGGCTGTTCGACACCTTCCCGTCGCGCTCGCTCGGCTTCAACTTCGACACCGGCAACACCTTCATCGCCGGCCACGACCCGCTGGACTACCTGAAGCGGTTCCGCGACCGGCTGACGCACTGTCACGTCAAGGACGTCAGTCCCTCGCTGGCCGCCGCCGTTCGCGGCCAGGAGACCGGCATCGCCACCAGCGAGGTGCCGATCGGCGCCGGGGTGAATGCCGATAACATTCGTAAAGTGATCGCCTATCTCCGCGAGACGCACTGGGACGGCGTGCTGTCGATCGAGTGCTACGGGTCGGACGCGAACGTCCGCGAAAGCGTGCGCTTCCTCCGCGGTCTGCTCGCCTGAGTGTGGGGAGCCATCGTCATGCAGCAAGCCGTGCTGTTCACCGTCCTGGTGGTGACCGGGGTCGATCATCCGGCCCACGACTGGAAGACGAGCGCGCCCGCTCTCCGCGAGGTGCTCGAACGCGATCGCCGCTGTACCGTCAAGGTCGTCGAGGACCCGGAGGTGCTGGCGACCGACCTGTTGTTTGACTATGACCTGGTGGTGTTGCACTTCCGCAACGACAAGCCGCTACGGCGAGAGAAGCAGGCCCGCGCCAACCTGGCGCGGTTCGTCCGCGACGGCAAGGGGCTGGTGGTGCTGCACTTCGCCTGCGGCGCGTTCGGCGACTGGCCGGAGTTCGTCACCCTGGCCGGTCGGGTGTGGGATACCAAGAACACCCACGACCCGCGCGGCCCGTTCACCGTTCGTCTGGTGCGGACCGATCACCCGATCACGCGCGGACTGGGCGACCTGACCACCGACGACGAGCTGTACACCGGGCTGACCGGCACCACGCCGATCGACCTGCTGGCGGTGGCCAGGTCGCGCGTCACCGGCAAGGAACAGCCGATGGCGTTCACCCTGACCTACGGCCGCGGCCGGGTGTTCCACACCCCGCTCGGCCACGATGCCCGCGCGATCCGTACCCCGGCGGTCGCCGAACTGTTGCGGCGCGGCGCCGCCTGGGCCGCCGGCCGGCTGCGTGAATAAAACTCAAGAGGGACCGCCAATGGAAACAACGTCCACTCGGCGGACGTTTCTCGGCGCCGCCGGCGCTGCCGCCGCCGTGCCGTGGGTCGACGCCCGCACCTACGCCGCCGCCGGCCGCGCGCCGAACGACGTCGTCCGCATCGGTCTGATCGGCTGCGGCGGGCGCGGCCGCGACGTGATGCGCAACTTCCTCCGCCTGCCCGACGCTCGCCTCGTCGCCGTGTGCGACGTCCACGCCGGCCGAATGACCCAGGCGCGGCAGATTGCTGGCGGCGAGGCCGTCCGCCCGTATCGCGACTACCGCGATCTGCTGGCGAACAAGGACGTCGATGCCGTCATCGTCGCGACGGCGGGACACTGGCACGTCCTGCCGACGATCCACGCCTGCCAGGCCGGCAAGGATGTGTACGTCGAAAAGCCGCTCGGCACGTCGATCGGCGAGGGGCGGGCGGCCGTGCGAGCGGCGCGGAAGTACAACCGCGTCGTCCAGATCGGCACGCAGCAGCGCAGCTGGGAGCACTACCAGCGCGCTGTCGAGGTCATCCAGTCGGGCCGGCTGGGCGACATCAGCGAGGTCAAGGTGTGGGACAACGAGAACCACGCCCCCGGCTACGGCGCTCCGCCCGACGACAAACCGCCGGCCGAGCTGGACTGGGACTTCTGGCTCGGCCCGGCGCCAAAACGGCCGTTCAACAAAAACCGCTTCGGCCATTCGTACTGGTTCTTCGACTACGGCGGCGGCTGGCCGCTCGACTGGGCGGTGCATCACTACGACATCGTTCAGTGGGCGCTGAAGGTGAAGTACCCGGTGGCGGCGGTGGCGCTGGGCGGGCGAATTGGGCTAGACCCGGCGAAGGACGACCGCGAGTGGCCGGACACCTTTGGCGGGGTGCTGGAGTACGGCCCCGGCCCGCTGGCGAAGCGCGGGTTCCTGCTCACCTACACGTTCCGCTCGGCCGGCCGCGGCGGAGTGCGGAACCACGGCAAGGAGTTCTTCGGCACCGAGGCGTCGCTGATCCTCGACCGCAGCGGGTATACCATTACTCACGAGCAGCAGAAGGGACGGCCGACCCCGCCGGCGGAGACGTTCGTCGGCCGGGACGAGAACCACGCCGAGGTGTTCGTGCGCCACGTCAAGGCGCGCACTCGCCCGCTCGCCGACGTCGAGGAGGGGCATTACGCCAGCAACCCCGGCCACCTGCTGAACATCGCCTGGCGACTCGGCCGCAAGATCCGCTGGGACGGCGAGAAGGAGCGCGTGCTCGGCGACGACGAGGCGAACGCCCTGGTGACGCGGACGTACCGCGCACCGTGGAAGCTGGAGGTGTGACCCACGGCGGAGAGCCGTTGAACCGGAAGCCCTCGCGCGGGGCGGGGGCTTTGCGCTGAAAGGAGTGGTGCATGCGTGCCCTGTCGCGACAATTCCCCCTGGTGCTGGCGGCCGTGCTGGTGTGCAGCGGCGTGACCCGCGGCGACGACCCGCCGCGGCTGAAACGGGCCGACAGCTTCCTCGGCATTCACTTCGACTTCCACGCCGGGCCGGACGGCAAGGAGGTTGGCAAGCACACGACCAAGGAGATGGTCGACCGCATCCTCGACCTGGTGCATCCGGATTACCTGCAGGTCGACTGCAAGGGACACCCCGGCTACAGCAGCTACCCGACGAAGGTGGGCAACCCGGTGCCAGGGTTCGTCGGCGATCCGCTGCGGGTGTGGCGGCAGGCGACGGCGGCGCGCGGCGTCGGGCTGTACATGCACTATTCCGGCGTGTGGGACTCGCGGGCCATTGCCCTGCACCCGGAGTGGGCGGCGGTCGACCCCAACGGCAAGCCGAGCCGCAACAACACCTCGACCTTCGGCCCCTACGCCGACCGACTGCTCATCCCGCAGCTGCGTGAGCTGGCCGGCACCTACGGCGTCGACGGCGTGTGGGTCGACGGCGACTGCTGGGCGGCGCAGCCGGACTACGGCCCGGCGGCGGTGGCGGCGTGGAAGGCGACCGGCCGAACCACCGTGCCGCGCGGCGCGGGCGACCCGCACTGGGCCGAATTCCTGCAGTTCCATCGCGCGGCCTACCGGAACTACCTGCGCCACTATGTCACCGAGGTAAAGCGGACAAACCCGACCTTTCAAATCTGCAGCAACTGGGCGTTCACGGATCACATGCCGGAGCCGGTGAGTGTGCCGGTCGACTTCCTGTCCGGCGACTTTTCGCCCGAGGACAGCGTCAACTCGGCGCGGCTGTCGGCGCGCTACCTGGCGCGGCAGGGCAAGCCGTGGGATCTGATGGCGTGGAGCTTCACCATCCATCCGAAGCGCGAGCAGAAGCCGGCGGTCCAGCTGCAGCGCGAGGCGGCGATGGTGCTGGCGTGCGGCGGCGGGTTCCAGGCGTACTTCACACAGAACCGCGACGGCTCAGTGCGGTTGCCGGAGCTGGCGGTGATGGCCGAGGTGGCGAAGTTTTGCCGGGCGCGGCAGCGGATATGCCACCGCGCCGTGGCGGTGCCGCAGATCGGGGTGATCTTTTCCACAGCGGACCAGTATCACCGTATTCACGGCCTGTTCGCCCGTGACCTGCACCGCATCCACGGCGTGCTGCAACCGCTGGTGGAGAGCCAGCAGTCGGTCGAGCTGCTCGGCGAGAGCCAGCTGACCGGCCGCCTGGCCGACTACCCCTTGCTGGTCTTACCCGAAGCACGCTATCTGGAGCCGGCATTCCGCGACAGCCTGGTCGGCTACGTCCGCAGTGGCGGTAACCTGTTACTCGTTGGCGAAAGCTCGGCGCGGCTGTTCGAGCGCGAGCTGGGGGTGACGTTCCAGGGCGACACGAAGTTCGCGCCGCTGACGCTGGTTCACGGCGAGGTGCGGCAGCCAATCCACACCCCGACGCTGGCGGTGGCGCTGGCGAACGGCACGCGCGGCTTCGGCCGGCTCGATCCGACGGACGCCAAGGCGCCCGGTCAGCCGGCGGCGTCGATCGCGTCGCTGGGCAAGGGGAAGATCGCCGCCGTCTACTTCGCCGCCGGCCAGGCAACCATGAACGGCCGCCCCGCCGGGGTGCGGCGGTTCCTCGCCGACCTGACGCACGAGCTGTTCCCACGTCCGCTGGTGGAGGTGACGGGGTCGGCCGACGTCGACGTGTGCGTCGCCCGCAATCACGACGCCCTGCTGGTGAACCTGGTGAACACCGGCGGCCCGCACCAGAGTGTGTCGATCCTGCCGTCGATCGCGCCGATCGGCCCGCTCGCCGTCGCCGTCCGCGCCGACGCCCGCCCGTCGGCCGTCACCCTGGAGCCGGGTGCCCGGCCACTACCGTTCGACTATCGCGACGGGGTGATTCGCCTGAGTGTGCCGCGGGTCGAGATCCACGAGGTCGTCGTGGTCAAGCCGTGAGGCCGGTTGTCGGCGAGTGGGGTCGCGTGAGGGCACCGAGGGCGTCGCGATGAGCGGACGACGCGTCCCGTTGTGCCGCGGTCTCCCGACCGCGGCCGCTGCGGACGCAGGTCTCCTCTGGTTGTTGCAGGCTCGCCCGAAGGAGACCTTCGGTCGCCGCCCGTGGGCGGTCGGGAGACCGGCCCACAACAGCCGGTGGCGCCAGCTGGCGACGCGCCTAGGCCCGTTGTGCCGCGGTCTCCCGACCGCGGCACGGCTGCGGACCATGGTCTCCTCTGGTTGTTGCAGGCCCGGCCCGAAGAGGAGACCTTCGGTCGCCGTCCGTGGGCCTGTCGGGAGACCGGCCCACAACAGCGGGGTCGCGTGAGGGCACCGGGGGCGTCGCGATGATGCGACGACGCGCCCCGTTGTGCTCGCGGTCCCCGACCGGCACCGCTGCGGACCGCAGGTCTCCTCCGGTTGTTGCGGCTTGCCCGAAGAGGAGACCTTCGGCGCCGGGCCGGTCGGGAGACCACAACGCCTGCCGCCTGGCGCGACATCGCCCCCGTGCCGCGGTCTCGACCGCGGCACCGCTGCGGCCGTAGGTCTCCTCTGGTTGTCAGGCCCGGCAAGAGGAGACCTTCGGCAAGTCTGACAGGCGTTCTTTGGCGAGCGGGGTCCCGTCAGGGCCCCGAGTGCGTCGCCCAGGGCGCGACATCGCGCTTTCAGCGCTGCCTCGGGGCACTGACGTGCTCCCGCTCGCCTCGCCAGTCCGACCGGCGACGCCGCTCCCTGTCTTCTGTCTTTCCCCTGACTACCGACTACGACCGACCACTTTGTTCGTAATGGCCGGGCCGGTTCGTCGTATGATGATAGTAGGGACAGGGGCAGCCAACCGCCCGCACCGACAGGAGGCAGCCGTGAAGAAGCGTTCCTCGGTTCAGCCGGACAGCATGCTGGTCGACGCGGATCACATCGTCTCGGCTCGACACGACATCGGCAAGCGCGGCTCGCCCGAGGCGCTCGACGACCTGTCGAATCGCGAGCCGGTGCTGGGTGCCTACATCCAGGAGGGGATGGCCTCGCTCGCCGGCAAACTGGTGCTCGCCGGCGCCCCCACGGCGCTCGTCCAGGGCGTGTACAGCGAGGCGCTGGCCCTGTTGCTCTCCAGCGTCGAGGCGCAGCGGCGGGGGCATTACGCGCTGTGGAAGGACTGCATCGCCGGCACGCCGATGGAGCGGCTGGAGCCGCCCGCGCCGCCGCGGAAGACGCGACGGAAGCGCAAGGAGGGCGACCGCCCGGAATAACCCGCCTGCCGGGGTGCATCTCTCGCCGTCCGCGCGATAGAATCGTTCTTCTGGAGGACGGTTCATGGCGCGGACGGTGCATTTTGACTGCTTCAGCGGTATTTCGGGCGACATGACGCTCGCCGCCCTGCTCGACGCCGGGGCCGACGCCGGCGTCGTCACCGCCGCGCTCGCTTCGCTCGGCCTGCCGATCCGCGTCAGCGTCGAGAAGGTCCGCAAGGGCGGGTTCGCCGCGACGAGGGTGAACATCGACGCGCCCGAGCAGGCCGAGGATCGCCATCTGCCGGAGATCGAGGAGATCATCGGCCGGGGGGCGCTGACCGAGACGGCGCGCGCGCTGGCCCTGCGCATCTTCCGCCGATTGGCCCACGCCGAGGCGACCGTCCACGGCATGCCGCTGGAGCGGGTTCACTTCCACGAGGTCGGCGCGCTCGACTCGATCGCCGACATCGTCGGTGTCGCCGTCGCGCTGGATCATCTCGGCATCCGCCAGTTTACCGCCCGCTCGGTGCCGACCGGGCACGGCACGGTGAAGTGCGCCCACGGACTGATGCCGGTGCCGACGCCGGCCACCGCCGAGCTGCTCAAGGGGGCGCCGCTCGCCCCGTCGCCGATCAAGACCGAGCTGACCACGCCGACCGGGGCGGCCATCCTCGCCAGCACCGTCACCGCCTGGACCGAGTCGCCGGCGCTACGCGTGGAGGCGATCGGCCACGGCGCCGGCACGAAGGACTTTCTCGAACAGCCGAACCTGCTGCGTGTGTTCATCGGCGAGGCGGCGCAGGCGGCGGCGAACCCGCCGGAGACCGATCGCGTCTGGCTGCTGGAGACGAACCTCGACGACGTGCCCGGCGAGCTGATCGGCTTCGCCATCGAGGAGCTGTTCGCCGCCGGCGCGCTCGACGTCTTCACCATGCCCATCGGCATGAAAAAGAACCGTCCTGGCGTCCTTCTGAGCGTCCTGGTCGGCGACGACCTGCTCGATGCCGCCGAGACGATTCTGTTTCGCCAGACCGGAACGTTCGGGGTGCGGCGGCAGCGGGTGGAGCGGAGCAAGCTGCGGCGCGAGGCGGTGACGGTCGAAACGCCGTGGGGGCCGGTCCGCGGTAAGCGCGGCTGGCGCGACGGGCTAGAGCTGCTCACCCCGGAGTATGACGACTGCGCCCGCGTCGCCCGCGCGCATGGGGTGCCGCTGCGCGACGTGTACGCCGCGGTCAGGGCGGCGCGGAGTTGATTGGAAGCGATAAAAGAGATAGGAAATGATTCCTTCGAGCCAGATTCGCCAGCAGTTCATCGACTTCTTCGCCAAGAAGCACGGGCACACGTTCGTGCCGTCGTCGAGCGTGGTGCCGCTCGACGATCCGACGCTGCTGTTCGCCAACGCCGGCATGAACCAGTTCAAGGACGTGTTCCTCGGCACCGGCACGCGGCCGTACAAGCGGGCGGCGAACACGCAGAAGTGCATCCGCGCCGGCGGCAAGCACAACGACCTCGACGACGTCGGCAAGGACACCTACCACCACACCTTCTTCGAGATGCTCGGCAACTGGAGCTTCGGCGATTACTTCAAGAAGGAGGCGATCGCCTGGGCGTGGGAGCTGCTCACCGAGGTGTGGCAGCTGGACAAAACGCGCCTGCACGTCACGGTGTTCGAGGGCGACCCGGACCACGGCATCCCGCGCGACGACGAGGCGGCGCAGCACTGGCGCGATGTCGGCGTGCCGGAGGCGCACATCCATCTCGGCAGCAAGAAGGACAACTTCTGGGAGATGGGCGAGACCGGACCGTGCGGCCCGTGTACCGAGATTCACATCGACCTGACGCCGGACCGAAGCGGCGCGAACCTCGTCAACAAGGGCACGCCGCAGGTAATCGAGATCTGGAATCTCGTCTTCATCCAGTTCAACCGCAACCCCGACCGATCGCTCGTCCCGCTGCCGGCCAAGCATGTCGACACCGGCATGGGCTTCGAGCGGGTGACGGCTGTCATCCAGGGTAAGGCGAGCAACTACGACACCGACATCTTCGCCCCGCTGTTCCAGGCGATCCACAAGGCGACCGGCGCGCGTCCCTATGGCGGCAAGCTCGACGACCTGACCGACACCGCCTATCGCGTCATCGCCGATCACATCCGCACGCTGACGTTCGCGCTGACCGACGGCGCCACCATCGGCAACGATGGCCGCGACTACGTCCTCAAGCGCATCCTGCGGCGGGCGGAGCGCTACGGCAAGCAGTACCTCGGCACCACCGAGCCGTTCCTGCACACGCTGGTGGCGGCGGTGGTCGACTGCATGGGCGCGGCGTTTCCCGAGCTGAAGCGCGACCCGGCGCGGGTGCGCTCGCTGATCTACGACGAGGAAACGACGTTCCTGCGCACCCTCGATCGCGGCATCCAGCTGTTCGATGCGCTGGCGGCGCGGGTCCGGTCCGCCGGCACCCGGACGATCAGCGGCGCCGATGCGTTCAAGCTGCACGACACCTACGGCATCTACATCGACATCACCGGGCAGATGGCGCAGGAGGCGGGCCTGGACGTCGACCTGCCCGGCTACGAGCGCGAGATGGAGGAGGCCAAGGAGCGCAGCCGCAAGGGCAGCAAGAAGCACACCATCACCGCCGTCCGCGGCGAACTGCCGCCGACCGACGATGCGCCCAAGTACCGCCCGGAGCCGGTCGAGGCCAGAATCGTCGGCTGGATCGCGGACAACACGGTCATCACCAGCGGCACCCTGAAGGCCGGCGACAGCGTGGCGCTGTTGCTCGACCGCACGCCGTTCTACGCCGAACAGGGCGGCCAGGTGGGCGACACCGGCACCGTCCGCGCCGCCGACGGCGCCGAGTTCGAGGTCGAGGACACGCAGCGGCTCGGCGACGCGGTTTTACACTTCGGCACTCTGCTAAGTGGGGAACTGAAGGTGGGCCAGGCGGTGCAGCCGGCGTTCGGCACCTTCCGCCGCATCGACGTGATGCGCAACCACACGGCGACGCACCTGCTCAACCTGGGGTTGCGGCAGGTGCTCGGCACGCACGTCGAGCAGAAGGGTTCGCTGGTCGACGGCGACAGGACGCGCTTCGACTTCAGCCACGACAAGCCGCTGACCGCCGACGAGATGCGGCGGATCGAGGAGTTCGTCAACCAGCGAATCAGCCGCGACCTGCCGGTCACGCCGGTAACGCTGCCGCTGGCGGAGGCGAAGACGATCCCCGGCGTGCGGGCGGTGTTCGGTGAGAAGTACCCCGACCCGGTCCGGGTGGTGATGATCGGCCCTGAGTCGCCGAAGCAAGCGAAGGCGGACGACTCGATCGAGTTCTGCGGCGGCACGCACCTGGCGCGGACCGGGCTGATCGGCTACTTCAAGCTGGTCAGCCAGGAGGGCGTGGCGAAGGGGGTGCGGCGGTTGACCGGGATCACCGGCCGGGCGTCGCTGGCGGCGATCGGCCAGATGAACGCCACGCTGGCGAGCCTGGCGGAGAAGTTCCAGTGCAAGCCGGAGGAGCTGCCGGCGCGCGTCGACGCGCTGCAGCAGCAGCTGGACAAGCTGCAGGCGCAGCTCAAGAAGGGCGCCGCCGCCGACCTGACGGCGACCACCGACAAGCTGTTCGCCACCGCCGAGACCGTCGGCGCGGCGCGGGTGATCGTCGGCGAGATCCCGGCGGTGCCGCTCGATCAGGTACGGGCGCAGCTCGATCGGCTGCGGCAGAAGGCGAAGAGTGCCGTGGTGCTGGTCGGCTGGGTCGACGAGGGCAAGGTCGGCCTGATGGCGGCGGTGACCGACGATCTGACCGGCAAGGTGGAGGCGGGCAAGCTGATCGGCGAGGTGGCGAAGGCCGTCGGCGGCAAGGGCGGCGGGCGCAAGGACATGGCCCAGGCCGGCGGCCCCGACGCCGCCAAGCTACCCGATGCGCTGGCGCTGGCCCGGCGGCTGGCGACGGAGAAGATCAAGTAAGAGGTTACTCGGCTTGATCGCTGGCACGCCTGGTAGTCAGTAGAAAGACAGCGCCAGTCCCACTTGCCAGGCGAGCGGGAGCACGTCAGTGCCCCGAGTATTCCGCTACCCGCGACGTCGCGCTCCAGGCGACGACCGGCTGTTGTGGCCCGGTCTCCTGACCGGGACACTCCGGCCGACCGAAGGTCTCCCGCACGCGGCAGAGGAGACCTGCGGTTCTACGCGGTGGCAAGGTCGGGAGACCTTGCCACAACAGCGAGGCGAGCGGGAGCACGTCAGTGCCCCGAGTATTCCGCTACCCGCGACGTCGCGCTCCAGGCGACGACCGGCTGTTGGCCCGGTCTCCTGACCGGGCCACTCCAGCCGACCGAAGGTCTCCCGCACGACCCCGGAGGAGACCTTCGGTCGCCAGCCGTGGCAAGGTCGGGAGACCTTGCCACAACAGCCGGCAAGCGCCGGGAACGAGACGGCACGCTCCAGGCGACGACCGGCTGTTGTGGCCCGGTCTCCTGACCGGGACACTCCGGCCGACCGAAGGTCTCCCGCACGACCCCGGAGGAGACCTTCGGTCCTACGCGGTGGCAAGGTCGGGAGACCTTGCCGCAACAGCCGACTGGTGTCCCGGTCGTCCCGTTCCGGGGATCACTCGTCTTCCGGGAGATACGGCATCGGGTCGGGCCAGGCGGACGGCGGCGGGTCGAGCGTGATCCGCGGCAGCGCCGCCGGGTCGGGCCGCACCTGGCGATCGGGTGCGGCCACGGTCAGCAGCGGTCGGTAACAGGCGTCCATTTGCCGTCCGAAGGCGGACAGGTCGAGGCCGTGGTACACCGTGCCGCACGCGGCCAGGTAGTCGCGGCTGGAGCGGTACAGCTTGACCGCCCCGCCGAGGTTGCCGTTGCAGAAATGGCACAGCCCGACGGCCGCCTGCAGCAGTCCCTGGTAGAACCGCCGGTCGAGGCCGGCGCTCTCGGCCCACAGCTCCTCCCACAGTTCATGCGCCTCGAAATAGTCCGTGGCGTTGAACAGCAGTACCCCGGCCAGGTATCGTGGGTCGTAGTCGTCGTGGGAGTCGCTCATCACCGCCGGAGCCTCCGTGGGAATATCCGTCCGGTCGGCTGTCCCTATCTATAACCGCGAGGCGCGTCGATTGCCACCACAGGGGCTGCCATGTTTTCTTCCCGGCTGTCGCTCTCGGTCCTGATCGAGCTGTGCCGCTCGCTGCGGCACTACCTGGGCGCCGGCCTGACGGTGCTCGAGGTGTTTCAGCAGCAGGCCAAACGCGGGCCAGCGGCGCTGCGGCCGGTCGCCGGACGAATCGCCGACGTGCTGCAGCACGGCGATGCGCTGGAGGATGCGCTGGAGCAGGAGCAGGCGGCGTTTCCGCCGCTGTTCGTGTCGCTTGCCTCGGTCGGCGAGCACACCGGCATGCTGCCGGAGGTGTTTCACGAGCTGGAGGAGTTCTTCGTTCGCCAGCAGCGGCTGCGGCGGCAGTTCATCGCCCAGACGGCGTGGCCGGTCATTCAGTTCTTCCTCGCCGTGGCGGTGCTGGCGCTACTCATCCTCATCCTCGGCCAGCTGACGCCGGCGGTGACGCCGCAGGGGCAGCCGTATGACCCGCTCGGCTTCGGGCTGCGCGGCGTGGGCGGGGCGGCGGTGTTCCTGGCGATCGTCCTCGGCCCGCTGGCGGCGGCGGGGATCGCCTATGTTGTCGTGGCACGACTGGTCGCGCAACAGGCCGCCGTGGACCGCTTTCTGCTGAACCTGCCGGCCGTCGGTCCGTGCTTGCAGGCGCTGGCGCTGGGGCGGTTCTGCCTGGCGCTGCAGCTGACCACCGAGAGCGGCATGTCGATCAAGCGGGCGCTGCGGCTGTCGCTGCGGGCGACCGGCAACAGCGCCTACACCTCCGCCACCGCGCGGGTGGAGGCGACGGTCGCCGCCGGCGACGAGGTGACCGACGCCCTGGCCGCCACCGGGCTGTTCCCCGACGACCTGATCCGCTCGGTGGCGGTGGCCGAGGAGTCCGGCCGGCTGAGCGAGGTGATGCGCCACCAGGGCGAGTTCTACCACGAGGAGGCGTCGCGCCGACTGGCGATCCTGACCGCCGTCGCCGGCTACGTCGTCTGGGCAGTGGTCGGGCTGTTCATCATCATCGCCATCTTCCGGCTGTACGGCTCGTACCTCAGCCTGCTGAACTCGATCTGACCGCCGCGTCACGAACCCGGCCGCTGGGCGACGACGGCGGGCGGCAGCAGCGGCGGCATCTCGATCACCGCCAGGTCGGCCAGGCCCAGCGCTGTCTCGCCCATCAGCTTCGCCAGCGGCCGCATCGCCCACGGTGGTACGCCGGGGAGGTCGGCCAGCCCCATCCGTACCTCGTGGGCGATCCGCACCTCCGGCGGCAGCAGCTCCTTCAACCCGCGGAGCGAGTGCCGCTGCGTACACAGAATGACCGTTCGCGGCTGGATGCGGACCAGCGTTCGCAGCTCCTCGATGTCCTTGCTGCGGATCACCCGCAAGTCGCTGCGGCCGAGGTAGAACGCCACCGAGTCGCAGTTGCGCGGGTAGCACACCACCGGCAGCGATCGATCGGCGCACAGCCGCAGCACCTCCGCCGGCCGGCTCATCGGCGAGCGATACCATGCGTACCACGGCAGCGCGACCGAGTGCGCCGCCAGCAGCAGCGCGAAGCTGGTCCCCGCCGCCACCGTCGTCCGCCGTGCCAGGTGCCGCCCGGTGTGGACAAGGAACGCCCCGAACACCAGCGCCAGCGCCGGCAGCGCTGGCAGAATGTACGTCGGTAATTTGCACGACGACAGGGTAAAAAAGCCGACGATCCACGCCCCGGCGAGCAGGTGGAAGCCCAGTTCCGGGCTGCGCAGCCGCACCGTCGCCGCGTCGCTGCTCGTGAGGAAGCGCAGCAGCGGCCACAGCAGCAGCGTGCCCGGCAGCAGCACCGTCACGAGGACGGGAGCGTAGAACCACACGCCGCGGACGTGGACGCCGGGAGCGAGGAACCGCTTGACGTTGTGCTCCCAGAAGAAGTACGACAAAAACTCCGGCAGCCGCACACACAGCGCGACGTACCACGGCAGCGCGATCGCCAGCGTCACGCCGACGAACGCCAGCCACCCGGCCGCCGGCACCCGGCACGTCGCCGGTACCAGCCAGCGGTGAGCGACCAGCACCGGCACCAGCAGCAGCACCGCCACCGGCCCCTTGGTCAGTACCCCCAGCCCGCACGCGATCGAGGCGAGCAGCCACCAGCCCCAGGCGAACCGCTCGCCGCGCACCGCCTCGAACGCCGCCAGCAGCGCCAGCGCCACCCACAGCGTCAACAGTCCGTCGAGGATGAGCAGCCGGGCCATGCCGAGGAACCCCGGCGCCAGCGTCAGCAGCAGCGCCGCCGCCAGCGCCGGCCGATCGCCGACGGTGCGGCGGCCGAGCAGGTAGACGAGCAGCACCGTCAGGTGAACCGCCGCCGCCGGCACCAGCCGCGCCGCCCAGTCGTGAACCCCGAACACCCGATAGCTGGCCATCACCAGCCAGCAGAACAGCGGCGGCTTGTCGAGGTACGGTTCGCCCTGCAGTGTCGGCACCAGCCACGTTCCGCGGTCGAGCATCTCGCGCGGGATCTGCGCGTAGCGGCTCTCGTCCGGCTCGAACAGGTGGAAGTTCAGGCACGGGTAGAGCAGCACCGCCGGCAGCACGACGAGCAGCCGCCACCGCGCCACGACGGCCGGCCGGCGTCGGCCGAGGACGGTCCGGCAAAGAGCAGACCCGACCAGCAGGTGTCGGGTCCAGTCAGTCAAGGAACGGGGGGCAGCGGCGTCGCGGTCCATCGCGTCGGTCCTCGTCCGGGAAGCATGCCAGGAAGAGGCGATGATCGCACGCCGGCCCGCGGCCGGTCAACCCGAGGTGGCTGACGTCCGGCCATTGACGACCAGCACGCCCACCCCGAACGCGATCAGCAGCGCACAGGACGGCGGCCAGGCCGAGGACGACGTGAACGACGCTCACCACCGGCGCCGCGCCAGCGGCGGCGATCGGAGCAGGCGGCCGCCGGGGCGTTGGTCAGGGTGATCGACGGCCCCGCGCCGTGCTTTGCCCGTTCATGTACCGCTCGCTGCAGCAGGTGGTGAACGCCGGCGGGGTCGGGTCGCGCCACACCTCGCGGTTGCACTTCGGCAGTACCACGACTTGACGCCAGGCCAGGGGTGTCGAACATGCTCGGCGGCCGGGGATCGACGGCGGGCCGATGATCGGGCCGCGATAGCCCGGCTGAGCCGACGCCACAGCCGTCAGGCCGAACCACGCCGCAACGAGCAGGAGCAGCTGATTCCGACGGTGCGAGCGCATGGCCGGTCCCGGGGGAGAGTGCGCGCAACAGCCCATCGTAAGCCGGCGGCGCGCCGCGCGTCAACGCTGTGGGGCGAAAATGCCCGATTCCCCTCCCGGCAGACGTTTCGCGTGTCGGCTTTCTTTTGCCCCCTGTGTTATACTGCGTGTCGCTCCGAGGGTGGTCGTCGACACGCACGCGCCCTGTTTTAGCCCCCGGTGAACACACCGAAGGCAGATGCGGAGCCGCCCCGCTTGGGGTAGTCCTCGACACGCACTTGCCCCCGTGTATTCACCGGGGGCATAAAGACACCGGGGGAAAAGCCAGGAGGCACCCATGTTCCGCTCGTTGACGCTCCTGTCCGTCCTGGCCGGCGGGCTGTTTGCCGCCGATCCGCCGCGCTATCCGCCACCGGGAAACGCTCGGCCCGGTCGACACCTACGGCCGCAACATCGCTCGCTCGATGTACCTGATGGCGACCAGCACGCCGCAGAGCCGCAACACCGTTCGCGTGCTGTTCTACGGCCAGTCGATCACCGAACAGGACTGGACCCGCCGCGTCGCCGCTGACCTCCGCCGCCGTTTCCCGCACGCCCACCTCGTCATCGAGAACCGTGCCATCGGCGGATTCGCCGCCCGCTGCTGGTCAAGACCGCCGAGACCGATCTGTATCCGTTTTATCCGGATCTGCTCATCTTCCACGTCTCATGGTCCCGCACATCGAGTATGAGAATATTTCGCCGCGTCCGTGAACGGACGACCGCGGACATCCTGCAGCAGACTGACCACTACAGCCGCCAGCGAGAACCTGAACGAGCCGACCGACCCGGCGACCTTGACCCCGCGGCAGTGGTCGGCGTGGATGAACTACAGCTTTCGCCTTCGGTCGCGAAGAAGTACGGCACCGAGCTGGTCGATCAGCGGCGACTGTGGAAACGCTACCTGGCCGAGTACAATCTGAGGCCGCAGGACCTGCTCCGCGACGGCGTTCACCTGAACGACCACGGCTGCTACCTGATGGCCGAGATCGTCAACGCGTACCTGCGGCCGACGCCGAAGGCCGACCCGGCGGCGTGGCAGGATCGGGTGCGGACGTACACGGTCGGCAAGGACGTGACCTGGCAGGACGGCCGGCTGGCGCTCGACTTCGTCGGCAATCGCGTCGACGTGGTGTGCAGCGACGGCAAGGCGGCGCCGGCCGAGGTGCGGATCGACGGCAAACGGCCGTCGGCAATCCCCGAGCTGGTGGCCCTGACGCGCACCACGTCGTACCCCGGCAGCAGCTGGCCGTGCCTGCTCCGCGTCGGCGCCGACAAGCCGCGGCTGGTCGAGGACTGGACGCTGACGATCACCGAGATCAACGACGACCTGACGCGGTTCCGTTACACGGTGGCCGGCTCGAAGACGGGCGCCGACGGCGAGGGGGAGAGTGGCAAGCGGTTCGTGTCGCGGTCGGGGCGGGTGGTGATCGACCCCGACGACTGGAACTTCGGCTACGCGCTGAAGGTGTTCCGCCGGCCGATCCGGGCGCCGTTCGCCATTCGCTGGAAAGTGGTGCCGCAACACGTCGACACGTTCATCTCGCCGGGGGTGAAGGATTCGACGATGGAGACGACGGTGACGCTGGCGCAGGGGCTGTCCGGCGGCACCCACCGGCTGGAGGTCCGCGGCGGGCCGCAGACGCCGATCGCCGCCGTCCGCGTCTACCGCCCGCCGCTGTACCCTGTGAAACGGTAAACCGTGTATTCCTCTCCGCAAAATCGTGTACTGGCAGCGCTGGCGTTCACCCTGGCGGTGCTCGCTCTACCCTGGCGACCGGCGGCACCGCCCGCGGCGGCTGTCGATCGGCTGCTGGCGCGGATGAACGAGCGGCTGGCGGTGATGCCGGACGTCGCCCGCTGGAAGTGGAACATGCGCCGGCCGATCACCGATCCGCCGCGCGAGCGCGCCCTGCTCGACGACGTGGCCCGCCGCGGCGCCGCGCGCGGCCTCGACCCGGCGTTCGTGCGCCGCTTCTTCGCCGCCCAGATCGACGCCGCCAAGGAGATGCAGCAGGCCGCCATCGCCCGCTGGACGGCCGACGGCGGACCCGTCGTACCCGTGCGCGACCTGTCGTCCCTGCGGATGCGGATTGATCAGATCAATAGTGCGTTACTCGACGAGTTACCCGCCGTGACCGCCGCTGGCAGACCCCGCGCGCGGCGAACGGTGCCGGGCGCGATCCCGCCGCCTGCTGACGGCCCCAGATGTCACCGACCGGGTGCGGACGATCGCGGTGCGCCGCAGTGGTAGCGCTTCCTGGGGCACTGACGTGCTCCCGCTCGCCGGCCCAGAGTGGGTTGGTGCCATGCCCACGCTTGCGTGGGCTGCGGCGTTTCACGGACTGGCCCTGTCCGGGATGGGTGGCCACGCCCTGCCTTCCTCGGGGCACCGTGGCTCCGCTCGCCTCGCAAGAGCGACCGCGCTCTTTCTACTGACTACCGACAACTGACTACTGCGAGCGCAGCGAGCCGATAGCCGCAGGCGAGCAGCACCAGGGCGGCGTGGTGGTGGAAGCCGCGCCAGGAACGGCCCTCGAACTGGCACAGCCCGAGTTCGTCGCGCAGCCGGGCGTAGGTTTGACCGGCCGAGCCGCAGCGGGATGAGGGCATCGTCGTCGTGCAGGGGCAGGTCGCGGGCAGCGATGCCGGGCGCGGAACTCCGCCGACGTGGCGTACCCCGGCCGCCGACCACGGCCGCCGCCGTCAGCCCCTCGAACCGCACCACGTCGAGCAGCGCCAGCGCCAGGTCGACGCGCGACGCGCTCGCCGGGTAGTCCAGCGGCACCCCGGCCGCCTCCAGCCGCGCCGGCGTGCGAACCCAGCCGCGGGGCAGGTACAGGCGTATGGCGAGTGGGATGGCGACATCGCCGGCGACGTGGTACACCGCCACCGCCTGCTGACAGTTCAGCTTGCGGCCGTGCTCGTGGCTGTACTGCCGCTGCACCCCGACCGAGCCGCGGCCCCGCTTCGGCACCGTCACGTCGGCCACCACGAACACGCCGTCGGAGCGCAGATGCGAAGCGACTACCGCACGGTAGCGGCGGAGCAGTTCCCGTTCGTCCCACGGACTGCGGTCGATGAAGTTGTGTAACGCCTGGTGCAGAGCGCGCGCCGAGGCGCCGTCGTCGCCAGCGGCACGCTCCAGATAGCGGCGGGTGATCGCCTCGACGTTCTTGCGTCCGCCGTCGAGTAACAGGCCGGTCAGATAGACCGCGGCCCACCGCGCCTGGTCGCGGCGGCGAAACGCGGGCCGAAACAGCGCGGCGTAGGCGTCGACGGTCGCCGGCGGCGGCGGAAGCATGACGAGGGCGCCCCCCGGCCCGGCGGGCTGCCGGGCGAGGTCGAGATCTTCGGAATCCAGATGCATGGTCGGCCTCCGGGGCGACCGGCCCGTCAGATGACGTACTCCGGCTCGAACACGCGGACGCGGCGGGCCGAGACGTAGACCAGATCGCCTTGCCGCAGCTGCAATTCGCTGGCCCGCTCCGGGTTCAGCTCGGCGACGATCAGCTCGTTGCCCTCGACCGCGCGCAGGTGCAGGCGCGTCAGCGACCCGGCCGGGTTGACGTGCGCCACCCGCGCCGCGAACGACGGCACCCCGTTCGCCTTCGTGCTCACGTCCAGCTCGTGCGGCCGGACGTACACGTTGACCGCCTGGGGATGGGTCGGCGTCTTGCCGATACTTGCCCGCGCCAGCGCCTGCAACATCACCTGGCCGGCCTGCTCGCGGCCGTGAAACACGTTCACGTCGCCGAGGAAATCCATCACGAACGGGTTGGCCGGCTGGTCGAACACCTGCTGCGGCGTGCCGATCTGCTCGATCCGCCCGCGGTTCATCACCACCACCTGGTCGGCCACCTCGAACGCCTCTTCCTGGTCGTGGGTGACGAAGATGCTGGTGACGTGGATCTCGTCGTGCAGCCGGCGCAGCCACTGCCGCAGCTCCTGGCGCACCTTGGCGTCGAGCGCGCCGAACGGCTCGTCGAGCAGCAAGACGCGCGGCTGCGCCGCCAGCGCCCGCGCCAGCGCCACCCGCTGCCGCTGACCGCCGGACAGCTGCGCCGGATAGCGGCCGTCGAAGCCGTCCAGCCGCACCAGCCCGAGCAGCTCGCGGACGCGCGCCTCCACCTGCTTCTGCGGCCACTTGCGAATGCGCAGGGCAAACGCCACGTTCTCGAACACCGTCATGTGGCGGAACAGCGCGTAGTGCTGGAACACGAAGCCGACCTGCCGGTCGCGCGCCTTCTGGTCGGTGATGTCCTCGTGCTGGTACAGCACGGTGCCGGTGTCGGCCGTCTCCAGGCCGGCGATGATGCGCAGGAGCGTCGTCTTGCCGCAGCCGGACGGGCCGAGCAGGGCGATCAGCGAACCGTGCGGCAGCTCCAGGTTGATGTCGTGCAGCGCGGTGAAGGTGCCGAACCGCTTGCTCACGTTGCGGACGGTGATGCTCATGCGTTCTCTCCCTGAGATCCCGCGGCGGCGGATTGAACCTCGGTCCGCACCTTGCGTTCGAGGACGGTCTTGACCAGCAGCGTCACCAGGGCGAGCAGCGTCAGCACCGAGGCGACGGCGTAGGAGCCGGGCGTGTTGTACTCCTGAAACAGCTTCTCCACCCGCAGCGGCATGGTGTCGGTTCGCCCGGCGATGTGGCCGGACACCACGTAAACCGCTCCGAATTCTCCCATGGCGCGGGCGTTGCACAGGATGACGCCGTAGAGCAGCCCCCACTTGATGTTCGGCACCGTCACCCGCCAGAACATCTGCCAGCCGTCCGCCCCCAGGCTGACGGCGGCCAGGTCCTCCTCGGCGCCGATCGACTCCATCAGCGGAATCAGCTCGCGAGCGACGAACGGGAAGGTGACGAACGACGTCGCCAGGATCAGCCCCGGCGTGGCGAAGATGATCTTGATGCCGTGGTCGCGCAGCCACGGACCGAAGGTCCCCTGCATGCCGAACAGCAGGATGAACACCAGCCCGGCGACCACCGGCGACACCGAGAACGGCAGGTCGATCAGCGTCACCAGCAGCGTTCGGCCGGGAAGCGGAAGCGCGATCGCCCACGCCGCCGCCACCCCGAACACCACGTTCAGCACCACCGCCACCGGCGTGACGGTGAGCGTCAGCAGGATCGCGTGCCGGGTGTCGGCATCGGCCACCAGATTGTCCCAGTAAACTCTTACTCCCGGCACGAGCGCCTGGTAGAAGACATGGACCACCGGCACCACCACCAGTACCCCGAGCACCGCCACCGCCGCCCCGGTCAGCAGCCAGCGGACGTACCACGGATCTCGGGGAGCGTGCCGCGGGGCGGCCGGTGCGATGGCGCGATCAGCAGGCATCATGGCGCTTGCTCCATCGTTCGAGGACGTTGATGACCGCCAGCAGCAGGAACGAGAACACCAGCAGGACCACCGCGATGGCCGTCGCCTCGGCGTAGGCGAACTCCTCCAGCCGGGAGACGATCAGCACCGGGGCGATCTCGGTTTTCAGCGGCATGTTGCCGGATACAAACACCACCGATCCGTATTCTCCCAGACCGCGGGCGAACGCCAGGGCGAACCCGGTGATCAGCGCCGGATACAGCGCCGGCAGCAGCACCCGGCGGAACGTCACCCAGCGCGTCGCCCCGAGCGACTCGGCGGCCTCCTCCGTCTCCGCGTCGAGGCTTTCCAGCACTGGCTGCACCGTGCGAACGATGAACGGCAGGCCGACGAACGTCAGCACCAGCACGATCGCCAGCCGGCTATACGCCGCCTCGATGCCGAGCGGCACCAGGAACTGCCCGAGCCAGCCGTTCTCCACATAGAGGCTGGAGTACACCAGTCCGGCGACCGCCGTCGGCAGCGCCAGCGGCAGATCGACGAGCGAGTCGAAGAAGCTCTTGAACGGGAATTCGTAGCGCACCAGCACCCAGGCGAGTAGCAGCCCGAGTACGGTGTTCACCACCGCGGCGATGAACGACGTGCCGAACGTCAGGACATACGCCGCCCGCGCTCGCTCGGTCCACACCGCGCCCCAGAACTGCCCGGCCGTCAGCGTCGCCGCCTTGCCGAAACAGGCGGCCAGCGGGATCAGCACCAGCACGCTCAGGTAGAACACCGTGTACCCCAGGCTGAGCGAGAACCCCGGCAGGGCACGCCGATTGGCGCCGGACATTATGCACTCTCCTCAGTATGGCGTTACTTGTATTGAAGCCGATCATCGCCCCTTGCCGCGGGCCAGGTAGATCTGATCGAACACCCCGCCCTCGGCGAAGAATTGCGCCTGGGCGTCGTCCCAGTCGCGGGCGACCGCGGTGATCGGCACCAGCTTCAGCGGCGGGAACCTGGCCTGATGCTTCGCCAGCACGGCGGCGTCGATCGGCCGGTAGTAGTGCCTGGCGATGATCTCCTGCCCCGCGGCGGTGTAGAGGAACTGCAGGTAGGCCTGGGCCGCTTCGCGGGTGTGCTTGCGCTCCACGTTGGCGTCGACCACCGCCACCTGCGGCTCGGCCCGAATGCTCACCGGCGGATAGACGATCTCCAGCGCCCCACCGGACTCCTGCACCTCCAGGTACGCCTCGCTCTCCCACGTCAGGTGGACATCGCCGATCTGCTTCTGGGCGAACGTGGTGGTGGCACCGCGGGCGCCGGTGTCGAGCACCGGCACTTGCCGGTACAGCTTGCCGACGTACTCCTGCGCATCCGTCGGCGAACCGCCGCGCTGGACCACCGCCGCCCACGCTGCCAGGAAACTGAGTTTGCCATTACCCGAAGTTTTCGGGTTCGGCGTGATGACCTTGACTCCCGGCTGCACCAGGTCGGGCCAGTCCTTGATGGCGCGCGGGTTACCCTTGCGGACGACGAAGACGATGGTGGAGAAGTACGGCAGGGCGCGGTGCGGGAAGCGCTCCTCCCAGCCGTCGGCGATCAGCCCCTGGCGACGGATGGCGTCGGTGTCGGACCATAGAGCCAGGGTGACGACGTCGGCGTCCAGCCCGTCGATGACGGCGCGGGCCTGCGACGCCGACGCGGCGTGCGACTGCTTGATCGTCAGCCGCGTGCCCGTCTCCTGCTCGTAGTGCGGGATGAACGCTGCGTTCAGGTCGCGCCACAACTCGCGGGTCGGGTCGTAGGAGACGTTGAGCAGCTCCACGGTGCCGTCGCCGCTGCCGTGTCCGCCGAACCAGACGGCGCCGGCGATCCCGGCGACCAGGATGACTCCGGCGATTACCGCTTTCCCCATGGCAGGCTCCTCGATGACAGAGAGGGCGTCGGTTGCCCTCGGATAAATGAATCACGATCAGGTGGGTCGTATTTTCGTCCAAAAAAACTAGATGCCACCGCCACTGCTGAACTCGTCGCTGAACACCTCGGCGCGGCTGACCGGCGGGCCTTGATACACGGCGGCGAGGGTGGCATCGTCCATCATCCGGGCGGTGTAATTGCGAATCTGCAGCAGCACGCGGCGGAATCGGCACACCGGCTCCTGGGAGCACGGCTCGTAGTGGGTGACGGAGACGCAGCCGATCGGCGCCAGCACGTCGTCGAAGTGCCGCACCACCTGGCCCATCGTGATCTCCTCCGGCGGCTGGCCCAGCTCGTACCCGCCATCGCGGCCGGGCACGCTTCGCACCCAGCCGCGCTCCTTCAGGTCGAGCATGATGTGCTCCAGAAACCGCTTCGGCACGTCGTTGCGAGCCGCCAGCTCGCGGATCGACACCGGCCCCTTGCCGTACTCCCCCACCAGGGTGAGCAAGGCTCGCAAGGCGTAGTCGGATTTCCTCGAGAGTTTCATCGGTCGTCCGGCTCACTGCCCATTAAATAATCACGACTGACTGAGGAGGATTTTATTCGCCGGTCCGGCGGCGTCAATGGCAATCCCCTAAAAATATCACTATGATGATCGGATTGATAAACAATTGTCGCAGACCCGGCTCGCCGCATCGGTGGTGTTCACGCCGGAGCGAGCGTCACCGGCCGGACGGCTTCGTCAGCGTCACCAGCTCGTCGGTCGGGTCGGTCGTCAGCACCAGGCCGCGGAAGTGGTACTCCTGGGGCCGGCTCTCCGCGTGCAGCTGCAGGCCGATCGGACACGCCTTCAGCATCTCCGGCTTGTCGGTGAAGTCGAACACCAGCACCCCATTGGCGACGCAGCGGATGCGATTACCGCGAACGAGGACCTCGATCAGGTTCCAGTCGCCGACGCGCTCCGCCTTCGGGCCGGGGCCGACCGGCGCCACGCGGTTGCGGCGGTGGGCGTCCCAGATGCCCCAGTCATTGCAGAACATCACCAGCGGGCCACGGAACCCGTGGGCGTTGTCGCCCTTGTCGGTGATCCGCTCGCCGAGGATGGCGACGGCGGAGTGCATCGGCGAGTGTTTGGGCGACCGCGTCTGTTTCACCTCGAACAGCAGGCGGAAGTTCCGATAGGGCCGATCGGTGTAAAGGTAGGTACTGGATGGCACCGGCTTCGTGTTGGCGCCGCGGATTGCGCCGTCGGCGACCGACCAGTAGCCCTTCGCGCCGTCCCAGCCAGTCAGGTCCTTGCCGTTGAACAGGTGCATCGGCTTCTCGCCGGCCGGCAACTTCTTGACCGCGGCGGCAAGGCCGGCGTCGGCGGGCGCATCGGCACGCATCGGCGGGTGGATGAGGAGGATCGCGACAACCGGGAGCGCATACTTCATCGGGACATTCTCCAGAAGCGGAACCGACCGGGGGTACGTCCCTGGCACTGTATCCGCCGCCAGAGCGGAAGGAAGAGGTCGCTCACCGCTTGACCTCCAGCGGCGGCAGCTTGTTCTCCTTCGGTTCGATCCGCACGGTCAGCCCGGACGTTTTCGGATTGCTGTACTTCTTCGACAGCACGTTCTGCGGCACGGCGTCGTCGCCGCGACGGCTGTCGACGTAGAAGTACCGCACCGTCACGCCGTACTCGCCGGGCGGGGCGCCGTCGTCCTTGCCGTAGGTGCCGAGGACGAACGAGCCGTCCCCCTTCGCCGTCGCCTTTGGCCGCGGCACGTCCTCGCCCAGCGGGGTGAGCGGGTGCAGAAACACGCTGGCGTTGCCCAGCGGCTTGCCTTCGAGCAGGACCAGCCCCTCGGCCGGATAGACCGGCGCCTTGCCCGGCCGGCGGAGCAGCACGACCAGCGACAGCACCAGCACCACCGCGGCGATCCCGGCGGCGACGTGGATCGGCTTGACGTTCGGGAACGGCCACTCGAACGGTGCGGCCGGCGGCTTCTTCGCCGTCGGCTTTTTCGCCGCCGGTTTGGGGGCCGCTGGACCGGCGGTTGTCGACTGGTTCCGCGCCAGCGCCGCAGCGGCGGCCGCCTGGGCGTTGGGGACCGTCGCCGTCGCCGGGGCCGGCCGCGGTAGCTCCGGCTGCGTCTGGTCCGCGCGCAGGCAGGCCACGGTGTCCTGTGCGACCTCCTCGGGCGCCGCGGTCGGCTCGGTGACCAGCGTATAGGATTCGTCCGCGGCCGGCGGCGCGGCCGCCTCCTCGACCGGGATGAACTCGGCGGTCGGCTCCGGTTCTGGGCGCCGGCGGTTCAGCCGGGTCCACGTCGCCGGCTGATCGCCGGGCCGCACCCGACGACGGCCCTCGGTGTAGTCAGCGAGTAAGCGAATACTTCGTCGTTTAGCCACCTCGGCCAGACCGTGCGTCCAGCCGGCGAGGATGCACTTCGGATTCAGCCGCAGCGCCCGCAGGATGTCGGCGGTCGCCTGGCTGCCGTCGCCGCGAAGCTGGTGGACGATGCCGCGGTTGGCGTGCGCCAGCGCGTTGCCCGGCTCCAGCTGAAGCAGCCGATCGTAGTCGGCCAGCGCCCGGTCCAGCTCGCCGGTGAGGGTGTAGACACGCCCGCGCTCGTGGTACGCCAGGGCGAACTCCGGGTCGAGGTCGATCGCCCGCGTCAGGTCGTCAATCGCCTGCGGGTAGGCGCGGGCGTGGGCGCAGGTGGTGCCGCGAATCAGGTACGCCGGCGCGTGGTCGGCGTCCAGGCGCAGCGCCCGCGTGCAGTCGCGGGCCGCCTCGCGGTACTCGTCGATGCGGTCATACGCCAGCGCGCGGTTCAGGTAGGCGGCGAGGAACTCGGGCGACTGCCGGAGCGCCGCGCCGAAGTCGTCGATGGCCGCCTCGAACCGGCCGCGCGCCAGCGCGATCCGCCCACGGTGGAAGTACGCCACCGCGTCGGTGGGAGCGCGGCGGATCGCCTCGTCGAGATCGGCCACCGCCCGGTCCAGGTCGCCGGTCAGCCGGTACAGGATGCCGCGACTGCGGTAGATGGCCGCCGTGGTCGGGTCGAGCCGCAGCGCCTCGGTGTAGTCGGCCAGCGCCCGCGCGTGGTCGCCGAGCAGCTCGTAGGCGTGGCCGCGGCTGCTGTACGCCAGCGCATTGTGCCGGTGCAGCCGCAACACCTCGCTGTAATCGAAGACGGCGTGCTGATACTCGCCCTTGTAGCGGTAGGCGTGGCCGCGCTGCAAATAGGCGAGGACGTAGTTCGGATTGAGGTCGAGGACCTGGTTGAAGTCGGCGATGGCGGCGTCGTGGTCGCCGCGCTCGGCCAGCGCCTTGCCGCGGTGGAAGAAGGCGAACAGGTCGCGCGGATTCAGCTCGAGGGCGGTCGTGTAGTCGGCGATCGCCTGGTCGCGGGCGGCCAGGTCGGCGTAGGCGCCGGCGCGGCTGCTGTAGGCGGCGCTGTTGTCCGGGGCGAGCTGCAGCGCGGCGGTGCAGTCGGCGACTGCTTCCTCCAGGTGGCCGAGCAGCCGGTGGACGGCGGCCCGGCTGATGTACAGCGCCGGGTCATACGGCTGCAGGCGGATGGCGGCGGTGAAGTCGACCAGGGCGCGGTCGTAGTGGCAGAGCAGCCGATGCGCCTCGCCGCGCAGGTTGTGTACCTGCACGTTGGTCGGGTCGAGCCGCAGCGCGGCGGTGAAGCGGGCGATCGCCTGGTCGTACTCGGCGTTGAGGTAACAGCTCAGCCCCTGCTGGATCAGCCGGCTGCTCGCCGTCTCCTCCACCGGCACATCGTCCCCCGCGTCGTCAGCGGCGGCGAACCCGTCGAGTGGCGACGTCAGCCCGCAATGCGGGAGAAGGCCGTTGCGGTCATGCACCAGGCGGTCGACCATGAGCGGATGCCTCTTGTCGGGGACCGGGGGCGCCCGCGGCGAGCCAGCAAGCTCGCCGCGGGCATCGCGGGAATCGGAGCGTTTACCGATCGGTTTAGTACTTACCGATCACGTCGTTGTTCGCCCGCGTGGCCAGGGCAGCGAGGACCGCCGGCGCAATGGCGCGGTCGATCGTGCGGGCCGAACCGTCGGCGAACGCCACGTTGGCCAGGTCGCCGTGGAACCCGTAAATCTGCCCGGACGGCTCGTTGGCCAGCGGCGACGCGGCCGGCACGGTCAGCGGATAGGTGCCGCCGGCGTCCAGGCCGTTGGCGGCGTTGACGATGTACGGGCCGACCGGGATGGTGCCGCCCTTGTCCTGGAAGCCGATCACCCACAGGTCGGTGGCCGGCCGGCACCAGCCGCCGCCGTTGACCGCGTTGGTGCTCAGGTCGCTGCTCACCCGCACACCGTTCTGGTAGACGAACGGCCGGCCGGCCGACTCGGCGACGAACAGGGTGTTCGACGTGCCGTCGGTCACGTCGGTCAGGGTCACCGGCGACTTCTCGCCATAGGGCGAGTTCTCGTTGGTGAGCACGCCAAACCGATTCTTGATCGCCTGCACCGTCCCGGTGGTGTCCCAGCTGGAGCCGGCCGCGGCGCTGATCAGGCTTTCATGAACGCCGTACACGCCGGCGTAGTCACTGACGGCGAACAGCCGCGGGCTGGTCCACTTGCTCGCCTGCTGCGGGTTGAGGTCGAGCCGCGTGCCCTCCGGGGACGACGGGCAGGTGCCGATCTTGACGAACGTGGCGGTGACTGGCGCGTTGGTGGCGCTGTCCCAGTTGGTCGACTCGTCGTAGCGGCTGTACAGGGTGTCCTGCTCCAGATACGGCAGCAGGCGGGTGAACCAGCGGATGCGCACCGCCCCGCCGCCGGGCCGGTGGTTCTGCGGGAACTGCTTCTTGGCGTCGTGGTAGTTGTGGGCGGCCAGGCCGATCTGCTTGAGGTTGTTGATGCACTGGGTCCGGTTGGCCGCCTCGCGGACCTTCTGAACGGCGGGCAGCAGCAGCCCGGCCAGCACGCCGATGATGGCGATCACCACCAGCAGCTCGACCAGAGTAAACGCCTGGCGGCGAGTCACGTTACGATTCGTCATCCGAGTCTCCTTGAAACGCGCTTGCACCAAAGTCCCTGAACCCGCAAAGCTCGCTCGCGTTTGATCGGGCCGTGGCTCTGTCTTCAGAGATCGGCCGGCCGAAGCGAGCGGCCACAATAAATCACGACCAAATCGCTAGGAGTTTGAGGCGTTGTGTTACGCACCCACTCCTCAGCCTCCTCCCAGGGCTGACGCCCTGGGCTATTTACTTCCGCCCCTACGGGGCTAAGAATCCTGCCCCTTTCAAGCCCCGAAGGGGCGACAGCCAATAGCCCAGGGTGCAAACCCTGGGAGGAAGAGTGCGACTGATTGATTACTAGAATTACCAACTCACTAAACTATAGCAAGCCTGATTGGACCGCGGACGGCCCCAAACCGCCTCAGCCGGTCGCACTCTGTCAGGTTGGGCCAGCGCGGACGGGGTTGCCGGCGCCGGATCGACGCCTGACCGCCGGTGTGCTCCCTGCGTACAACGACCGTCGCCCGTCCTCGCCGCACCGGAGCCGCCATGTCCGCCCCTGTCTCGCGTCCGCTGATTGCCGTGACGATGGGCGACCCGGCCGGCGTCGGGCCGGAGTTGTGCCTTCACCTGCTCGCCCACGCCCCGTTACAGGCCGACCTGACGCCGCTGATCTTCGGCGACGCCACGGTGCTGCACGTCGTCGCCGACCTGCTCGGTCTGCCACGGCCGGAGCGCATCGTTCCGCTGGCGGAGTTCCGCGCCCGGCCGCGGGCGGTGACGGAGGCGGCGGTTATCGATTTCGGTCGGATCACGCCGGCCGACTTCCGGTCGGGTGCGGTGTCGGCCGCCGCCGGGGCCGCCGCCTACGCCTACGTCGAGGCCGCCATCACCGCCGCGCTCGCCGGCGCCGTCGACGCCATCTGCACCGCGCCGCTCCACAAGGAGGCGCTGGCCGCCGCCGGCATCGGCTACCCCGGTCACACCGAGATCCTCGCCGCCCTGACCGGGGCGGACAAGGTGTGCATGATGCTGACGGCGGACGCCATCACCTGTAGCCTGGTGACCGCCCACGTCGGCTACCGCGATGTGCCGGCGCTGCTGACGGCGGAGCGGATCGGCGACGCGATCGACCTGACCGCCGACGCCATGCGCCGGCTGCGCGGCCGCGCGCCGCGCCTGACTGTGTGCGGCCTGAACCCGCACGCCGGCGAGCACGGCCTGTTCGGCGACGGCGAGGAGGAGCGCGTCATCGCTCCGGCGGTCGAGGCCGCCCGCGCTCGTGGCCTGCAGATCGACGGCCCGTTGCCGCCCGACACCGCCTTCCTGCCGGCCCGCCGTCAGCAGACCGACGCCTACATCTGCATGTACCACGACCAGGGATTGATCCCGCTCAAGGCGCTGGCGTTCGACGAGGGGATCAACGTCACGCTCGGTCTGCCGATCGTCCGCACCAGCGTCGACCACGGCACGGCGTTCGACATCGCCTGGCAGGGAGTCGCCTTGCCGTCGAGCCTGTACGCCGCCGTCGCCCTGGCGGCGCGGCTGGCGGCCGGCCGCCGTCGTTGACAGCGTCGCCGCAGCGGTTTACAGTTCAATTTCATCGTCTCGTCCCCTCTCTCTTATTACCGGACTTGTCCCCTATGCCGATCCGCGTACACTGCGACGCCTGCGAGGCGGAATACAAGGTGTCGGATAACCTCGCCGGCGAGCGGATTCGCTGTCGCGAGTGCGAGGCGCCGCTGCGGGTGCCGAAGGGCGGCCGCGAGGAGGTTCAGGCCGAGCCGCGCCGGCCGGCGGCCAAGACCCGCCCCGTCGCCCGCCCGGCCGACGAGGATGAGGACGATCGGCCGCGCAATCGCCGCCGTGCCGAGGAGGACGACGACCGCCCGCGGCGGCGGCGCGACGAGGACGACGAGGACGACCGGCCGCGGCGCCGGCGCCGCGCCGAAGCGGAGAGCGGTTTGCCGATCGGCCTGCTGATCGGCGGCGGCGTCTTCCTGTTCCTGGCCGTGGTCGGGGTGGCCGCCGGCTTCCTGTACTTCCGCAGCTCCGCGCCGGTCAACCCGGTGGCCCAGCCGAACAACCCGGTCGCGCAGCCGCCGGCGAACAACAACCCGGTCGTGCAGCCACAGGCGAACAACCTGACGCCGCAGTGGAACAACCCGCCGCTGCCGGCGGCGAACAACCTGCCGCTGCCGGTCAACAACAACCCGCTGCCGGCGGCCCTCGCCTGGAACGTCGCCGTCGACGCCCCGCCGGCCCCGATGGCGGTGCCCGATGTCGACGGCCAGGTGCCGCTCGGCCGCTCCACCAGCAAGGTGCTGTTCCCGGCGACGTTCAGTCCGTTCGTCGCCCTCACCGGCTTCGACCGCGACAGCCTGACCGTCTACGACCTGCGCACCGTCAAGCAGGCCGGCACCGTGCCCGCCGGCCGCCTCAACAACAAGATCGCCCTCAGCCCCGACGGCACCCACGTCGCCGCCCATGTCTTCTCCGGTCAGGTCAAGGGCGTCCAGGTGTGGACGGTGGCCGACGGCAAGCAGATCGACCTGTACGACGACAAGGTAACGTTCCTGCTGGGGATCGACTTCGCCGCCGGCAACAAGGTGGTGACGGCGGTCCAGAACGCGCTCAAGACGAAGCTGAAGGTCCGCGAGCCGGCGGCGCGCCGCGACGTCGCCCAGTTCGACGTGGACGGCATCGCCGACTGGAACGTGGCCGCGTTCAGCCCCGGCCGCCGCTACCTCGCCTTCCCCAGCCGCCACGACGCTCCGCTGCGGGTGTACGACCTGAACAGCGGCACGCTCGCCGGCGAATTGCGCCCGCCGGGGGTCGGCTTCGGCGACCAGACCCGCGGCCTGGCGTTCTCCGCCGACGGCACCCTGCTGGCGGCGCTGTACCACTCGTTCAGCGGCAATCGGCTGGTGGTCTGGGAGGTGACTTCCGGCAAGGTGAAGCACGACCACAACCTGGGCAAGAACGCCGACCTGGAAGGGCTGGCGTTCACCGGCGATCGGCGCGGGCTGGAGTGGCTGCCCGACGGCAGCGGGCTGCTGATCGCCAACCGGGTGTTTCTCGACGCCGCCACCGGCAAGGTGTTCTGGCGGCTGCCGGCGGACGACTTGAACCGCCATCCGCGCCGCGTGCTGAGCGGCACCCGCGTCGCCCTGGTACTCAAGGGCGAGGGGTTGGAGGGCGACAAACTGGCCGTCACCGCCCTGCCGGCCGACCAGATCGCCGCGGCGCGCAAGGGCGGCGATCCGGGCGCCATCGCGTCGGGGCTGCCCGCGGCCAAACCGGCCGACTGGTCGGCGGTGAAGGAGCAGACGCCGTCCGGCGTGGCGGCGTGGAAGGCGACGGCCGACCCGACTCCCGCGGTCAAGCCGCCGGTCGACCGGCCGATCCCGCTGGCCGCGCCGGCCAAAGACATCGACCGGGTGCTGATCGCCGGCGGGGCCGCTCCCCGCGCCGCCGTGCTGACCGCCGTCGCCGGATCGCTCGGCACGCGCAAACAGGTGCGCGCCGAGTTCTACGACCTGGCCGAGGGCCAGGCGGCCGGCAGCGCCGACCTGTTCAGCTACGAGCCGAAGCCCGGCGGTAATCGCCTGAGCGCGGCGCTTGCTCCCGACGGAACGCTCCTGGTCGTCGAACCGGCGGACGGCAAGCGCATCGACGTCTATGGTCGCGACGGCAAGCACGTTGTCGGCTGGCTGCCGTATGAAAAAGATACCCCGCCCAAGGTGGCCCGCGCCGGCCTGTTCGGTGCCGATCGCGCCTGGACGGTGAGCGAGGGCGGACGGCTGGCGGTGTGGAAGCTGCCGGAGTGTCGCGCCGAGTGGGCGGTCAAGGGCGTCAGCGGCGCCGTCGGCGTCAGCGGCGGCGGCAAGTATGTGGCGGCCCGCGTGGGCGGATCGCTGGAACTGCTCGACGCCGCCACCGGCGAGCGCGTCGGCAGCCTCGCCGGCGCTTCCGGTATCCCCGACGGCTTCGCCTTCCGCCCCGACGGCAAGGAGCTGGCCGCAGTGCTCCGCGAGGGCGCCCGCACCGCCCTGGTCCGCTGGGATCTGACAAAGGGCGAGAAGGCCGGCGAGTTCCCGGTGCAGACCGTCGCCACCGACGAGCTGGCCTATGCCGGCGAAGGGGCGATCCTGGCCGGCACCATCCTGATCGACCTGAAGCTCAAGCTGCCGGCGGTCAACTACCTCGGCAACACTCGCACCGGCGGGGTCACCGTCGACGGCCGATTGTGGTACACCGCCGGCGGGTCGGGCGGCCAGGAGGGGACGACGCTGACCGCGCGGAAGCTACCCGACGCGGCGGCCCAGCAGGCGACGCAGGCGCTGGCCGGCACGCCGCTGGCGGTCGGGCCGGGGACGAAGTTCAGCGTGGAGGTGAGCAGCGGCCGAGCCGACCTGGCGGGTCGTGTCCGCGACGCGCTGACCCGCCGGCTGGAGGCGCAGGGGCTGGTGCCTGGCTCCGGCGGCGTGACGCTGACGGTGCAGATCGGCAGCGAGCAGGCGACCGGCAAGACGCACCAGTACCAGAAGCTCGGCGGCGGCGGCGGGACGATGACGGTCAACGTCAAGCGCGTCGAGTGCGTCGCCACCCTGGCCGACGCCCGCGGCCAGCTGTGGACGTCCGGCCCCTATCGGTCGGAGACGCCGGAGGTAATCGGCATCGTTCGCACCAACGACCTGGAGCGGTCGCTGAGCGAGGCCATCTGGCGGCAGGTGGAGTCGTGGTCGACCAACCTGTACGTGCCGACGCTGGCGGTCCGCGGCCCGCGCGGGCTGCAGACGCTGCCGCTGCCGGCCATACTGACGACGGGCGGCGCGGCGGCGCCAACCAAGGTCAAGCCGCCCGTTCGCAACCCCCGCCGGCCACTTCGCTGATCGCCGCCGCGGCGCGAGCGCAGGCACCGGGCCACACCACCCGGTCGCGCAGCGCCGCCAGCTGGCCGCACAGCTCCTCGTAAGCCGGCCGGTCCTGCAGCCAGTGCAGGACATGGCCGGCGAGCGTTTCGCCCAGGCAGTGAGTAGCGACATACTCGGGGAAGAGCACCCGGTCGGCGAGCATGTTCACGAGGGTGATGTACTTCGCCTGCCGCAGCAGCCGCATCAGCAGCATCTGGAACGGGGTGACGCGGTAGAGCATGATCGTCGGCTTACCGCGGTAGAGCAGCTCCAGGCTGACCGAGCCGGACACCGACATGCACGAGTGCGCCAGCTGGATGATCTCCGGCGTCTTGCCGTGATGCACCTCGATCGGCAGGTTGCGCCCCTGCAGGTGGCTCTGAACGAACTCGGCGTGCTGTGGCTTGAGGCAGGCGACCAGGA
>JAXMAU010000025.1:0-94572 GCA_046350215.1 Gemmataceae bacterium | reverse complement strand
AGCGCCGCAGCCAGCGCACCACCAGCGGCGCCAGGCCGAGCAGCGCCAGCGATCCGACCACCGCCGGCGACAGCGCGTCGCGGGGCGACTCCATCTCCGCCAGCGCCGTGCCGGCGTTGACGTACAGGAACGTGCCCAGCAGCATGCCGGCCCAGCTGACGGCGGCGAACGTGCCGGCCGGCATCGCCGTCAGCCCCATCGTCGCGTTCACCAGGAAGAACGGGAACACCGGCACCAGCCGCAGCGTGAACAGGAAGAACGCCCCGTCCCGCTCTACCCCCCGCTCGACCACCGCCAGCCGCGTGCCGAACCGTGCGCGCACCCAGTCGCGAAGCAAGTAGCGGCTTATCAGAAACGCCAGGGTAGCGCCGAGCGTCGACGCCGCGCTGACCACGGCAGTGCCCAGCCATCGGCCAAACAGCGCGCCGGCCAGCAGCCCGAGCACCGTCGACACCGGCAGCGACAGCGCCGTCACCGCGACGTAGACGGCGAAGAACACCGTCACCGCCAGCAGCGGCGCCGCCTCCGTCTGCGCCGCCCAGCCGTCGACGCCGCCCTTGACCGCCTCCCAGCTCAGATAGCGCGTCCCGCCCAGCGCGTAGAAGGCGCCGATCAGGCCGACGACGACCGCCAGCAGCAGCAGCCGGGACCAGACGACGCGCGCCGGCGGCATCACTCCTTCCCCAGCAGCAAATCGAGCACCCAGCAGCCGCGGGTGTGGTCGCCGCCGCCGCGGCAGTGATCGAGGATCGCCGCCGAGGTACAGCCGGCGTCCTCCAGGGCGTCGCCGAGCACCGGGAAGTCGGTGTAGGTGCGGGTGTGGTACATCGTCTCCGCCAGCCGGCGGACGATGCCGTCGTTCATTTGCAGCCACACCGGGTCGGGCCGGTCGGCGACGAACAGGTAGCCGAGCACGTCGCGGACCAGGTCGGCCTGCCGTGCCCGCTCGTCCGCCAGCAGCCGCTCGCGCCCGGCGGCCCGTTCGTGCGGCGGCAGCGCGGCGACGGCGGCCGCGACGCACGCCTCGGCGGTCAGGGCGAACAGGTCGCTGCCGCCCCGCCACGCCTGCAGGAACTGCGTCAGCGTCAGCGTGTTGCTCAGCCCGTGGATCAGCCAGGCCGGGTGGAACAGCCGCGGACGCACCGCCTCGGCCAGCGTCGCCACCCGCGCCACCACCCCGAGGGTGTCGAGGTCGGCGTCGACGTGCTCCTCCAGCGCGGCGATGATGTCGCCCAGCTGGGGGATCGCCAGCGCCGGGATCGCTCGCCGCGCGCAGCCCAGGTCAATTAGACGCCATTTACGATCGCTTACCGTAAAGCGCCGCGCCGGCCGATAGCCGCTCCAGCGGGTGCGCAGCGGCGTGGCCGCCTCGCGGACGTTGGCACACACCGCCTGCGGGTCGGGCGACGTCCACCACTCCTGATCGGTCATGGCGCCTCCCCCGGTCCGGCCGACAACACCTCGATGGGGTCGCCCGGCCGGATGATGCCACCCTCCAGGACCGTCGCCCGCAGCCCGCCGCGGCCGCGGAGCGCCTCCATCACCCCCGGGCCGATCAGCCGGTCCAGGTGCCCGCACGGGTCGGCCGGCCGGTCGCCGCGGAGCAGGGCGGTGCCCACGCGGAACGTGCGGTGCATCAGCTCGCCCAGCCGAACCCCGCGAGTCACCACGTTTCGCCGATGCCGGCCGGCGGTCAGGTCAAGGCCGAACCGCGCGACGCAGTCGGCGACCACCTCGGCCTCGATCAGCGTGACCTCCCGCCCTGGCCCCGGCCACCGTGAGAAGCTGCCCGTGCCGAGCGCGTAGCGATCGCCCGCCAGGCCGACGCCGGGTATCGCCTGCGCCTCCGCCTCCGCGCTCATCGGCCCGCGCGCCTCTCCTGCGACGTAGACCGCCTCGACGCCCGCTCCCATGTGCGCCTCCCCAACAGCACCTGACCGGCCAATGGTTGACAAAAGCGGTCAACACCGCCGTATCATTCTACGACGGCCGATCGATCGGAGGCGCCATGATCATGTGGTACATCGTCGAGGCGTGGCTGGGCCTCGGTCTGCTGGCCTATCTGGTGTCCCTGCAAATGATCGCCTTGCAGGTGTGGCAACTGCCCCGCGGGTTGCGGCACCACCGTACCAGCGATCTGTGGCTGGTGGTGCCGGTCCTCGGATTCTTCTGTCTGGCCCTGGCGCCGATCACCGTCGCGATCATCGTCCACCTGGTCTGCACGGGCGAGGTGTTTCGCACCCTGGTGAATCGCCCGCCGTACTTCAGGGCCCCTCCCCCATTCACCCGCCAGGCCTGGCTGGCTCCGGCGTCCGCCGGCGACCTGCTGTACCGGCTGGGCGGAACCGCCAGTCGCCAGGTTCACGCGCTGGTGGCCTGTGCCTGCTGCCGGCTGATCTGGAACCGGCTGACCGACCCCCGTTGTCGCCGCGTCGTCGAGGCGGCCGAGTCGGCTCTGGGCGTCCCGGACGGGGTGGTGAAGGCGCAGGAAGAGATCAGGGTCGTGTTGGCCGAGGTGGAGGCCGGCTGGAGCTGGCGGGCGGTGTATCGGGTGCGAGCGTGCGAGGAATGCCTGACCGGCCGCAGCGAGCAGGTGGCCTACTACGTCGAGGTGCTGGAGCCGCGGCTAGCGGACACGCTGGTGGCGGTGGTGCGCTGTGTGGTCGGCGACCCGTTCGTTCGGTTACGGCCGCGGCCGTTCCCGGCCGAGGTGGTCGAGCTGGCCCGCGCCTGCGACGCCGGCGAACCGCTCCACGGCGTGCTGGCCGACGCCCTCGACGAACTGGGCGAAGACGCCGCGGCCGCGCACTGCCGGACGCCGGTTCACGTCAAGGGCTGTCACGTCGTCGACTGGGTGCTCGGCCGGCGGTGACCCTTCCCGTCGGCCGGGACGTGGGCGAGCCGCAGCCCTTCGAGGATGAACAGATGCTGGGTGCCATGCCCACGCTTGCGTGGGCATGCGGCCTTTCACCGACCGGGCCTATCCGTGAAAGGCGACTCGCTCCACATGGCCACGCAAGCGTGGCCATGGCACCCGGCATCCGGCGTCCTTCCTCCTTCCGATTGCGTCGATCCGGCACCTTGCCTTCCGGCGGCCGGCAGCGGATAATCGCCGTCATCGCCTCCCACCCGCTGGAGATCCCGCCATGCCGTTCCGCCTGCTCGCACTCGCCGCCGTCCTCCTCGCCACCGCGGCGTTCGCCGACGACTCCACCGCCCCACCGAAGGGGTTCACCGCCCTGTTCAACGGGAAAGACCTGACTGGCTGGCAGGTGTACAACGGCAAGGCCGGCTCGTGGGGCGTGGACAACGGGCTGCTCGTCGTCAACGGCGGTGGGGGCGGCTGGCTGATGACGAAGCAGCAGTACGCCAACTTCGAGTTGCGGCTCGAATTCCGGCTGCCGAAAGGCGCCAACAGCGGCGTTGCCCTCCGCGCCCCGCTGTCGGGCAACCCGGCGTTCGCCGGGATGGAGATTCAGATCCTCGACGACCCCAGCTACAAGGACCTCAAGGAGTGGCAGCACACCGGGTCGGTGTACGCCGTCGTCCCGGCGTCGAAGGTCGCCACCCGCCCGCTCGGCCAGTGGAACCAGTATCACATTACTTGCAACGGCCGCCGTGTCCGCATCGAACTGAACGGCGAGACGGTGGTCGACGCCGACCTCGACGACCACAAGGCGAAGGCGAAGTCCAATCCCGGCATCCTCCGCGCCAAAGGGCACATCGGCCTTCAGGAGCACGGCGGGCGCGTCGAGTTTCGTAATCTCTACGTCAAAGAGCTGTAATGGCTGCCCGGAGGTTCCTTATGCGCTACCGCATCCTGCTCACCGCGTTCGTCCTCGTCACTACCGCCGCCCGCGCCGACGGGCCGCCTTCCGGGTTCGTCGCCCTGTTCGACGGCAAGACACTTGCCGGCTGGCAGGTGGTCGGCGGCAAGAAGGAGGCGTGGACGGTCCGCGACGGCATCCTCACCTGCACCGGCGGTGCGGGCGGCTGGCTGATGAGCCGCGGCCCCTACCGCGATTTCGACCTGCGGCTGGAATACCGCATCTCGAAGCACGGCAACAGCGGCGTGGCGATCCGCAGCCCGCTCCGCGGCCGGCCGTCGGAGGTTGGCATGGAGATCCAGATCCTCGACGACCCCGACTACCAGGGGCTGAAGCCGACGCAGTACACCGGGGCGGTCTACGGCGTGGTCCCGCCGCGGGAGCAGGCGGGCAAGCCGGCCGGCGAGTGGAACACCCTGCGCATCGTCGCCCGCGGCCGGCGGGTGCAGGTCGAGGTCAACGGCAAGACGGTGGTCGACGCCAACCTCGACGATCACCGCGACGCCGTCAAGGAACACCCCGGCATCCGCCGCGCCGACGGCCACGTCGGCCTGCAGGACCACGGCGGCACGTTGGAGTTTCGCAATCTTCACATCAAGGAGCTGAAATAACACCGATCAACGGGCGGCGCGGAGGAACGCTACCAGGTCGGCCAGTTCCTGCTCGGTGAGCACCTTCTCCAGTCCGGCCGGCATGATCGACACCTTGCCCGGCTGGACGTCGTCGATCTCGCCGCGCGGGATGCGGACCTCCTCGGTGGCGCTGACCGTCAGCACCATCTCGTCGGGCGCGTCCTTGCGGACCAGGCCGTTGACCACCTTGCCGGCGGCGGTGGTGACGGTCACCGGCTCGTAGCTGCGCACGAAGCTGGCGCTGGGGTAGAGGATTGCTTCGAGCAGGTCGCGCTCGCTGCGGATCTGGCCGATCCGCGTCAGGTCCGGGCCGATCTTGCCGCCCAGGTAGCCGATGGCGTGACACGATGCGCAGGCGGCCTTCTGGCTGTTGAACACCGCCTGGCCGCGGCGGATGTCGCCCGGCTTCAGCTCGCGGACCAGCTTCTCCAGCTGCTCGCGCTGCCGCGCCCGGTCGGCGTCCAGCTCGGCGTACAGCCGCTCGGCGTCCTTCAGCACCGCGGGCGGATACTTGGCGAGCCGCGTCCGCACGCCGTCGACGCGCAGGGCCGACCGCGCCGGCGCCGACCGCAGTGCCGCCAGCAGCCGCATCCCGACCCGCTCGTCGGTCGACCGGGTGAACACGTCGAGTAGCCGCTCCAGTTCCATCGGCCCGGTCTGGCCGAGCGCGTCACACAGACCGAGTAGCTGCTCGCGCGACAGCGCGGCGCGGGTCAGGACGTCGACCGCCAGGGCACGCCGCCCCACCGGCCCCTCGCGGTCCAGCGCCTCCTGCGCCAGCCGAAACACCTCGGGCGACAGCGTGCCCGGCCCGCCCGGCGTGGCCGCCACCGCACGCAGCCGCGTCTCCGCCGGCCGCTTGCCGTCGGCGATGATCGCCTCGAGACGGGTGACGAGCGGCTTCGCCCGGGCCGGCTCGAGCGGCAGGGCGCGCGCCGTTTCGAGCAGCTGCCGCTCCAGCTCACCGTCGGCCGTCGCCAGTAGCGGCGCCAGCGCCTCGACCCACGCCGGCGGTACAGGCTTGATGTTTGAGTTTGCCATTACTCGCAAGACAAGGGTCCGCTCGTCGGCGGACCGGGTGTCGCGCAGCCGATCGGCGAGCAGCGTCTGAATCGCCCCGTTGCCGGCGAACCGGGTCAGCTGGGCGACCAGCTCGTCCTTCCCCGCGGCGGATAGCTTCGGGTCGGCCAGTCGCGCGGCGAAGAAGCGGGCGAGCGTCGCGCCCCAGGTCGGCCGCCGGCCGGCGATCCACCACGCCGTCTCGCGCGCAGTCCGGCATCGGCCGCGTTCAGCTCGCGGGCCACCTCGTCGGCCTGCAGGTTGCCGCCGGCCATGCCGTCGAGCGCCGCCAGTGCCGCCCGCCGTACCCGCGGGCTGGCGGCTGTCAGCCCCTTGCGCACCGCCGCGGCGTCGCCAATCTCCAGCAACGCGTAGGTGAGCGAATGATCCAGAAAGCGATCCTCATTGGCGGCGACCGCGTCGAGCAGCGCCGGCACGCTGCCGGCGTCGCCGATGCGGCCGAGCGCCTCGGCGGCGACGCGCCGGTTGTGGAGCGACGGGCCGGTGAGCAGCAGCGCAGCACCGGGACTGCGTCGCGGTCGCGGTGCAGACTGACGGCGTGCAGCGCCCACCTGCCGTACCGTGTCGTCGCCGTCCGCCAGCGCCTGCCGCACCGCCGCGCGGCCCGCGGCGGCGTCCACGCGGGTGGCGGCCCACAGCCGCGTTCCGCGCCGTGCACGTCGCCGTCGCGCAGCACTCGTTCGATCGCCGGCACCGCCTTCGTCCCCTGCTTGCCCAGCGCCGCCACCGCGCGCCGCGCCACCGCCGGCCGCGGGTCGCCAAGCATCCGGGCCAGATGGTCCGCTGTCGCCGTCGACCAGTCGATGGTGCGCCCGCGCGGGTCGGCGACGCGCGCCGCGCCGGTACGACGGACGCGGTAGATGGCGCCGAACACGTCGGGCTTGACCAGCTGCGACGTCGGGCAGCACAGCTTGTACCAACCGCCGGTGTCGACCACCAGCAGGCTGCCGTCGGCGTCCTCGATCACGTCGGTCGGGTGGAAGTCGCGGTTGTCGCTGACCAGGAAGTCGCTGTCGTGGCTGCGGTAGGTGGCGCCGGCCGGCGTGAGGACGTGGCGGCTCACCTTCTGCAGGTTGAACTGCACGGCGAACAGGTTGTCGCGGTAGTCCGCGCCGAACGCGGCCGACTCGTAGCGCGTCAGCCCCGCCGGCGCCGCCGGCCCCATGTGCGTCAGCACCGGCATGAGCGTCGGCGCTGTCCACGGGTGATCGTAGACGACGGCGTGGTCCTTGCCGTACACCGCGCCGTAGACGGCGTGGATCAGCCCGTCGCGCTGACCGCCGGCGGGATGCTGGAAGAACGTGGTCGTGAAGATGCGCTCACCGGACGCGGTAAAGGTGACGTCGACCGGGTTGTCCATCCCGCCGGTCATCACCGCTTCCAGCCCGCTGCCGTCGGGCCGACAGCGGAAGATGTGCGACGCCTTCGTCACGAAGTCCGGCTTGCCCGGCCGTTTGTAGCGCTGCTCGGCGAACGCGCCCTTGCACCAGTAGATCCAGCCATCGGGGCCGGCATACGGGCCGTGCAGGTCGTTGGCGCAGCCGGTCAGCGTCTTGCCCTGGAACCACTCCGCGCGGACCTCGGCCACGCCGTCGCCGTCGCGGTCGGTGAGTTTCCAGATACTCGGTGGCGCGGCGACGTAGAGCGAGCCGTCGAGCCACATCACCCCTTCGGGGAACATCATCCGGTCGGCGAACACCGTCTGCCGGTCGAACACCCCGTCGCCGTCGCTGTCCTCCAACCGGACGATGCGGTGCGGCCGGGTGCGAACCTGCTCGGCCACCGGCGCGTTCGAGCCGGACGAGTCGGCGACGTAGAGCCGGCCCTGCTCGTCGAAGTCGGCGACGATCGGCCGCAGCACCTGCGGCGCCTTCGCCGCCACCTCGACGGTGAAGCCGACCGGCAGAGTGAAGGTGTGGCCGTTGAGGCTGACGCGATGCGTGGGCGGTGACGGACGATCGGCCGCGATCAACGTGGCGGCGGCGATGACGGCGAGACTGGCGAGCGGCAGGGTACGCATGCCGAACCTCCTCGGAGTGGCGAACGAGTCCTAGTCCGATCGTAGCGACTGGAAGAAGAGAGGGAACCACAAAGGACACAAAGAGCACAAAGAAGATAACAAAGATCGGACAAGAATAGTTTAATTGGGTACGCTGGCAGACGAGCGGGAGCGGCGACGCCAGCGGCGCGGTTTTCGGCGAGCGGGGTCTTGTCAGGGTCTCGAGTCTTCGCCTTGACCGACGCTCTCGTCGCGCACAATCGCTTCCGTGGCTGTTGTGGCAAGGTCTCCTGACCTTGCCACGGTCGGGGACCGCAGGTCTCCTCCGGTGAATGCGGGAGACCTTCGGTCCGCCGGAGTGGCCCGGTCGGGAGACCGGGCCACAACGTGCGAGCGGCGCCCAGCGCGCGACGTCGCACTTCAGGTGCTGATGGCTGTTGTGGCTGTTGTGGCAAGGTCTCCCGACCTTGCCACGGTCTGCAGACCGCAGGTCTCCTCTGGGCGTAGGGAGACCTTCGGTCCGCCGGAGTGGCCCGGTCGGGAGACCGGGCCACAACTGGGTCTTCGCGTTGACCGACGGCTACGTCGCGCACAATAGCTTCTTTTGCCCCAGCCGCTACGGTCGGCGGCGTCACCACCGCGCCGGCGGCATCCTCGGGCAGACGGGCGGGGCGGAGAATGGCTATCTTGGGGAGGATATGCCGCCCGAGGTCCGTCGAGGGTCCGCCGGTGAAGGTCGTCGAGCTGACAGCGCACCACGTCCGCATCCCGCTGCGGAAGCCGATCCGCCATGCGTCGCACCGGCGCGTCGACACCGACAACGTCGTCGTCCGCTGCGTGCTCGACACCGGCCACGTCGGCCACGGTGAGGGCGTGCCGCGCGACTACGTCACCGGCGAAACCATCGACTCGGTGCTCGCCCACCTGCAGGCGAGTGACCTGTCTGGACAACTGACGCCCTGTCGCGACTTCGAGGCGGCGGTGCTCCAGGCGGAGCGGCTGCGGCTCGCTCCGCAGGACGGCGACGACCGCGGCATCCGCGGCAACGCCGCTCGCTGCGCCGTCGAGCTGGCGTTCCTCGACGCCGCCGGCCGGCGCTTCGGCGAACCGCTGTCGACTGTCACGCGCCTGCTCGCGCCGGACCTGTACGCTCCCCGGCCGCACGTCCGTTACAGCGGCGCCATCACCTCGGCGCGCGGGTGGAAGCTGAAATTCTCCGCGTGGGCGCAGTGGATCTACGGGCTGAAGCAGATCAAGATCAAGGTCGGCATCGAGGGCTACGACGACGTCGCCCGTGTCGCCACCGTGCGCCGGCGCGTTGGGCGGCGGGTCGATCTGCGCATCGACGCCAACGAGGCGTGGTCGCCGGCCGAGGTGGTCGATCGCATCCGCGCCTTCGAGCCGTTCGCCGTCAGCTCGGTCGAGCAGCCGGTGGCGCATGAACAGGTCGGCTGTTTGGCCGAGGCGCGGAAGCAGGTGCGAACGCCGATCATGCTCGACGAGTCGCTGTGCGGCATGGTCGACGCCGAGCGAGCGATCGCCGCCGGCACCTGCGACCTGTTCAATCTGCGGCTGTCGAAATGCGGCGGGTTCCTGCCGTCGCTGCGGCTGGCACAACGAGCGCAGGCGGCCGGGCTGGGCTGTCAGCTCGGCTGCCAGGTCGGCGAGACGGCGGTCCTGTCGGCTGCTGGCCGCCACTTCGCCGCCACCGTCGGCGGACTGCGCTACCTGGAAGGCTCCTACGACCGGCGGCTGGTCCGCGCGGCGCTGGCGACCACCGACCTGACGTTCGGCGTGGGCGGTGTCGCGCCGGCGCTGACCGGGCCGGGGTTGGGGATCGAGATCGACCCGGCGGCACTCGGGCGGGTGACGGTGCGGACGGTGCGGCTGATCTGACCAGTCGCGACAACGACCGACGAGGGCGGACGATGACTGCCGCGGACGACGGCTGCCGGATCGAGACCTTCACCACGTCGGACGGCTACCCGGTCCGCTACCGGCTCTACCCGGCGCAGGGCGAGCGCCGCGGCCAGCTGGTCTACCTGCACGGCATCCAGAGCCACGGGGGCTGGTACACCGCGTCGTGCCGGCACCTGGCCGCCGCCGGGTGGGAGGTGGCGTTCGTCGATCGGCGGGGCAGTGGGCTGAACGAACAGGGCCGCGGCGATGCGCCGTCGTTCCGCCGGCTGGTGGCCGACCTGAACGAGTTCATCGGCGCCTGGTGCGCTCGGCCGCCGATGCTGGTGGCGGTGTCGTGGGGCGGCAAGCTGGCGGTGGCGCTGGAGTACTTCTTCCCCGGCCGCACCGCCGGACTGGCGCTGCTGACGCCGGGACTGTGCCCGAAAATCCGCCCGCCGCTGGGACAGCGGTTGCGGATTGCGCTGGCGCGGCTGTTCGCGCCGACGCGGCCGTTCCCGATCCCGCTCGACGACCCCGAGCTGTTCACCGCCACGCCGCGCTGGCAGGAAACCATCCGCACCGACCCGCTGTCGCTGCGAACGGCGACTGCCCGGTTCCTGGTCGAGAGTGTACGGCTGGACATCCTGCTGCGGCGAGCGCCCCAACACGTCGCCGTTCCCGTCCTGCTGATGCTCGCCGGGCACGACCGGATCATCGACAACGCCCGCACCCGCGCTTATGTGACGCGCTTTCGCAGCAGTGACCGGCTGATTCTCGAATATCCCGACGCTCATCACACGCTGGAGTTCGAGCCGGACCCGACGCCGGTGTTCGCCGACCTGAGCCGGTGGCTGGAGCGGCGGGCAAAGTCGCATTGTCCGCGGTGACGGGCGGACGGTATGATCCGCCGCATCCCATCGGTCGGAGAGTTTGGCTGGGGCCGCCTCCCGGTCGGACGGTCACCTTTCACGGAGGAAAGGTCCCATCGTGTACGTCACCGTCGCGCAAATCGCCGCCCTGGTGCAGGGCAAGGTTCACGGCCCCGCCGAGCACCGGGTCACGGCGGCCCGATCGCTGCAGGAGGCCGGCCCGGACGACATCACGTTCATCGAGAGCGAACGCAACCTGCGCGCGCTCAAGGAATGTCGCGCCGGCGTGGTCGTCGTGCCCAGCGCCGCTGTCGGCCGCATTGGCGAGGTGTCGCCGCCGGCCCCGTCGTTCGTGCTGATCGAGGTGGCCGACCCGCTGCTGGCGTTCGTCAAGATCGTGCAGCACTTGCACGGCGACGTTTGCCCGCTCACCATCGGCATCGACCCACAGGCCAGCATCCACCCGACCGCCCGGCTCGGGCCGGATGCCTCGGTGATGCCGTTCGCCGTCGTCGGCGAGAACACCACCGTCGGCGCTCGCTGCCAGATTCACAGCCACGTCGTCATCGGCCGCAACTGCACGATCGGCGACGACGTCATCCTCTACCCCGGCGCCGTGCTCTACGACGGCACCGTACTCGGCGATCGGGTAATCGTCCACGCCCACGCGGTGCTCGGCGCCGACGGCTTCGGCTACCGCTTCCAGGGCGGCAAGCACGTCAAGGTGCCGCAACTGGGGCGGGTGGAGGTGGGCGACGACGTCGAGATCGGCGCCTGCACCACCATCGACCGCGGCACCTTCCAGGCCACCCGCATCGGCACCGGCACCAAGATCGACAACCTGGTGATGATCGCCCACAACTGCCGCATCGGCCGGCACAACCTGCTGGTCAGCCAGGTCGGCATCGCCGGCTCGTGCAATACCGGCGAGTATGTTGTCATGGCCGGTCAGGTCGGGGTGGCTGATCACGTGACGATTCATGACCGGGCGGTGATCGGCGCCGGCTCCGGGGTGCCGTCGGACATCCCCGCCGGCGAGCGGGTGCTCGGCTACCCATGCTGGCCGGAACGGGAAGCCCGGCGCATCCTGGTGAGCATGGCGCAGTTGCCCACCGTGTGCAAGGACGTGCGCCAGCTCAAACAGCAGCTCGCCCTGCTGGCGCACAACACCCCGCCGGCGACGGAGAAGGAAGCAGGATGAGTGCGGCGCTTGCCTCGATCGTCGATGCGCCGCGGCGGCCCAACGAGCCGATCGGCCTGCTGGCCGGCGCCGGCCGATTCCCGATCGCCTTTGCCCAGAAGGCGAACCAGGAGGGGCGGCGAGTGGCGTGTGTCGCCCTGCGGGGCATGGCCGATCCGGAGCTGGCCGGGCTGGTGTGGCGGTTCCACTGGACCTCGCCAACCCGCCTGGGGCGAATGATCGGCCTGTTCCGCGGCGACGGCGCGCGCCAGGTCGTGATGGCCGGCAAGGTGTACAAGAACGACCTGATGTACCAGCCGTGGAAGCTGCTCACCCTGGTGCCTGACTGGCGGACGATCCGCTGGTGGTACTTCGGCCGCCGCCGCGACAACAAGGACGACACCCTGCTGTTGAGTGTGATCGCCGAGTTCGCCCGCGACGGGCTGACGTTCGCCTCCGCCCTCGACCTGTGTCCGGAGCTGCTCGTGAAACCAGGCGTACTGACCCGCCGCAAGCCGACCACGGCGGAAACCACCGACATCCAGTTCGGCTGGGCGCTGGCCCGCGAGATGGGCCGGCTCGACGTCGGCCAGAGCGTGGCGGTGAAGGACCGCGCCTGCCTGGCGGTGGAGGCGATCGAGGGCACCGATCGGGCGATCCTGCGTGCCGGCGAGCTGTGCCGGGCCGGCGGGTTCACCGTGATCAAGGTGGCCAAGCCCGAACAGGACATGCGCTTCGACGTACCGACCGTCGGCGTGACGACGATCGAGACGATGCACCGCGCCGGCGGCCGCGTGCTGGCGATCGAGGCCGGCCGCACCATCCTGCTCGACCACCCCGACACCGTCGCCCTGGCCGACCGGCTGGGGATCAGCATCATCGCGCTGGCCGACTGACCGGCGGCGCTGCCGGAGGGGGGGGTTCGTGGCATTCGTCGTCGCGGCGGTTCGCCGTTCCGGCATCGAGATGCGGGTCACCAGCCACTCGTTCGCGACCCATCTGCTGGAAGCCGGACACGACATCCGCACCATCTCGGAACTGGTGGGGCACACGGGCGTCGCCCTCACGATGCTTGACACCCAGGTGCTGAACAACGCAGGTCTGGGCGTGACAGGTCCGCTCGATGGCTACTGGTTCGGTGAGGAACGTTGCCCATGGGGCCTGATGAGCGAACGATCCGCGAACTGCACTCGACCTGGATCCGTGCCGTCAACGCAGGCGACCTGGCCCGCTTGCTCAGCTTGATGGCGGACGACGCCATGTTTCTCACCCCGGGCCAACAGCCGGTCGGCCGGGAGGCGTTTGCCCCCGGCTTCTCGGCCGCTCACCAGCAAGCCCGGGTCCATTGCGTCAGCGAGCTGGAAGACGTCGTGGTCGTCGGCGAGGTCGCGTACACCTGGGCCAGGGACGCGCTTTCCGTCACGCCGCGCGCCGGTGGAGACGCGATGCAGCTTGCCGGGCATCGCCTCACGGTCTACCGCAAGCAGCTCGACGGTCGCTGGCTCCTGGCCCGCGATGCCCACACCTTGTCTCCGGTGGCGAAGTCGGGGTCGTAAGATGCCCGCCGCGCTGCACCGGACCCGACGGACATGTAGGCTTACCCAGACGTGTTGCTCGCCACGCCCGCCGGGCTGGTGAGCCTGGTCATTCGGCGGCGGAGGAGGTTGACCGCATGAGGATTACGGTGGAGACGACGGTCGCGGCGCCGATCGAGGACGTCTGGCGTGCGTGGACAACGCCCGAGGACATCAAGCAGTGGAACGCCGCGTCCGACGACTGGCATACGACCGCAGCCACGGTCGACCTGCGCGTCGGCGGGCAGTTCTCGTCTCGCATGGAGGCCAAGGACGGCAGCATGGGGTTCGACTTCGCCGGGACGTACACCGCGATCGTTCCCCACGAGCGGATCGAGTGCGAGTTCGGTGGGCGGGCACTGGTCGTCGAGTTCACCCGAACCGCCGGAGGAGTTCTTGTCCGTGAGTCGTTCGACGCGGAGGGGACTCACCCTGTCGAGCAGCAGCGCGCGGGTTGGCAGGCCATATTGGACCGCTTCGCCCGGCATGTGATGGAACGGGGGTAGCCCCCAGACGCCGGACCAGACGCTGCAGCGGACCCCACCTCGTAGGTAGTTCTCAACGTTTAGCTCCTGGAGGCAGGGCTGCTGAGTTTTGTCGTTCGGCGAGCGAGCGGCGTGGTGAGAGTGTCCGGTCGGTTGACGCCCGAAATGCCACGCGGTAACCTGCACGCATGACTGTAAGAGAGGTGCTACGGCGGCTGCGGGCGGACGGGTGGGTCCAGATCAAATCCCGCGGCAGCCACCGGCAGTTCAAGCATCCGTCGAAGCGAGGCCGGGTCACGGTCGCAGGACACCCGAATGATCCGGTCCCGCCGAGAACACGGGCGAGCATCTTCCGCCAGGCCGGGTGGTCGGATGGAGAGGGCTGAGTCATGGCGCGGTACGCAGTGGTGCTCGAGAACGGAGGTTCCGGCTGGGGCGCGTATGTCCCGGATCTACCCGGGTGCGTGGCGACAGGGGCGACGGCGGCCGAAGCGTTGATCCGCATCCGCGGAGCCATCACCATGCACCTGGAAGGGATGGCGGAGGATGGGGAGCCAGCTCCGGAACCGATCACGGCCGTAGAGTATGTGGAAGTTGCAGGACCGCAGGTCACCGGGCCGAACTAGGCGCAGCAGCCGACCGCGGCGAAGGGCGCTGGTTTCCAGGCATCAAGGTGTTCATTCGCTGGGGCGGCTGAGCGGGACCGTTCAGCGGTCGAGGTACACCGATGGCGGTCGGGGCACCGCACCATCCTGCTCGACCACCCCGACCCTGTCACCCTGGCCGACCGGCTGGGGATTCGTATCATCGCGTTGGCCGACTGACCGGCGGGAGATTTCCCCCGCTGGCGGGTCGCAAACGTGCTCCAATCGAGCGAAGATCGTAGAATAGACGTATCGGGGGCCGGTCGGTCCCCGCTTGCGGGGGCCTCCATTCGCCGGACGCCGCGCGACCCTTCCAGCCAGGACCTGCCTATGGCGACCATGACGTTCCAACTGCCGGCCGGGCTGTCGCCCGAACTGGGCCGGGAACTGGAACGCTCGTCCCTCGCCGGCGGGCCGGACAGCATGCCGTGTACCACCGCGTTCCGCTTCCGCGACGACCAGCTGAAGCTGATGTCACCGGCGGAGGACAGCGCCTACCTGGTAGCGCCGTGGACGGTGGACGAGCTGGGCACGGTGATGGGCACCTCGGCGACCCTGATGGAGCGGACGGCGCCGTACCGCCTGCTGGTCGAGATCGCCCGCGGCAAGGTAAACCAGGTCCGCAACCAGGCGGCCAACTGGGCGGCCGGCGGACTGCACATCCCTGATGCGCTCCGCGATGCCATCCACCAGGCCACCTTCACGTTCGGCCACGCCGTCTGCGCCGGCGACCATCGCGAGACGGACGCGCTGGCGCGGCAGGCGCTGGCGGCGGCCTACCAGGTCGCCGACGGGCTGGTCAAGACCTACGTCGACCAGGTGTTCGCCCTGCGCCACCAGCAGAGTCCGCGCTTCGACACCGCCCTGTCGGTGCCGCTGCACCCCGGCCTGCCGACCGGCGACGTCCGCGGCCAGATCACCCGCACGTTCACTCGCGTGTCGCTGCCCCTGTCCTGGCACCTGGTCGAGGGTGCGGAGACGGTCTATCGCTGGGACGCCTTCGACCAGCTGCTCAACTGGGCCGAGGCGAACGAGCTGGACGTGACCGCCGGGCCGCTCATCGACTTCTCCTCCAGCCAGCTGCCGGCGTGGCTGTGGCTGTGGGAGCGCGACCTGCCGAGCATGGCCACGTTCATGTGCCGCTTCGTCGAGGCGGCGGTGCGCCGCTACCGCAGCCGCATCCGCCGCTGGCAGCTGACCGCCGCCAGCAACTGGGCGAGCGTGCTCGGGCTGGGCGAGGACGAGCTGCTCGGGCTGACGTTCCGGCTCGGCGAGGCGGCCCGCCAGGTCGACCCCGGCGTCGAGCTGGTGCTCGGCATCAGCCAGCCGTGGGGCGAGTACCTGGTGCGCAGCGACCGCAACTCGCCGTTCATCTTCGCCGACAACCTGATCCGCTCCGGGCTGAACCTGTCCGCCATCAACCTGGAAGTGGTGATGGGCGTGCAGGGCCGCGGCAGCTACTGCCGCGACCCGCTCGACACCGTCCGCCTGCTCGACCTGTACACCCTGCTCGGTGTGCCGCTGCAGGTGACGCTCGGTTACCCGGCCAGCGACGCCTCCGACCCGGACGCCGACCCGGAGCTGACGCCCGGCTTCGGCAGCCGCACCGGCGGGTTCACCGCCGCCACCCAGGCCGCCTGGGCGGCCCAGTTTGCGGCGCTGGCGCTGTGCAAGCCGTCGGTGCAGGCGATCCACTGGACGCACTTCAGCGACGCCGTGCCGCACCTGTTCCCGCACTGCGGACTACTCGACCGCGACGGCCAGGCGCGCCCCGTCCTGCAGACTCTCCGCCGTCTCCGCGAGACGCACCTCCGCTAGGTGTCCGGCTGGTCAGATCTCCTCGCCGGCTCGCGCCCGCTCCAGGGCTTGCCGATACCAGTCCGCCGCCCGCAGCTTCGCCACCGCCACCTCGGCGTCGGCGGCCTCGTCGGCCAGCGGCAGCCCCATCCGCGCCAGCAGCCGCACCCGCTTGATGCGAACCTGCGCCTCGTAGGCCAGCTGCCCCTTGCCTACCGTCGTCTCCAGCTCCCGTCGGCGGACCTCCCAGGCGGTCGGCAGGTCGTCGTTCAGCTCGTGGAAAGCGGCCAGGGCGTCGTAGTACGACTCGCCCGGCGGCTGACCGATGCGGGCCATCAGTGCCGTCCCCTGGCGGCAGAACCGCCGCGCCTCGTCGGCCCGCCGATCGCGGGCGGCCGCCACCGCCAGCCACAGCAGGAACAACGCCAGCTCGTAGCGGTAGCCGATCGCCCGCGCCCGCTCCTCGCCGGCGCGGGCGTGGTCGGCCAAGGTGTCCCAGGTGCGGCGGCGAAACGCGATCCAGCATAGTGCCTTGCGCGTGTCGACCTCGTGGTGCCGGGCGGTGTGCCGGTCCGGGTCGGCGTCGGCCATCGCCAGCTCCGCCGTCGCCAGCCGCTCCGCCTCGTCGAGATCGCCGACCTCGTAGGCGAACCAGTGCCGTCGGGCCAGCAGCAGGTAGCGGTCGCCGCCCTCCGGCGGCACCTGCCCCTGGAGGAAGTCGAGCGCCTGGCGGATGGCCGATGCGTAGCCGCGCGGGTCGACGCACAGGTACGCCGCCACCAGGTTGCAGTAGATGCCGAACCGCAGCGGATAGGCGTCGTAGACCGGCTTGCGCAGCTCCAGCGTCAATCGCACCGCCAGGTCGATCACCGTCCGGTAGTCGTCCTTGTAGTAGATGTAGGTCTCCAGCTTCCAGTGCTCGAAGAACAACACCCACCACGGCTCCTGCAGCGCCACCGCCGCGCGCCGGCCGTCCTCCAGCACCGCCAGCATGCGGTCGGGGTCGCTCTGGCGGAAGCTGTAGGCCTCGCTGTGCAGCCGCGCCATGCGCAGGCGGTCGAGGTCGTGCGCGGCCAGCGCCTGCAGCTCGAACTCGTGGATCCAGTCCCAGATGGTCACGGCGCGTCCCCCCGCTCTAGCCGGTCGATCGCCGCCTGCGCGCCGGCCGGCTGGCGCAGCCGCCCGGCCGCCGTCCGCGCCGCCGCCAGGTCGGCGGCGCTCAGCCGGCCCAGCCGGTGCAGCAACCGGCAGCGCTTCAGCTCGCACTCGCATTCGTAAGCCAGCCGGCCGCGACCGCGCACCTGCTCGCGCTCGCGCTCACGGACCGCCAGCGCCCGCTCCAGCCCGCCGCCGGCCTCGTGAAACGCACATTCAGCATCGCGATAGGAGGCGTCCGGCGGCATGCGCAGGTGCCGCAGCCGGGCCGCCGCCGAGCGGTACAGCCGGTCGGCCGCCGCCTCGTCGCCCTGGCGCCGCGCCGTCAGCGCGCGCCACAGCCGAAACCCGGCCAGCTCCACCTGGTGACCCACCTGCCGCGCCGCCTCCTCCCCCGCCTCTGCCGCTTGCCCCAGCGCCCGCCGGTCGCCGCGCCGCTCGGCGATCTCGCACATCTCGCCGTAGGTGAACACCAGGAAGTGCTGCGCCCGCCCACTGTCCGGGTCGGCCGCCGCCAGCGCCAGCGAGCGGTCGGTGAGCCGCCCGGCCAGGTCGAGCCGTCCCAGCTGCAGGGCGAACTGCCGCTGCGCGCCGAGCAGCAGATAGCGGTCGTCCCCGGTCGGCGGAGTCTCCGCGTCGAGGTAGTCGAGCGGCTCGCTCGATCACCTCGGCGTAGCCGACCGGATCGATCCCCAGGTCGGCGGACACCAGGTCGCCGTGGACCATCAGCCGCCGCGGGAAGTGCGTGAACGCCGGCTTGCGCAGCTCCAGCGTATTATGCACCGCCAGGTCGAGCACGTCGCGGTAATCGGCCTTGAAGTGCAGCAGCGCATGAACCCGGTACTGGCGGTAGAACAGTCCCCACCACGGTTCGTTCAGCTGGTCGGCGAGCCGGCGGCCCTCGTCGAGCAGGGTCAGGGCGCGGTCCGGGTCGCTCTCGCGGTACTGGTAGGCGGCGCGGTGGTAGCCGGCCAGCTGGACGCGATCGCCGTCGCCGGCCGCCCACGCCGCTCGTTCGTACTCGTCGAACCAGTCCGACTCGGTCATGGCCGCGGGCCTCTCACCGCCGGCCGGTCACGCCACCTGCTCCCCGCTCGCAGCGCCGTCCCCCGGCGTGAGCGGTCAGGTGCGCACCAGCCCTTCCAGCGACCGGGTGACCTCGGCGAAGGCGGCGACTGCGTCGGCGGCAGACAGCATGCGGCCGGCGAACAACCGGGCCATCTGGTGGATCAGCGCCAGCGCCGCCGTTCGCACCGCGGCCGGCGGCGGTCGCTCGGCCAGCTGGCGAACGAGCGGGTTGGCGGCGTTCAGGTACAGGGTGCCGGCCAGCTCGTCGCGGTCGTGGAAGCGCGTCTCGATGTACTCGTGGACCAGGCCGGCGAGCGGGCCGGGCAGGTCGCCGGCCTGCAAGCTGGCCTCCGCCTCGCGCGCCAGCTCCGCCCCCTGCGGATACAGCACGATCGCCGGCGCCTCCGCCGGCTTGAACGCCGCCACCGCGGCGCGCACGCCCCGTGAACGGTAAAACTCCAGCAGCGGAGCGTACACCCCCTCCGCCGCCGGCCGCAGCAGCTGCTGCGACTCGCCGTCCAGCTGCACCAGGCTGACGTCCGGGTGCCGCTGGGCGTACTTTTCCAGAAACGGCGTGACCGAGAACCACGAGGCGTCGATCGCCGGCACGTCGCGCCCCTCGGCGAGCACCTGCTCCTGCAGCGATCCCAGCTCGCGCGTGACGTAGTACAGCCCGCCGCCGGACTGCTCCAGATACTCCGGCAGGCTGAGCGGCCCGCGCGTGGTGCGGAAGGTGACGATGTCCTCGACCTTCTCGAAGAACGCCGGGTCGCTCACCGCCCAGCCGATGATGACGTCGGAGTGGCCGCGCACCACCTTGCGCCACGTCGGCGCATCGTCGCGCGCCAGCACCTGCAGCGCCTGCCCGAGCTGTTCCTCCAGCGCCTGGCGGACCAGTTCGAAATTGTCGTCCTGATGGATGCCTTCGCGCGACGCCGTCGGCTGCAGCAGCGGGCACTCGACCACGCCGCGGATGAACCGCGCCCACGGCGGCAGCAGGTCGCGCTCGCGCTCGCAGATGAACATGCGGCGGATGTAGACGTGCAGATCGCCGTACTCGCGTACCGACGCCACCGACCCCGGCGGCACGAACAGGAAGCCCTGCAGCGGTACGGTGATGGTGTCGTGGCCGATGCTGACGCGGGCGTCGTGTAGCGGGATGACGCACAGCGGGCGGGTGTTCTGGAACGCCCGCGCGATGTACTCGGGGATGGCCCGCGCCGGCTCGTCGTCTTCCCACGGCGGAGCCATCAGGTTGACCGGGTACGGGTCGTCACCCACGCTGATCGGGATCGGCAGGAAGTCGGCGTAGGTGCGGACCGTCTCGATCAGCGTCGTCTCATTGAGGATGAAAGAGGCGGCCGGCTTCACCTTCAGCTCGACGGTGGTGCCGGCGTCGTCGCGCTCGCCGGGAGTGAGCGTGTAGTGCTCGTCGCCGGTGGAGTGCCAGCGCAGCGCTGGCCCGCCGCGGACCGAGCGCGTGACCAGCGTCACCTCAGCGGCAAGCAGGAAGGCGCTGAGGAAGCCGAGGCCGAACTGGCCGATCAGCTCGGCCGCCTCGGTCGGCGAGCTGAACGCCAGCCGCTCGCGCAGCTCGCGCGTGTAGCCGCGGCCGATGGTCGCCAGGTAGGTGGCGATCTCGTCGGCGGTCAGGCCGTTGCCGTTGTCGCTGATGCGCACGGTGCGGGCGGCGGCGTCGAGGGAGACGTGAATCCGCGGCCGGTAGTGCGGTTCCTCGGCCTCGATCTTGCGGCGGATGCACGAGTCGTGGGCGTTCTGGATCAGCTCGCGGATGCCGACCTTCTTGGAGGTGTACAGGTGCTCGGCGAGCACTTTCAGCAAGCCCGGCAGATGCAGGTTGAACCGCTGGCGGTCGCTCATCGATTCGCTTCCCGAGGGGTGGGGGCGCAGGCGGGGGGGACAGCGGGCGAGCGGTCGGCGCCGGTCAGCCCGACGCCAGGATGTGCATGATGTCGCCGTCCTGCACCGGGTAGGTCTTGCCCTCCAATCGGTAGACGCCGTGACTCTTGGCTTCTTTCATCGAGCCGAACTTGTGGAAGTCGGGGTAGCTGACCACCTCGGCGCGCACGAACGTCCGCGCCAGGTCGGTGTGAATCTGCCCGGCGCCGACCACCGCGTCGCCGCCCGCCGGCATCGGCCAGGCGCGGCACTCGTCCTCGCCGACGGTGAAGAAGACGATCTGCCCCATCGCCGCGAAGATGGTCCGCAGCACGTCGTCGCGGACGAAGCCGGTCAGCCCCAGCTCCTGCATGAACGCCTGCCGATCCTCCTCGGGCAGCTCGAGCAGCTCCATCTCCAGCTTCGGCGCCGCCTGGACCGCGTTCGGCGCCAGCGCGCGCAGATCGGCCGGCAGTTCCTTGCGGAGCAGCTCGTCGCCGCAGTTGACCAGCACCAGCTCCGGCTTGAGGGTGAGCAGCTGGAAGCTGCGGATCAGCTTCTCCTCCTCGCCGCTGATGCCGAGGCTGGCCGGCGTCTTCTCCTGCTCGAACGCCGCGTAGATCCGCCGCACCAGGTCCAGCTCGGCCTGCTGCAGTTCCTTCTCCTTGGCTGGCCGCGGCTTCTTCAGCTGGTCTTCCAGCCGGGTGATGCGGTTGCTGACGATCTCCATGTCGGCGAAGATCAGCTCGTCGCGAAAACGGCGTAACTGTCCGGCCAGGTCGCCCTCGGTGTAGCCGTTGAGCACGATCAGCAACCCGCCGCCCTCGCGGAGTACGCCGAGGCGACTCGGGTTGTGCTGCCGCTCGGTCGGCATCAGGCCGGGGGTGTCGAGGAAGTCGATGGTGGCGGCGGTGGTCTTGCGCGGGTTAAACTTGGCCGACAGCCAGTCGAGCCGGGCGTCGGCGATTCGAGCGATGCCGGTCTGTCCCCGCTGGGCGACCTTGGCCGGATCGGGTACAACGCCGGTGAGCCACTGGAACACCGTCGACTTGCCTGACCCCGCGTATCCGACGATCCCGACCTTCATGGCAACTGATCCGGCGACAGAGGGTGAAACCCCGGGCGGGGAGAGCTAGAGTGAAGTATCCCCCCACTGTACACGGACGGTCGGGGTCTGGCTACGGCAGGGCAGGGGGGGCGTCCCCCGCTGGAACGGTCGCGGCAGGGAGGAGTGGGACGTGTGTGATGAGTGGATGCCGGTGCTGCAGCTGCGGCTGACCGGCGAGGAGTTTCGCCAGCTACCTCGGCACCCGGCGTATCGCTACGAGTACCACGCCGGCACCGCCTGGTGCAATCCGCGGCCGCGCTACTACCACGCGGTACTCGACCTGCCGGCGGCGGTGATCGACGGGGCGGCCGAGGTGCCGGTACGGCGGATTCGCGACGACGACTGGGAGCCGCTGGTGCCGCTGTTCGCCGACGCCTTCGCCGGCTTCCAGCCGTTCTTCGGCCAGCCGGAGCACCTGCGGCGGCTAACGGCGCGGCAATGCCTGGAGCAAACGCGCGCCGGCGGCGACGGGCCGTGGGTGCAGGCCGCCTCGTATGTCGCCCAGGCGAGCGACGGCGGGCTGCTCGGGGCGATCCTCGTCACCCTGTTGCCGCTCGGCGACCCGAGCGACTGGAACACCTACTCGTGGGACGAGCCGCCGGCGCCGGACTGCGTCGAGCGCCGCCTCGGCCAGCCGCACCTGACCTGGGTGTTCGTCCACCCCCGGCGCGCCGGGCGCGGCGTCGGCTCGGCGCTGCTGCAGGCATCCGCCGACGTGCTCGACGAGATGGACTACCCCGGCCTGCTCAGCACCTTCCTGCTGGGCAACGAGTCGAGCATGCTGTGGCACTGGCGGGCCGGCTTCCGGCTGCTCACCTACCCCGGCTCGCGCCGCCGCGAGCGGTGAATGAACAAGATGTATAAGGGATCGGTATTGTGAAAATCGCCGTCGGCCAGCTGTGGCAGGAGACGAACACGTTCAACCCGCTGCCGACGACGCGGGCCGATTTCGACGCTTTCGGCGTCCTCCGCGGTGTCGAGCTGATCGAGCGGCTGGCCGACACCAACGAGCCGGGCGGGTTCATTCAGTCGCTGCGCGCGTGGCCGGAACGGCCGGAAATCGTCGGGCTGGTGCGGCTGCCGGCGTGGCCTTCGGGCGTGGCGACGCGCGAGACGTTCGCCTGGCTGCGGCGCGAGTTGCTCGACGCCCTCGATGCCGCTGGCCCGGTCGACAGCGTGTTGCTGGCGCTGCACGGCGCGATGGTGGCCGACGGCGAGCCGGACGTCGAGGGGGCCGTCCTCGACGCGGTGCGCGCGCGAGTCGGGGCGGCGGTGCCGATCGTCGCCACCCTCGACCTGCACGCCAACGTGACCGAACGGATGGCCCGCGCCGCCGATGCGCTGGTGCTGTATCACACGGCGCCGCACGTCGATGTGTTCGAGACGGGGCAGCGCGGCGCGGCGGTGTTGCGGCGCATCCTCGTCGACGGCGCGCGGCCGGTGACGGCGTTTCAGAAAGTCCCCGTCGTCTTCCCGGCGGAGCGGGCCAACACGCAGGACCCGGCCAGCGTCAGTCACGCGCTGGCGGCGCGGCTGCGCGCGCTGGAGGCGGAGCCGGGCGTACTCACCGCCGGGCTGGCGACGGTGCAGCCGTGGCTCGACATCCCCGAGCTGGGCAGCGCCGTGGTCGTGGTGACCGACGGCGACGGCGCGCAGGCGCGCCGGCTGGCGGCGGAGGTCGGCGACGAAGTGTGGCACGCCGCGACGAGTACCTGCCGCCGCTGGTCAGCGTCGAGGAGGCGATGGCGCGGGCGGCGCACGCCTGTCGCGGCGGGCTGGTGGTGCTGAGCGACAGCGCCGACGCCACCACATCCGGCGCGCCGGGCGATAGCACGCACCTGCTCCGCGCTATTGCGCCACGACTGGCCGCGGCCGGTGCTGGTGACGCTGGTCGACCCCGACCTCGTGCGCGACCCGGCCGACCGGCCGGCGGGGACGGAGTACGCCGGCCTGCTCGGCGGCAAGCGCGACGCGCGGTTCTCCGTCCCGCTGCCGGTGTGCATGGAGCGGACGACGGCGTTCGACGCACGCTTTGTCCTGACCGGACACCTGGGCCGCAACCTGCCGATCGACATGGGGCGGGCGGTGGTGCTGCGGCAGGGGCAGGTCCACGTCATCGTCACCGAGCGGAGCGGCCCGCATTTCGCGCCGGAGCTATTCCGGGCGGCCGGGTTCGACCCGTTCGCGGCGAGCGTGCTGGTGGCGAAAAGCCCGTGCGGCTTCCGCGCCGCCTACCAGGAGCGGGCGGCGCTCGTCCTGGTGGTGCGGGCGCCCGGCTGCGCGCCGGCCGACTTCTGGAACTACGAGTATCGTCATATTCCCCGCCCGCTGTGGCCGTGGGACCGCGACCTGGCCTGGCGGCCGGAGCCGCTGCTGCGGACGCGGTGACGGGGAAAAGAGAACGGCCCGCGCCAGAGAGCGGGCCGGATCGAGGTCGATGGCGGAGCGACGGTCACAGCCGCGACGTCAGCCCCTTCTTGATCGTCTCGCCCACATTCTGCCGGCCGAGGTAGATCTCCCAGACCGCCTGACTGAAGCGGACATTGCGGATCGTCAGATCAGCCTTGCCGGCAACGCTGCAGTGCAGGCCGATCCCCGGCACGTGCGTCAGGTAGATCTGCTCGCCCTTGCGGATCGACATGTTCCGCATGTACTGCGACAGCATGTTGACCTCGTCGGTGAACGCCGGCTCCGGGTGGTTCTGGCGAATGGCGGAGCGGAACGCCTCGGCCATGTCCTTGCCGTCGACGGTCCGCTCCATCGTCAGGTGCAGCCGCTTGGCACAGTCGGCGCGGGCCAGCGCATCGGCCGACGTCACTCCCGCGCCATGCTGGACGTAGCTGGCGATCGAGTAGACGTTCACGAACAGCCGGGTCCGCACGACAGCCCCGGTCAGTTCCAGCGTGACCGTCCGGCCGCCGACGCTGGTTTCCACCTCGGTCGGGAACCGGGTGCCGCTGCCGGGCACCGCCACGCTGTCCGAGGCGAGCGCCGTTCCGCCGATGGCCAGGGCCGCCATCGTCAGCATCCAGCCGATGCGCATCGATCTCCTCCTTGTCGAGTCATCCACCCGGGCGCAGGGCGAACCGATCGTCCGTCCCTCAGATGCCCGAATCGTCGGCCGGATTCAAGCCGAAGCACCCGCAATCGGTATGCGCCGGCAGGCTGGGCAAGGTAAGGCGAACGGCGGTCGCGACCGGGGTTGACCAGGCGGCGGCGGCCGGTATGGTGTCGCCGCGTCTGTCTCCCCCGGTGCCCGAGGTGCCCATGACCGCTCCCCGATTGCGATCAGCACCGTTCGGCCGAGTCGTCGCGGTCGTCCTGAGCATGACCCTGCTCGACGCCGGCCGCCGCCATCCGCGTGCGCCCGGCGGAGGGGCCGACGGTCACCGGCGCCTGGCGAACCAGCGCCGTCACCGGCGACGGGCTGTCGCCGCGCAGCCTGCAGACGCTGCGGCGCTACGACCTGGAGCGGCTGTACCCCGGACATCTGACCGAGGTGGTGGCCCGGCTGCACCAGGAGGCGATCCGCGACGCGCACCCCGAATTGCTGTTCGCGCTGGCCGAGGTGAACTATCTGCGCGGCGCGGTGGCGGAGAAGAAGCGGCACCCGGAGGCGGCCACCTACTACTATCTGTCCGCCGGCTATGCCTACCACTACCTGTTTGACGTCTACCCACCGGCGGCAACCCCGGCCGGGCCAGTGCAGCCGGTGAAGGCGGAGGTATCGGGGCCACCGGGCGAGGTGTTCGACCCGCGCTTCCGGCTGGCGTGCGACCTGTACAATGCCGGGCTGGCCAAGTGCATCGCGGCGGCGCAGGGGCAGGGCCAGTTCGACCCGCGCGGCCACATCTACTTCCCCGATCCGGACGGGGAGAAGACGCCGGTGCCGCTGAAGGTGACGCACACCGGGTTCACGTATCGCCCGCCGGAGTTCGGCCCGGTGCAGCTGTGCTCCGCCTACCAGGTGCTCGGGCTGACCAACCACCACCGCACCTTCGGGCTGGGAGTGCCACTGATCGGCACGCGCTCGCCCGAGGCGCCGCTGCCGCCGCACGCCTATTATCCAAGGCAGGGCTGCTTCCCGATCACCGCGTTCCTGCGCTTCGAGGGCGGGCTGGCCGAGTTGTTCGAGCGGCGGGCCGGTCGACTGGAGCTGTTCGACCCGCTCACCGTGCAGCAGGTGCGCGTGCGCGACCGGGACGTGCCGCTGGAGAGCGACCTCACCACGCCGCTCGCCTACTACCTGGCGAACGCCCAGCTGGACACGCTCGGCTACACCGGCTTCCTGCGGCCCGACTCGCTCGGCGAGAAGGTCGGCATTCACACCCTGGAGCCGTACCAGCCGGGCAAGATCCCGGTGGTGATGGTCCACGGGCTGATGGCGTCGCCGATCACCTGGGCGCCGATGTTCAACGACCTGCAGGCCGACCCGGCGATTCGCAAGCGCTTCCAGTTTTACGTCTACTTCTATCCGACCAGCAACCCGTACCTGTTCACCGCCGCCAAGCTGCGCGAGGAGCTGGCGAAGATGCGGCAGGCGCTCGACCCGGACGGCCGCGATCCGGCGCTGGCGAACATGGTGCTGGTCGGGCACAGCATGGGCGGGCTGGTGTCGCGGCTGATGACGGTGGACGGCGGGGACGATTTCTGGAAGCTGGCGTCGGGCGCGCCGTTCGACAGCCTGCACCTGCAGCCGGCGACGCGGACGGAGCTGCGCAACACGTTCTACTTCGACCGGCAGTCGTATGTCACCCGGGCGGTGTTCCTGGCGACTCCGCACCGCGGATCGAAGATCAGCCCGTCGATCGCCGGCCGGCTGGGGGCGCGGCTGGCGCGGCTGCCGCGGGCAATGCGGGCGATCACGCGCGACATCATGGAGGAGAACCCGGAGGCGGCCGAGACGTTCACCACCAACACGCACGTTACCAGTATCGACTTACTCGACCCCGATTCACCAGCGTTGCAGCTGATCGCCCACCGGCCGCGGCCGGCGGCGGTCCGCTACCACTCGGTGATCGGGGTCACGGCGAAGAACACGCTGCTGTTCGAGCGGGTGCTCGGCGGCGGCTACTGTCAGCCGAGCGACGGGGTGGTGCCGTACACCAGCGCCCGGCTGGAGGACGTGGACTCCGAGGTGGTGGTGTCGGCCGATCACTACCGGGTCCACCACCACCCGCTCGCCATCCTGGAGGTACGGCGAATCCTGCTGACGCACGCCAGGGAGTACGACGAGCAGCAGCCGATACGGCACGCCGACCTGCGCGAGAAGCCAGCCGGCGGGTCGGCGAAGTAGCCGGCGCTCGACGGCGAGCCCGGTCCCGTCAGGGCCGGGAGTGCGTTGCCTGGAGCGCGACGTCACGGGTAGCGCGCTGCCTCGGGACAGGCTGTTGTGGCCCGATCTCGGACAGGGCCGTCAGTGCAACGCCGCATGCCAAGCGTGGGCTCCTGCAACACTCGCATGGATGCCAATCTGGGCTCTGTCTGGGTGCCATGGCCACGCTTCGTGGCCATGTGATGCCGAACCAAACGCCGGTCGGGCAACGCCGCATGCCGTGGCGTGAATCCGGCGTGTAAGTGGAAGGAGTGGAAATGGTTAGGCCTGTTATCTCCCGGCCCTCCTGCCCCCGCTCATCCAGACGATCTGCCCGCGGCCATCCCTGGCTGCCCGCCCCTTCTTCTCCTCGTGGACGCTCCCCGCGTGCTGGACGCCCCTGGACTCCTCGTCTGGTCCGCCGACCCTCGCCGACCGCTTCGCCGCCTCCGACTCCGGAGGCTTCAGCGGTCCGACACCTGTCGCGGCCGCCTCGCCGCCTCGGCCCGCCTTCGTCGACGGCTTCGAGCCCGCGGACGGCCGCCGGGCGTTCGGCTGCACGCACCGCCCGAGTTGTTCCTGACCACGCTATGGGACCTCACCGATTGCCGTGGGACTACCCCGGGCACCGCCTCACGTCGATGCTGGCCGCCGGCCGGCGACGTCGTCGGCTACGTCCGGCGTCCGCTCCTGCGGCCACCCTCAACTGGGGTCGACGAGGACCCGGGCAATCTTGCCAGGCCGCTGGTACTCCGGCTGATCGTGCTGCCCCGGGGATAAGAGGTCTACCTGCTGACCAACGTGCGCGAGCGGCGTTGTCGACGCAGCGGCGGCCGAACCCGAGTTCTACCGCAACGCTGCAGCGGCGCTCAGCCGGGCGAACAGGCGTGGACGCTGGTGGGGGTGTGGCTGCTGGGGCTGATGAGCGTATCCGCCATTCTGGCGGCCCTGAGCTGGTCGGTGGAACCCGCAAGACGGTGCGATGCGGCCGACCCGTCGCGTGCCGTGCGAGTGAGCGGCTGGCCGCATAAGAAGCGCACCAATCGACGAAGTGCACGCCGCTTTCGCGAAGCAGCCGCCTGCTCACGGCGTTGCATGGCACCTTGCTCACCCCAGCCTGGCGCAGTGCCGTCTGCCACCCGGTCCGCCCGCGCCTGGCGAGCCTGGCTGCGGCGGTCCGGTTTCCACGGCGGCCGGCGGTGGGCCGGCGGCGCGGCTGGTTTCGGTTCGGCGGGCCGTGGGGGCGGCGGTGCGGGGTACGCGGCAACGGGGCGGCTTTCGGGGCCGGCGGCGGTTCGGCTTCGAGCGCTCGGGGCGGCCGCGGCGGAAGGCGCCGGTTACGAGGCCGGTGCGGCCCAGCACCTCGACCAGCCACAGGATGACGGCGGCGAGCAGCAGCCAGCGGCCGACCGGCAGCGTTCGCACGGCGGCAGGTCGGCCCAGATCGCCGGCAGGTCGAGCCGCTCCCGCCCGCCGGTGGCGCGGCCGAGCTTCTCCAGCGTCACCAGGCCGCGGCTGGACTCCGCCGGGCGAACTCCGGCGAGTACGGCAGACACACCGGCGGCAGCGGCACCGGGCCGTGACCGGGCACGTCCACCGTCGTCCGCCCGTCTCGGCGCCGTCCAGCTTCAGCTCGATCGCCAGCGTGTCGGCGCCGGCCCACGCCAGCGCGCCTGCTCGCTGCGCGCGGCGCTCGCCGTGATGGCTGCGCAACGTGGTCGCCTTCGGCAATCCGGCGAACGGGTCGGCCTTGCGATCGGGGTCCAGGTGCAGCTGGATGCGATGCTCATCCCGTCGCGCACTTCCTGAGCGTGAGTAACATGTTATCGAGAAGCGGATTGGCGGCACCGGCAGCCCAGCGGGCCAGGCTGGTGTAGTAGTCGCCGACCCGGTCCCACCCGGCCATCGCCCCGGCGTGCTTGCCGTCGGCCTCGCCGGTGTAACACACCACCCGCCCGGCCCCGGCACGCCACGACGCCGCTATCGGCGCCTTGTTCTCGTCCTCGCTCACCGTCGCCAGCGTTGCGCCAGGCCGCAGGTAGCACAGGTTGTATCCGCCGACCGCCAGGTCCGGCGGGGTCGGGAACGGCTGGTCGGCCAGCGTCGTCAGCCCCGGCGTGTGCCGCACCTTCACCGGCTCGTCAAGGAAGGTGTTGCGAGCGATGACAAATGTGTCCTGGGCAAATAGACGCGGTAGTTCCTCCGGTTTGTCGGTGAAGAAGATGCGGCCCTTGCCGCGCCGCGCGATGTCCTTGAGCAGCTCGGCGTCGTGGTCCTTCTCCGTCCCCAGCCCGATCACGCTCACCGTGATCCCCGCCTTCTCGCACTCCGCCAGCAGCCGCTGATACGCTCCCGGCTCCTCCGAGTCGTTGGCGTCGGAGAACAGGATGATGTGCTTTGTCCCGGCCTTCGCCGTCAGCAGCATCCGCGCCGCCGCGGACAGCGCCTCGTAGACGTAGATGCCGCCGCCCATCGACTGGATGCCCAGGATCTTGCGGCGCACCGGCGCCTTGTCGGTGACGCGGCCGAGCGGGGCGATGGTGTGGACGATGGTATCGATGGCCAGGCAGCCGAACTCGTCGTTTGGCCCGAGCAGGTCGAGCACCTGCACCGTGCCCAGGTTGGCCAGGTCCATTTTGACCCGTCCGCCCGGCACCGGGATCGCCATGCTGCCGGAGCGGTCGAGCGCCACCACGATCGCCATCGACAGCTTGCGGTGCTCGTTGCGCAGCTCCATCGACACCGGCAGGAGCGGGTCGAGCGGCGACTGGTAATAGCCGCCGGGGCCGTAGGCGTTCTTGCCGCCGGTCATCACCAGTCCGCCGCCAGTCTCGCGCACCCACGCCGACAGCGTCTCCATGCCGACGTGGCCAACCTTCTCGGCCGGGACGTTTTCGAGCACCACCGCCGAGTAGCGCGCCAGCTCCTCCAGCGTCCACCGCACCGCGTCCGGCCGCGCCGGCTGCACGCGCAGCCCGCCCCGCGCCAGCAGCGTTGCCAGACCAGACTTTTCCGATCCGCTAACGTGCAAGATTGGCCGTGGTCCGCTCACTCCCACCAGGAAGCGCGCGGTGTTGTTCTCCGGCACTGGGTCGACGTCCACCGGCCGGCCCGCCTCCGCCACCGGGAACACTGCCAGCGTGTAGCCCTGGTTGCCCGGCTGCGTCGCCCGGTCGCGGAACGTCAGCCGGTTCAGCCCCGACGTCAGCGCCTTCTCTCCCTGGGCGATCACCTGGTCGCCCGCGCAGGACATACGACACCGTCCGCGCCCGTCGGGCGCGAACACCCAGCCGGTGAGCAGGAACGACTCACCGGCCGACACCAGGCTCGGCACGTCGACGCGCGCCACCGCCAGGTCGCCGGCACTCGGCCGCTCCAGCGCCCGATAGTCGATCCCAATATCGCGGGTCAGCGCCGTCGCCGCCTGCGGCAGCGGGTCGCGGCCGGTCCACTTGCCGTCGGTCAGCAGCAGCAACCGGCCGGGCGCGCGCGCGGCACCAGCGACAGCCCCGTCTCGATCGCCTCGGCCAGGTTCGAGGCGTTGCCGCCGACCTGGTGAGTGAACCCGCCAAATGGAGCGGTGCCCGGCGCATGCTCGACCGCCACCTCCTGACCGAACGACACCACCGCCAGCCGGTCGTCTCCTCCCATCGCCGCGCGGACCAGCTCGACCGCCTCCTTCTGCGCTGCGGACTGCCCGGCGGCATCGACAGGCTGCGATCGGCCACCACCACCACCGTGCCGGCCCGGCTCGGCAGGCCTTGCACCGCCACCCCGCCAGGCCGCCAGCACCGTCAGCAGCAGCGATACCGCCCGCACCGCCAGCAGACAACCGCGTCGGCGGCCGCCACACCACCAGCGACAGCCCGAGCGGCACCAGCAGCAGCAGCCAGAGGGAGCGAGCAGCGTCATGATCCTCATCCCTCCCACCGTCCCGACGTCGGCCGCCCGCGGCGTCGCGCCATCACCAGCAGGTGAACCACCGCCACCGCCAGCAGCCCCAGCAGCAGCGCCCATGACACGCCGCGATAGTCCAGATTGAGCGTGGTGTCGTCCAGCCAGTCGCCCCACCGGCCCTCGCCGCAACCGCGCAGGTCCGACTCGTCGCGGTTCGACCGCGTTCACCGCGAAGCGATAGGTCGTCTCGTCCGCCTTCACCTCGACCAGCCCGACGGTGTCGCCGGTCAGGCTGACCTGTCGGCCCTGACCGCCACCTTCCCCACGCGTCCAGGCGGCCGCGCCGACGCTTTCGCGGTGCTCCGGCAGCACCAGCGTCACCTGCTCGCCGAGCCGGACGTTGCTGCGGCTCAAACCGGGTAAGGGCATTACTCCGCCATTGCACGATGTTGTAGAACAGGATCGGCCAGTCGGGCGAGTCCTGCACGGTGGACAGGCTCGAGCGGCCAATGCGCAGGTCGTGCCGGCTGCCGCCGCCGGCGATCGGCGTCTCGCTGTCGGCGATCAGCGGCACGTTGCCGGCCATCAGCAGCGGCCCGCCGTCCAGCGTCGGCGCCTTGCCCGCTCCCCAGATCACGCTCCGCAGCGACAGCCCCTCGGCGAGCGGGTGCGGCGGTCGAGGACGAACGGCCCGCTGTAGGCGGTGGCGTCCTTCTCGGCGATCAGGCTGCACCGTCCAGACGGAGCCGGGGTCGGCCGGGTCGTCGCTGTCGCGGATCACCAGGTCAGGGGCGACGCTGGTGAGCCGCGCCTGCCGCACCGCGCGGACGGCCCGGTCGATCAGCGGCCGCGGCCGGCCGTCGCCGCGCGCACGTCCACGCGCGCACGGCGCGAGCCGGCGCCGGCAGCAGCACCACCCGGCCGTCGAGCGGCAGTGCCCCGCCGTCGATCCGCGCCCTCGACCGCCGGGTGCCGTCGGGGAACTGCAGGATCAGCCGCCCCGTCTCGTCTGGCCCGAGGTCGAGCACGCTCCGCCGCAACGGATCGCCGCCGCCCAGCGGTGCCAGCGTGACCCTCACCTGCCGCGCCTCGTTGGCGAGATTGGCGATCTCCAGCAGGCAGCGATCCAGGCCGTCGCGGTCGGTGCGCGCGCGTTGACGAAGGCGACGTTGTCCCGCTGCCTTGCCAAACGCCCACCACTGCACCCGGCCGCGGCTCCGGCAGCGGCACCGGCGGAGCGTGATCGGTCAGCACCAGCACTTGCCCCAGCTCGCCGCCCAGCTCGGCGGCCAGTGTCACCGCGTCGTCCAGCCGGGCGGTGCGCGCGGCATTTCCACCCGTCCAGCAGCGTCGCCGCCTCGGCCGCCGATCGCACCGGGTCGCCCAGTACCGCCGCTCGCTCGCCAGCGAGAACAAAGCGGGATCGAGTAAGGTGGCTGGCTGCGGACCTGGCTCTGGAACGCCTCCGCCGCCCGCGTGCGGGCCGACCGCTCGCCGCCAGCCTGCATCGAGTACGAGTCGTCCAGCACCACCACCAGCGGCCGGCTGCTGGTCCGCAGCCGCAGGTGTGGCTCGCTCGCCGCCAGCACCAGCAGCAGGATCGCCAGCAATTCCAGCAGGAACAGCAGCGGCGTCTGCACGGCCCGCAGCCGCCGCCCGCCCGCCCGGCTCTCGCGCACCGCCGGCCACAGCATCAGGCTCGACACCGGCCGCCGGCGGAAGCGGTTGCGGAACAGGTAGATGGCCAGCAGCGCCGGCACGCCCACCAGTCCGACGAACGCCAGCGGATAGAGGAACAGCGGAGACATCGACACCATCGCGTCGAGTGAGTAAGGGATTACGCGATGCGCGGCACCGGCCGCCACCAGCGGGGCGAGGTCCCAGCCGGCCAGCAACGTTTCGGCGACGACGGTGACGAACACCGCCCCGCACTGCCGGCAGGCACGGCTCCAGCTGTCCTGGTGGCGGGCCAGGGCGTCGCGATACTGGCGTGCCACCAGGGCGTCGACGTGGATCTCGCGGACCTCGTCGGTCTCGGCGTCGACCAGCCGCACCGACTCGCCCTCCGGCGGGTCGACGTCGGCGGCGGCGAGCAGCTGCACCACCACCGCGGCGGCCGCGCGCTCGGCGAACGGGCGCACCAGCGCCAGCGGTTCGCCCAGCCAGAACAGGTCGCTGATCAGCACGCGCGTGCCGCGCGGCCGCCACGGCGGCAGCCCCGCCACCGGCCCGCCGCGGTGGTCGAACGCCAGCCCGTCCCACAGCGCCGGCGGGCGGTTGCCGGCGAGCACCGGCCGGCAGGCGTCGGCCAGTTGCCACAGCGCGTGCGAGTAGCCGGCCCGCGCCCCGGCGGTGGCGAAGAAGGCGGCCAGCGCGACGGCGGCGGCGGCCTTGCGGCTGCCTTCGAGGTCCATCGACCGCGAGGCGTCGACGACCACGTCCAGGTGCGGCGTCACCTCCTCGCGGTACAGCTTGACGGTCAGCTGGTCGGTGCGGGCGTAGGCGTTCCAGTCGATGTGGCGCCAGGTCGTCGCCCGGCTCGTAGGCGCGATGGTCAGCTTGAAGTCGAGCGGCGCGCCGGCGATGGCCGACGGTCGTCCCGGTCCACCCGACCGGCGTCGCCGGCACTCCCAGCGTAGCAGGCCGCCGCGCGTTCGCCCTCACCCAGATACGGCCGCAGCGCCGCGTGCATCGGTCAGCTCGCCTCCACCGCCGCCGTCGCCGCCGGCTCGACCACTGCCACCACTGCCAACTCGCGCTCTCGCCGCGCCCACCGGTCGAAACCGCCGCAGCTGGCGCGATACCACGGAAAACACGCCAGGCCAGCCCGCCGCCGCCCACACCCCCAGGAACACCGTGAGGGTGATCGTGTAGTCGTCGCCCGCGCCGTAGATGGCGTCCGCCCCGAGATTCAGGAACGACATGAACGGGTTCGGCAGCGTCCACCAGTGGATCTCACCGCCGTAGCGCACCATGCTCGGGGAACAGCACATAGGCGATCACATACGGCACCGAGCTGCCCAGGCCCATCAGCAGCAGCAGCCACCAGCCAGGTCATCCCCGCCTTCACCTGGCGACCGAGTAATGTGTTACGGACGAACATCCGCGGACAGACCGTAGCACACCACATACAGGGTGAGGTACAGCTCCCCGCGCAGGGTGTTGTACGCGAACGTGCGTTCCGGCCGCATCGGCCCGCCGGTCGCCAGGTGGTCGATCAGCGCCGCCGCCGATCCGCCCAGGGTGGCGACCAGCAGCAGCAGGGTGAACGTCACCCCGCCCGCCGCCCCGGTGTAGAACAGCCACGCCAGCAACCGCGGCAGCCCGCGCGCGGGATCGTCCGCCGCACGCGCGGTCCCCACTCGTCCCGCTCGCAGATGCTGATGATGAACTGCAGCTGCAACACCGGGCAGACGGTCATCAGGTAGGCGGACACCGCCACTTCCTCGGCCCCTTCCAAGCGCCAGCAGGCCGACCGCCGACCGACAGCCCCAGCCAGGTGGCGAACAGGTAGACCCGCAGCGGCAGCACCCGGTTCGACGCCGGCGGACTGATGATGGCGATGGCATAGAACGCCATCAGGCCGATGCTCGCCAGCACCGCGGCCACCGTCACCGCCGCCGCCGCCAACGCCTCCCAGGGCATGTTCAGGAAATCCGTCCCGGGGATCATTAGCGTCATCCCGGTCATCAAGGAGCAGATCCACACCAGGTTGACGAAGCCGACGAAGAACAGGAACGCCTTGAAGCCGCGGTTGCCCGGCAGCGCTGCCAGCAGCAGCGCCAGCATCACCCCGAACAGCATGCACAGCAGGTCGATGCCGAACACCACCAGGATGGTCGCCATGTCGATGCCGCGAAGCAGGTAGGTGAACGCCATGAACGGCGCGCAGGCGCTGAAGATCAGCAGCCCGAACACCACGTTGGCGAAGAACTTGCCCCACACGATCGACTTGGGCCGCAGCGTCGAGATGAACATCAGGTCGACGTTGTGGTCGGCGCGCTCGCCGCCCAGCCGGATGGCAGCGTAGGCCGGCACCAGGATCATGGTGGTCCACAGCAGGATCACCTGCTGGATGCGGAAGGCGTCGACGCCGGCCGTCCAGTCGATCGCCCCGGACGCCGAGGCGCGGGCGTCGCGCGTCATCAGGAAGAAGCCGAGCAGGAACGTCTGCAGGCCGAGGAACAGCAGCAGAATGCCGACCACCATGCGGCTCTGCACCGCCTGCCGCAGCTCCTTCACCACGATCGGGTTGAGCCGGTCGTCGAGCCGGTCGAGGACGGCGGACAGGGTCATTGCACTTCCCCCCGGGTGACGGTCATGAAGATCTGCTCCAGCCCGGTCCGCTGCTGGTGGAACTCGAGTACCCGGAAGCCGGCGGCGAGCAGGTCGGCGAGCAGCTGGCAGGCGCCGGCGTCGTCGGTGGCGGCGTCGACCTCCAGCGTCTGGTCGGTCGCCCGCACCGCCTCGACGGTCGGCTGCACCAGCAGGTGCCGGTGCATCTCGGCCAGCCGGTCGAGCGGGCGGATCACCAGGGTGCGGTGCGGCACGTCAGCGCGCAGCAGCTGGTCGAGCGTGCCGGCGCGGAGGATCTTGCCGCGCTCGATGAAAACGGCGCCATTACAGATCTCGGAAAGCTCAGTCAAAATGTGCGAGCTGATCAGGATCGCCTTGCCCTGGGTGGCGAGCACCTTGAGCAGCTCGCGCAGCTCGATCCGCGCCCGCGGGTCGAGTCCGCTGGCCGGCTCGTCCATGATGAGCACCGGCGGATCGTGGACCAGCGCGCGGGCCACGCTCACCCGGTTCTTCATCCCCTTCGACAGCGCGTTGATGTGCTTGTCGCGGATGCCCTGCAGGTTGGTGAACTCCTCGATCTCGTCGACGACGCGCCGGCGGCGGTCGCCGCGCAGGCCGTAGGCGCGAGCGAAGAAGTCGAGGTACTCATGAACCGAGATATCACGGTGATCGGGCAGCTGATCGGGCACGTAGCCGACCAGGTGGTGCGCCTTGTCCGGGTATTCGACCACCGACACGCCGTCGATGTAACAGTCGCCGCCGGTCGGCTCCTCCAGCGCCGCCAGCACGCGCATGGTGGTGCTCTTGCCGGCGCCGTTGGGGCCGACGAAGCCGAAGATCTGCCCGGTGGTGAAGGCGAACGAGATGTCGTTCACCGCCCGGGTCAGGCCGTAGTGTTTGCGAAGATTGGAGATCTGCACCATCATGATCGCGGGCACCTCGGGCGGTCAGCGGGGGACGGGCAGCAGGCCGAGGACGGCGGACGTCGCCGGCCGCACGCGGGCGCCGCCCAGCGGCTGCTCCAGAAACGGGCTGCTCTCGACCACCGCCAGGTAACTGTTCGGGCCGAGCACCTGTTCCGGGTGGCGCGCCGCCTCGTCGACCGCGCGCGGCCAGTCGGAGTTGGTGTACAGGTTACGCAGGTGCTGCGGCCGCCAGCCGCCGACGGCGACGGCGCGGTCCGGCGTCAGCGTCGCCCGCGCCCCGGCGGCGATCGGCCCGCCGCGGTAGAGCCGCCCCTTCGCGTCGGCCACCGTCAGCTCGCGGACGTCTGTCCCCAGCGCGTTGGTCACGCTCAGCCCGCCGTCCGCCTCCGGCTGCACCGTCAGCCGCTCGCGGCGGAGCGGCTGCGACTTGCGGACCAGGAAGTGCGCCGGCACGCGGGCGGTCACCCAGCCGCGGGTCAGGTGCTGCTCGCCGCTCCAGTGGATGCTGCAGCCGCTGGTGAACGCCGGGTGCTCCTCGCCGGGGATGTGGACCTCCGTCTCCTCGGCGAAGTGCAGGCCGTCGCCGGGCGTCATCGGGCTGTAGAACGCCGCCTTGCCGAGCGTGGTCGCCCTTTTGCCGTTCTCGTCGAGCAACGTCAGCCCGGCCACCCGCGCGTGTCCCGTCCACCCCTCAGCGACGAGCATGTAGCCGAACACCGCGGCGCAGAACAGCAGCGACAGCGCCGGCACCGTCCACAGCAGCCAGATCCGCCGCTTCCGGCGCGTGAGGACGACCAGGTTCACCGGCCCGATGACGATGGCGAACACGATCATCAGCAGGAACAGCCCGCGGATCGGCATGCCGAACCCGTCCACCACCGGGAACGCCTCGTTGTTCTGCACCATCCCGCCGCCGCTGCCGCGCCACGGGCCAGCCGTCTGCGAGAACGCCCGGCTGAACTGCCCCCACCGGCCGACGTCCCACTTCGCCGAGTCGCGGTCAGGAGTGACGATGACGACGCCAAAACCGACATCGTAACTCCGCAGTCCGTCCGCCTCCTGCGGCGTGCGGTCGTAAGCTGGCGGCAGCTTCACGTTGCCGGGACCGAGGACGACCAGGGTGCCGCCGGCCTCGACGTACTGCCAGATCGCTTGCCGGATCGCCTGGCTGGTCTGCGCGCCGCGCTCCAGCTCCTCGAGGTCCTCGCGCGTGAGGGTGACGCCGTCGTAGCGAGTGTAGGCCAGCCAGCGGTCCGACCAGGTGGACACGCCGACGTCGGCGCGGACGGTTTGCGCGTTGATCGCCATCGGCGCCCCGCCGGGCATGCCCCCGCCGCCCGGCATCCCCGGTAACATCGCCCCCGGTCCGGCCGCCGGGGCGGCGCCCGGCGCGGGCACCGCGTACAGCCGCTCGTCCACCCGCTGACTGAGCAACACCAGCGTCTCCGGCCCGCCGCCGCCAGGGTAGACGGTTGCCGGGACGGCGTGGTAGGTGGGGGGCCGGCCGGTGTAAAAACCGCCTGCCCGCCCGGACGCCGGGGTGAGCGGCAGCGGGTCGTCCTGCCGCCGGCCGTCGAGGGAGACGATGACGCCGTTGCCGTTTACCGGCGGGGCGCTCGGCTGGAGCAGCGAGGCGACGACGATGCTTCCGGGGCCGACCTCGACGGTGCGGCTGATCGAGCGGAGGCCGGCGCCGCCAATGCCGCGCGCCGGCAGTTCCAGCGTCACCTGCCGGCTGCGCTCGGTCGAGCGGTTGCGGACCCAGATGCGATACTCGGTGTAGCCGTGCATCGGCTGGCCGCGCGGCTCAGACTCCAGGCCGACCTCGACGTCGCCGTAGACGACCGGCGCGGCGGCGGAGGGCGACGGCGACGCGACGAGCAGGGCGACGGCCAGCGCGGGCAGCAGGAGCCGGCGAGAATCAGCCATCGGTGCGCTCCGCGAGGGCCATGTCGGCGGGCAGCGCCAGCCCGGCCGGGTCGAGCCGCCGGGCCAGCTCGTCGACCACGGTCAGCGTCGTCACCTGGTCGAGCCGCGCCTTGTAGTTCAGGATCAGCCGGTGGTTGAGGACCGGGGCCGCCACCTGCTGCACGTCCTCGAAGCCGACCGTCGGCCGGCCGGCGAGAAAGGCGACGGCGCGGGCCGCTTCGGCCAGGGCGATGGCGGCGCGGGGCGAGGCGCCGTGCGTGACGTAGGTCCGCACCACGTCGGGCGCCTCACCGCCGGCGGCGTGCGTGGCGGCCACCAGGCGGGCGATGTAGCGCGACACCGGACGCGGCAGGAAGACGCGGTCGACGGTGGCGAACAGGGTGCGCAGCTCGTCGGCGTGGAGCCGCCAGCTGGCCGCCGGCGGGGTGCCGTGGCGCCGGGTGGAGATGATGCGATCGAGCGTGTCGGCGTCGGCCGGCGGGACGATCAGCTTGAACAGGAAGCGATCGAGTTGCGCCTCGGGCAGCGGATACGTCCCTTCCAGCTCGATCGGGTTTTGCGACGCCAGCACGAAGAACGGCTCGGGCAGCTCGCGCGTGGTGCCGAGCAGGGTCACGCTGCGTTCCTGCATCGCTTCGAGCAGCGCCGACTGCGTCTTGGGCGAGGCGCGGTTGATCTCGTCGGCGAGCAGGATGTGCGTGAACACCGGACCGGGACGGAACACCATCTCCCGCCCACCGCCGGCCGCTTCTTGCAGGATGTGCGTGCCGAGGATGTCCGACGGCATCAGGTCGGGAGTGAACTGCACGCGCTTGAAATCGAGGCAGAGCAGCTCGCCCAGCGCTTTCACCAGCGCCGTCTTACCGACGCCGGGGACGCCCTCCAGCAGCAGGTGGCCGCGGCTGAGGACGGCGGTCAGCACCAGCCGGTGCAGCGCCGGCCGGCCGAGGAGCATGCGGTCGAGCTGGTCGAGCACCCGGCCGGCCAGCTCGGCGGCGGGGCGCAGCTCCTCCGGGCGGAGCAGCGGCCCGCCGGTCGGTTCCGTGGACATCGGGTTCCTTTCCCCGGCACGAGATGAGTAAGAGGTTACTTGTTGGTGGCGCGATCGAAGTAGCGCTCGACGGCGCGGCGGTGGCGCGGCAGCACCGGCTGGGTGTTGGCCGACCCGCCGCCGGCCGTCGCCGTGTCCAGCGCGCCCGAGCCGGCCGGCCCGCCCTTCGCCGCCTTCTGCGTCGGGTCGCCGGTGCTGATGCCGGCCAGCTGCGAGTCCTTGAGCGACTGCAGCGCCGCCGGCGGCAGCTCCAGCTCCTTGAACCTGGCGCCGGCCTCGGACGTCTCGTCGCCGAACGTCAGCTTGGCCGGACCGGGGCCGCGGGAGATGCCGCCGCGGCCGGGCATCTGGCACGTCGCGATCGCGTCGCACAGCCCGCTCTTGCAGCCGCCCTCCTTGAGCAGCGCCGCCAGCCCCTCGCAGTCGCACTTGCCGGCCTTGTCGCACTTCTCCAGCTCGGACGCATCGACCAGCCGCGCCTTGACCAGCTTGCCGACCTTCTTCCCCGTCGTGCCCTTGCACTCCCTGAGCGCCTCGGCCAGCTTCTTCAGCTGTTCGGGACTGAGGCTGGCGGCGTCCTTGAGCGCGTCGAGCGTTTCAGGGTCGAGGCCGCTGTCGAGCAGCTCCTTCTCGTCGGCGGCCTTGCGCGTCAGCCGCGCCAGCTGCTGCATCGCCTCGGTCAGTCCGCCGGCGTCGAGTTTATTGCGTTTGCGCGCCAGCCGCTCGACCGCCTCGCTCATCGCCTCCGCCTGGCCGAGCTTTTCGTTCTTGCGGGCGGCCGACTCGCTCGCCTCCTGCGCCGCCTTGGTGACCAGCTCCTGCAAATGGTCGAGCGATTCGAGCGTCTTGCCCGGATCGCCGCCCTTCGCCTCCTTGCGCACCCGCTCTAGTTGCTCCTTCAGCTCCTCGGCGCGCTTCGGTTCGAGCACCTTCTCCTTCTCCAGCACCTCCAGCTGGCGGGCCAGCTTGTCAGTCTCGCGCTCGACGTCGAGCCTGCCCGGCCCGAGGTCGGCGAACCCCTGCGGCACCAGGAACGCCAGGGCAACGAACGCCAGTCCGCCGGCGAGCAGCGCCCAGCTCGGCGCCGATCGCCACCGCACCTCCGGCATGCGGATGGCCGGCAGCTCATCCGCCCAGGCGCCGAGCGGCTGTTCCTCGCCAGCCATGAGCAGCCCGCCACAGCGACCGTGGCGATCGAGGACGGCGCGGACGGCAGCGGCCGACGGCAGCCGGCGACGGGCGAGCAGGGCGGCCGGCACGACGGCGGCCGGCAGCGACAGCAGCCCCCACAGCACATCGGCGCGCGACAGCCCCAGCCCGCCCCGCAGCGCCAGCACCGCCGTGCCATACAGAAACGCCCAGGCCGCCAGCGCGGTCAGCGTGTATTTCGTCAGGTAAACCAGGCCCAACCGGCCGCGGAACTGCTCGATCGAACGGGCGTCGCTCTGTCCCATGACGTGGCTCCCGGAGTCGGGTCGGATCGGCGAATGCCAGCGGTGATTGTCCTGCCCTGCCCGACAGGCGTCAAGCGGAGGGCGAAAATCGCCCGCGTCACCCTCCGGTATGCGCACGGCACCGCTACTGTTGGATTCGTCACGCGGATTTCGTCGTTTGAACCGCGCATCACGAATAGGAATGAATCGGCGGAACAGGTCGCCCGAAGAGCAACCGTCGGACGGTCCGCCGCACAACCGGGAGAGGCGGCGATGAGTGAGAAGCCGGTGGCGCTGGTGACGGGGAGCGGCAAGCGGCGGGTCGGCCGGACCATCGCCGACGCACTGGCCGACCGCGGCTATCGGCTGGCGCTGCACTACCGCACATCGGCGACGGAGGCGGAGCAGGCGGTCGTCGCGTACCGGGCGCGCGGCGTCGAGGCGGCGGCGTTCCCGGCCGACCTGGGCGACGAGACGCAGGTGCGGGCACTCGTCGAGCGGACGATGGACGCCTACGGGCGCATCGACGTGCTGGTGAACGCGGCGGCGATCTGGGAGCGGAAGCCGCTGGAGCAGGTGCGGGCAGCCGACGTCCGCGCCCACTTCGACGCCAACGCGCTGGGCACATTCCTGACCTGCCAGCACGCCGGGCTGGTGATGGTGCGGCAGCCGGCGGGCGGCTGCATCGTCAACCTGGGCGACTGGGCGGAGGTACGGCCGTACCGCGACTACGCCGCCTACTTTCCGTCGAAGGGCGCAGTGACGGCGCTGACGCGGGCGTTCGCGGTCGAGCTGGCGGCGCGCAACCCGAACGTGCGGGTGAACGCGGTGCTGCCCGGCCCGGTGATGCTGCCGCCGGACCTGCCCGACGCCGAGCGTCGCGCCGCCATCGCCGCCACGCTGGTCAAGCGCGAGGGCACCCCGCAGCACGTCGCCCTGGCGGTCCTGGCGCTGATCGACAACGACTTCATCACCGGCGTCGCCTTGCCGGTCGACGGCGGGCGAACCCTGTACGGCGCGTGACGGTCTTGCTGCTGGCGAGCCGGTTGCCGTGTTGTTGTGGCCCGGTCTCCTGACCGGGTCACGGGGCGGGACCGAAGGTCTCCCGCACTACTCCGGAGGAGACCTGCGGTCATCCGGAGTGGCAAGGTCAGGAGACCTTGCCACAACAGCCACAACAGTGCGACTTTGCCACAACAGTGCCTCGCCAGCGCAACCGGCGCTCCCAGCGCTCGTGTGCTGTCCTGGCCAGCCGGTTGCCGCACGCCTGCCGGTCTGCTCTACTGACTACTGGCTACTGACTACTGACTACTGCGAGCGGAGCGAGCCAAGGAGCGAGCCGTCATCGTGGAACGCCTCTCGATCGAGCTGACTAACCGCTGCGGCAAGGCGTGCTGGTTCTGCTACAACGGCAGCCACGGCGGCGGCGACACCGTGTGGACGGTCGACGCGCTGGTGTCATTCGTCCGCGACTGTGCGGCGCACGGGACCAAGGCGGTGTCGTTCGGCGGCGGTGAACCGCTGCAGTTCGCCGGCCTGTTCGACGTACTGCGACAGCTTGACGGCGTGCTGTTTCGGTCAATTACCAGTAATGGATTACTTTTTGAAGGCGAGACGTTCGAGCGGTTGGTCGCGGCGCGGCCGGACAAGGTTCACGTCTCGATCCACTTCCCCGGTCACCGGCCGGAGGTCGAGCGGGTGATCCGGCAGGTGAAGCAGCTGGAGGAGCGCGGGATCAAGAGCGGCGTCAACCTGCTGGTAATGCGGAGCCGGCTGGCGGACGCGGAGGCGGCGGCGCGGCAGGTGCGCGACGCCGGGATCGGCAACGACCGCATCGTCTACCTGCCGATGCGCGGCCAGGACACGCCGACGCCGGAGCAAGTGGCGCGGGTCGCCGGCGGCGGGCCGTTTCAGTCGACGTCGTGCCTGGCGGCGTGCGGCAAGAGTCCGCGTTTCGTGTCGATCGGCTGGGACCGGCGGGTGGCGTGGTGCTCGTACACCGCCGAACGGCGGCCGCTTGACGAGCCGACGCACGCCGGGCTGGTGCGAGCCGCTGGACGGGCTGGGGCTGACCTTCTGCGGAGGAACGTGATGGCCACCGACTACCCGGCCGCGCATTCGATGGACACCACCTGGTTCGCGGTCGACGCGAAGGGGCAGGTGGCGATGTTTACCACCGGCGAGAACGGCCACCTGCCAGAGCAAACCGGGAACGACCTGCAGGACGACCTGCTCGGCCTGTCCCAGCCGGCCGCCGCCGACTTCCTCTGGGGTGAGGAGCTGGCGCAGACAGTCGGGGTGTACTACTACGATTTCGCGGAGGAGAGTTATCACCCGATCGGCCGGTACGCCCGGCAGATGGTGCCGCCGCGGCCGATCCACGTCGACCAGCTGCGGCCGGACCTGCGAGAGCAGTGCCGCCGCGTCGTCTTCGATCAGGTCGACTTCGCCGCTGCCGACTTCCTTCAGCCGAACGAGTACGTCCGCTGTATCTACTGGTACAGCGACATCGTCGCCTACCTGTGCGCCGACGGGGTGACCGTGCGTCCGGTGCCGGGGAAGGAGGGCGCCTTTGCCGCCTTCGTCCACAGGTTTCGCCACGAGAACGCCGAAGCCGCCCGCGGATTCGTGTTCGACGGACCGACTGAGTAACCCCCTACTGGAGACTGCGATGGACGCCGACTACCCGGCCGCACACTCGATGGACACCGTCTGGTTCGCGGTCGACGCCGACGGGCACGTCGCCGTGTTCCGCACCGGCGAGGCCGGCGCCGTACCGCTGGAGGCGTATGCCGGCGACGAGGCGTACCAGACCGAGGCGCGGCTCCGTGAGCTGCTGCCGCCCGGCACGCTGCTCCACGATGTCGACGGTCGCCGCCGGCCGTCGCCGCGGCCGCACAAGCCGCAGGCGTGGGCGGGCGGAAACGTGCTGATGGCGCTGACCACGCTCGACCCGGTCCGCGATGAGGTCGCCCGCGGGACGGCGGTCGAGGTGGCGATGACGCGCGGCAAGGGCGTGCTGTTCACCGGCCTCACCGACGCCCGCCTGGCCGAGCTGCAGGCGCTGCCCGAATGCCTCGGCAGCTGGAACTTCTACGCCGACGAGGACGACCCCGCCGGGATGGCCGGCCGCGGCTTCTTCGTCTACGAGCACCTGACCGACAACTGGATCTCCGGCCCGTATGGCCGCGAGGCGGTGCCGGGCCGGCCGATCCACGTCGACCAGCTGCCGCCCGACGTCCGCCGTCTGGTCGGTCAGTTTCGACTGGACGCCGTGCGGTTCACCGACACGCCGCATCTGCAGCCGGTCGAGCTGACCGAGTGTGCCTCGTGGGAGTCGGCCTACATCGACGTGACCGGCCGGCACATCCGCCCGATCCCCGGCAAGGAGGACGAGTACGCCGACGCCTACGGGGAGATGGTCGACATGAGCGACGAGTTCGACATCCAGCCGCCGCCGGACGAGGCGGAGTGAAAGGACGCACCGTGCGAACGATTCAGGTATCCAGTCAGCCGGTGCGCTGCGTCGCCTACTCGCCCGACGGCCGGCTGCTCGCCACCGGCGACGAGGAGCATCAGCTGCGGCTGTGGACCGTCCCCGCCGGCGACGAGGTGGCGCGCTTCCCGGCCGACCACGGCACCGTTGAGGCGGTGGCGTTTCATCCCAGCAGCGGCGCGGTGGCCGCCGGCTTCGGCTCGGGCGACCTGACGCTGTGGCGGCCCGACAGTGACGAGCTGGCGACCCGCAAGACCCCTCACCCCGGCGGGGTCAAGGCGCTGGCCTGGCCGGCGGGTGGCCTGCTGGTCAGCGCCGGCTGGGACCGGACGGTACAGTTCCACTCCCCGACGCTGGGGACGACCGACGGCCGTCGCACGTCCGAGTATCCGATTACTTGCCTGGCGACCTGCGGCGCGCCGTCGCGGCTGGCGTTCGCCGACTTCCGTGGGAACATCGGGCTGTTCACGGGGTCGGCGCGTCCGGCGCAGGTGGCCGGGACCGTCGGCGTGTTCGCGCTGGCGGCGGCGAGCGTCCTGCTGGCGGCCGGCGACGCCAGCGGCGCGATCCGCCTGTTTCGTCTGTCCGCCGGGACGACCGATCCGCCGCAGCCGGCCGGCACCCTGGCCGGGCATGACTGGACGGTGTACGGGCTGGGGTTCACGCCGACCGGCCGGCTGCTGGTGTCCGGCAGCGCCGACGAGACGGTGCGCGTGTGGGACGTGGCCACCGGGCGCACACTGGAGACGTTCCGCTGGCACCGCCGCTGGGTGACGTGCCTGGCCGTCGCCCCGGACGGGATGACCGCCGCCGCCGGCTCGGCCGACGGCACCGTGGTGGTATTCGACCTGGCCGACCTGTGACCGGGGATGGGCGGCCGCCCTCACGTCACCCATCGTCTCCTTTTGAGAGGCATTTGGGGGCCTCTGGGTGCCATGCCCACGCTCGCGTGTGTGTCGTTCTGGGTGGCACGCCCTGAGGCTCTGCGAAGGGCGTGAGCGTTGGATGAGCCTGATACGCTTCCACGCCCGTCGCTAGCGCTCCGAGCGTGCCACCCAGAACCAGCGTCCAAGGGCGTCTTTCTGGGTGGCACGCCCTGAGGCTCGGCGAAGGGCGTGAGTGCGAGTCCACCTGACACCCATCCACGCCCGTCGCTGCGCTCCGAGCGTGCCACCCGGCGTTCCGCTTGTCGGCCCTGCGCGGGCAGCCTAGAATGCCCGAACTCCGTGGAGCCTGAATTGGTTCGCTCCTCCGACCCAGTGCGAGAATGAGAGGAAGCTGATGGCATCTCCAACGTGTGCGGCCGCGCCCCGTCGGTGGCTCGGTGGGCTGATGGCGGGGCTGGTGCTGCTGGCGTCCGCCGCCGTGGCCGGCGCCGAAACCGACAAGCCGCAGACCGGCCTGTCCCTCGTCCCGGCCGACGCCGCCGGGTTCGTCGCCCTGCTCCGCAACCGCGAACAGGTCGAGCTGTTCTACAAGAGCAACGCCTACCGGACGCTCCGCGACCTGCCGGCCGTCAAGGAGGCGTACAAAAAGGCGATGGACAATCTCGGTGAGGGCAAGGAGAGCGGTCCGCTCGCCATGTTCCGCAAGTGGCGGCAGGCGAAGGAGAACAAGGAGCTGCTCGCGGTGCTCACCCAGGCCGTCTCCGACGAGGTGTTCGTCTACCTCGGCGCCGACTGGCTCGACCAGATCAAGGTGCTCAACGGGATGAACAGCGCCGGGCAGACCGGCATGTTTCAGGCGATGCTGGCCGGCGAAAACCCGAACAAGGGGCAGGCGCGCGGCATGCTCCGCTATTTACAGGAAAACCGCAGCAAGCTGAAGATCCCAGCGCTGGTGTTCGGCTTCCGGCTCAAGGGCAGTGAGCAGGCCGAGAATCAGCTGAAGCGCCTCGAAACGCTGCTCGAGGGGCTGGCCGAGAATGTGGAGCAGGCCAAGGGCCGGTTCAAGCGAACCAAGGTCGGCAGCACCAGCTACCTGACGCTCGACCTCGACGGCAGCCTGATCCCGTGGGACGACATCAACTTCAAGGATCTGGAAGTCAAGAAGGAAGAGTACGAGGAGCTGATCGCCCACGCCAAGAAGATGACGCTCACCATCAGCCTCGGCGTGCAAGGCAACTACCTGCTGTTCGGGCTGACCAGCTCGGCGAAGGAGCTGGCCAAGCTCGGTAGCGGCAAGTCGCTGGCCGACCGGCCGGAGCTGGCGCCGCTGGCGAAGTTCGCCGATCAGCGGCTGACCGGCATCGGCTACACCAGCGCCGCCTCGCTCGCCGCCATCACCACCTCGCGGGCCGACCTCGACGGGCTGGCCAAGCTGGCCAAGGAGGCGCTGAACAAGGCCGAGATGATCAAGGAGGAGCGCCGCAAGGCGATCGCCGAGGACATCGACGAGCTGTTCGCCCGCGCCAGGAAGGAGCTGGTCCCGCCCGGCGCCCAGGTGTCGGTGTCATTCCTCACCAACGATGGGTTCGAGGGCTACCACTACGACTACACGCCGCGGAAGGCGGTCGCCGGGGTCAACTGCAAGCTGCACCAGCACTTCGGCGGCGACCCGATCTTCGCTGCCGCCTTCGCCTGCAAGCCGAACGGCTCCGGCTGGCGCGAAGCGGTCCGCGTGTGGAAGAAGATCTATGGCCACGTTGAAGCGATCGGCCTCGACTCGGCCGACGCCAACATGAAGGAGCAGTACGAGAAGGTCACCAAGGCCATCTTCCCGGTGCTACGGCGGTTCGACGAGATCACCAGTAAGACGTTACTGCCCTCCATCAAGGAGAGCGGGCTGGGGCTGGTGCTCGACAGCAAGTGGACGAGCAAGAAGTGGCACCAGATGGCTCCCGAACTGCCCAAGGCGATGCCGGCGCCCGAGTTGGCGCTGCTGGGCGGGATCAGCGACCCGAAGGGGTTCGTGAAGGCGATGAAGGAGTATCGCGAAACGCTCAACGAGCTGATGGACAAGGTCGCCGACGTGGCGCCGAACGGCGAGATGGTGCGCAACTTCAAGCTGCCGCCGGCGACCGAGGAGGCGGCCAGGGGCGGCACCCTGTACTTCTGGCCGGTGCCGGAGGAGATCGGGCTGGATAAGCAGGTGCAGCCGGTGCTCGGCGTGGCGAAGCGAGTGGTGGTGATGGCGCTGTCGAAGAAACACGCCGAGCGACTGATGACGCCGACGCCGATCACCCTGAAGACCCGCCCGCTCGCCCGCAAGGAGCCGCTGGTCGCCGTCTGCACGGTGAACTGGCCGGCGCTGGTCGATCTGGTCTACCCGTGGGCGGTGACCGGCGTCACCATCAGCCGCAAGGCCGGCCCCGACCCGGAGGCAGACGCCAAGGGGAACGCCCAGTTCGAGGCGGCGATGAAGCAGGTGGCGATCGTGGTGGACGTGCTCAAGGCGTTCAAGGGCGGCTCGATGGCCACCTACGTCGAGGACGGTAAACTGGTCACCCACAGCCACATGATCTTCAAAGACGTCTCCCGCGGCCCCGCCAGCGACCAGTAACCCAGAAGGGGAACCACAAAGGACACAAAGAGCACAAAGAAAGAACAGAAAGAAAGACAAAAAGAGAGCAAAAGTCTTTTTGTCACTCTCCGGTCTTCTCCTCTGTGTCCCTCTGTGTCCTCTGTGGTGAGTTCTTGATTACCCATAGGCCGACGGCGGTGGTCGCGGCGCTGGCGAGCAGCACCACGAGCGGTAAGTGATCCTGGTCGGGCGTCAGCCAGCCGGCGGCGGTCAGCTCGGGCTGGTAGTAGCCCAGCAAGACGAGCAGCGCATTGTGCGTCAGGTGCAGGACGATGCCCGGCAGGACGCTTCCGCTCCGCACCGCCAGCAGCCCGAGCACCAGTCCCAGCGCCAGGCTCGGCACGAACCGCTCGATCGCCAGCGAATCCGTCACCAGCAGGTGAAACAACGCGAACAGGGCCGCCGACACCACGACGGCCCGGCCCGGGTGGCGCTTCTCGTCGCCGAGCAGCGCCGCCAGCAGGTAGCCGCGGAAGAACAGCTCCTCCAGCACCGCCGGTAACACCGCCAGAACGGCGACCAGAAGGAGGGGCGAATGCTCCCGCCAGCCGGCCATCGCCTGGCGAATCTGCTCGGCCAGCTCCGGCCGCAACGTCCGCAGGCCGACCGCGGTTTGCAGCAGAATCAGCTCGTGGACCAGCGGCCACAGGCTGATGCCAAGCAGCCCCGCCGCCAGGAATGGCCGCCATCCCGCAACATGCAGCCGGAACCCGCCCGCCAGCCGCACCCGCCCCCACCACGCGGCGAACATCGGCAGCAGGCCGAACAGCACCAGCTGACCCGCAGCGGCGGCGATCAGCCGGCCTGGCAGATCAAGGGAGGCCACCTGCGCCAGCGTCAGGTTGAGGTAGAAGTAGACCGGGAACATCACCGCCAGGCACAGCAGCGCCGACGCCGGCTCGGCCGCTGGTCGAGCCGCCCGCGGGCGGCGAACCAGGTCGGCCCAGCTGCCCGCTTCCGTCGACAGCACCGCCTCCGCCCCGAACAGCCGCGCCGCCACGCTCACCGCCGCCACCGCGTAGAGCAGCGTCGCCACCACCACCAGCGCCGCCAGCGGTGCGCTCGCCGTTCCCTCGAAGACGTCACGAGCGAGTAACACGATATTGACGAGAGGCACCACCGCCAGCGGGCCGTGCAGGCTCAGCCCCGGCAAGAGCGCCATCACTCCCGGCGCGAACGACAGCAGCATCAGCGGCACGAGGTAGGCCTGCGCCTCCTTGAAGCTCCGCGCGAAGCTGGTCAGACTGAGTACCACCGCCGAGAAGAACGTCGCGAACAGGACCAGCAGCAGCAGCACCTGCACGAACGTCAGCCAGCTGAGCGTCGGCCCGAACACCGCCGGCCCGATCCCCGTCACCCGCAGCGTCAACGCCATGCTGCCCAGGTTCACCAGCGCCGTCAGCATCGCCACCGTCAGCACCGCCAGGTACTTGGCGAGCAGCACGCTCAGTCGCGGGATCGGGGCGGCGATCAGCATCTCCAGCGTGTTCCGCTCCCGCTCACCGGCAGTCAGATCGATCGCCGGGTAGACGGCGCCGGTCATCGTCATCAGGATCAGGATGAGCGGGATCAGCACCGGCACCAGCGACGTCCGCTTGCCGGATTCGTCGGCCACCTCGCGGGTGCGGACGCGCACCGGGTCGCCGCGCAGGTCGGCGCGGATGCGCCGCACCAGCGGATCGAGTAATTGGCTATTCGCATCAGCAGTGAGCAGCTCCAGGTAGCGCGCCGCCTCCGGACCGTAGGTCGACCCGGTGCGATAGAGCAGCTCCAGGTCGGCGCGCACCGCGCCGCCGGGACGAATGCGCCAGCCGCCCGGCGACAGCACGCGCACGCCCAGGTCGGCTTTCCCCTGCCGCACGGCGTCGTCCGGGTCGGCGACGACCAGCGGCTGCAGCTCCGGCAACGGCGGCAGGTGCCCCGGCAGCGCCGGCCGGCCGTCCTCCGTCGTCCCGTCTGCCTGCCGCGCCACCAGTCCGCGGGCGCCCGCCTCCCAGCACCACAGCACACCCTCGGCGTCGGTTCTGGAAGACAAACGCGATCTTGTAAATCCGTCTGTCCGCCTCCACCCGGCCGTGCAGCATCACCTGCTGAAACACCATCGCCAGCAGCGGGTAGAGCAGCGCCGGCATCAGCACCAGGGTGAGGAGGGTGCGGCGATCGCGCAGGCACTCGTTCAGCTCCTTGCGCGCCAGCCGCAGCAGCCGCGCGGCAGCCGCCCGCGCCCGCGTCAGGCGGTCGGACATCACGGTTCCCCTCCGGCGTCCAGGCGGATGGTCGGCGCCGGCCGCACCAGTCGGATGAACATCTCGACCAGGGTGTCGCATCCGGTGGCGGAGCGCAGCTCGCTCAGCGTGCCGGTACACACCAGCCGTCCGCGGTGCAGCAGCCCGAAGCGGTCGCACAGCCGCTCCGCCTCGTCCAGCCGATGCGTGGTCAGGATCACCGCCTTGCCCTCCTGCCGCAGCAGCTCGACGAACTCGGCCACCACCTGGCTGCCGAGCACGTCCAGTCCGCTGGTCGGCTCGTCGAGCAGCAGCACTGGCGGCCGGTGGATCAGGGCGCGGGCCAGGTTCACGCGCTGTTTTTGCCCGGTCGACAGGGTGGCGCAGCGGCGGTCGAGCAGGTCGGTCAGGCCGATCCGCTCGGCCAGCCGGTGCAGCTCGGCGGCGGCCCGGTCGGGTGGCACCGCGTAAAGGTCGGCGAAGAACAGCAGCATCTCGCGGACGCTCAGGTGCGGGTACAGCCCGGCCGACGCCGACACCAGCCCGACCCGCCGCTTCACCTCGTCCGGCCGGTCGACCGACGAGAACCCCTCGATCGTGGCCCGGCCAGATGTCGGCCGCAGCAGGCCGAGGAGCATGCGCAGCGTGGTGGTCTTGCCGGCGCCGTTGGGGCCGAGCAGTCCGAACACCTCGCCGGCGACGACGGTAAACGACAGGTCGTCGACCGCCAGCACCTCGCCGCCGCCGGCGGTGCGGAAGCGGCGGGTCAGCCCCTCGACCTGGATCATCCCCCCACGCCCCCCGTGCGCCCCGGTTCGGCCTACCCGGTTCTACGCACGCCCGCCGGGGACGGTTCACCCCCGACGTGTCCAGCGAACGGGGTCCAATCATCGGTGCGGCGCTGGACAGCCGGGCGATGGGTGCGACAATAACGGCACGGACGACGAACACCGGACGGAGGGCGGTCGTGAAGACGAACAAGGCATTTCTGCTGGACATGGATGGGGTGCTGGTGCGCGGCAGTCAGCCGATCCCCGGTGCCCAGGAGTTCATCAGCCGGTTGATCGAGACGCAGCGGCCGTTCCTGGTGCTGACCAACAACCCGCTGTACACCCCGCGCGACCTGCAGCACCGGCTGTCCACCTCGGGGCTGCAGATCCCGGAGAAGAACCTGTTCACCTCGGCGATGGCGACGGCGCAGTTCCTCGTCCAGCAGCGGCCCGCGGGCACTGCCTACGTCATCGGCGAGGCCGGGTTGACCGGCGCGCTGCACCAGGTCGGCTACACCATGACCAGCGCCAACCCGGAGTACGTCGTCCTCGGCGAGACGCATGCCTACAACGTCGAGCAGATCACCCAGGCGATCCGGCTGGTGCGCGCCGGCGCCCGCTTCATCGCCACCAACCCCGACCCGACCGGGCCGTCGGAGAGCGGCATCGTGCCGGCGTGCGGAGCGATGGCGGCGCTGATCGAGAAGGCGACCGGGGTGAAGCCGTACTTCGTCGGCAAGCCGAATCCGCTGATGATGCGGCGGGCGCTCAACTACCTGGGCGCCCACTCCGAGAGCACCGTCATGGTCGGCGACCGCATGGACACCGACGTGATCGCCGGCATGGAAGCCGGCATGGAGACGGTGCTGGTGCTGTCTGGGGTGACGCGGCCCGAGGACGTCGACCTCTTTCCGTTCCGCCCGACCCACGTCCTGCCGTCGGTGGCCGCCATCGGGCTGGAGTGACCGCTCCTTGTACGCCATCGCCGCGGCCACTACCATGACAGGCGTTGCCTCCACCCCCACCTCACCGGGGCCGTTCCGTCCATGAGCGAGCGCTACAAGGTCCGCGTCACCAAGGACTATCTGGTCTTCTGCAGCGGGCACTTCATCAGTTACGAGGGCGATCGCTGCGAGCGGCTGCACGGCCACAACTACCGGACGACGGTGGAGATCGAGGGCGAGCTGGACGAGAACCGCTACGTGTTCGACTTCATCGCCCTGAAGAACCGCACCCGCGCCATCACCGACGAGCTGGACCACCGGATGATGCTGCCGACGCAGAATCCGTTCATCCGCGTCGAGCCGGGCGAGCGGAGCGTTCATGTCCGCTACCGCGACCGCGAGTGGCTGTTCCCGCGCGACGACTGCGTGCTGCTGCCGATCGAGAACACCACCGCCGAGCTGCTCGCCCGCTACATCGGCCAGCGTCTGCTCGCCGCCCTGGCCGAGCACCACCAGTATCGCCCGGCGGTGCTGCGCGTCGAGGTCGAGGAGAACATCGGCCAGTCGGCGTTCTACGAGTGGACCGCGTCATAGGTCGGCCAGGTCGGCGCGGCTCAGCCCGCCGTCGTGCAGGGCCGACGCCACCAGCACCGCCGCCACGCCGGCGTCACGCAGCCGCACCAGGTCCGCGCGCGACCGCACTCCGCCGCCGGCGGTGACGTGCAGATGCGGGAATGGAGCGGACAGGTCGGCACACAGCGCCTCCGTCCCCGTCCCCGTGCCAACGCCGACCCGCGCCAGGTCGAGGACGATCAGCCGCCGCACGCCCCGCCGCACCGCCTCGACCGCGATCGCCAGCCCGTCCGCCGCCGGCCAGGAGGTCACGTCGCCCATCGGTCTGCCATCGCGCAGGTCGAGCGAGAACGCCATCCGCTCGCCGAGCCGCTCCGCCAGCGCCGCGACGACGTCCGGCCCGCCCACCGTCTCCAGCCCGACCACCACGCATCGGCGATGCGGCGAGCGCACCCCGCCCGCGCCGCCGGCATCGACCCACAGGCCGTCGCGGCGAGGGCGTCGTACACCGTCACGGCCGGGGTGCGGCCGGCGATGGCGTCGAGGTCGGCGAGGTAGCATTCGGTGATGCCGAACCCGCGCGATACGCCGCGCCACCGCCAGGCGGGCGTCGGGGCCGGCCGACGATCGGCCGGTACCCGCCCGCGCCGCCAACGCCACGGACCACCACCCCGCCGAGCAGATCGATCACGCCGACCACCTGCATGTTCGCCCTCATCCCTGGTGACGGTCCAGCGGGCCGCTGGGTGCCATGCCCACGGTTTTACGTGGGCATGTGGTGCGAGGACACGTCCTCCGACGGGGCCGGTCTGCGAAGGGCCGCATGCCCACGCAAGCGTGGGCATGGCACCAGAATCCCGCGTCTGGTGTACCGTTATGTCCTCTCCCGAGAGGCGCGCCCTCCCTCCCTCGAACTTCCCGCCGTCCGTTCGCCTCCCGAAATCCCGATAAAGCCGGCAGAACCGGCATCTGTGACCTATAGTTGCGCATCGGGACGTGTCGCCGCAAGGGGTCGGGTCATGACGGATCGCTTCTGTCCACTCGGGTTCATCCTGTTCACCACCTTCACCAGCCTGCTCGTCTGGCTGTACGCCCTGGTCAACGGCCTGCCGCTGCGCTGATTGGGGGTGAGTCATGCGACCACTCACGTTCGCGGTGGTGCTGGTGGCAGCGACGGGGATCGGCGTCGGCTTTCGGGTCGCCGTCTCGGGCGATTCGCACGCCGCTCACCGTGTCCGCCCGGCGGTGGACGAGGATCGCATCCTGCTGCCGGACGAAGCGCCGGTCGACGGCTGGATTCCGCCGCCGGCGGTGACTCCGGCGCACGCCGACAGCTTGCCGGAGCTGGCGACGACGCTCGAAGAGCAGGAGCCGGACGAGGCAACGCTGGCCCGTGTTGCCGCCCGCTGCGGCGATCACCTGCTGACGCTGGCGCGACGTCACCCGGACCGAGTCGTCTACCTGCGGCAAGCCGAGCAGCACTATCAGGCGTGCCTGGCGCACGAGTCGACGGTGCGTGACGCGGGCGGACTGTTCACGACGGTGCGCGCGCGGCTGGCCGAGATCGAAACGCTGCGGCAGAAGCCCAAGCCGGCCGTCGCCAAGCCGACGCCGGCGCCGTCGGTCGCCGCCAAACCGTCCGCCCCGCCGCCTACGCCCGTGCCGCCGGTGGCGGCCGCCCGGCCGACCGCGCCGATGGTCGGGCCGGATGGCGTACCGATCGAACGGGCGGCTCCGGTCCGATAATTGCTTGCCGCGACGGCGGTAAACCCACAGGATAAGCCCATCCGGCGATAGTCAGCCGGCTGGGCTTTTTCTGTTGGAGGCACCGATGCGTCGCACCTTGCTGCTGTCTGTGTTCGTACTGGCCGTCGCCGGCGTCACCGCCGTTCGCGGCGAGGACAAGGGCGGGCCGTTCGTCCCGTCCGACCTGTCCGGCTGGGAGGGGCTGATCAAGGAATACTGGAGCGTCCAGGACGGCGCGCTGGTCGGATACACACCGAAAGATCCGGGGTTCAACACCTTCCTGTGCAGCAAGAAGAAGTACAAGGACTTCGAGCTGTCGTTCAAGGTGCGGCTGAAGAACGGCGTGGGCAACAGCGGCGTACAGATCCGCAGCAAGATCATCAACCCGAAGCGGTTCGCCGTCGGCGGCCCGCAGTGCGACATCGGCGCCGGCTACTGGGGCAGCCTCTACGGCGAGGCGTTCGGCGGGATGATGAAGGCGGCGTCGAAGGAGAGCCAGAAGGTCATCAAGCCGAAGGACTTCAACGACTACTCGATCCGCTGCGTCGGCAAGCGGGTGACGATCAAGGTGAACGGCGAGACGACGGTGGACCAGGAGTTCCCGAAGATGCCCGATGAGGGGATCATCGCCTTCCAGCTGCACTCCGGGTACAAGTCGATGGAAGCGACGTTCAAGGACATTCACTTCGCGGAAATCAAGTAAGCGCGAGCGAGGGATACCTCGACAACAGCCCGAAGCGCGAGCGAGGGAATGAAGAATCCCTCGCTTGCGCTTCGGGCTTTCTCATCGCGCCTTCCGCGCCCGACCACGCTTCTTTCCCTCGCCCTGCGGCGACGCGACCTGTTCGCCCTTGAGGCGACGAATCTCGTCACGGCAGCGAGCGGCGTCCTCGTAACGCTGCTCGCTCGCCGCCTTGATCATCTCCTCGTGCATCTGCTCGATCACCTCCTCGACGTCGACGTCGTCGGCCTTCTGGCCGGCCGCCTCGCGCGTCAGCTTGCGCGCCTCGATCTCCTCCTCGATGCCCGTCTCGATCGCCGACTGCACCGTCTCCGGGGTGATGCCGTGCTCCTCGTTGTACTTCAGCTGCAGCTCGCGCCGCCGCGCCGTCTCGGCGATCGCCCGCGCCATCGAGTCGGTTACCTTGTCGGCGTAGAGGATCACCTCGGCGTTGACGTTGCGGGCGGCGCGACCGATTGTCTGGATCAGCGCCGTCTCGCTGCGCAGGAACCCCTCCTTGTCGGCGTCGAGGATCGCCACCAGCGACACCTCGGGCAGATCGAGTCCTTCGCGCAGCAGGTTGACGCCGACGAGCACGTCGAACGCCCCCTGCCGCAGCTCGCGGAGCGTCTGCACCCGCTCGATGGCGTCCAGCTCGCTGTGCAGCCACTTGCCGCGCAGGCCGGCCTCGCGGAAGTAGTTCGACAGATCCTCCGCCAGCCGCTTGGTGAGCGTCGTCACCAGCACGCGCTCCTTCCGCTCGGCGCGGGCGCGAATCTCCTTGACGAGATCCGGCACCTGCCCGCGCGCCGGCCGGACGTGCAGCAGCGGGTCGACCAGCCCGGTCGGCCGGATCAGCTGCTCGACCACCTCGCCGCCGGTCCGCTCCAGCTCGTAGGGGCCGGGCGTTGCCGACATGAACATTACCTGTTTCGCGCGCTTCTCCCACTCGTCGAAGCGATACGGCCGGTTGTCCAGCGCGCTGGGCAGGCGGAAGCCGTGCTCGACGAGGGTCAGCTTGCGGCTGTGATCGCCGGCGAACATGCCGCGCAGCTGCGGCAGGGTGACGTGCGACTCGTCGACCACCATCAGGAAGTCTTCGGGGAAGAAGTCCATCAGGGTGTACGGCGGCTCGCCCGGCTTGCGGCCGCTGAAGTAGCGGGCGTAGTTCTCGATGCCGGGGCAGTGGCCGACCTCGAGCAGCATCTCCATGTCGTAGCGCGTGCGCGCGGCGAGGCGGTTCTCCTCGAGCAGCTTGCCCTGGTGCCGCAGCTCCAGCAGGCGCGCGTCCAGCTCGGTGCGGATGCCCTCGACCGCTTGCCGGATACGGTCCTCGGGGGTGACGAAGTGCTTGGCCGGGTAGACGTACAGCTCGTCGGCGTCGCGCAGCGTTTCGCCGGACGTCGGGTTGATGTACGCCAGCGACTCGACCTCATCGCCGAACAGTTCGATGCGCAGGGCGAACTCCTCGTGGGCCGGCCACACCTCGATGGTGTCGCCACGGACGCGAAAGGTGCCGCGGGTGAACGACACGTCGTTCCGCTGATACTGGATGTCGACCAGCCGCAACAGGACGTTGTCGCGGTCGATCAGCTCGCCCTTGGCGACGCGCACCATCATCCGCTTGTAGTCGCTCGGCGAACCCAGGCCGTAGATGCACGACACGCTGGCGACGATGAGGACGTCTTCGCGGCTGACCAGCGCGCTGGTGGCGGCCAGCCGCAGCCGGTCGATGTTCTCGTTGACCAGCGCGTCCTTCTCGATGTAGATGTCGCGCTGCGGGATGTATGCCTCGGGCTGGTAGTAGTCGTAGTAGCTGATGAAGTAATGGACGGCATTATGCGGGAAGAAGGCCTTGAACTCCTTGTACAGCTGGGCGGCGAGCGTCTTGTTGTGCGCCAGGATGAGCGTCGGCTTGTTCACCTGGGCGATCACATTGGCGACGGTGAACGTCTTGCCGGTGCCGGTGGCGCCGAGCAGCACCTGGGCCGATTTGCCGTCGGCGTAGCCGCGGACGATCTTGTCGATCGCCGCCGGTTGATCGCCGGCGGGCTGAAACTTGCTGACCAGCTCGAACCGCGTCGTCATGCCTTTCTCCGATCGCCCCTGTTTCCCCGTCATGGCTCGTCGTCGCCGGCGCGGACGTGCGGCCGCAGCCGATCGAGCGTCCGCGCGCCGATCCCCTTCACCCGTCGCACGTCCACCGACGCGAACGCCGCCGTCCTCGCCTCGACGATCCGCCCCGCCAGCACCGGGCCGATCCCCGGCAGCCGTTGCAGCTCCTCCACCGCCGCGCGGTTGAGGTCGACCACCCCATCCGGCACCGCCTTCTTGCCCCGACCTGCCGCCGGGGCGACGCCGCGCGCCACTCGCGGCGGGAGGCGGTCGTCCTCCACGCCGAGGTGCTCCTTCAGCCGCGCCGCCGTCACCGGGCCAACGCCGGGGACACCTTGCAGCTCGTCGATCGCCCGGAACGGCCCGCGAGCCTCGCGATGGGCGACGATCTGTCGCGCCATCGCCGGCCCAACGCCGGGCACCGCCATCAACTCTCGCTCGGTCGCCAGGTTGACGTCGAGCGGCGCAACGAAGGCGTCGCGGTCGAGCGGTAGCGGGCGCGTGCTCCACGCCGTCAACCCCCAGCCGCGCCACGCCAGCAGCACCACCGCCACCGCCGCCGCGACCGCCGTCACCCACTGGACATGCGGCGGCCAGCCGTCGATCGCCGCGGTCGACACATCCGGCACCGGACATACCACGACCGGCGCCGCCGCGATCGGCGGGGCGGCGGTCGGCGCCTGCAGGGTCACCTGGTCGACGGCGTCGGCCATGACGGGGATGGTCCTGAATGGGGCGGACAACCTCTCTATTTTATCCGACCCGCGACAGAGTGAGAACCACGTAGCGGCAGAATCGCGACAGCGCTGGCGCGTGCCGCAGCAGCCGGTCGTCGAGCCAGTCCAGCCCGCGGCTGACGGCGCCCCGGCCGAGGACGCGGCGGGCCATGCCGAGCAGCTGGTAGCCGTCGACCGTCATCGTCGGGAAGATGACGCGCAAGGCACCCAGGTCGGCGGCGCTCAGCGGCTGCTCGTCACGGGTGCGATGCTTGCCGGGGTAGGGCAGTCGCCGCCGCGCCCACGCCAGTAGCGGGTTGTCGCCCCACGGCTCGCAGAACACCGCCACCCCACCGGGCCGCAGCACCCGCCGTACCTCGCCCCCGGCCCGCGCCAGGTCGAAGTGGTGCAGCACCGCGTTGCCCCACACCCGGTCGAACGTGGCGTCGGCGAACGGTAACCGCTCGCCGTCGGCCTGGACGAAGCGCACCGCCACGCCATTCGCCGCCGCCCGCCGCCCCGCCTCGGCCAGATACCCGCCGGAAACGTCCATCGCCGTCACGTCCGCGCCGCGGCGCGCGAGGACGACGCTGGCCATCGCGTGTCCGCAGCCCAGGTCGAGCACCCGCTGGCCGGTCACGTTGCCCAGCCGTTCCATCGCCGGGCGAATCCACGTCTCGTGGTCGAGGTAATCGGCGTCGCCGAAGCGGAAGTCGGCGGCGGTGCGAAACCGTCCCTGCCGCTGCCGCGCCTGCTGGTCGTGAAAGGCGATCTCCGCCGCCAGCCGCTCGGTCCCGTCCATGCCGCCGTCCTCCGTGCGTCCATCTCCCGGCAGATTGATCTACCCGCCGTGCCGGCGCGGAAGGCCACCCCGCCGTCCGCTCCGCGCCCTCGCCAACCGACACGCCGACCTGCACACCGACTCCGGGGGTAAGCCGATGGCCGACGAGATGAGGCGAGCAGCGATCGTCACCGGTGCGGAAAGCCGCGGCATCGGCCGGGCGATTCGTGCGCTGGGGCTGGGCGCGGGGCCGGCTGGGACGTGGCGGTCGCCGCCAAGAGCGCGACCGACTCGCCGCGGCTGCCGGGCACCGTGTACAGCGTGGCCGCGGAGATCGAGCAGCTGGGCGGTCGCGCGCATGCCGGTGCCGACCGACGTGCGCGACGCCGACGCTCTCGACGCGCTGGCCGCCCGCACCCGCGCCCGCCTTCGGCCGCATCGACCTGCTGGTGAACAACGCCGGCGCTCTACTGGGCCAACGTCGTCGACATGCCGAAGCGGTTCGACCTGGTGATGGGAGTGAACGCCCGCGCCGCCCTGCTCGCCAGCCGGGCAGTGCTGCCGGCGATGATCGCGCAGCGGTGGGGGCACATCGTCAACCTGTCGCCGCCGCTCGACCTGGCGATGGTGCCGGGAAGAGTCGCTTACGCGATCTCCAAACTCGGCATGACACTGCTGACTATCGGGCTGGCCGCCGAGGTGCCGCCCGCACGACATCGCCGTCAACTCGCTGTGGCCGGTGACGATCGTCGAGAGCTACGCCAGCATCAACCACCGGCTCGGCACGCCGGAGTTGTGGCGGAAGCCGGACATCCTGGTTGACTGCGTGCTGCGCCTCGTGGCGAAGGAACCGCCGACGCTGACCGGCCAGGCGCTGCTCGACGAGGACTTCCTGCGCAGCGAGGGCGTCACCGACTTCAGCGGCTACGCCTGCGTAGCGGGGACCAACCCACCGCGCATCGCCTGGACGACGGTGCCGCCGGCGGAGCAGCCACGCGGTCCGCCGGCCAGCCACCGGATGAGTAACCCCTCTCTCGTTGTGGCCCGGTCTCCCGACCGGGCCACTCCGGCCGACCGAAGGTCTCCCGCACGCCGGAGGAGACCCGCGGTCGGCAGAGTGGCAAGGTCGGGAGACCTTGCCACAACAGCCGACCTTGCCGCAACAGCCATAACAACCACAACAGCCATCCCTGTTGTGGCCCGGTCTCCCCGACCGGGCCACTCCGGCGGACCGAAGGTCTCCCTTACGCCCCAGAGGAGACCTGCGGTCGGCAGTGGCAAGGTCGGGAGACCTTGCCCACAACAGCCGCGCTCCGCAACGAGGCCCGCCGGCGCGTCACCGAATGAGTAACCCGTTACTCCGGATACGCCGTCGACAGATAACGCTCGCCCAGGTCGGGCAGGACGACGACGATCAGCTTGCCGGCGTTCTCCGGCCGGTGGGCCACCTGGACGGCAGCGTGCGCGGCGGCGCCGCGGCCGATGCCGCACAGCATGCCCTCCTCGCGGGCCAGCCGGCGAGCCATCGAGAAGGCGTCGTCGTCGTGGACCTGGACCACCTCGTCGATGATGCCCACGTTCAGCACGCCGGGGATGAAGCCGGCGCCGAGCCCCTGGATCTTGTGGCTGCCCGCCCGCAGCTCCTGCTTGTTCATCGTCTGGGTGATGACCGGGCTGTTGGTCGGCTCGACGGCGATCGCCTTGAAGCTCGGTTTACGCTTCTTGAGCACCTCGCTGACGCCGGTGATGGTGCCGCCGGTGCCGACCCCGGAAACGAGGATGTCCACCTTGCCGTCGGTGTCGCGCCAGATCTCCTCGGCGGTGGTGCGGCGGTGGACCTCCGGGTTGGCCGGGTTCTCGAACTGCTGCGGCATGAACCAGTCGGGGTGCTCGGCGAGCAGTTCGCGGGCGCGGGAGATGGCCCCACGCATGCCCAGCTCCTTGGCGGTCAGGATGACCTCGGCGCCGAACGCCTTGAGCAGCCGGCGGCGCTCCAGGCTCATGCTCTCCGGCATGTGGTGACGACCAGCTTGTACCCGCGGAGCGGCGGCGGTGAAGGCCAGCCCGATGCCGGTGTTACCGCTGGTCGGCTCGACGATGGTGCCGCCCGGCTTGAGCTTGCCGTCGCGCTCGGCGGCGTCGATCATCGATACGCCGATCCGATCTTTCACCGACCACAGCGGGTTGAAGTTCTCCAGCTTGCCGACGACGATGCCCTTGGCATCCCCCGTCACCCGGCGCAGGCGGATCAACGGGGTGTTGCCGACGCACTCGGTGATGTCGTTATAGATCCGGCCGCGGAATCCCGAGGATGCCGTCATTCGTGCTACTCCTTGCAATCCTGAAGGGTGAGAGCGCGCATTCGTGCCCCGTCTCCGCCGTTACCATATTCTGCCACGGCCGTTCGGTGCAAGAGAAGGCCAATCCGGGAGATGACCGAGTGAGCGGACCAGGCCGGCCGATGGGTGGCACGCCCTGAGGCTTGGCGATGGGCGTGAGCGTGGGGATGAACGTGAAGCGCATCCACGCCCGTCGCTGCGCTCCGAGCGTGCCACCCGGAACCAGCGTCCGAAGGCGCTATTCTGGGTGGCACGCCCTGAGGCTTGGCGATGGGCGTGAGCGTGGGGATGAACGTGAAGCGCATCCACGCCCGTCGCTGCGCTCCGAGCGTGCCACCCAAGCAGGCGCTGTTCTGGGTGGCACGCCCTGAGGCTCTGCGAGAAGGGCGTGAGTGCGAGTCCACCTGGCACGCTTCCACGCCCGTCGCTGCGCTCCGAGCGTGCCACCCAACCTCGCACCATGCGAGTACACACTTACTCGGCGGAGAAGCCGGCGAGGAAGTCGTCGAACACCTTCTGGTGAGCGTGTTCCTCGCCTTGCAGCTTCTTGATGTCCGCCTGGTACTTCTCGATCTGCGTCTCCTGCTCGTCGAACTTCTGCAGATAGCGCTTGTACGCCGCCGCCGTGCTCGGCATCTCCTTCAGGTTGGCACGCAGGCGCGTCTGGTCCTGAACGATGGCGTTCAGTTGCCGTTGCTGTTCGGCGATCTCCCGCCGCGTCTTCTCCAGCGTCGCTCGCAGTTGCAGGGCCTGCTGCAGCCCGGCCTTCACCCTGGCGCTGACCACCGGCTGGCTGACCAGGAAGCGGATCTGGTCGTCCGACTGGTTGGTCATCGACACCGTGGTCACGGTCCTCGCGGCTCCTCGTTGACGGTCACGCTCGCGGGCGTCGCCGGCGGGCACCTTCAGCTCGAAGCGGTACACGTCTGACGCCGTCTCCGCCGGCTTCAGGTCGACCAGATGGAACGCGGTGTTGACGCGGGTGCTCGACCAGCACCAGCCGCTCCTGCTCGTTGCGGTTCTTCACCTTGTAGGTCCGCGACTGGGCGCTGCCTGGTGGTGGTCACCAGCATCCCCTTGTACGCCTTCACCGCCAGGATGCGGCCGTTGTCCGGCGACGGCCGCGACTCCAGGCCGACCTCGGTACCCAGGTCGATGGCATAGCTGATCAGCCGCTCCTCGTTCGGCTGCAAATCGAGGATGCGGGCGTCACCGGCGTAGGTCGACCCCTCGAACACGGTGATCGGCCCCTGCATCAGATGCGCCCCGCTGGTGTTCTTCAGGCAGCCCGAGCAGCGGGAACTTACCCTGCACGCGCTCGTTGTAGATGCTGACACGAGTCGCCTGGACGTCCTTGCCGACAATCGGCAGCAGCGCCGACTTCTGCCGCGCCAGGCTGACCGGCCGGTCGATGGCGTACTGGAAGAAGTCTCCCCAGCCGGGCCGCCGACGCCGCGGTGGCGATGCCCTGGCCCAGATGCATTTTCTCGCCCAGGTCGCGCGTCAACTGCCGGCCGAACTTCTCGTCGGCGAGCGACTTGCGGGCGCGATCGGTGCCCTTCAGCTGCGTTCCCAGACCCGGGCCCAGGCTGGAAGCCGCCCATGCCGCCGCCCATCCCACCCAGACCCGCGGCGGCCGGCGCGCTGGCGGGGCATGCCTTCCGCGTCGTGGAGCGGCCGCCCGACCATCCTGCGGCTTGTCCATCGCTCCGCCGTAGGCCACCGGGTTGAGCGACTGGAACAGGTCGGGAACGACCACCGGCCGCTTGACGAACAGCGGCTGATACAGGTCCATCTGGAAGCTGATCGGCCGCCCGCTGACCAGCGCCATCCGCACCTCGCGCCAGTCCTCGTCCGACGGGTTGTCCACCACCGCCCAGCCTTGCAGATACGGCTTCTCGTCGGCCTTGGTCCCCAGCACCAGCCGATAGCTCGTCTTCCAGATCGGGCTTTCCACCACGTAGCCCACCTTCACGCGCCGCTTGCCCTCGCCGACACAGCGAATGCTGACCGCCTTTTTCTGCGTGTCGTGCGACAACGCCAGCGTTTCCAGCGCCTTCTTGAACTCGGTTTCCAGCGTCGGGTTGAGGAAGCGTACCCGGCCGACATCGCTCAGCTTGACGGCACGCAGGCCGTCGGCGCACCACAGGTTGAGGACGGCCGTCTCGACCACGTCCTTGCTGGGGCCTGTGCCGACCGGCTGCCGCTGTTTCTCCACGCCGACGACGGTGCCGGTGAGCACGCTGCTGCCGCCCTGTGCGGGGACCAGCGCCACCTCGGCCCGCTCGCCGCGCGCGATTCAGCAGATCGGAAAAGGAGGGATTACTGGTCAGGTTGACGGCGAAGCTCTTGAGCGTTCGTTCCAGCGGCGCGCTGCTGTCGTAGCTGACGGCGGCGATGTGTCCGCCGTCGAGGTCGCGCAGCACCATCGACTTGAGCAGATCGTTAATGTCCGCCACCGGAAACGACAGATCGACGCGGGCGTCGCCGTCGACCGTGCCCTGGCGCTGGAACAGGCCGACGCCGGAGGAGAACAGCACCACCTGGTCGATCGGCAGGCCTGGCCGCCGCGCCGGCTCGTCGCTCCGGGCCGGCGGCTGGTTGCCCTGCTGCGCCGACAACAGCCCGGTCCAGTTCGCCACCCCGACCGCCGCCGCCATCGCCGCGGCTCCCACGCCCGTCATGATCCACGCATGGCTGAACTCCCCTGACACGGTTACGTCGCAGATACTCTCACGACGACGGACGCGGCCGCATGGATTGCCCGGCCCCTCGACATTACCGCCCGTGAGGCGCACCGGCACCCTTATTTCCGCCCAGTTCGCGCCAGGATCACCGCCGCCATGTATGGCGCGGGTTCATCACCCGGCAGGCGGCGTTTTGCTCGATCGCCGCCCGTGGCATGCCGTACACTACGCAGCTGGCCTGGTCCTGGGCGAGTGTCAGCCCAGCCTGCCCGCCGCGAGCTCATGCCGGCGGCGCGTCGTCGCCCATGCCGGTCAGCAGCACCGCCACCCCCGGCGTCGTCCAGCAGCCGGCCAGGCTCTCGAAGAAGCGGTTGACCGACGGGCGATATGGGTAGTCGACCGGGTCGGCGGTGTAGCGGAACAACAGGTTGGCGCCGACGACCAGGTGGTCGTCGCTGGCGGCGACCGACACCGTGCCGGCCGGCGGCAGCGTTCCCGAACGGGCGGCCTCGACCGGCAGCCGGCAGGCCGCTGCAGCCAGACGACCAGGTTGCCGGCGAACTCGGCGGCGATGTGCCGACCACCACCACCGGGCGCGGCGAAGTCGGCCGGCAGCCCCTTCGAGCACCTGGGCGATCGCCTCCTGGTCCGCCGGTGGAGGCGCCGATCGCCAGCAGCGGCGGACAGGCGGGCGGTGGGCCGGCGGCGCGCAGGGAGCGGATCGCCCGGCGGGCGAGGGAGCATGGGCGGTGCGACCGAGCCGGTCCAGGCGGGCGAGCAGCGGCTGCCCGTCGCGGACGTGGCCGTCCTTGCCCAGCACCGGCGTGTTCACCGCATCAAGCCCGCCGTGGCTCATCGCCCGCAGCACCTGGGTAAAATTGCCGTCGACGCTGGAGGTGACCAGCAGGATCGGACACGGCGCCGTCGCCATGATCTGCCGCGTCGCCTCAACGCCATCGAGGACCGGCATCACCAGGTCCATCAGGATGACGTCGGGGCGGTCCTGGCGGGCGAACTGCACCGCCTCGGCGCCGTCCTCGGCCACCCAGGCGATGGTGTGCGCCGCGCCGACAGCACGACGCGGCGGAGCCGCCTCGCGGAGCCAGCAGGTCGTTGACGATGGCGACGCGCACGCCTCACGCCTCCCCGATCAGGTCGGCCACCGCTCGCAAGGAAGGTGTTGTCGTGGAAGCTGCTCTTGGTCAGGTAGAAGTTGGCCCCGACCTCCAGCCCCCGCAACCGATCCTCCTCGCGGTCCTTGTACGACACCACCACGATCGGCAGGTCTGAGCGATTCCTGGTGGCGGACGGCGGTGGTCAGCTCCGGTCATCCGCGGCATGTCGATGTCCGTCACCAGCAGATCATAGCGACCACCGCCGCGGACCTGGTTCCAGGCCGTCCTTGCCGTCGACCGCCACGTCGACCTCGTAGCCGGCGTTGCGGAGCAGCTGCCGCTCCACCTCGCGGACAGTAACCGGGTCATCTACTACAAGTATACAGGCTTTTTCTTCTTCTCAACGCGGCTCGGTGGTATCGCAGCGACGGAGCGAGCCGTTCTGGATGAAGTGGTCCATCGACCGGATCAGGTCCTCGACGTCGGCGATCAGCACCGGCGCGCCGTCGTCGAGGATGGCGGCGGCGCTCACGTTCGGCACCTTGCCCAACCGCGGTCGAGCGGCCGAACCACCAGGTCCTGCTCGCCGCGGAAGGCGTCGACGATCAGGCCGTATTGCCCGGTGTCGTCGCTGAGCAGGACGACCGGCAGATCCGCCGCCGGCGGCCGGTCGGTCGGCAGGTCGAGCAGCTGGGCGGCCAGTACCAGCCCGACGTTGTGCCCGTCGACGGGGACGAACTGGCGGTACTCGACCGACGCCACCGACGCCCGCGGCACGCGGATCAGCCGGTCGATGCGGTGGTGCGGAAACGCATACGGCTCGCCGGCGATGGTCACCAGCACCGCCCGCAGCACCGACAGAGTGACCGGCAGGCTCAGGTGAAAGCTGGTGCCGAGTCCCGGCCGGGTGCTCACTCGCACCGACCCGCCGATCTTGCGGACGGTGTCCTGCACCACGTCCAGACCGACGCCGCGCCCCGAGTATTCGGTTACTTGTTTCGTCGTGGTGAAGCCGGGCAGGAACAGGAACTCGAGCAGCTCGGCGTCGTTCATGGCGGCCACGAGGTCGGGCTTCGACAGGCCGCGCTCGACGACCTTGTGCCGCAGCCGGTCGAGCGGTATCCCGCCGCCGTCGTCGCTGACGGTGATCGCCAGCAGGCCGGCCCGGTGGCGCACGTCCAGCCGCACCGTCCCCTGTTCCGGCTTGCCGACCGCCCGCCGCGCCTCGGGCGCCTCGATGCCGTGGTCGACGGCGTTACGGACCAGGTGCATGAGCGGCGCCTCCAGCCGTTCCAGCACGTCGCGGTCGACCTCGGTGGTTTGCCCCTGCACCTCCAGGCGCACCTGCTTGCCCAGCGCCCGCGCCATGTCGCGCACCGCCCGCGGCAGACCCTGCGCACCGTCGGAGAACGGCCGCATGCGGCTGACGATCACCTCGCGGTACAGCCGGCTGTTCAGATCCTCCGCCTGGGCGGCGTGGTCCTCGAACTCGCCGATGCGGTCGCCGAGCGTCTGCCGGCACACCCCCGACTGCTTGTGGACGTCGGCCAGCAGCGACCCGAGCTGGTCGTGGCGGCCCTCGGCGAGAGCGGCGGACAGGGAGTCGAGCACGGCGGCGAGGTGGTCCTGCTGCTTCTTCAGCTTGAGCAGGGCGGTGGAGAACGGTTGCAGCCAGCGCGCCTGAACGAGCGACTCGCCGGCCAGGCTCATCAGCCGATTGAGGCTACCGGCGGTCACGCGCACCACCGCCTCGGCAGCGTCGACCGGGGACGGCGGCGGGGCCGGCTCGGCGGCCACCTCGATGGCGGCCGGCACCACCGGGCCGAGCGGCAGCGGCGCCGCGCCCGCCATCACCGCCCGTTCGGCCACCACCACCGCCCGCTCGGCCGGCGGCGCGGCGACCGGCGCCAGCAGGCCCGCCAGCCGGTCTGCCAGGGCAGTCAGCGCCGGACGCTGGCCCTCCACCCAGCCGGCGGCGGACTCGGCCGGCTGCTCGATCAGCCCGGCGAGCAGGACCACGCCGTCGCGGACGGCGGCGATCCCGCCGGCGGCGACCGGCTGCCCCTGGTGCAGCGCCGCCAGCACCGCCTCCATGCGCCCGGCCAGGTCGGCCGGCGGGTCGATGCCAACGATCCGCGCCGCCGCCCGGATCGCCGCCGCCGCCTGCACCAGCGGCTCGACCTCCCCCGCCGCCCCGCCGTCCGCCAGCCGCTCGACCCCCTCCGCCAGCCGCAGCGCGTTCGCCCGCAATTCTTCCCTAAACAGATCGTACATGGGGTTTTCTTCCCCCGGCTCGATCGGCTCGCGCGGATCGGCGGGGCAGGAGCGACCGGCGCCGGCGTCGGCGCGGCCGGCGGAGGAGGAGGCGCCGCCGCCGTGCGCTGGCCGCGCGCCAGCGCTTCCAGCGCGGTGATCAGCGGCGGCAGCGCGGCGGCGTGGGCGGTTCCCCAGGCGGCCATCCCGGCCTCGTCGAGCCGGGCCAGTTCGGCGAGCAGGTCGGTGCCGCGCAGCAGCACGTCGACGTCGGCCGGCCCGAGGACGATGCGGCCGTGCTGGGCCGCCACCAGCGCGTCCTCCATCACATGCGCCAGCCGCACCGGCGCATCCAGCCCGAGGATACGCGCCGCCCCCTTGATCGAGTGCGCCGCGCGCATCAGCGGCTCGATCCGTCCGGGGTTGGTCGGCTCCGCCTCCAGCTCCACCAGCCCGGCGACCAGGGTGCCGGTGTGGGCGGTCACTTCCTCGCGGAAGAGGTCCAGCAGCGATACTTCCGACTCGCTCATCGCGCCCTCGCCCGCAGGGTGGCGAACAGCCGCTCGTCGTCGATCAGCCCGATCGATCGGCCGTCCTGGTGGAACACGCCGCGGGTCAGCCGCGCCAGTGAGCGGGCGACGGTGGCCGGCGGCCCGGTCAAGGCGTGCAGCGGCAGCCGCCGCACCTGGTCGACGTCGTCCACCGGGAACACCCAGCGATCCGACTCGCGGCGGACCACCAGCAAGCGCGGCTGCCCGCCAGCCGGCGCCGCGGTCGCGTCGCGCTCGATATTCAGCACCCGGTCGAGGTGGACGGCCAGGTACAGCTCGCCGCGGATGTTCACCAGCCCGGCGAGCACTCCGCCGCGGTGCGGCACCCGGTGGATCGGCCGCGGGTTGGTCACCTCCACCAGCACCCGCACCGGCAGCGCCAGCGCCTCGCCGGCCAGCCGGAACACCAGCACCCCGACCAGGTCGGCCGATTGCTCCTCGATCGGCGCCGCCAGCCGGGTGGTCCACTCCTGCAGGTAGCCCTCCGGCGACGGGGCGTCGAGGAACTGGCGGCCGGCGCGGGCGAACACGTCGCAGTTGTGGCAGTGGATCACCCGCGTCAGCTCGGGGCACGACCGATCGCCCCAAACGCCGACCCGGTTCCAGCAGTCGACGACCTGTACGGACGGGAGCGGGACAGACGGCATCAGTGGTCTCCTGGCAGCCGGGCGAGCCGGCGGCGAACGGCGGCGGCCTGCTGCGGCTGTCCCTGCGCCTGGTACAGCAGCGCCAGGTGGATCAGCGCGTCGCGATGGTCGGGCCGCAGGTACAGCGCCCGGGTGAACGCAGCGATCGCCTCGGCGGGGTCGCCCTTCGCCTGGTGGACGACGCCGAGCAGGGCGAACAGGTCGGCCGACGGCGTCCCCGCCGCCAGCACCGTTCGACAGGCGTTCAGCGCCTCGTCGTAACGCCCGGCGTCGGCCAGCCGCCACGCCCCCGCCAGGTCGACCGGCACAACGATCGCCGGCGGCTTCGGGGGTGGCGCCGGCGGCGGGGCAGGGCGGGGCGGCGGCGCCAGCCGCACGGGCGGTGGTGGCGGTGGCGACGGGGCGACTGACCGCGTCCGCCGGTCGGGAAGTACGCCGGCGGGCCGGTGGGGGCGAACCGCCCGTCGGCCGGGTCGAGTGGGTCGGCGTGTCCCAGGCAGAGCAGCCCGCCGTCGCGGACCAGCCCGGCGACGGTGTCGACTGCTCGCCGACGGGCGTCACGGCCGAGGTAGATGAACAGGTTGCGGCAGAATACCAGGTCGAACGGCCCGACGACGCCAAGTAGCGCCGGTTCGAGGATATTGCCGACCCGGAATTGTACCGCAGTACGGATGGCGGGGGACAGCTGCCAGTCATCGCCGGCGGGGCTGAAGTAACGGTCGCGCAGGCTGGTCGGCAGCTGGCGGAAGGAGAAGGCGCGGTACACGCCGCGGCGGGCCTGCTCGACGTGCCGCCCGCTCAGATCGACCGCCTCGATCGACCAGCGCGCCGGCGGTACGCCGCGCTCGGTCAGCGCGATCGCCAGCGAGTACGGCTCCTCGCCGGTGCTGCACGGCAGGCTGAGCACGCGCACCGGCGCGGCGGCGGCGCGGACGTGGTCGGCCAGGTGCCAGAACAGGTCGCCGCCACGGAAGAACCACGTCTCCGGCACCACCACCTCGTCGACCAGCCGGGCGAACTCGGCGGCGTCGGCGCGCAAGCGGCAGGCGTAGGCGGCGGCGTCGCGCTCGCCGATCCGGTGCAGCCGCGCCCGCACCGCCGCCGGCACGGCGCCGGCACCGAGCGTGTCCGGGTCGATGCCGGTCCGTTCCCTGAGCAGGTCGAGCACCGCGGTGAGGTTCATGATGCGGGAGGGGGCAACGCCGTGACGAACCGCTTGACCGGGTCGGGCAGCAGCCGATCGAGGTCGAGCAGGTGCAGGATACCACCGGCCTCGACCAGCGTCACGCCCAGGTCGGGCTGATCGCCGCCGCGGCCGGCCGGCGGAGGTAACGCCGGCGGACGGATGTCGCGGATGTCGGCGACCTGCGCCGCCAGCAGCCCGAGCAGGCGGTCCGGCGCGCCGTCGGCCCCCGGCAGCGGCACGAGGATGATGCGGCTGGACAGGTGCGGCGGACACGCGCCGTCGCCGAGCAGCGCGTGCAGGTCGATCACCGGCACCACCTTGCCGCGGTAGACGAACAGCCCGGCCAGCCAGGCGGCGCTGCCCGCCATCCGCTGCAGCTGGACGCGCGGCACCACCTCATGCACTCGACGGATGTCGAGCGCCAGCCGGTCCGCCCCGATCTGGAAGGTGAGTACGAGCATGCGGAGAACCCTCGCCCCTCGTGTACAGCCCGAAGCGTAAGCGAGGGCTATATTTTGAACCGCGCCACCTCCTGATTGAGCAGCTCGACGCTGTTGCGGAGCAGCGCCGTCGCCCGGTTGAACTCCTCCAGCGCGGCGGCGGTTTGCCGGATGTTGACGGTCATGTTCTGCATCGCCTCGTTGATCTGCTCGGCGCCGATCGTCTGGTTGCGCATGCCCTCGTTCACCTGGTGATAGCGCTGCGACAGGCCATGCACTTCCTCGATGATCTGCCCGGTCTGGCCGTTGATCTCGGCCACCCGGCTGACGCCCGAGCGCACCTCGTCGGAGAACTTGTCCATCTGCATCACGCCGGTGGACACGGCGTCCTGCATGTGGCGGACCATGTTTTCGATGTCCAGGGTGGCGACCGCCGTCTGATCGGCGAGCCGACGGATCTCGCGCGCCACCACCAGGAAGCCGCGGCCGTATTCGCCCGCCTTCTCCGCCTCGATCGCCGCGTTAATGCTCAACAGGTTGGTCTGGTCGGCCACCTTGGTGATGGTGGTCACTACCACGTTGATGTTGTCGGCCTTCTCGCGGATGGTCGCCAGCTTGCCGGAGATGGCGGCGGTCGACTCGACCAGCTGCTGCATGGTCTGCTCCATGCTGGCCAGGCGAGCGCGGCCGGCGGTGGCGAGGGCGGCCGCCTGGTTGGCCCGGTCGTTCACCTCGCCCATCGTGCCGGACAGCTCCTTGGTGGTGGCGGAGATCTCGCGAACGGCGGCGGCCACCTCGGTGGTCGAACTGCTCAGCCCCTGCACGGTGCTGTCCTGCTGCCGCGCCGTGGCGGCGATCTCCGACGCCGTCGAGAGTAACTGAATACTCGATTCGCGCACCTTGCTGACCACCGTCTGGATCTTGGCGACCATCTGGTTGATGCCCTCGGCCATCTGCCCCATCTCGTCGTGCGTCTCGACCGGGATGCGCGCGGTCAGGTCGCCGGCGCCGGACGCCATCTCGTTGACCCGGCCGATCAGCAGCCGGGCGGTGTGGACGACGCTGCGAGCGGTGTACCAGCCGATCAATCCGCCGACCACGATGCCGACCACGCTCAGCGCGGTGATGGCGGTGAACCAGGAGCCACTCCGCAGCCGGGCGGCGTCCTCGGTCTGCTCGGACAGCTCCCGCGCCAGCCCGACGGCACGGGTGCCGATGGCGCGGTGGGTGCGAAACAGCGGCACGATCTTCTCGCGCAGCACCCGCCCGGCCTCGGTCCGCGACGCCGCGTCGCCCTTTTGCACCTTGGGCAAGTACTCCTCGTTGGCGACGCGGAAGAGAGCGACGGCGGAGGTGTTCAGGTCGTTCTCCAGCAGCTCGCGGTAGTCGCCCTCGGGTAGCCGCTTCAGCCAGTAGCTGCGCCGCTCGTGATAGAACTTTTCCTCCTCCCGATACCGGGCAACCAGCGTCCGCACGTCGTCCGCGGTGGCGCTTTCCATCTCCTGCAGGGTGATGTACGGCAGGGTGACGACGAGAATGGACGGCTCGATCTCGGCCTGGCTCGTCTTGGTCATCATGATCGCGTGATACACCGGACCAGACACCCGGTAGGTCGCCAGCAGATAGCCGGCCAGGCCGAGCAGCAGGGCGGCGCCGACGGTGCTGAACACCACCAACCCGTACAGCCGCCCCCGCACACTGATGTTACTGAGCTGCCACGCCATCCCCACACCCCCGAGCTTGAATGCAGAACGCCTCAGCAAATGTAGAATGCAGAATGCAGAATGCAGAATGAAAGAAAAGACGTCAGAGCCGCACGTCGAGCAGCGAGAAGTCGTCGACGAACGAGTCACCGCCGCGCAGCGTGCGCGCGTTTGCCAGGATCGGGTCGAGCAACGGGCCGTCGGTCGGCAACAGGCCGGCGACGAACTCGGCGAACTCGGGGAAGTCGACCATCTTCCCCGACGGCTGCTCGATCTCGAATACGCCGTCGCTGCACAGCAGCAAGCGGGCGTGGGCGCCCAGGTCGATGGTGCGGCTCTCGAACGGCATCCCTGGCGGCAGCATGCCGATCAGTGGATCGGTCGACGCCAGCTGGTGCAGCGTCGCCTCGGCGGCGGTCGGGCCAGTGAACAGCAGCCCGTCGGGATGCCCGCCGTTGCTGTACGCCAGCCGCCGCGCCGCTTTGTCGAACACGCCGTACCAGATGGTGAAATACTTGTTGTCCTGCCGCTCCATCTGAAACACGTCGTTCAGCCGCGCCAGCACCTGCGCGGGGTCGCGGAAGTCGGTATCGGGTAGTGCCTTATTCGCCAGCGCATGCGCCGCCGACACCGCCAGCAGCGACGACCCGACGCCGTGGCCGGACACGTCGAGCAGGTAGATCGCCAGGTGCCCGTCGTCCAGCCAGTGATAGCCGAACATGTCGCCGCCCAGGTGCGCCGACGGGACGAACAGCCAGTCGGTCTGCACCGCGCCTGTCAGCTTCTCGGGCAGCATCGATTCCACGTACCGGGCGGCGGTGGCCACGTCGTCGGCCAGCTGCCGCTGGCTCTCGGCCAGCCGCTCGTAGGCCTCGTTCCGCTCCAGCATGGCGATGTAGCCGCGCGAGTGGTAGCGGATGCGGGCGATCACCTCCAGCTTGTCGGGCAGCTTGACGAGGTAGTCGTTCGCCCCCAGCGCGAACGCCTGCGCCTTGATGACCGGCTCCTCCTTGCTCGACAGCACGATCATCGGGATGTCGCGGGTGGCCTTGTTGGCGCGGAAGAACTTGACCAGCATCAGCCCGTCGATGTCGGGCATGACGAGGTCCTGCAGGATCACCGTCGGCTGCACCTGGTTGGCCGTCTCGATGGCGCGAGCCGGGTTCTGGCAGTAGTGGAAGCGGATGTCCGGCTCGCCGGCCAGCATCCGCCGTACCGACTCCGCCACGATCGGCTGGTCGTCGACCAGCAGCACCGTCACCGGCCGTTCACCCGCCACGACTTTCTTCGTCTCGCCCGTCGCCATCGTCCGCCCCTGCTGCGTTCGGTTTCGCTTCGGCCCACTTGCCACGCCCTTCGCCAAGCCTCAGGGCGTGCCACCCAGAACGTCGCCTTTTCGGGTGGCACGCTCGGAGCGCAGCGACGGGCGTGGTAGCGCGTCACGGTCATCCCCACGCTCACGCCCTTCGCCAAGCCTCAGGGCGTGCCACCCAGCGCCTGGCACCCGGCATTCTGTCTTTCCCACTCTTTTCTCTCTGTCCTCTGTGTTCCTCTGTGTCCTCTGTGGTGAGTGTCTTCTCCTTATGCAGTGTATGAACCGCCGCGGCGATCACCGCGCGCGTGGCGGCGGACAGGGCGTGTACCTTCTCGACGATGCGCGACTCGATCGACGGCCCCCACGGCGACGGCAGGCCGTAGTAGATCATCGACGAGTCGGCCTCGTAGCCGCCCTCCTTCAGCACCCGCAGCGACGGGATGTAGGCCATCACGTCGTTGGCGTAGCCGGCCACCCACACCGTCGGCCCGCCGGCCAGCTCCTTTTTCAGCCGTAACGAGTAATTGACTACTACCTCGCCGCCCAGCGCCACCCACAGCACCTGCTCGCCCAGCCGCCACACCTGCACCGGGTAGTGCGGATAGGCGGCGGCCAGCGCGCCGCCCTTCTCCAGCACCGCTCGCTGCTTCTCGGCGCGCTTCCGTACCGCGTGGTCCTTGCTCAACAGCGCCGCGGCGACCTGTTCCTTCGTCGGCAGCTGCTGGAACGGCAGCTCGACGGTGGCGTACCGCGCCGTCAGGGTGCCGCGCACCGGCGTTCGCTTGCCGGCCATCACCACCGAAACCGCGTCGGCCAGCTCCTTGCCGTAGCGCCGGCACAACTCCACCGTGCCGCGCGGCAACGGGTTGGCGTCGGCGCCGCAGCCGGTCCAGAACAGCGCCGTCAAGCCGGGGTGCCGCGCCTCCAGCTCCGCCTGGGCGAAGCCGGCGTAGTCGCCGCACCAGCGGTAGAACGGCAGGGTGGTGTTGTGGCAGGCGTAGCCGAACGCCACCGCCAGCGGCTTGCCGTCGGCGGCGCTGACCAGCAGCACCGGCACGGCGTGGTCGACCGGGCCGGCCGGGTTGCGGTCGTTGATGACGCCGGCCGGGGTCGGCTTGCGGCGGTTGACGGCGAAGCCGGCGGCGCCGGTGCCGACCGACAGCTCGGCCGGCGCTAACCGCTTCACCGCCTCCTCGATCGCCTCCACCATCCACCCCGCCAGCTGCCGGGTGTAGGGCTCGATCTTGCGCGCCTCCTCCGGCGGCATCGGGTACATGTCGGCCAGGTTGTCGCGCACCACCGGCCCGCAGTGAGTGTGCGACGCGGTGAGCAGGATGCGCTCGCGCGCGACGCCGGTCCGCCGCGTCGTCTCGGCGCACACCGCCTCGCCGAGCGAACGGGGGATGCCGATCAGGTCGGCGGTCAGCAGCACCGCCGTCTTGCCGGCCTCGTCCTGCAGCGCCAGCGCCTTCACCTTGAGGTCGTGTTCCTTGCCCTCGGCCGGTTTGGTGCGGCCGGCGTACCCGGCCAGCCACATCGGCTCGCGCGGCGTGATGACGCGGACCGCCACCCCCGCTTTCCACCCGCCCGCGCCGGCCGGAGCCACCGCCACCGCCGCCAGTGCCATCGCCAGCCCGATTCGCCATCCGCTCATGTCTCGCCCCCCCTCACGATTTCGACCGCCGGTTTCTCCGAATGCGGTAGAGAATAAACGCTTTGTCACCCCGGTGCCATCGGCGAGCGTGCCGATTTCGGAATGTGGGCGGATCTTGACGGTTTTCGCCCCCCGCGCGGGTATAATTCCTCCGAGGAGGTGATCGGCGCGATGGAGTCCGCATGGCTTCCCGAGTGAGCTACCCCCCGCCGCGAACCGAGCTGGTGGCGCTGCTGCAGGCGGTCAAGCAGCAGCCCGACGACGACGCGCCGCGGCTGGTGCTGGCCGACTGGCTGGAGGAAAACGGGGACGCCGCCGACCTGGCGCGCGCCGAGTACCTCCGGCTGCAGCTGCGCCTCGGCACCCTCGACGGCGGACACCCGGAGCGCCGCTACCTGCACGACCGCACCACCCGACTGCTCCGCAAGCACCGCCGCGCCTGGCTGGGGCCGCTCGAGGCGCTTGACGGCTGGCGGTTCGAGCGCGGGCTGATGTGCCTGGAGACGGACGTCAAGCGCGTGATCGGGCCGGAGGCCGAGGCGCTGGCCGGGTCGGAGGCGATCGCCTGGCTGGAGCGGCTGCTGCTGCGCAACCTGACGGAAGAGGCGCTCGAACTGCTGCTCGCCTCGCCGGTGCTGTCGTTCGTCAGCGCGCTGGTGATCCCCAGCTCGTCGCTCGGCGTTCGTGCCGCCCGGATGATCGCCGACTGTCCCGCACTGTCCGGCCTGGTCGCGCTCGATCTGGACTACAACCGCCTGGGCAATCGCGGCGTGGAGAGCCTGGCGGCATCGCCGCACCTGGGCGGGCTGCGCAGCCTCGACCTGTGGATCAACGGCATCGGGCCGAACGGCACCGCGGCGCTGGCGGCGTCGCCGCACCTGCGCGAGCTGCACTACCTGAACGTCGGCGGCAATGCGCTGCGGGCGCCGGGGGCGGAGGTGCTGGCCGAATCGCCGGTGCTGCGCTCGGTGCGCACGCTGCTGCTGTGGGGCAATGGCATCCGTCACCCCGGCGCCGCGGCGCTGGCGAAGTCGGCCGCCCTGCCGGCGCTGCACACGCTCTATCTCAACGAGAACCGCCTCGGCCCGAGCGGCGTCGAGGCGCTGGCCGGCTGGGCGCAGCTACCCCATCTGCAGCTGTTGTCGCTGTGGGGCAACAATATCGGCCCGGCCGGCGCCGCCGCGCTGGCCGCCGCCCCGCTCACCGGGATGACGACGCTGCTGGTGAGCGACAACCGGCTGGGCGACGACGGCGCCCTGGCGCTGGCGCGCTCGCCGTTCCTCGGCAAGCTGACGCGGCTCGACCTGCACGGCAACAGCATCACCGACCTGGGCGCCCGCGCCCTGCTCGACGCGCCGGGTCTGGAGCGGCTGACCGATCTGAACCTGCGCGACAACCCGATCTCCGAGCCGGTCCGCGCCGCCCTCCGCCGCCGCTTCCCCGGCCCGGTGCCGGAGTGATGCATACGGCGGACGATGCCGCTCAATCGACGAACAGGAACTCGTTGGCATTGAACAGCAGCCGGCACGCAGCGGCGAGGCCGTGGCGCGCGGCGAACTCCGCCACCGCCCGCGTCTCGTCGGCGTCGGGGGCGCGGCCGAACGCCAGCCGGTAGGCGTGCCGCACCTGCTCGGCCGGGTCGCTCGACAGCGCACTCAACCGATCGGCGAAGTACGTCGCCTGCCGCACCATGAACGGGTTGTTCAGCATCGCCAGCGCCTGCAGCGCCGTCAACGTGGTGTTGCGCACCGGCGTCGGCTGGTTCGGGTCGGCACAGTCGAGGCAGTCGAGGAACGGGTTCGGCACGCTGCGCACGGTGAACCGATACACCGTCCGCCGGTACGTCGCCGGGTCGTGGAGGCGGGCCAGGTCGGCGTGGTCGTACACCGGCGAGTGGTCGTCCTTGAAGCGGAACAGGTCGTACCCCGGCCCGCCCATCCGCCGATCGAGCCGGCCGCTGGTCGCCAGTACCGCGTCGCGCAGCGACTCGGCGTCGAGGCGCCGGCGGTTCATCCGCCACAACAGCCGGTTGTCGCCGTCCACCTTCGCCGCCGTCGACGTGCGCCGACGACTGGCGGTAGACGGCGCTGATGACGAGCAGACGGTGCAGCGCCTTGAGCGACCCACCGCTGTCGCGAAACTCGACCGCCAGCCAGTCGAGCAGCTCCGGGTGACTCGGCAGCCCGCCCATCCGGCCGAAGTCGCTCGGCGTGTCGACGATCCCCTTGCCAAAGTGGTAATGCCATACTCGATTGACGATCGACCGCCACGTCGGGCCGTTGCGGCGGTCGGCGATCCAGTCGGCCAGCGCCGGCCGCCGCTGCCCCTCGTCGTCGGGCCGGGCCAGCAGCGCCGCCGGCAGACCGTCGACGCACGCCAGCGCGGCCGGGTCGGCGGCGGCGCCCGGGCTGCTCGACGTTGCCGCGGCTTGAGCACACGGATCGGCCGCGGCGGCACCGGCACCACGGCGTACACCTGCGGCCCGGCCGGCGTCCGCGCGATCTCCGCCGCCAGCGGCGGCGAGCCGCGTCTCCACCGCCGCCAGCGGCGTGTCAGCCCGGCGGGCAGCACGCGGCTCGGCCTCCGCCTGCCGCTCGCGCTCCAGCCGCGGCGATCGCCGCGGCAACGTCGACGCGGCTCGCGGAATAGCTTCCCCCTTACCGGATCGCTCAAATCGGGAAGCTGTTGCCGGCTGTCGAAGCCGTCGACGAGGTGGCGCCCGATGCCAGCGGCCGGCGTCGATGGTGTCGAGCGCGTCACCGGCCGGCCGGCGGCGACGTTCTTGCCGCTGGCGTCGACCTGCAGCTCGGCCAGGGCGAAGACGTAGTCGCCGGTCCGCTTCCACAGCCGGGTAGCGGTCACGCGGACGTAGCGGCCACGGGCGCCGCCGGCGGGGATGACGACCGGCCGGTCGCCCGGATTGGCGACGTCGGCGGCCGTGTGATCGGCGAGCGGGTGGGCACGGGCGAACGTCGGGTCGTCGCTGACCTCGACGCGGAAGCCGCCGGGAAGCCGAAGCCGGGGTGTCGGGGAAGTCGGTCGGCCGGGCCGGAATCAGCCGCACCTCGTCGAGCGGCCGGCTGGCGCCGAGGTCGACCTGCACCCACCGCGTCACGTCGGGCGTCGGCAGGATACCGCTGTGGTAGCCGTTGGTCGGACTCGGCGGGCCAGGCGGGACGGGCAGCGCCGCGAGCCGCTCGCGCTGCTGTGCCAGCTCACGGTCGAGCCGGGCAAGCGTCGGGCTGGCGGCGGCGTCTTTTCGCGACCAGGGCGGACCGTTCCGCCTGGAGCGCTTCTGTTCGGCGAGGAGCCGGATGCGCTCGGGCGGCGACGCCGGAGGATGATGCGGTTGCCGCGCTCGACGCCGGCGAAGACGGCCTGCAGCCGGTAGTAGTCCTTCAGCGAGATCAGGTCGAACTTGTGATCGTGGCAGCGGGCGCAGCCGACGGTCAGGCTCTGAAGGTGCCGACGGTGGTCGACACCATGTCGTCGCGGTCGAGCTGGCGCGTCTTCTCCTTGTCAACCGTCCCCTCGCGCAGCTCGACCTGGCCGACGAAGTCCCACGGACCGGCGACGACAAACCCGGACGCGGTCACGCCGTCGGCATCGCCCGGCCGCAGCACGTCGCCGGCGATCTGCTGGCGAATGAATTGCGGATACGGCAAGTCAGCGTTGATCTGCCGCACCACCCAGTCGCGATACGGCCACGCGTGGTCGCGCCGCTTGTCCTTGTCGTAGCCGTGCGTATCGCCATAGTGGGCGACGTCGAGCCAGTGCCGGCCCCACCGTTCACCGTAGGCGGACGAGCCGAGCAGCCGGTCGACCAGGCGTTCATAAGCGTCCTGATGGGTGTCGGCGACGAACGCCTCGACCTCGGCGGGCGTCGGCGGCAGCCCGGTCAGGTCAAACGACAACCGGCGGAGGAGGGTGCGGCGATCGGCCTCGGGCGACGGCCGTAGTCCGCGGCTGCTCCAGCCTGGCGAGGACGAACGCATCGACCGGCGTTCGCGCCCACCCGCTCATCTTCACCACCGGCACCGCAGGTCGGGCAAGCGGCCGCAGCAGACCACCAGGTTTCCTCCTCGGCAGCGGTCGCGCCGTCCGCCACCGCCAGGCACGCCAGGATCGTCAGCAGCCAGGACCATCGGGCCATCGTGAACCTCCGAGGCGGGAACACGGGTGTCTGACCAGCCATCGTAAGGGACGCCGGCTGCGGTGACCAGGCATCAGGAACACGCCGTCGGTGAGCGTCGGGTGCCATGGTCACGGCTGGCGTGGCCTTGCGATGCGAGTCCCCATCTCCCGACGGGGCCGGTCAGCGGAACGCGACATGCCCACGCAAGCGTGGGCATGGCACCGAACATTACGCATGAGGACGACGCATGTCCTCTGCCGGCCGGTCTCGCTATCCTACCGACGCACGGTCCGCTGTCCCGTCCGCTGCGTGCGTAGAATAACCCTGGGAAACCTCGTCTGCCGGCGGCGGCGGCACTTCCACATTGAGTAAGGAGTTACCGCCATGAGTACGGCCACCCCTCCCGACCGCGAGCCGGCCAGCCGCGGAAACGGCCCTGCGGCTCGGCGGCAAGAGCGAGGAGGAGACGCCCGGACCGGCGCGCTCGACCGGGCGGATGAGCAGGTGGAGGCGCTGTTCAAGCCGCAGTACCAGACGGTCAACAGCCTGGTCCACAAGGCGGTGTGGGACGACCGCGTGCCGCTCAGCCTGTTCGACCCGCCGCCGCTGCCGGCCGAGGGCGCCGTGCGACCGGACGATGGCCGCCAGCTACGAGATCGCGCGCCGGCACCGCCGCCGGCACCCTGTTCGGCGACAACGGCAAGACGTCCGTCGCGGTGCTCGAAGAACTGGGCGGGGCCGGCTACTGGGGGCTGCTGATCGACCCGAAGTACGGCGGGCAAGGGGCAGTTCCGCGCTCACCGGTTCCTCACCCGCATGGCCACGCAGGACCCGATGCTCGCCGGGCTGGCGTCGATTCACGGCTGCATCGGCGCCGTCGATCCGGTCCGCACCTTCGGCACCGCCGAGCAGAAGGCACGGCTCTTGCCGCGCTGGCGTCGGGCGAACGGCTGTCCGGGTTCGCCCTGACCGAACCGGCCGCCGGCAGCGACCTGACCGCCCTGCGCACCACCGCCCGACTCGACGGCGACGACTACGTCGTCAACGGGGAGAAGCTGTTCATCACCAACGTCATCCCCGGCCGCACCGCCGCCGTCGTCGTGCTGATCGACAAGAAGCCGGCCGTGCTGATCGTCGACTTACCGGACCGCGAAAACGACTCCTTCCGACTGGTGCCCTACGGGCTGTACGCGCTGCGGCATGCGTTCAACAACGGCATCATCTTCCGCGACTTCCGGGTGCCGCGCAACCTGCTGACGCCAACCGTCGGCGACGGGCTGACGATCGCCTACCACGGCCTGAACCGGGCCGGCTGTCGCTGTGCGCAACGCTGCCGGGACGATGCGGACGATGCTCGCCAGCCTCCTGCCGTGGGCCGAGTTTCGCGTTACTTACGGTCAGCCAATCGCCCGCCGCGAGCTGGTCAAGCGGCGGCATCGCCCGGCTGGCCGGGCTGATCGTCGCGTCCGATGCGGCTGGTGAACTGGGGGTCGTGGCTGATCGACGAGGGCTACCGCGGTGAGATGGAGTGCATCATCGCCAAGATCTTCGGCAGCGAGGCGCGAGAAGGAGGCGGCGATCGAGCTGACGATGAAGACGCACGGCGGCCGGTCGTTCCTCAAGGGCCACCTGCTCGGCGACAACATGCACGACTTTCTGGCGCCATGCATCTACGAGGGCGAGGGCGAAGTGCTCGGGCTGGCGTTCTTCAAGTCGCTGGTGAAGGAGCATGGACGGGAGTTCTTTGAGCCAATCAGTAAGGCGTTACTCGCAAACAAGATCGACCCGAAGCGATTCAACCCGCTCAATCCGGCGCACAGGCTGGGCGTTGCGCAGGAGCTGGGGGCGTATGCCCGGTGGAAAGCGCACCAGGCGTTCGTGCCGCGCGACCGGCAGCGGCCGGCCGGGGTCGATCGACGGCTGCAGCCGCACGTCGACCTCGCCATCGGCCTGTTCGCCCGCCACCGCAAGGAGATCACCGCGACGATGGTCAAGCACCAGCTGAAGCTGGCCGACCGGCAGTGCCGCATGGCCGAGCTGTCGCACCGCGTGCAGGACACCCTGACGATGCTGGTGACGGCGGCTGGGCGAGCCGGCAGGGGAAGGAGCGACCATCCTCGCCGCCGACGTGGTCTCCAGGACCTGCGGCACGCTGACCGGCGAGCGACCGGCCGACGCATACTTCAAGACGGTGATGGGACTGGCCGACGCGGTGGTCGCCGGCGGCTTCGACGAGATCGCCGGCGCCCCGCGGGAAGAGATCCTGATGCGCTTACGACCCGGCCCGATGACGGGGAAGAAGACAGACTCACCACAGAGGACACAGAGGGACACAGAGGAAAAGAAGAGAAGAAGGAGAGATAAAGGGGGATGCTGTTCGGGTGGCACGCCCTGAGGTTCTGCGAAGGGCGTGAGTGTGGGGAGAAACGTGAAGCATCCACGCCCGTCGCTGCGCTCCCGAGCGTGCCACCCGGAAGCGGCTCCTCCGGGGTGGCACGCCTAGTGGCGGGGCGTGACGTGGGGAGAAACGGCGAAGCATCCACGCCCGTCGCTGCGGCTCCGAGCGTGCCACCCGGGAAGGCTCATCGGGTGGCACGCCCCGAGGGCTTGGCGAAGGGCGTCGAGGCTGCCACCCGACTGTCACGGCGGTCCCGGCATGCGGACGCCGCTTACGCGAACGGCTTCTTGCCGGGGATGGCGACCGGCGGGGTCGGCAGCTTCATGTCCGGGTCGAGCTTCTCGGGCATGAGGCTCTCCTTGGAGTTCAGCGCCATGTCCCAGCTGACCTCCTGGCCGGTGTAGGCGGACATGCGGGCCATGATCGCCGACAGGGTGCTCTCGGCCACGTTCTTCAGCTCGTTGATCGGCTCGCCCTTGCGGATCGACTCGATCAGGTCGGTGTGCTCCTGCACATACGGGCGGTTGTCGCCGCGGCGCGTCAGCACCCGCTTGCCGTTGATCGTGTAGGCGTTCACCTGGCACTGCCCCTTGGTGCCCTGGACCGCCTCGGAGATGTTGTTGGCGCAGTTGCTGATCTGCCGACACTGGCTGATCACATGCACCTGCTTGGGATACTCGAAGTCGGAGCTGAAGAAGTCGTAGATGTGCCCGAACTCGGGATCGGTACGGGTGCGGAAGCCCATCGCCACCACCTTCACCGGATGGGCCTGGATGGCCCAGTTGATGACGTCGATGTTGTGGACGTGCTGCTCGACGATGTGATCGCCGCACAGCCAGGTGTAGTTGTACCAGTTGCGCATCTGCGCTTCGAGGTCGGTCCACCCCTGCTTGCGCGGCACCTTCCACAGGATGCCCTGGTTCCAGTAGCAGCGGCCGGCGACGATGTCGCCGATGGCGCCGTCGTGCAGCCGCTTGATCGTTTCGAGGTAGCCAGTCTGGTGCCGCCGCTGCGTGCCGGCGGCGACGCCCAGCTTCTGCTTCTTGGCTTCCTCGTAAGCCGCCAGCACCTTGCGGATGCCGGGGCCGTCGACGCCGACCGGCTTCTCGGTGAAGACGTTCTTGCCGGCGTTCACCGCCGCCTCGATGTGGATCGGGCGGAAGCCGGGCGGGGTGGCCAGGATGACGTAGTTGACGCCCGAATCGATCACCTTCTTGTAGGCGTCCAGGCCGGTGAACACCCGGCCGTTGACGTCCACCTTGTTGCCCAGGTCGGTGACTTCCTTGGACTTGGCGAAGCTCTCCAGGCCGCGGCGGGCGCCGTTGACGCGATCCTCGAAGGCGTCGCCGAGAGCGTGGATGGTGACGTTCTTGGCGGCCTGCAGCACGTCGTGGCCGGCGCCGCTGCCGCGGCCGCCGCAGCCGATGATGCCGACCTTGATCTCGTCGTTGCCGGCGGCGTGTACGCCGGTGGCGAGCAGCGAGGCGGTGACCGCGGCGGCGGTCCCGGTCTTCAGGAAATCACGCCGGTTGGTGTCCTGCGTGCTCATGGGAGAAAGCGCTCCTTACAGGGGTGGGGGGTGGGAAGGCGTACCGGAGGCGGCGCCGGCCGGTCACTTGCTCTCGCGGGTGATCAGCGAGCGGACGCCCTTCAGGTTCTCCTGCTCCTCGATCGGACGGACGATGCGGAAGCCGATGTGCTCGGCGCTGGTCAGCCACCAGATGCTCTGCGGCCGCTGCGGGTCGAGCTTCAGCCAGCTCTTGTCGCTGCCGACGCGGGCGGCGCTGCGGCAGGCCGGCGCCTCGTCGGCCCAGGAGCCGCCGCGGACGACGTGCGAGAAGCGGGCGTTGGTCGGCCGGTTCACCGGCTGCAGGGTCGGACGGTCCGTCGGGAAGGAGGCGTAATAGTCCGCTTTATAGTGATCCAGGCAGAATTCGGCGACGTTGCCGTACATATCGTGCAGCCCCCACGGGTTCGGCTTCTTCTTGCCGACCGGCTGCGGCTTGTCCTCGGCGTTCGGCTGATACCAGGCGTGCTCGCCCAGCGCCTTGGGGTCGTCGCCGAAGTAGTACGCGCTGGTGGTGCCGGCGCGGGCCGCCCACTCCCACTCGGCCTCGGTCGGCAGCCGGTACAGCTTGCCGGTCTTGAGCGTCAGCCAGCGGCAATACTGCATGGCGGTGTGGTGGCTGACGGCGATCAGCGGATTGCCCTCGCGGCCCAGGCCGAACGTCTCGTCGGCATACGCCGGGGTCGGGCGCGTGACGGCATCGGCGTCCTTGGGGTTCTCCGGCTCCTTGTCCTCCTTCTTGCCCGGCCGACCGCGCCAGTAGGTGTCGAACTCGTCCCAGGTCAGCTCGCATTTGGCCATCCAGAAGCCTTTCACCGTGACCGGATGCTGCGGCCCCTCGTCGTCCTTGCGGCCCTTCTCCGACGCCGGGCTGCCCATCAAATAGGTGCCGCCGGGAATGGCGATCATCTCGAACTTGACCTTCGACTCCGGGATCGTCTCGACGTAGCTCTTGTGCGTCTTGTCCCCGACGATCGGGAACTTGACCGCCTTGTCGGCCTGGGCCGGCTCGCCGGTCAGGAACGCGGCGGCCAGCCCAAACAGGGCGACGGCGGGGACGAGTCGTTGAACCATGCGTCGCATCTCTGGTAAGCTCCTCTGCGAGACATCGTGTTCCGGGATCGCCGGAGACCTGATCATGCTGCTGTCGACCGTGCTGGCGGGTGTCGCAGTCCTGGCCGCGCCGGCCGCGGACCCCGAGCTGAAGCGGTTCGCCTTCGACGAGCCGCACATGGGCACCCGCTTCGGGCTGATCGTCCATGCCACCGACCGGGCAACCGCCGAGCGGGCGGCGAAGGCGGCATTTGCGCGCGTCGATACGTTAAATACTATTCTGAGCGACTACCAATCGACCAGCGAATTGATGCGGCTGTGCAGCAAAGCGGGCGGCGAGCCGGTGAAAGTGTCGGCCGAGCTGTTCGCCGTGCTGCGCCGCGCTCGCGCGGTGTCCGAGCAGTCCGACGGGGCGTTCGACGTGACCGTCGGGCCAGTGGTGCGGCTGTGGCGGCTGGCCCGGCGCACCCGCCGGCTGCCCGACCCGGACCGGCTGCGGGCGGCGCGGGCGCTGGTCGGCTGGAAGAACGTCGAGCTGGATGAGAAGGCGCAGACGGTGCGGCTGCGCCTGCCGGGCATGCAGCTCGACCTGGGCGGCATCGGCAAGGGGTACACCGCCGACGAGATGCACAAGGTGCTGAAGGCACACGGCATCACCCGCGCGCTGGTGGCGGCCGGCGGCGACATCACCGTCAGCGACCCGCCGCCGGGCAAGGCCGGCTGGACGGTCGAGATCGAGGCGGTCGACGCCGCCACCGAGGGCCGCCGCACCCTGCTGCTCGCCCGCGCTTCGGTATCCACCTCCGGCGACGCCAACCAGTACGCCAATATTGACGGCGTGAAATACTCGCACATCGTCGACCCGCGGACCGGCCTCGGGCTGGTCGGCCGCATGAGCGCCACCGTCATCGCCCCGGACGGCATCACCGCCGACAGCCTGACGAAAGTGGTCGCCGTCCTCGGTCCGGAGAAAGGCTTCAAGGTGCTCGAGCGCTACCGGGACGTCAGCGGCCGCCTGGTCACGAAAACGGACGCCGGTACGCGCGTCGTCACCAGCCCGACGTTCCCGCGGCCGGCCGCCTGGACGAAGGAGCGCTGAGCCGACCATGCCGCCGCAGACCGTCGCCGCCATCATCACCGTCTACCACAAGTGGTCGCACGCCGACGTGCTGGTCGGCAAGCTGCTGGAGGGCTACCTGCACGACGGCAAGACGATGCCGTCGCTGCGGCTGGCGTCGATGTACGTCGACCAGCGGCCGGCGGGCGAGTGGAGCGCCGGCCTGGCGAAGAAGCACGGGTTCACGCTCCACGATACCATCGCCGGCGCGATCACCCGCGGCGGCCCGACGCTGGCGGTCGACGGCGTGCTGCTGATCGGCGAGCACGGCAAGTATCCGACCAACCGCAAGGGGCAGATCCTCTACCCGCGGCGGCGCTTTTTCGCCGAGACGTGCGCCGTGTTCGAGCGGTCGAAGCGAGTGGTGCCGGTGTTCAACGACAAGCACCTGGCGGCGACCTGGGACGATACGCGGTGGATGATCGACCGCGCCCGCGCGCTGTTCGTCCCGCTGATGGCCGGCTCGGTGGTGCCGCTGACGTGGCGGCGGCCGGCGCTACAGCTGCCGCGCGGCGCCGAACTGACCGAGGCGGTGCAGATCGGCTACGGGCCGTTCGAGGGCTACGGGTTTCACGCGCTGGAAGGCTTGCAGTGCTTCGCCGAGCGGCGCAGGGGCGGGGAAACGGGCGTCCGGTCGGTGCAATGCCTCCGCGGCCAGGCGATGTGGGACGCCCTCGACCGCGGGCTGTGGTCGAAGGAGTGCCTCGACGCCGCGCTGAAGCGGGTGCCGGCGCATGCGCCGGGCGACGTCCGCGCCCTCACCGCGAAGACCGCCGACGCCGGCGTGTGGCTGATCGAGTACCGCGACGGGTTCCGCGCCGCGGTGGCGATGCTCAACGGCTGGCTGTACGAGGGCGACGGCGGGGCGTTCATCGTCGCCGGCAAGGTCCGCGGCCAGCCGCAGCCGTTCACCTGCCACTTCTACCTGCAAAACATCGACCCGTTCGCCCAGTTCGGCTATCAGCTGCGGGCAATCGAAGCGCTGGTCCGCACATCCCACGCGCCGTATCCTGTCGAGCGCACGCTGCTGACCGGCGGGGTGCTGGACGCGGTGATGACCAGCGCCGCCGAGCGCGGGCGGAAGGTGGACACGCCGCACCTGGCGGTGCGGTACACGCCGACGGACTGGCCCTTCGTCACCGACCCGGTGCCGAGGGAAATCAAGCGCTAGGAGGAGCGACCGATGCCCCGTTGTCCCCGCTGTACCGGCTTTCTACCCGCCGGCGCCATCTCATGCACCGCGTGCGGCGGCACATTCGCCCCGCTGGAGGGCACCGACCGCCCGCCGCTGCGCGACGTTCCGGCCATTGAAGATCCCGAACACAAGCGAACGTGGGCGTGGCGAGCGACCGAGGTCGGCTTCGTGGTGACGACGCTGCTGTGCATGGCCGTCGGCGGCTACGGGCTGTATTTCGAGTGGTTCGAGGGGTCGACGGTGGGCGGCAACTGGCTGCTGCCGTTATTCCTCGTCGTCGGCTCGCCACTGGTCGGGATGATGGGCGGAGCGGCCTTCGGCACGGTGACGGTGCTGGTCGAACCGCTCGTCCGCGCCATCGGCGGCGCCGCCCCCAAGGAACCCGACGCGACGCCGCCGGACCGATGAGGCCGGGATAGCAATCGGAGTTGTCCCCGTTCGCGCTGGCGAGCGGGGCTGTCTTCCTACTGTCTACTGGCTACTTCTTCTGTCCGCCCTTGCCGCCTTTTTCCGCCACCTTCGCCCAGGTGTCGCGCAGCGCCACCGTGCGGTTGAACACCGGCGCGCCCGGCTTCGAGTCCTTCGTATCGACGCAGAAGTAGCCCTGGCGCTCGAACTGGAAGCGGTCGCCCGGCTTCGCGTTCGCCAGCGACGGCTCCAGCTTGCACCCGGTCAGCGTCACCAGCGACGCCGGGTTCAGGTTGTCCTTCCAGTGCCCGCCGGCGGGGACGTCCTCGGGGTTCGGCACCTTGAAAAGATGGTCGTAGAGCCGCACCGTGGCATCGATCGCGTGCTCCGCCGATACCCAGTGAATCGTCCCCTTCACCTTGCGGCCGTCGGGGGAGTTGCCGCCGCGCGTCTTCGGGTCGTAGGTGGCGTGGACCTCGACCACCTCGCCGGCGTCGTCCTTGACGACGTGGGTGCAGGTGACGAAGTAACCGGCCCGCAGCCGTACCTCGCGGCCGGGCGACAGGCGGAAGTAATCCTTCGGCGGGTTCTCCATGAAGTCGTCGCGCTCGATGTACAGCACCTTCGAGAACGGCACCTTGCGCGTACCGAAGGAGAGATCCTCCGGGTTGTTCTGCACGTCCATCTCCTCGACCTGGCCGTCGGGGTAGTTGTCGAGGATCAGCTTGATCGGCCGCAGCACCCCGAGCGCCCGCGGGGCGCGGCGGTTCATGTCCTCGCGGATGGCATCTTCGAGCCAGTGCATCTCGATGGTGCCCTCGAAGCGCGACACGCCGATGCGCGTGCAAAAGGCGCGGATCGCCTCCGGCGTGTAGCCGCGGCGACGCAGGCCGGAGATGGTCGGCATCCGCGGATCGTCCCAACCGCTGACGATCTTCTCCTGCACCAGCTGAAGGAGTTTGCGCTTACTCATCAGCGTGTAGGTGATGTTCAGCCGGGCGAACTCGATCTGCTGCGGCGCGTAGATGCCCAGGTTCTGGATGAACCAGTCGTACAGCGGGCGGTGGTTCTCGAACTCCAGGGTGCAGATCGAGTGCGTGATCCGCTCGATCGAGTCGCACTGGCCGTGCGCCCAGTCGTACATCGGATAAATGCACCAGGTGTCGCCGGTGCGATGGTGGGTGGCGCGGAGGATGCGGTAGAGCACCGGGTCGCGCATGTTGAAGTTCGGGTGGTTCATGTCGATGCGGGCGCGGAGAGTCCGCGACCCGTCGGGGAACTCGCCGTTGCGCATGCGCCGAAACAGATCCAGATTCTCCTCGACCGAGCGGTTGCGATACGGGCTTTCCTTGCCGCCCTTGAGGTCGCCGCGGTACTGCGCCACCTCGTCGGGAGTCAGGTCGCACACATACGCCTTGCCGTCCCGAATCAGCTGCACCGCCCACTCGTACAGCTGCTCGAAGTAGTCGGAGGCATAGTACAGCCCGTCCCACTCGAACCCGACCCAGCGGACGTCCTCCATGATGGAGTCGACGTACTCCTGCTCCTCCTTCGCCGGGTTGGTGTCGTCGAAGCGCAGGTTGCACTTCCCGCCATACTTGCGCGCCAGCCCGAAGTTCAGGCAGATCGACTTGGCGTGGCCGATGTGCAGGTAGCCGTTCGGCTCCGGCGGGAAGCGAGTGTGAACGCGGCCCTGGTGCTTGCCGGACTGGTTGTCGGCCTCGACGATCTGCTCGATGAAGTGGAGTGGCGCGGTCGATTCGGGAGTGCTCATGAAATCAGGCCCGTGTTCCCATCCTGGTCAACGTAAGTCGGAGAGGTACTGTACTCTAGCGCGAAGCACCGCATTTGTCGATGCCGGCGATCTCAGGCGGGGCGGGATTCCAGGTGGAACGCCGGATCGCCGTCCGCGCCGGCGGCCGCCATCAGCCGAAACGCGGCGGCGAACACCTCCGACCGCGCCCAGCCGCCCTTCTTGCGCACCGCCGTGTACCCCGACCGGCCGAGCTAGAGCAGGTCGAAGCGCAGCGGCGTGACGCGGGCGTCGACCAGCCAGTATTCGCGCACGCCAGCCCTGGCGTAAGCGTCGCGGAGCAGCACGGTGTCCTTGTCCACCGAGCTGCGGCTGACTACCTCCAGCACCATGTCCGGGCTGCCCTTGATGTATCCTTGGTATCGCCCTTCGATCAGGCGCACGCGGTTGTCTCGCCGCGCCTCGGTGGAGACGAACAACCCATCCGGCTGAACGGCCACGTTCGCCTCGACGTTGCTCCAAAACACCCCGTCGTGGAAGTAGCGTCCCAGCCGCCGGGCATTGGCCAGGGTGCGCAGGACGGTGTTGATCTCGCTTTTCACCTCGTTGTGTGTGAACAGCAGTTCCTTGTTCATGTCGACCTCCAACTCACTGCCGAGGAAAAAGCGGCTGTGCTCCGGGAAGTCGGCGTCATCGGTCCACCGGCGAAACGTTTCCAGATCGGTTACCCACACCGGAACGCGAACGTGTTCACCCTCGTTCACGAAGTGAGCGATCGTCATGTCCTGTCGTCCTTGATCGGGTCAGGTGCGGACCGGGGGCGCATTTTGCCGCCGCGGCCGGGGGCGCACAAGCGGGCTACGGCCGGGCGAGGGCGCGGTCGATGCGAGCCAGGCAGCGGTCTTTGCCCAGCAGCGCCAGCGTTTCGTACAGGCCGAAGCCGACGCCCTTGCCCGTCACCGCCACCCGCAGCGCGTGGACGATGTCGGCCAGCTCGACGCCCTGTTCCTTCACGAACGCGGCGATCAGCGCCTCCAGCGCCGCGGCGTCGAACGCCGGCGCGGCGGCCAGCGCCTGCCGGCAGGCGGTCAACAGAGGCCGCGCCCGCTCCGGCTTGCGCAGCCGCTTGTCGAACGTCTTGTCGTCGATCGGCAGCGCCTCGTCGGCGGTGAAGAAATCGGCGTAGTCGAGGACGTCACCGGCGATCTTGATGCGCTCGCCGGCTGCCTGGACGATGCCGCGGACCAGCGCCTGCGTCGCCGCGTCGGGCGGGTCGGCGATCAGCTTCGCCCGCGTCAGGTACGGCAGGCACATGCTAACCTTCTGCTCCAGCGGCAGCAGGTTCATGTACCGCTCCTGAAACGCGGTCAGCTTCTTCACGTCGAAGCTGGCCGGCCCCTTGTTCACGCGCTCCAGCGAGAACGCCCGGATCATCTCCTCGCGCGTAAAGAACTCGGTTTTGTCGTCGAGCGACCAGCCGAGTAGCAGCAGGTAGTTGACGATGGCGTCGGGGAGGTAGCCGACCTGCTCGTAGAAGTCGACGATCACTGGGTTGAAGGTGTCGTCGGTCGTCTCCAGCCCGATGGCGCGGGCGATCGCCAGCGCCTTCTCGTGGACCTTCTTGAAGTCGGCGTTCTTGAGGTAATCTTTGAGTTTGCGCTTACTCAGCTTGTTCTGACTACCCGGCTCGGCGACGAACGGCAGGTGGGCGTACTGCGGCCGCGGCCAGCCGAGGGCATCGACGACGAAGATCTGCCGCGGGGTGTTGGACAGATGCTCCTGGGCGCGGATGACGTGGGTAATCCCCATGTCGTAGTCGTCGACCACGCTGGCCAGGTTGTACAGGCACGACCCGTCCGCTCGTTGAATGACGTGGTCCTGTTCGCTGGCCCACTCCACGCGCATCGCGCCGCGGATCAGGTCGGCGAACTCACACGCGCCGTCGCGCGGCGTCTTCAGCCGGACGACGCCCTTGCGGCCCTCGGCCTCGAAGCGGCGGCGGTCCGCCTCGGTCGCCGCCATCCACCGGCGGCTGTACAGCCACGACCGCTTCTCCTTCTCCGCCGCCTCGCGCTCCGCCTTCAGCTCGTCGGGAGTGGCGTAGTCCCAGTAGGCGGCGCCGCTCTCGACCAGTTGCCGCACCACCTCCTGATACCGTGCCAGCTTCTGCGACTGGTAATACGGGCCGCGCGACCCGCCGACCTCCGGCCCCTCGTCCCAGTCGATGCCCAGCCAGCGGAACCCGTGCAGGATCGGCGCCAGCGCCGCCTCGACGTTGCGCTGCTCGTCGGTGTCGTCGATGCGGAGAATGAACTGCCCACCGTGCTGCCGGGCGAACAGCCAGTTGAACAGCGCCGAGCGAACGCCGCCGATGTGCAGATAGCCGGTGGGGCTGGGAGCGAAGCGCGTGCGAACCATGAACCGTCCTTTCCTGCCGAAGCCATCGGGTCATGATAGAGGCGCCCTCGCCCCCCCGCCAGACGGAAGAAGACTCACCACAGAGGACACAGAGGAACACAGAGGGAAGAAGAGGAAGAATGAAAAGGAGAGGGAAAAAGGAGAAGAAAAGAGGAGAGGGGAAAAGAGCCAGAGGGGTTGCGGTTCCCGATTGGCCGAAGGCTCACCAGGGGTGAGCAACAAACCCCAAATGTCAAATTTAGGATCTTTATACTATTTGTTTCTTTCTCATGTCTTTCCTCTGTGTCCCTCTGTGTCCTCTGTGGTGAGTCTTCTTCCGTACCGTTCCCGCTCGGCGAAGTTGTTCATACCATTACTCCCAAGCCTGGCCGGCGTTCCAGGCCGGGCGAGCACCGACACGCGGAAGGACAGCCATGATCATCGGCAAGATGTGGCGGGCGTTCAAAGCCCAGATGAACAAGATCGCCAATTACTTCTGGCAGGCCGACCCGGTCGCGCAAATGCAGTACGAGTACGACCGCGCCGTCGACCAGATCAAGGAGGGCCGCACCGGCGTTGAGCAGTATCGGGCGCTGGTCGAGCGCGTGGCGCGGCAGACGGAGAAGAACCGCAGCCACATCGCCACCCTGGAGGCGAAGACCAAGGCGTACCTGGAGGCCGGCGATCGCGAGACCGCCGCGCGCTTCGCGCTGGAGCTGCAGAAGGCCCGCAAGGAGCTGAAGGAGAACGAGAGCCAGCTGAAGATGCACGAGGAGGCGTACAACAACCACCTGACCAAGATCAAGCACGCCAGCGGTAAGCTGGGCCAGCTGCGCGACAAGATCCAGAAGTACGACGCCGACCTGAAAATGAGCCGCGCCGAGGCCGAGCTGGCCAAGGTGGCGCAGACCATTCACGTCGACGTCACCACTGACTTCGGCCAGATCGAACAGGTGCTGCAGGACCAGATCGACAAGAACCGCGCCAAGGCCAAGGTGGCCGCCGACCTGTCCAGCGAGGGGCTGGAGGACGTGAAGGCCGAGATCGAGATGGAGAAGAAGCTGGCCGAGCAGGCGCTGCGCGAGTTCGAGCGGCAGGGCAGCAGCAGCCCGCCGCTGCTGGAGGACGTCCGCGTCCGCGTCACCGTCCCCGACCGGCAGGCCGCCCCCGTCCGCAACCCGTAACCCCGCATCCGAGGACCGTCCGATGGCGAAGAAGACCGCGCAGCCGGCGCCGGCGACCAAGGCCGACGCCCCGAAGAAGGCCGGCAAGCGGACCCGCTGGCTCGACCCCAAGTCGAACCACCCGCTGCTCAAGGAGCACGCCGAGAAGATGCAGTCGTACCTGACCGCCGTCGCCGACGGAGTGGTCGAGGACCACGAGCTGAAGACGCAGGAAGAGCGAGTGGCGGCGCTGATGGCCGACCTGGAGCCGCGGCTGGACGACGAGACGCACGAGCTGGTGACGCAGCTGCTGATCGAGATCACCGTCTACGACATGCTCCAGGTGATGCAGACGATCCAGCAGACCCGGCCGGCGACCCGGCTCCGCCTCTGACCGAGGCCCGCCATGAGCAGCGACGCAGGCACTCCCGCGCTCCCCGAGGAGCAGGCCCGGGAGATCATCAACCGCTGGGCCGCCGCCGGCTTCCTCCGCCTGCGGAACCTGGGCGACAAGATCTTCATCGACGCCATCACCGCCGGCGCTGCGTACACCGTCCGTCTGCAGACGAATTATGAGCAGCGGCGGGTGCAGCAGGTGTCGGAGCCGTTCCACGGCGGGCCGGTCGACGACCGCGGCCGGCCGCCCGAGCCGTGGGCGATCCGCGTCGCCGCGCCGGGGCCGTTTCAGGAGCGCACGCAGGCGGTGCCGATCCCGCACACCGAGCGGGTGCAGATGTGCCCAAGCTGCAGCGGCCAGGGCCGCGTCACCTGTCGCGGCTGCGGCGGACAGGGACGAATGCCGTGTCCCTTGTGCGGCGGGCGGGGGTTTCGCGAGGAACAGCAGGTGGAGCCGGGTGCGCCGGGCGGCGCGCCGTCGGTCCGGGTCATTCGCCGGCCGTGCGGCTGCGGCGGCGGGCTGGTCGTCTGCCCCGGTTGCGCCGGCGGCGGGCTGGTCCGCTGCGACGGCTGCGCCGGCTCCGGCCAGGTGAAGACGTTCGACCGCCTCGTCGTCCGCTTTCACAACGCCAAGCAAGGCGAGGTGCTCGACGTCACCCCGGTGCCGGACGACTGGCTCGGCCGGCTGGCCGGCGACGTGCTCGTCGACGTGCAGGCGCCGCGAATCGACGACTGCCCGCCGGAGGTGCCGGAAACCGTCGCCGCCAAGGCGCGGGAGCTGCTCGCCCGGTCGCACGCCATCAACGCCGACCAGGAGCGCATTCTCGTGCAATTGCTGCACATCGAGCGCCTCCCGCTGCACGAGGTCCGCTACCGCTACGCCGGCGTGGAGCGGCAGCTGTGGATCTGCGGCACCGAGCAGGCGCTGCACGCGCCGAAGGCGCCGTGGAACCGGACGCGGCTGTACCAGCTGCTCGGCGGCATCGGCGCAGCAATCGTCGCCCTCATCGTGGTGATCGCATTGCTGCTCCGCTAAGGCCCCCGGTCATTGCCGCAGCTTGCCCCGCAACTGATACAAATGCTGCAACGCCCGGTCCATCACTCGCTCGCCGGCGCCGATCTCGGCCGGCGAGATGTACACCTCCGTCCCATAGCCGCCCTCGCTCAACGCCTCGATCGTCGGGAAGTACTGGTGATAGTCGTTGCAGTAGCCGAGGAAGAACAGGTGGTCCAGCCGCGCCCGTCGCTTCAGGTGCAGGGCGTGGCCACAGAAGAACTCGCCCGACACGCCGACGAACCCGATCCGCCCGTCCAGCAGCGCCACCGTCAGCGCCGGCCGCACGCCGTCGCGATACTCGCGCACGAAGTGGGCGATCAGCGCCGGGTAGAACGCCGCCGACAGCCCCATCCGCCACAACGGGTTGCGCAGGTCGACCCGGCTGGCAAAGCGGAACTCCTCCTGCTGGACCCGCAGCGTCGGGTCCGCCAGCCGCTCGCACCGGATCGAGGCGATCAGGCCGAACACCTCGTCGGCCAGCGTCGCGGCGAACCGCTCTGGCGTCGTCCCGCCCGGCGGCTGGTTCGGCGACAGGTCGCCCGCCGCCCCCTGTAAGAACAGACACGGCGCGGCGGTCTTTGACTCGATGAGAGCGGACAATGCGCCCGCGTAGTCGGCCGAGAACTGATGCAGCCCCGTCGGCAACATGGTCGGGTGGGCGGCGAAGTTGACGGCGTGGGCGATCGGCCGGCCGCGCTCGTCCTCGACGCGCAGCACCAGTAGCTCGCGATCGACCGGGGCGTCGCCGCGGCGCGAGTGCCGGTTGCGGTTGAGCCGCGTCTGCCGGCTGGCCACCCCCAGCCGCGCCGGCCGCAGCGACCGCGCCGCCGCGACGATCGCCTCCGTCAACCGCTCCTCCAGCCGCCGTACATAGGACGTCTCCGGCGTCGGCCAGGCGTCGCTCTCCAGCGCCGGCCCGTGGTGCGTGTGCGAGGCGACCAGGAACACGGTGTCGACGCCGGCCTTGCGGCGGACCTGCGCGCGGATGGCGGCGGTGCTGTCGCGGGTCGGCGCCCGCCCGAGGTCGAGGCTCACCACCGCCATCCGCCGGCCGCCCGCCTCCAGCACCAGGGCGCGGGCGTGCAGCCGGTCGCGCACGCCGACGCACGGAGCGTCGCGGCGCGCGGCGTAGCCCCACATCGGGAAGCCGGTCGGCGGGGTGATGTCGACGCGGGCGGCGCCGGCGCGCAGCTCCGCCCCCCGACACGGCACGGTGAGCAGCAACCCCAGCAGGAGACAGTGACGGACCGGCATCGGATACCTCGACGGCATGAGCGGGTTGTTCCAGACTGGGCGAGATGGTAAAGAAAGAGGCGTCGCCGGGGCAAGGGAAAGCCGCTCCGCCTCTCCACCCACGTCGCCCCCCCGCGGGGCCAGGGAGTCCGCCATGAACATCCGTCCGGCCACCCCCGCCGATACTCCTGCCCTGTGCGCCCTCACCGCCGGCACCGGCGTGTTCAAGCCACACGAGATCGACGTTCTCCGCGAGGTGCTCGACGAGTTCCACGCCGGTAGCACCGGCCCCGACCACGCCGCCGTGGTGGCGGAGGATAGCGGACGAATCGTCGGTTATGCGTACTATGCGCCCGACGTCATGACCGACCGGACGTGGTACCTGTACTGGATCGCCGTCGATGCCGGAGTACAGGGCCGCGGCGTCGGCCGGGCGATCATGCGCCACGTCGAGGACGACGTGCGCGCGCGGTCGGGGCGGCTGATGCTGATCGAGACGTCATCGCTGCCGCACTCGGAGGGGACGCGGCAGTTCTACACCCGCATCGACTACGAGGTGACCGGCGTCATCCGCGACTTCTACAGCGACGGCGACAGCATGGTGGTGTTCCGCAAGCGGCTGCAGGGTGAAGATCCGCCGGCGGCCTGAGCGGACCCGACCGGCCGCGCCGACGATGCCGAAAAAACCGCCGCGGCTCTTGTCCGCCGGGGTAGAATGTCAGCGGCAAGACGCCAGGCAACTCACATCCCTGATTCCTCTTGCGTCGAATCGTTGCCGTTGCCACCCGCCGCCGGGTCGTTACCGTCGGCGGGCCGGGTACAGCCGCGTGGCCGCGCTTGCGGGGACCAACCGCCGCGGCAGCGTTAACCCCGGTAAGAAGCGGAACGGGCACAGGAAGGTGAATCGGCAGAATCTCCCCAGACTGAGGTCAATTCCTCATCTTGGGGGGAAGGCGTGCCGATCTATCAGCATAGCCGAGGCGGTAGACAAACCCACCAACCCCTGCCCGCGGGGCCGGACGACTCCGAGTCGACGCGACCCCCACGGCGCTACCTACTGTCTGTCCCTTTTGGTCGGCCCGCCCTGAACGGACGGCACCCCCGCGACTTTGACCACGACGTACCCGCCCGTCGCGGCT
>JAXMAU010000024.1:0-95444 GCA_046350215.1 Gemmataceae bacterium | reverse complement strand
CTGGCGCCGGGTGCCCACTCCGCCCCCTCCCGAGGAGCCGTTCGCCATCGAGTTCCCTCCGCGTGAGGAGGTACGGGCCGACCTGGCTCGACTGGTCGAACGTGGGGCGCAGCTGTACTTTATCTATACAGGGACCCTGGAACATCACTACTTCAATCACCGCTGGCAGTTCGCCGAGATGTTCGGCCGCCTGCCCACCGGGCCGGGGTCCGTCCAGGTCGACCATGCCACCGAGGCGGACCACCTGTTTTCCGCCGGGCGCGATCGCGAATGGCTGTTTACCGCCCTCGACCGCTGGATCCAGCGGTTGCTGACGTGAGGCCGCCCTCCGTGGCATAGGGGAGTGGTAACAGGCGTAAAGAGACCTTTCCCGCGTGTTAACCGACGTGAACACTGGCCGGTGAAGTCGGCAGCAGGTCGAGGGGTGCTCTCGCGGCGGAAAGGCGGGCGAAATGGCAGAATCGCCGATTCTTGCTTGACTACAGGGGATTTGCGGAATGTAGGATGGTGTCGAGAGGTATGTCGCGAGCCTTCCATTGCCCCTCGATGGGTTCCTCGCGGATGAGGCCGGTAGACCGCTGGACGGCATGAAGTTTGCTCTTGCTCCCTGTGCCGCCGTCGGGTCCGAAGCCTCGCTGGTGGGCCAGTGTGAGAAACCTGTTGGACCCCATGAGAGAGAGCCGGTTCATGAAACTGATCACCCGTCACCGCCTGTTTGCCCGAGCGTCGGGCCTGCTTGCGACCGGACTGCTCGGGCTGCTGGCCGTCGCTCCGGTGAACGCCGGCCGTCCGCTCCCGGACTTCACCGGCTACACCCGCATTGGTGCCCCGAACAGCGATGCCGCCGACGGCAAGGGCGGGGAGAAGGTGGCCCCCGTCGCCCGCGAGGCCAAGGCGATCGGCGTGACCGTGTACTACATGGTCCTCGATCGGCGGACGGCCGGCACCAACCAGGCCACGGTCGAGGGCGACACCTTCGGCACCGGCATCAAGAATTTCGACCAGTATTTCGTGGCCGGCCGCAACGCCGACGGGCGGCGGCTCGACACGCGGGCGCGCTATCTCTACCTGTACCAGGTGGTCAACGACAGCGGCCGCGAGGCGGCGGTCCGCAACACCTCGGTGCGTCTGATCATCGATCCGCGGCTGATCACCAGCTGGGGCCACTTCTCGGAGCGGCAGGCGGAGAAGGCGGAGAAGGCGGTCGACCTGCGGCGCGGTCTTGGCTTCACCGCTGCGTTCTCCGAGCCGGGCAAGGGCGACTCGATGATCCGCCCGGTGTCGACCGAGAACCTGGTCGGCGACAAGTCGTATCGCACCCCGGCTCCGCCGGTCAAGGCGGCGACGCCGTGGGGCATCACCTCCATCCCCGTCAACCAGCGGCTGACCGCCCCCGGTGAGGAAGTGGGCAGGGAGCCGGAGGCGGTGGTGCTGCTGAGCAACGGTTTCGGCGAGGAGCGGGACGGGGTGTCCGGTTTCCGCTCGAACTACCAGCTGGAAGAGGACCGCTGGCTGTATCCGGGCGAAACCCGCGCCGTCCGTGTGCCGACGCGCGAGAAATGGGAGTCGCGCTGGCCGTGCATCCGCGCTTACTGGAACGAGGAAGATCCGATCAAGCCGCGGCAGCGGAGCACCCTGTTCGGGTTCACCTCCGAGTACCCGCCGGTGTATCGCGAAACCCAGGTGCTCGGTCGGGCGCTCGGCATCGGCTTCGGCGCCGCTCCGGCCGAGGGCCGGGACCCCGTCGCGGCCACCGAGCGGCCAGGGAATGCCCCGGCCGCTCCTGGGCAGACTCGCCGCGAAGGCATCGCGCCGGCTGCTGCGACGCGGCCGTTCGCCCTGGACCGCGTCGCGGGTCAGGTGGTGGACGCGGCCGGCACGCCGCCGGCCATCGGCACGGTGCCGACGCCGGTGCCGCCGGTCGCCCGCGTGACCCCGGCGGCCGCCGAGTCCGGTGGTATTCCCCCGGCGCCGGTCGGATCGATGGGCGGCGAGTCGGGCGGCGGCGGGATGAGCAGCATGCCGTTCGGCGGTGGGCCGACGGGCGGTGGGATGGCCGGCGGCGGGACGCCCGGCGGCGGTCTGCTAGGCGGCGGCGGTGGCACCCGCGGCGGCGGCGGCGGCGGGATGATGGGCGGTGGCGGCGGTGACCAGGGTCAGGGGAGCCAGGACAAGGGCAACCAGAACCAGGGCGGCGGCATCAACGTCAACGTCAACCCGAAGATCACCGTCAGTCAGCAGCAGCAACAGCAGCAGAAGCAGCAGCAGAAGCAGGGCCAGCACCAGGGTCAGCATCAGGGCCAGCACCAGGGCCACTCCGGCGGCGGAGGCGGCACGGTCATCCCTGCTCCGCCCGCCTGGATTCTCGGCCTGCTCGGCACCCCGGTGTTCCTCTTCCTGAAGCGGCGCCGGAAACCGGAGACGACGGCGGCGACCGTCGAATCCTGACCGACTGCGAACACGCCCCGTTGCATCTCCAGCAACGCACGGTATAGTTGAGCAGCTTGAGAAACCGTGAGAAGGATGCAGATCCTTCTCACGGTTTTGCCATTTCCGGTGCGACAACCTCTCCGATGGCGCGAGATCCCGACGATGCGAGCGTCCGAGATCAACGTCCGGTTCCTGGTGGGGACCGGGGTTCTGGTGGCAGCGGCGGCGGGGCTGCTGGCGGTGGTCCACCACCGGCAGATGAGCCGGCACGCCCGCGATCAGCTGGCGCGAGCCGACCAGGCGGAGGCGGACAACCAGCCGGCGGAGGTGGTTCGCAGCCTGGCCCGCGCCCTCAGCTTCGATCCGGGGAACCAGGATCTCCGCGACCGCTACGCCCTGACGCTGGCGGAGCAGGCGCGCACCCCGGCCGAACGCTGGAAGGCGCTGCAGGTTCTCGGCCAGTTGCCGCATGATGCCGCGGCACGGCTGAAGGCGGTCGAGCTGGCGCTGGATCTCGGCGAGCCGGAGGAGGCGATGCGTCATCTCAAGCCGGCGCTTGAGGCCGACCCGGACAACCCGGACCTGCTGGCTCTGCTCGCTCGCTGTCAGGAGGCAATCGGTCGCCCTGCGAACGCCGCCGAGAGTCTGCGGAAGGCCCTGACCGCCCGGCCGACCGACGTCGAACTCATCACCCGGCTGGCCGACCTGTATCGCCGCCTCGATCAGACAAAGCAGGCCGATGCGCTCATGGAGCGGCTAGTGCGCGACAATCCGCGGTCGCCGTCGGTGCGGATCGCCGCCGCTCGCTATCACTCGTCCGCCGGCCGGCTCGATCGCGCCGTCCGCGAGCTGGACGAGGCCCGGCGACTCGCGCCGACCGACGTCGCGGTCCTGCAGGCCAGCGCCCAACTGGCCGAGCAGCAGGGCGAGGTCAAGCAGGCAGTCGAGTGGCGCCGTCAGCTGGTGCAACGGCAGCCCGACCGGCCCGATGCCCATGTGCAGCTGGCGCAGGCGGAACGAGAGGCCGGACAGCCGGGCCAGGCGATCGCGGCGCTGCGCGACGGTCTGAAGCGCATCCCGGACGACGCCGACCTGCTGTTCGAGCTGGGCTTCCTCCTGTTGGAGCAGGGAGACATCGCGAAGGCGAAGGCGGTTCGCGAGCGCCTGCCGGCGACCAGCCGGGGCAAGGCGCTCGGCCTGGCGGGTCGGGCGGCGGCCAGCGCGGGGGACTGGTATCAGGCCGCCCGCGACTACTCGGCGGCGCTTGATCTGGCCGACCTGACCCGCGGACAGCAGAGCCGTCTGCTGCTGGGGCTGGCGGAGTGCTACGATCGGCTCGGCGGCCGCGAGGAGCAGCGTCTACGCGGCTGGGCCAGGCGGTCCAGCTGGACCCGACGGCCGAGGCGCGGCTCAACTGGCGCGGCGCTGGTCAGGGCAGGAGCAGGGTGCGACGGCGGTCGCTCCTGCGTTCGCTCGCCGGCCGGCCGACGGCGCTGGCAGGCGATCCCGCACTCTGCTGGCCCGTGCGGCGCTCGACGAGAATCGTCGTCGCGGCGCGGGCCAGGAGGTCGAACGAGCGGCTGGCCCGCGCCGGGCGTGGCCCGGCCCAGCGCGCGGCAGCCGCCATCGTCGAGCCGATCTGCTCGCTCGGCGGCGAGCTGCACGTACCGCGACCTGCTCGACCGCGCCCATCACCGATCATCGAGGAGCCGGCACTGGTCCTGGAAGCGATCGACCTGGCGGCTGCGGCAGGACGACGAGGCCGCGGCGCGCACGCTTGCGGAACGAGGCGACGCCCGCTTTGGCGCGAAGGTCGACTGGCTCCTCGGTCGGGCGGTACCTCGCCCGGCAGGACCTGCATGACGCGGCGGACGGCTTGCGAGCGGAGCGGCAGGTCAACGGCCTGCCGCCCACCGACCGGACGCAGGTCGAGCAGCACCTGGCCGCGCGCTGCACGCACGCCTGGGGAATGCCGCCGATGCGGATCGTCTTTGTCGTCCAGATTCTCGCCCGCCACCCCGACGACCGCGCCCGCGCAGATGCTGCAGATCGAGGGGCTGATCAGCCGCGGTGCGGACAGCCGGGCAGCGGAGCGGATCGCCGCGGCTGCGGCGGAGCGAGAGGCCGACAGGAACGCTGTGGCGGAGTGCGCAGGTCCAGCTGGATCACGGCGCAGGCCAGTCGCGGCGAACGCGGCCGACTCGCCGAGGCGCGCAAGCTGATCGAGGAGATGCGTCAGCTGCGGCCAGTGGGCGTACCCGCTGCTGCTGCGGGGGCGGCTCGCCGACCTGGAGGAAGCTGGACGAGGCGGCTCGCCTGTTACCGCAGGTGATCCAGCGGCGACCCGGACCCGCGCGCCCGTGCGGCGGCAGTGCAGGTGCTGATTGGCCGCGGCCAGTACGTTGAGGCGGCGACCCTGCTCGACAGGGCGCTCGCCGGGGTGGGCGATGCCGACCTGGTCCGTCTGGCTGCCCGGCTGGCGGCGGAAACCGGCAAGCCGGACCGCGCTGCGTGACCCGCAGCCGTCGAGGCCGTGCCGCTCGCCAGCGGTCCGCCGCCGACCTGCGGCTGGCGGGCTGAACTATCCTCGACCGCGGCGGGCGCATCCGCGAGGCGGAGGACACGCTGCACGCCGCCATCCGGCTGGACGCCGAGGCGATCGAGCCGCGGCTGGCGGCGATCGCGCTTGCTGGTCCGCGCCCAACCGCCTGGCTGATGCCCAGGCGGAGGCGAAGCGGCTGGACGAGGCCGTCGACGCGCGGCGGACGATGGCGGCGGCGGCGAGGCCGCGAGCTGATCGGCCGCTTCGATGAGGCGGAAAAGGTTACCTGGATCTGTTGCGGACTGCCCCGCGCGACGTCGACTTCGCCAGCTTGCGGCGGCTGGCGGAGATGTACCTGCGGCTCGACCAGTCGCGCGAGGCCGAGGGTATGCTGGCGGCCCTGCTGGCGCGCGAACACTACGCCTGAGGAACAGCGGCCGGAGGTGCCCGTCAGCTGGCGGCAACGACTGCGCCCGGACCAGCCGACCGACCGCACCGCCGACGCCCTCAAGCTGCTGGAGCTGAACCGCAAGCAGGCATCGGACGATGCGGCCGACCGGCGCGTCGACTGCTGGTGCGCGGCCCGGGATGCCGCCGCGCGGCGCTGTCTCCAGCAGCTGGAGGCGATGCCGGGGGTGCGGCGACGACTGCCCGCGAGCGGCTGCGGCTGGCGACTGGCACGATGCTGACGGCCGCTGGCCGGCGGCGCGGACGCAACTGCTCGCCTGGTCGGCGCGGACAGTCGCAGCCCGGCCTACCTCACCGCGGCTACGATCGACGGGCTGCTGCGGAACAGCAAACGAGCGGAGGCGGCCGGCTGGGTCGAACGGCTGGAACGGCTCGACCCGACCGCCGCCTCGCTGCCGGCGCGTTCAAACAACGCTTGAAGGCGCCGCGTTCGTGACCCGGCACCCGCCGGCGGGACCCGTGGGCCGCCGGTTCGCCGTCCGCCCAGGTGCTTGGCGAGAAACGCCTCGGCGACGGCGTAGAACTTCATCCGGTTGTCCGGCCGGGCGAAGCCGTGCCCTCGTCCTTGAACAGCAGGTACTCGACCGGCTTGCCGGCCTTGCAGATCGCCTCGACGATCTGCTCGCTCTCCGCCTGCTTGACGCGCGCGGGTCGTTCGCCCCTGGGCGATCAACATCGGGATCTGGATGCGCAGTCGGCCTGGAACAGCGGCGAGCGCGCCTTCAGAAACGCCTCGTCCTCCAGCTCGCCGACCCGCACCGCAGGCAACTGGCCTTCATCGGCTCCCCGGTAAGGCGGTATCGACTTCAACGGTGACGAGGTTGAACGGACAGGCCGACCACGCTGACGGCACAGGTGAATGTGTCGGGGGTGAACGCCGCCCCGGCCAGCGGCATACCCGCCATAGCTGCCGCCCATGATCGCCACCTTCTTCGGGTCGGCGTATCCTGGTCGATCGCCCAGCGGACGGCGTCGATCAGGTCGTCGTGCATCTTGCGGCCCCATTCGCGATCGCCGGCGTGGAGGAACTTCTTGCCCAGCCCGGTGGAGCCGCGGAAGTTCACCTGCAGTGCCGCGTAGCCGCGATTGGCCAGCCACTGCGCTGCGCGTCGTAGCCCCCAACTGTCGCGCGCCCACGGTCCGCCGTGGACCAGGCCGGCATTGCCGTCGGCGGCCGCTTCGGCTCGACCCCGACCGGCGGTGTCAGGTAGCTGACCATCTCCAGCCCGTCGCGGCTCTTGATGATCACCGGCTTCATCAACGCCCAGCGTGTACTTCACCAGCGGCAGGTTGGCGGCGAACAGCTTGGTCAGCTTCTTCGTCGCGGTCGTAGAGGTAGTAGTGGTCAGGGTGACGTCAGCCGAGTAGGCGTCCACTTCTTGCAGGGCAGTCGGTGCTGGTAGGCGGCCGGCTCGCCCTCGGCCGCCTTCTGGAACGTCCCGCAGATCGTCGGCGACCGCCGGGTCGAGCACGGCTTCCAGTGGACGCGGCTCGCGGTTGAACGCCACCGCCTCCACCTGGTAGGTGTCGAGGTTGAAGATGATACCGCCGGCGTCGGCCTTCGGGTCGGACGCGATCAGCGTTTCCTTGCCCGTCTCCAGGTCGCGCTGATCAGCGACAGGGTGTCGCGGCCCTCGCTCGACAGCATCCACAGCGACCGATCGTCCTTGGTGAAGCTGACGACGCTGCCGTCGAGTCGTCGCTGCTCCAGCGGACCAGCTTCTTCCACGGCGCCCTTCTCGTCGGCGCGGTAGCGGATCTCGGTGCCGCCGTCGGCGGTCGGCGCTGGGCGATGCGGACGCGGAACTTGGTGTCGGTGTCCCAGCCGACGACATCACCGGGGTTGTTCTGCGTGTCGAGCGTCGCCTCGCCGGGCTTGAGGCTGAGGCGAAACACGTCGAGACCCGCTGTCCGCGGCGGTTCATCTCAAGCAGCGGCCTGGTCGGGGTAGTCGCGGTGCAGGCCGAGCGGCCGAGCGCGGAGAACGCCCTTGTAGGGCGTCAGGTCGCAGCTCGCTGCCGTCGGCGACGTTGACGGCATGAACGTGAAAATTCTGCGTCGCCGTCGTTGTCTTGCAGGTAAAGCAGGGTGTCGGGGGCGTAGGTCCACGGGTGCGTGCGGATGCCGCGCTTCTTGTCGTGCGTCACCTGTTTGGCGTCGTCCTTGCCGAGCGTTTGCACCCACACCTGCAGGACGTTCTTGTCGTCCGGCGGCAGGTAGGACAGGCGAGTGCCGTCGGGGAGATCCGCGGCGCCGCGCTTGGTCAGGTTGCCGAACAGCACCTTGCGCGGAATGAGCGGCGGTAACTCGGCCGGCGCCCGGTGCGGCCGGCGCTTGGGCACCTGGACGGCCGGCTTACAAACAAGCAGCGGAACATGAATGGAGCCTCCTGAGGTTCATGGAAACAGTCGGCGGGGGCGTTCCTTCCCCGCCGGTGCAGGCGAACCGTCGTCGGTGTGCAGCCAGCTTACTTGACCAGCCGCTCCAGGTCATCCTTGATGGCCTCGGCCCAGATCTTGTATCCCTCGGGCTGGTGCAAATAGTCCGGCATGATCGACGGCAGCCCACCGTCGGCTTGTCGAGGAACTTGTCGCCGATGTCCTTGTACACCACCATCTTGCCGTCGTCGAGCTTGGAGATGATGGCGTTGATCAGCCGATCTTCGGCTGGCTGCCCAGCGGTCGCCCGGCTGGCCTCCTTGTCGATGCAGGTGCCGGAACGCGCGGGAACACGCCGAGCAACAGGATCTTCATGTGCGGCTTCTGGCGCGCTCCTTGACGATGGCGGTCGCCCTCGGCGTCTGCTCCGGCATGGCCGCCGACGTTATTGGTGCCGATCATGATCACCGCCGCCTTGGGGCTGATCCGTCCAGTTCCTTGCCCTTGGTGATCCGCCACAGGACGTGGCTGGTCTGATCGCCGCCGATGCCGTAATTGCCCGGGTTGAGCGACTTGAACGACGTCTCCCACGCCTTCTTGCCGGCACCTTCCCAGCCCTGGGTGATCGAGTCACCGAGGAAGGCGACGTCGATGTGCCTTGGTCTGGGCGAGGAACTTTTCGTGGCAGTTCTTCCACCACTCTCTGATTCAGGCGGTCGGCCGGCTTGACGGCGCCGTGGGTCGCCTTCGGCTCGTCAGCGACGGCCAGGGATACCAGGCCGGCGAGCAACAGACCGGCGAGGGCGGGGCAGGTGAAACGGGTGCGGAACACGATGCGACTCCCAAGTAAGGACAGTGCAGGAGCGGGCCTCTCTGGGAGCAGTGTAGGAGGCGTGACGACAGCCGACCACGAGCCTTGCCAAGAACGCCAGCCGACCGGGAGCGTTGCGCCCCCGAATCGGTCGGCGAGGAGTCGACTGGTGGATCAGTTGATCCCTGGCGGACGGCTGCCCGGCGTGACGGCGCTTGAGGTAGCCAGGATAGCCAGGACCGCCGGGCAGCGGGTTCGTGCCAGCTTCAGGACCGGCGGCTTGCTCATCTGGTCGTAGAACAGGCGGATCTTCTTGTGGACGGCCTCGGCCTCAGGGCCTGGTCGTTGATGAAGCCAGTCGGCGATCCGGCCAGCGTCGACAGCTTGCCCTGGTCGACCGACCCGTCGCTGGTGACGCAGTCGAAGGCTTGCGGGCGAAGCAGCCGAGCAGCACCTTGTCGTCCAGTTCCAGGTCGCGCGGCATGCAGCTCAGCTCCTTGAAGCGCTGGCAGGCCATCGAGGACCTGCCGGGCCAGGAAGAAGGTGAGCGCTGAGGCGGCGCGGGCCTTTCCCGCAAGTGCGCACTCCTTCGACTCGCCGGGGGCGGCTTGCTGCGATACAGCCCGTCGGTCACCACCCTTGATGGTTTTCTCACTATTCTTGGTGCCGTAGACATTCTTCTTGGTGTCGTTGTTGTACTGCTGCTTGAAGCGCGGCAGCCAGTACGGGTTGGCGGCGCCCGGCGCGCCCCAGGGCGACTGGAGCGGCTGCTCGAAGAAGCTGCCGAAGCCGAACTGTAACCACTCCGGCACGTTCACATTGCGCGGCACCAGGCCGGCAGCGAAGAGCAGCTGGCGACTGGCCTCGTGGGTCATGCTGGTCCTTCCCACTCCTCCTCCATCGCCTTGAGCATGACCGCCACCGTCCGCGGCCCGTTGGCCACCTCGGGGATCTGATGCGGCTGGAGGCCACGGAGGATGTCGCGGGGGATGCCGTCGCTCATCTTCGGGCTGCTCAGCACCCGCTTCTGGTCGTAGCCCTTCTCCCACCACGGCTCCGACACCTTGGCGAGCGCCACATAACCCTGGTCGTTGCGCTTGCTGGAGAACCACGTCAGCCCCTCGCGCCGGGCGAAGAAGCTATCCGCCAGTACCGGGCTGGAGGCGAGTACCTTGTGCAACCGGCGGAAGTCGTCGGCTTTTTCCGCCAGGATTGCGACCTGGCGTGTCTTCGGCAGCGGCAGAACGACCCCGTTCACCGCCCACCAGTAATAAAAGCTGCGGAACGACTTCTCCAGCCGATCGAGCGTGCCCTGGACCTCGGCGGCGTTATCCCCGCTCAGGGTGTGCAGCAGGGCGTAGTGGTGCTTGTCGTCCTGGGTGATGCGATAGCCGTCGACGACGCGCTTCTTCCAGGCGGCGGCGACGTCCTCGCCGGCGACCGGCGCGTCCAGGGCGGCTTTCACCTTCAGGTAGGCGACCACCGCCGGGTTGGCCTTGTCGGTTTCGGCCACCTTGTCCATCAGTTTGGTGAACTCGTCAACCAGCCCGTGCTCCAGCGCCCAGCGGGCGAGCTTGAGCAGGTCCGCCGCCCCGGCCTTGTTCTTGGTGGCCTCTTCCTGGAGGGTGGTGAACTGCCGGCGCACGCTCGGCAGCGCCCGGCCGGCGCCGGATTCGAGCGGGATCACCTCGTATTGCGCCGTCTTCTTGCGCAGCTGAATGGTGCCGCCCCAGCGGTGGCGGAAGGTGATCGGCAGATTCTCGTTGAACTTCCGCTGGTTGGCCGCGACCCCGGTGCCCTCGATCACGACGACGATCAGGTGCGGCTCGTCGTCGGCCTCGGCCTGTCCCGGCATACCCATCATGCCGGGATAGCCCATCCCCGGATAGCCAGACGACGAGGCACCGCCGGGGCCGTACCCCGGAGGCATCGACGAACCACCTGGCCCATACCCCGGAGGCATCGACGATCCGCCGGGCGACGTCGACCCGCCGGGAGAGCCGCCGGGACCGTACCCCGGTGGCATGCTCGACCCACCGGGGCCGTAACCGGGCGGAGTCGAGGACCCGCCGGGAGAGGAACCCCCGGGAGAGGTACTGCCGGTTCCGGTGGTGCCGTAGCCGGGGATCGCGCCGGTGCCGGCAGTCGCCTCGGCCGGGTCCGGTTTGGCGTTCAGATTGGCGATGATGACCACATAATCAGCACGAGCCGGCAAGGTGAACGCCAGCGCGGCCAGTGCGGGGAGAAGAAGACTTCTCATGGCGCGGTCTGCTCCTGGGAGGTCGAGGTGCAACTGTTATTGTGACGCAGGCCGGACCGCTCGGCAATCGCAATTGCGCCGGTTCGCCGCCGCCGCAGCAGGCATTCGGTCGGGACGGTCGCCCTTGCGGGCTGAACGGCTATAATCGCTGGAGTTACCCGTTTCCCGGAGGCAGTCAATTATGAGCTTCAAACTCGATCGTGTACATGTCTGGAGCGGCGAGGTGGCGGACCAGGCCGGCGGGGTGGCCGCCAAGCTGGCGGTGCTCGCGCAGAGCAACACCAACCTGGAATACATCTCCACCCACCGTCTGTCGGACCGGCCGGGCACCGGCCTGCTCTACGTCGCCCCGGTGACCGGGTCGGCGGCGGTCAAGGCGGCCAAGGCGGCCGGGCTGCACGAGGCTAACCACCCGATCGTGTTGCGCGTCGAGGGCGACAACGCCGCCGGGCTGGCGCACCGGCTGACGCAGCAGTGGGCGGTGGAGGGGCTGAGCCTGCATGGGCTGACCATGTCGGTGCTGGGGGACAAGTTCGTCGGCTACGTGTCGTTCGACAGCGTGGCCGACGCCAATCGGGCGGCGGCGATTCTCGGCGACCTCGGGTCGGCGGCCGGCGCCGAGGCGCGCGAGCAGAAGAACCAGCACCATCACTGATCGGCACCGCGGCCGCGGCGCCCCCGCCCGGGGCGCGGAGCTGGTCACCGCCTGGCTGCGCGCCGCGGGGAGTAAGCTCATACTCGCCGGGACAGCGGCTGAGCGGACCGGCGGCCAGCTGTCCGGCGAACACCTCCACCAGTTCGGCATCGAGTCCGCCGCCGGCCGCGTTCTCGCGCAGGATTGTCAGACAGGCAGCGTGTCCGATCGCCCCGCGATAGGGGCGGTCGCTGGCCAGGCTGTCGTAGACGTCGCACACCGCCATCAGCCGCACCATGAGCGGGATCTGCTCGCCGCGCAGACCGTCGGGATAGCCGGTCCCGTCGAGGCGCTCGTGGTGCCAGCGGATCAGCCCGACCGCGTCGCGAACCGACGCCAGCGGCTCGACGATGTGCGCCCCCTGGACGGTGTGCTGCTGGACGATCCGGTACTCCTCGGGAGACAGTCGGGCCGGCTTGTTCAGGATGGCGTCGGGGATGCTGATCTTGCCGATGTCGTGTAGCAGCGCGCCCTTGCGGAGCAGCTCCCGGTCGGATTCGGGCAGGTGAAGCACCGCCGCCATCCGCAGCGCCAGGGCAGCGACTCGCTCCGAGTGCCCGTGAGTGAACGGGCTTTTGGCCTCGACCGCGCGGGCCAGCGCGAAGACGACCGCCTCGGCGGAGTCCCGCTCCTCGATCAGCCGCTTCATCCGCAGCAGCGACCGGCAGCGGGCCATCAGCACCTCGCGCTCCGGGAACGGTTTGGTGATGAACTCGTCCGCCCCATGCTCCCAGGCGGCCACCTGATTCTTGGACGCCCCGAAATCGGTGATCATCATCACCGGGATGAGGCGCGTTTCGGGATCGTTCTTGAGCTTGCGGCAAATGTCATCGCCGGACAGGTGCGGCAGGTCGAGGTCGAGGAGGATCAGGTCGGGCCGCTTGCGGACGATGGCGTCGAAGACGTCGAGGCCGTCGTCAACGATCTCGACGTCGAACCCATCGGCGGTGAGGTAGGCGTGCAGGAGAGAGGTAACGGCCGGGTTGTCGTCCACGACCAGGACCCGCGCTCCGCGGATCGGCTCGGGTGTCATGAACGGTCTCCGGCGATGGGCGCACAGGCTGTCACACACCTGAACTGTAGGTCGCCTGTAAAGAGGTGTCAAGGACCGCCCCCGCTGCAGTTGGGGGACGCAGGAAGGAGGCGGCGCGGCCGTTACCGCCGCTTCTGGAACCGGCGGGCGATCAAGAGCGACAACTCCAGCGCCTGCTCGTAGTTGAGCCGCGGGTCCACTTCCGTCTCGTAGGCTCGTTCCAGGTCGGATTCCGACAGGCAGCGAGCGCCGCCGAGACATTCCGTGACCGTGCCGCCCGACAGCTCGACGTGGATTCCGCCCAGGAACCCGCCGGCGGCGGCGTGGATGTCGAACGCCGTTTCCACTTCCGCCAGGATGTCGTCGAAGCGGCGGGTCTTCCGCCCGGTGGACGCCGTGATGGTGTTGCCGTGCATCGGATCGCAGCACCACAGCACGAGGCGGCCGGACCGCCGCACCGCCTCGACCAGCGGCGGCAGCTCGGTGCTGATCCGGGAGCGGCCCATCCGGTGAATGAGCGTCAACCGACCCGGCTCGTTGTGCGGGTTCAGCACTTCGACCAGGGCGAGCAGCTCGTCGGTGGTCATGCCAGGACCGATCTTGACGCCCACCGGGTTGGCGATGCCGCGGAAGAACTCGATGTGCGCGGCGGACAGGTCGCGGGTGCGGTTGCCGATCCACGGGTAATGGGTGCCGAGGTTGTACCAGCCGTCGCGATGCGGCACCTGCCGCGTCAGCGCCTGCTCGTAGTCGAGGTGCAACCCTTCGTGGCTGGTGTAGAAGTCGATCCGCCGCACCTCGTCCAGCCGCCGGCCGCCGACGGTTTCGAGGAACTGCAGCGCTTCGGTCAGACGGTCGACCAGCTCCTGATACTCGCGGTACTGCGGGACGGCGCGGGCGAAGTCGAGGGTCCACCACTCCGGGTGGTGCAGGTCGGCAAACCCGCCGCCGACCAGCGAACGAATGAAGTTGAGCGTCATGGCCGACCGCTCGTAGCCGCGCAGCAGCCGCTCGGGGTCGGGTGTGCGCGCCTGCGGGATGAACTCCGGGCCGTTGATCAGGTCGCCGCGGTAGCTGGGTAGAGTAAGGCCGTTACGGGTCTCGACGTCGGACGACCGCGGCTTGGCGTACTGGCCGGCGAAGCGGCCGACGCGCACCACCCGGCAGCGGTTGCCGTAGGCCAGCACCAGGCTGACCTGGAGCAGCACCTTGAGCATGGCGACGATCGGTTCGGGCCGACAGTCGCCAAACCGCTCGGCGCAATCGCCGCCCTGGAGCAGGAACACCTCGTTCCGCTGGGCCGCCGCCAGCTGCTCCTTGAGCGATTCGATCTCCCAGCTCGTCACCAGCGGCGGCAGCAGGGCGAGCGCCTGCACGGTCTGCGCCAAAGCGCCGCAATCGGGATAGGTCACCCCCTGCTGGAGGGGCTTGGTCTGCCAGGAACTCGGCGTCCAGTTGTTCATGTTCTGAACGATAGGCCGCGGATGGCCGGACGGCAATCGCCGGCCTCGTCCGACCGGCCGCTCAGTCCAGGGGAGTCAGGGTAATCTTGCGGATGAGAAGCTCGGACCCCTCCGTCTGGATCTGCAGCCGTCCGCGGGTGATACCCAGGTTGGTCGCCCGGCTCAGGATCACCCCATTCAGCCGAACCGTCATCGTGTCGCCCTTCATGGTGACGAGGAGCGTGTTCCACTCCTTGACGCCCTTCTCGACGTCGTTCTTGCCGCGGAACCCCAGGACGTTCTGCCATGCCGGGTCGCGGCCGAACCACAGCAGCCGGCTGCCGGGACCGAAGGTGCGGGCGGGCGCCCCGTCCTTCCAGTAGAGGCCGGTCTTTTTCCCCATCGGCCGCTCCTCGGCCTGGGCACGGAAGCCGTACTTCCGGTTCGTGCCGGTGATCGAGATGTCCCCGGTGCCGCCCTCGATCATGTTGCACTGGAGGCCCTCCATCCAGCTTTTCGCCACGGCCCCGTCCGGGCCGGTGCTGTGGACCAGCAAGCCGCTGTCGCGCGCCGACTTGTCGCGCGGCGGCCATACCGTGCCGCCCCAGGCGTACTCCAGCCGAACCTCGTAGTTGGCGTACTCGTCGCGCGTGACCAGTCCGCCGAAGTCCTGCCCCGAGATGCGCAGAATGCCATCGCGGACGGTGAAGGTGCCGTTGGGATCGCTGTCCTTGCCGTGGTCGCGCAGGTAGGTGTACCACTTGCCGATTTCCTTGCCGTCGAACAGGGCGACCGGCTCACCGGCGCGGACAGGGGCAGGGTCGCGGCATAGCGTCAGCGGGCAGGGCGCGCGTCATTGGGAGTCTCCGTGAAACCTCGTCAGGTGGCCCGGGCGTGCGTAGGAGAAGCATAGCGGAACCCGAAGGTGCAGGACACGGGCGATCCCGGGTTGAACCAACGGAGAATCTGTCAAGAAATTTGTAACGCGAATTCGTTAACACGAATTGTGTGCCCATCTCGCACCGGGGTTGACGGGGAGGGACACCGATGCTTTCATGCGCGGATCGGATAGGATGAAAGCTGGGAAGAGGCCCGACGGGAGAACGGATGACCAGCAGCAGTTACAACTGACCCATTTGAAGCTGCTCGAGGCCGAGAGCATCCACATCATCCGCGAGGTCGCCGCCGAGTTCGAGCGGCCGGTGATGCTGTACTCGATCGGCAAGGACTCCGCCGTCATGCTGCGGCTGGCGCAGAAGGCGTTCCACCCCGGCCGGCTGCCGTTCCCGCTGCTGCACGTCGACACGACCTGGAAGTTCCGGGCGATGATCGAGTTCCGCGACCGGTACTGCCGCGAGCAGGGTCTCGACCTGAAGATCTGGATCAATCCCGAGGGACAGGCGGGATCAACCCGTTCGATCACGGCTCGAAGAAGCACACCGACATCATGAAGACGGTGGCGCTGAAGCAGGCGTTGAACCACTACCAGTACGACGCGGCCTTCGGCGGCGCGCGCCGCGACGAGGAGAAGAGCCGGGCGAAGGAGCGCGTCTACAGCTTTCGCGACCGGCTGCACCAGTGGGACCCGAAGAACCAGCGGCCGGAGCTGTGGAACCTGTACAACAGCAAGGTCAACAAGGGCGAGAGCATCCGCGCTTTCCCGCTGAGCAACTGGACCGAGCTGGACGTCTGGCAACGTCCACATCCAGGAGAACATCCCGATCGTGCCGCTGTACTTCGCCGACGTCCGCCCGGTCGTCGAACGCGACGGCACGCTCATCATGGTCGACGACGAACGGATGCGGCTGCGTCCCGGCGAGACGCCGATGATGATGCGGGTGCGTTTCCGCACGCTCGGCTGCTACCCGCTCACCGGGGCGGTCGAGAGCAACGCGACGACGCTGCCGGAGATCATCGAGGAGATGCTGCTGGCCAGGAACTCCGAGCGGCAAGGCCGGGTGATCGACCACGACGAAACCGGGTCGATGGAGCAGAAGAAGCGTATTTTTCTCCCTCAGTTCTCACAGTTCTTTGTTCTGGATAGGTGGTGATGAAGAGGATGAAATCGCACTACATCCTCGTCTGGCACTATCTTACCTATATCGTGACACGATCATTCCCACGTGAGCTCTACCTCGCAGATTCGCCGGGCTTTCGATTCAAACATCGACCCCTGAATTCCCACTCTCTCGGTATCGCCCTTGCCGAGTTGGATACGCTTGTCATCGCGGAACACCTTGGCTATCTCACCGACACTGGCCCGCTCAGCAGGTCACCGAACTCCGGCCTCCCTCGCTTGCCGCAATAGCCCTCACTGACATCGAACGTAAACGAGCACTCTCTTCCCTGAAAACTGAGAACTTGAGAACTATTCATCCGACCTGGAACACGAAGACATCCGCACGTACCTCGCTCGTCACCAGCGGAAGGAGCTGCTGCGGTTCCTCACCTGCGGCAGCGTCGACGACGGCAAGGTACGCTCATCCGGCCGGCTGCTGCACGACACCAGATGATCTACGAGGATCAGCTCGCCGCGGTCAAACGCGACAGCGAGAAGGTCGGCACCACCGGCAGCGAGATCGACCTCGCCCTGCTCACCGACGGCCTCAAGGCCGAGCGCGGCGGGGATCACCATCGACGTGGCGTATCGCTATTTCTCGACCGACCGCCGCAAGTTCATCATCGCCGATACCCCCGGCCACGAACAGTACACCCGCAACATGCTACCGGCGCTCGACGTGCCAGCTGGCCATCATCCTCATCGACGCCCGCCACGGCGTCGCGGCCCAGACGCGCCGACTCGTTCATCGTGTCGCTGCTCGGCATCCGCCATGTCGTCGTCGCCATCAACAAGATGGACCTCGTCGGCTACTCGCAGGAGATCTTCGGCGGATCGGATGATATACGGGCTTTGTCGCCAAGCTCGATCTCGCGACATCACCTTCCCCGATGTCGGCCCTGAAGGGCGACAACGTCGTCACCCGCAGCGACGCGCCGTGGTTTCCGGCCCGCCGCTGCTCGACCACCTGGAGACGGTCCACATCGCCAGCCGCAGCCTGACCGACCTGCGCTTCCCGGTGCAGTACGTCATTCGTCCCAACCTCGATTTCCGCGGCTTCGCCGGCACGGTGGCGTCCGGCATCGTCCGCAAGGGCGACGAGGTCATGGTGCTGCCGTCGGGGGCGCGCCGCGTCAAGTCGATCGTGACCTACGACGGCGAGCTGGAGGAAGCGTTCGCGCCGCAGGCGGTGACGGTGACGCTGACCGACGAGGTCGACGTCAGCCGCGGCGACATGCTGGTGCGGCCGGACAGCCCGCCGCACGTCAGCAGCCAGATCGAGGCGATGGTGGTGTGGATGGCCGAACAGCCGTTCGTCCCCGGCCGGACCTACACACTCAAGCACACCACGCGGCAGGTGGCGGCCGAGGTCGCGACCTTCCGTTATGGCGTCGACGTCAACACCCTGGAGCACCGCGCCGTCGCCCGACTGGGGTTGAACGAGGTCGGGCACGTCCAGCTCAGTCTGACGCAGGCGCTGGCGTGCGACCCGTACCGCACCCACCCCGCGACCGGGGCGTTCATCCTCATCGACCGGCTGACGAACAACACGGTCGGGGCCGGGATGATCCTCGAAGCGGGCAGCGGCCGGCCGCAGGGCGACGTCTGGGCGACCGAGCCGGCGGTGCGGCTGAAGGTGCGCGACAGCCTGGTTTCGCCCTCCGAGCGCGGCACGTTACGGCCAGGTGCCGGTGACGGTGCTGCTGGTGGGCCTGACGGGCAGCGGCAAGAGCCGGATCGCCTACGGGCTGGAACGCCGCCTGTGGGACGAGGGCCGGGCAGTGACGGTGCTGTACGGCCAGAACATGCGGCAGGGACTGAATCGCGACCTGGGATTCACCGCCGACGACCGTTCGGAGAACCTGCGCCGCTCCGCCGAGGTGGCGCGGCTGATGAACGACGCCGGCGTCATCACCATCGCCGCGTTCGTGGCGCACGGCGTGCCGAGAAGGCAAAGCAGGTGATCGGTCGTAACCGCGTGCTGGAGGTGTACTGCACGCCCGATGGAGGTGATGCGGGCGCGCGACCAGGCGGCGCTACCGGCCTGGCCGACGAGGGCAAGATCGCCCAGATGCCCGGCGTGACGGCGGCGTTCGAGGGCCGCAAGCGCGATCTCGTCTTGCACACCGACCAGATCGGCGTGAACAGGTGCGTCGACGTGTCGCCTTGATGACGGCGAGCTACCTGCCGTAACGGCAACCCGATTCTGCTTTTAGCCCCCGGTGAACACACCGGGGGCGGATCACGCTGCCCTGCCAGGTGGTCCTTGACGCATTTGCCCCCGGTGTGTTCACCGGGGCGTCAACTCGGCGAATGGTATTGGCGCGGGCGGACTACTTTTCCAGCGCCATCGCCGTCCAGTGGCGGACCTCCTCCGGCGCCATGTTGCCGTGGGGATACAAGCGCGCGTCCTGGTAACCCCATTCGCGGTCGACCAGGTACTGCGTCCGCGACAGCAGCGGACCGTTGCACACCAGGCTCGGCGGCGGGGCGGTGTGCAGTTCCTCAGCCAGCCGGCTGAGCAGTTCCTTCAGCACCCACACCGGCACGCGGTTGCGGTCGGCCGGGTAGGCAATCAAACAGCACCAGGTGACTCAGCAGCAGGCGTAGTGCTCGCCGAACCAGCTCGATCAGCCGTCGCCAGTCGAGCGTCGGACCACACGCCCGCAGCAGATGATGCACGTCGGCGCCGTCGTAGCGCTCGCGCTCGCACACGAACGACTTCGACCAGATCGTTTCCTCCACCGGGCAGAGCAGCACTTCCTCGCCCAGCACCTCGGCCGGCACCCCGTGCGCGATCCAGCCGTCGTCGACCGTCACGATCCCGTTGCCGGAGCTGAAAATGATGTCGACGAAGTCATCGCCGTGGAACGCCTTGCCGAGCCAGTGGGAAAACGTCAGCTCGGTGAGATAGCCGGCCGTTCCCAGACAGTCGAGCATGCGGCCACAGTCGTCCGGCCGGACGAAGACGTCCAGGTCCTTTGTCGGTCGGACAATGCCTGTGTAGCGCGCCGTGGCGTAGGTTCCGCCGACAAGGAACGGGATGCCGCTCTCCTTCATCACCTGCAGGGTGTGGCGGTAAAAATCGGATGCCTCCGGCCGCATCGCCTCGTCGAACACGTTGGCGGTGACGGGACTCATGGGTGCCTCACTACTTACGTCGTTGTGTCTCGTGCCCACCGGCAGCCGGGCCGACGCCCGGACGATGCCCCCGCTCGACCGACTCCCTCGGCGCCGCGGTTGGGTTTCCGGATTTCGGGCAAATCCGGTGCCACGGGTACGAATATTGCCGGTCAACCGACGACGTCCGCCCGCCGGCCGATCGGAGAGAGCCTCATGGCGACAAGCACGAACCGCGTTCGCGTGGCCGCGATGGCCGACATCCACTGCACCAAAACGTCCCAGGGGACGTTTCAGGCGCTGTTCAGCGAGGTCAACGCGAAGGCCGACGTGCTGGTGATCTGTGGCGACCTGACCGACCACGGTCTGCCGGAAGAGGCGCAGGTGCTCGCCCGCGAGCTGAACACCGCGGTCAAGATCCCCGTCGTCACCGTGCTGGGCAATCACGACTGGCACACCGGCAAACAGGACGAGGTCGAGAAGATCCTGTGCGACGCCGGGATCCACGTCCTCGACGGGGAGCACGTCGAGGTGCGCGGCGTTGGCTTCGCCGGCGTCAAGGGGTTCGGCGGCGGGTTCGACCGGCACACGCTGGAGTCGTGGGGCGAGCCGATGATCAAGCAGTTCGTCTACGAGGCGGTCGAGGAGTCGCTCAAGCTGGAAAAGGCGCTCGCCCGGCTCGACACCCCGCACCGCGTTGCCCTGTTACACTACTCTCCGATCCGTACCACCGTCGAGGGCGAGCCGGAGCCGATCTTCCCGTTCCTCGGATCGAGCCGGTTGGAGGAGCCGATCAACCGTTACCCGGTGGCGGCGGTCTTCCATGGCCATGCCCATCGCGGTCGGCCGGAGGGGAAAACGCGCAGCGATATTCCCGTTTACAACGTGTCGCTGCCGGTGCTGCGCGAGTCAGCCCCTGACCGACCACCGTACCGCGTGCTCGAACTGCCGGCGGCGGTGCCCGTCGGGAGTGAGGCGTGAAGCGGGCCGAGATTGCGCAACCGGCTGCGCATGTTCAGGCCGGGTCGACCGCCTCGTATTGAGTCGCAAACCGCTCGAGCACCTCATCGGGGTTGAGGTTGAACACCGCCTTGCCGTGCGTCGCCCAGGCGCCGCGGCGGTGGAAGAAGACGGCGGTGGCGTTTCGCAGGTTGCCGACCGCGGCGACGCCTTCCATGTCGCCGCCGGCGATCGCCTCGAACGCGACGGTCACGCCGACCAGCGCGATCAGCTCGCCGCTCTGCCGGTCGCGAGCGAACCGCTGTCCCGGCTCCGGGTCGCATGCCGTCCAGCGCAGACCGCGCGGCTTGCCGCTGCCGGCGGCGGCGCGGAAGAACTCCGCCAGCAGCCGGTCGCGCTCGGCGACGAACTGGCCGCGGGCACGCCCCACGTCGTCCGACCGCCGGAACAGCCGTCGCCACCCGTCCCAGGCCATCGCGCCGCCTCCGGGGTAACGTTCACCCGCCGCCGATCGTTATAGTAGAGGGGTACGTCGCCCCGCGGTGGGAATTGTCCGGACCAGTCGGGAAAGCAGGTGCCATGTCGATCGCCTCGATCCTCGGGCCGGATGGCTCGATCGCTCGCCAGCTGCCGCGCTACGAACCGCGGCCGCAACAGCTGCAGATGGCCGCGGCGGTCGAGGACGCCATCCGCGGCCGGCATCACCTGATGGTCGAGGCCGGCACCGGCGTCGGCAAGTCGTTCGCCTACCTCGTGCCGGCGATCCAGGCGGCCACCGCCGAGAAGAACTTCCGCGTCGTCATCTCGACGCACACCATCAGTCTGCAGGAGCAGCTGATCCACAAGGACATCCCGTTCCTGCAAAAAGTGGTGCCCGACGAGTTCACCGCCACGCTGGTGAAGGGGGCGGTCGAACCACCTCAGCCTTCGCCGATTGCGGGCGCAGCAGCGGTCGGCGTCGCTTTTGCTCCGGAACTGGGCTGGAGGAGCAGCCGCGGCGGGTCGGCCAGTGGTCACGGCAGACGGCGACATGCCGCGCAGCGACCTGGTCAGCCGTTGCCGGCGGTGTGGGAGCTGGTCCACAGCGATGGCGGCAACTGCCTCGGCCGTGCCTGTCCCAGTTACGGCGACTGCTTCTACGACGCGCTCGCTGGCAGATGTTCGGGCGCTGAGCTGCTGATCGTCAACCACGCGCCTTTTTCAGCGACCTGCCGCTGCGGCGACGGCGGCGCGGCTGCTACCGGACTACCAGGTGGCGATCTTCGACGAGCGCACACCCTGGAAGACGTCGCTGCCGATCACCTCGGCCTCGGTTTCGGCCGCGGCTCTCGGTCGACTGGCTGTTCAACAAGCTGCTGCACCAGCGCAGCCAGCGCGGCCTGCTCAGTTACATCTCGTCCGAGGGCTGCCGTCGAGCAGCGCGTCGCTCGCCAGGCAGCCGACGCTTTTTCCAGGCTGTCGGCGCGTGGCACGCCGCCCTCTCGCCGCGCCGACGGGGCGTGGCGCGCCGGCCGGCCGGCCGAGGCGGCCGCGTCCGCGAGCCGGGCATCATCGGCGACCCTCTGTCGGAGGAGATGGTCAAGCTCGCCCTCGCGGGTGCAGAGGCGGCGAAACCTCGACGACGAGCAGAAGATCGAGTTCGACCTGCTGGCCGAGCGAGCGCGGGGCGCTGGCGTCGTCGGTCTGCCTGTGGCCGGGCCAGAAGCTCGACGGCCAGGTGTACTGGATCGAGCGTCCCGACAACGCGCCGCACAAGGTCGACCTGCTGCCGATCGAGGTCGACCATCGCTCAAGGAGCTGTTGCTCTACGATCAGGTGCCGACGGTGGTGATGACCAGCGCCACCCTGTCGATCGGCGGGAAGCAGGGGTTCCGCCACTTCCAGAACCGGCTCGGACTGGACGAGTGCGTCACCCACCAGCTGGGCAGTCCGTTCAACTACCGCGAACAGGCCGAGCTGCACCTCGTCCGCCGCATGCCCGACCCGTCGGCCGATCCGGCGAAGTACGAGTCGGCATTACTCGAACGCATCCCCGCCTTTGTTGACCGCAGCGGCGGGCGGGCGTTCCTGCTATTCACCAGTTACGCGCTGCTGCAGAAGGCGACGGCGGCGCTCAAGCCGTGGTGCGCCGCCCGCGGCTACCCGGTGTTCAGCCAGAGCGACGGGCTGCCGCGGACACAGATGGTCGAGCGGTTCCGCGCCGCGGGTAATGCGGTACTCATGGGAGTGGACAGCTTCTGGCAGGGGGTCGACGTGCCGGGCGACGCGCTGTCGAACGTCATCATCACCCGGCTGCCGTTCGCCGTCCCGGACCGGCCGGTGATCGCGGCGCGGCAGGAGGCGATCGAGGCCGCCGGCGGACAGCCGTTCCTCGATTACCAGGTGCCGCAGGCGGTCATCAAGCTGAAACAGGGCTTCGGCCGGCTGATCCGTACCGCCACCGACCGCGGCATGGTGGTCATCCTCGACCCGCGCGTGCTCACCAAGGGGTACGGGCGGCAATTTCTCGAAGCGCTGCCGCCGTGTCGGCTGTTCGTGGACGGGGTAGAGACGCCGTCGCTGGTGCCGTCCGGGGCGGGCTGATCGGCTCGACCCGCCGCGGCGCCGCGATCACCCGCAGTACCGGCGGGATCAGGCGATCGAACACCACCGTGACGCCGGTGCGACAGCCCCACACGCCCGCCGGCGACGACAGCACCAGCTCATACGGCACGCCGGGCGTCACCTCGCCAATGCCCAGCCTTCGGAGATCTACCGAACGGCTCGCGTCCGCGGGTAAAAACTCGTAGTAGCTGCCGTGCCCGGTGAGCAGCCGCAGTCCGCCGGCGACCGGGTCCTCGATGGCGACCGGGGAGCCGAAGCAGGTCAGTACTTCCAGCAGCAGCACCGACTCGCCGATGCGGTCGCGAATCGGCCGCACGTCGAACGCCGGATCGGGCCGGGTGTAGAAGACGGCCGACAGCCCCGGCCACAACCGCGCGATCGGTGTCTCACCGTAGCGCTCGTGGACCCGGTCGAGGAAGTCGACGACCGCCCCACCGGAGCCGAGCAGGCATGACGGCGATCTGCCGCCGCGATGCGGGTCGGCCGGGACATCGCCCCGTGTCCAGTCCTGGGGCGTACGAACGCCGCAGCGGAGAAGAACGGAAACCGCTGCAAGCGCCAGCTCGTCGGCCTGCAGACAGCGAGGGAACGGGTGAGCGATCGCCCAGCCAGTAGATGCGATGGCGGATGAGCGGGGTCGGCGGCCGAACGCAGCAGGAACGCCAGGCCTGTGCGACGGGCGCGCGCTGGGCGGCGAGCAGCTCGGGGGTCAACCGCACCGCAACCCGGCTCGGTGCCGCACGGCGGCGGCAGCACCAGCGCGCCGGGACCTCGGCCACGCTCTGTCGGACGCGGGCCGAAGCGCATGAACTCGGTCGGCGACCGCAGCGGCACCAGCCGGCGGAAGTCGGCCGGCGTGTGGATGCGGCGGAAATCGTGTTCGAGGCCGAACGGTGCCGGCGGCTCGATTCACCAGCCCACGGAGGACCTGATCCTGGTCGCGCGCGGGCGAGAATCGGTCGAGGCGGCCGAGGTATGCCGGCTGTCCGACCGCAAGCGCGAACTCGAGCAGGCCGCCGCCAGCGGGCTGTCAGCGATACGGGCGCAGCAGTGTGGCCTGAAAGACGCACACGGAGGCACGAGGCCCTCGGAGGGGGAAGGCGCTGGGGGCTAATGGAATAGAGGCTAACGCGCCGGCAAGGCGGGTACAAGAGGCAGTCTGCGCCGAGATGATGGAAGACGTCCACAGGCGTCAGGCCCGTCAGCAGAGCGACCCTTGCCTGGCTGAAGAAGCGGGGTCGTCGAGGTGCGATCAGGACGAGCCGAGCTTACACCAGGTCGAGATCGGCTTGCCCTCGGCGATTTCGAGCGGCCGGCCGATGTTGTCGCGGACCTTGGTGGTCGGGTCGATGCCCAACCCCTTGAACAGCGTGGCGAACAGGTCGCCGATGCGGACCGGGTCCTTATCCACGTCCATGCCGTCCTTCGAGGTCGAGCCGTGGACGACGCCGCCCTTGATGGCGCCGCCGCCGACGACGACCGACCAGCAGCGGCCCCAGTGGTCCCGGCCGCCGTTCTGGTTGATCCGCGGGGTGCGGCCGAATTCGCCCATCCACACGATGGCGGTGTTCTTCCACATGCCGCGGTCGACGAGGTCCTTGACGAGGGCGCTCTCCATGCCCTGGTCGGCGCGCGGGCCATTGCCGGTGCGGAGGGTGTTGAAGATGTTGTTGTGGTTGTCCCAGCCGCCCAGGTCGATCTCGACGGCGGAGACGCCCTTCTCGACCAGCTTGCGGGCGAGCAGGCAGCCCATGCCGAACTGGTTCCGCGTCCCGCCGTAGGCGTCGATGACGCTGCGCGACTCCTTCTGGACCTCGAACACCGTGCGCAGCGGCGAGACGGTCAGGTCGAACGCCTTCTGGTAGATGGCGGCGTGGGCACGGGGGGGGCTGCCGGCGGCCTCGCGTTCGGCGGCCTTCTTCAGGTGCGGGAACGACGATTCGTCGAACTGGTCCTCGACGTTGTAGAAGAGCCGCTGGCGACGGCGGAGCCGCTCCATCGTCGTCTTCTCGTCGCCGAGGCCGGGCGCCTTGATGTTCTCGGGCGGAGTGCCGGGGTTCTGGACGGTGAACGGGGCGTAGGCCATGCCGAGGAAGCCGGGGCCGATCCGCTGGGCGGTGCCGCCGATGCCGATGAACGCCGGCAACGGCAGGTCCTTGGACGCCACCTGGCTGGCGGTGATGGCGCCGAGGGCCGGGTAGAGGACGACCGGGTTCGGCGCCCGGCCGGTGTTCATCAGGGTGGTGCCGCGCTCGTGGCTACCCTCGTTGGTGACGAGCGAGCGGATGATCGACAGGTGGTTGAACACCTTGGCGGTCTGCGGCAGGATCTCGGAGATTTCGACGCCGGAGGCGGCGGTCTTGATCGGCTTGAAGTCGCCGCCGGTCGGTTCGCCCGGCTTGAGGTCCCACAGATCCATGTGGCTAGGTCCGCCACCCATCCACAGGATGATGAGGCTCTTACTTTCCTTCTTCAGCTTGGGCGCCTGCGCCCGCAGCTCATTGATGAAGTTCATCCCGGGAACGGCGAGGGCGGAGGCCCCCGCGACGTGCGACAGGAAATGCCGGCGGTTCATCATCGGTTCGAGTCTCCCCCCTGGAAAACCGGTGTTCGCTTGCGTCGGCCGCTGCGTCACGGCGGTGGCAGTCAAGTCACGAGCGGTACGGTGTTTAGCTTCGCTGGTGCGACAGGCTCTGTCAAGCGTGCTGAGTCGGAGAAAGCAGCCCGTCGTTGCCTACTCTTCGTCGACCACACGGCGGCAGGAGTTCCAGAAAACGGAAAAAAGCGCACGACAAGCATGCCGACAGTAACTTGAAGTCATAAACCGACTTACGGGTCGACATGTAGCATGGAATCAACTGGCGTGTGGCAACCGGGTGCCGGTGGTGGCCGAACACCGTTCCCGTTCACAACTTGCTTGACCTACCCCGTTTGCCCCGTTACGATTGCCGCATTGCCTGAACACCGCTGCACCCCGCTCCGACCCGCCGCCTCGCCCCCCGACTGTCGACCAGCCCCGGTTTGGCCCGCATCTCAAGGGAGTGACCTGCCATGTGGACGCACCGTCGCCTGCTCCCCCTGGGCGCTGTGCTCGCCTGTTTGCTTGCCGCCGGCGTCACCCCGGCGCAGAACCGCAACGCTTCCGGTTTGCCGGCGCCTCGCGTGCTTCAAGTGTTTCCCACCGGCGCTCGTGCCGGCAGCACCGTCGAAGTGACGGTCGCCGGGCGACACCTGGAGGACGCCGAACGACTGGCGTTCAGTCACCCTGGCATCAAGGCCGAGCTGATCGCGGCCCCGAAGGCGGAGGTCGATCCGAAGGCGAAGGCGAAGAAGCCAAGGGCGATGGCGGCCGCCGCAACTGACGTGCATCGATTTCGGGTCACCGTTCCCGCTGACGTGCCGTTGGGCGCCGTCGACGTCCGCCTGGTCAACAAGTGGGGCGTCAGCAACCCGCGCGTCTTCCTGATCGGCGACCAGAACGAAATCGTCGAGAAGGAGCCGAACAACGACGTCGAGCAGGCGGAGCGGGTCGCTCTCAACACCGTCATCCACGGCACCATCGCGACGCCGACCGACGTCGACTACTTCGTGTTCAAGGCAGTCAAGGGGCAGAGGGTGGTGGTCAGCTGCCTGGCGACCAGCGTCGACAGCCGGCTGCAACCGGCGGTCGAGGTGTTCGACGGCAAGGACCGCCAGCTGGCCGGCAACCGCAACTACGCCGGCAACGACGCCGTCACCGATTTCGTCGCCCCGGCCGATGGCGACTACTTCGTCCGCGTGTTCCAGTTCACCCACACGTTCGGCCAGCCCATCCCCGGCAACATGCCGCCCGGCACCACCGATCACTTCTACCGGCTCAACGTCAGCACCGCCCCGTGGATCGACGCCGTCTATCCGCCAGTGGTCGAACCCGGCAAGACCACCAGCGTCACCGTCTTCGGCCGCAACCTGCCCGGCGGCAAGCCTGACCCGGCGGCGGTCACCGACGACGGCGTGCTGGAAAAGGTCACGGTCCCCGTCACCGCGCCGGCCGAAGGCGGCGGTAAGCTGACGTTCAGCGGTACGGTACCGCCGCCCACCGCGTGGACGGACGGGTTCGACTTGCGACTGAAAAACGACGCCGGGTCGTCCAACCCGTTCCTGATCGGCCTGGCGAGTCATCCGGTCGTCCTCGACGCCGGGAACAACGACACTCCCGAGACGGCCCAGCCGGTCACCCTGCCGTGCGAGATCGCCGGCCACGTTGAACGCCGCCGCGACCGCGACTGGTACAGCTTCACCGCCAAAAAGGGCGAGACGTGGGGAATCGAGGTGCTGAGCAACCGGCTCGGCGCGCCGACCTACATGATGCTCGCCCTCCGCAACCCGGCAACCAAGGGGATCGTCTACGAGTCGCCGCTCAACGAGAGCATGCAGCTGTACACGCCGGAGTTCTTCACCCGCAGCGAGGATCCGCCGGCGTATCGCTTCACAGCGCCCGCCGACGGCACCTATCAACTGCTCGTCGCCAGCCGCGCCGGCGACACCCTGTTCGGCGTGCGGCACACCTATGTCGTCCGCATCACCCGCGGCGAGTCCGATTACCGCCTGGTAGCGCTCACCGCCACCGACGCCACCCCCGACACGCCGACTGTGCCGCCGGGTGGGCAGGACGCGCTCACCATCCTCGCCCACCGGCCGGAAGGGTTCACCGAGGACATCGAGTTGACCGTCGAGGGCCTGCCGCCGGGAGTCAGCTGTCCGCCCCAGGTGCTGGGCGGCAACGTCAGCAAGACCACGCTGGTCCTCAGCGCTCAGCCCGGCGCCGCCGCGTGGGCCGGCGAGGTCCGCGTCAAGGGGACGGCGACGGTCAATGGGACGAAGGTGGTCCGCGAGGCCCGGCCCGCCGGCGTTGTCTGGCCGGTGCAGCCGGGGCAGAACACGCCGACCCTCAGCCGGCTCGACCGCTCGCTCTGGCTGGCCGTCCGCGGCAAGGCGCCGTTCACCCTCACCCCGTCGATCGACAAACCGGAGCTGCTGCAAGGCGACAAGGCGACTCTCAAGCTCGTGGCCAGCCGGCTGCTGCCGGAGATGAAGAATCCGATCCAGGTGTCGCTGATGCAGTCGCAGAACCGCTCCGGCAGCGAGATCCCCAACAACCTGCGCTTCAACAACAACCAGCCGCTCAACCTGAACGCCGGGCAGGCCGAGCTGACTGTCCCGGTGGCCGTCGGCACCGACGTCCCGCCAGGGGTGTACAACGTCGTCTTCCGCGGCCAGACACAGGTGCCGTACAGCAAGGACGCGACGGCGAAGACGAAGCCGAACACCATCGTCGTCGCTCCGTCGCTGCCGGTGCAGGTGACGATCCTGCCCAAGACACTCGCCACCGTATCGACGTCCGGCTCGGCCAATGTGAAGATCGGCGGTGAGTCCGAGGTGCGGGTACAGGTGCAGCGGAAGTTCAACTACGCCGGCGAGTACCGGGTGCGGCTGGTCGTCCCCGCCGGGGTGAAAGGGATCGAGTCGGCCGAGGCCGTCGTCCCGCCCGGCCAGACCGAGGTGCGCCTGACGATCAAGGCGCCGGTCGGCACCGCCCCCGGCAACCGTGGCGGGCTGATCGTTCGCGCCACCTCGTCGTTCCGTGGCAAATCGATCGTCGATGAGGCCAGGCTGTCCGTCAACGTCGTGAAATGAGCGGACGAGGCACCCCGTCCACCCCCCTGGAGACACCCGCCATGCGCACCCTGTCGCTCGCCCTGCTGCTCGGCCTCGTCGTCACGTTCACCCCCGCCCAGGAGGGCGACGCCCCGCGCAAGAAGCGCGAGGAGCCGATCAAGATCATCACCCTCGACCGCAAATCGCCGGTGGCCTACGAGAAGGACATCGAGCCGATCTTCGTCAACAAGTGCAACTTCTGTCACTCCGGCAACCTCAAGGAGGGCAAGTTCGACCTGTCCTCCTACGAGACGATGATGCGCGGCGGCAAGCGCGGTCCGGCGATCATCCCCGGCAAGGGCGCCGAAAGCCTGCTGTACAAGCTGTCGGCCAAGATCATCCGCCCGTACATGGCGCCGCGGAGTGAGGAGCCGCTCACCCCGGAGGAACTGGCGCTCATCAAGCTGTGGATCGACCAGGGAGCGAAGGCGCCGACCGGCACCCGTACCGTCGCCAAGGTGATCCTGAAGGCGCCGCCGGCGACCGTCACCCCGGTGCTCGGCGTGGCCGTCAGCGGCGACAAGAGCGCCGTCGCCGCGTCGCGCGGCAACCAGATCCACGTCTACGACGCCGCCAAGGGCGGACACCTCCGCACGTTGATCGACCCGACGCTCACCGACGCGGAGAAGAAGCCGGTGAAGGCCGCTCACCTGTCGCTGGTCGAGTCGCTGGCGTACAGCCCCGACGGCAAGGTGCTGGCGAGCGGCGGCTATCAGGAGGTGAAGCTGTGGGACGCCCGCACCGGCGAACTGCGGCGGACCGTCCCCGGTTTCGCCGAGCGCGTCGTCTGCCTGGCGTTCAGCCCCGACGGCAAGCTGCTCGCCTGTGGCGGCGGCGCTCCGACCCAGGACGGCGAGCTGAAACTGCTCGACGTCGCCAGCGGCAAGGTGGTGCAGGACATCAAGACGAACGGACACAGCGACACCGTGTTCGGCCTGGCGTTCAGCCCCGACGGCAAGCTGCTGGCGAGCGGCGGGGCGGACAAGTTCGTCAAGACCTTCGACGTGGCCAACGGCAAGTTCCTCAAGGCGTTCGAGGGGCACACGCACCACGTCATGGGCGTCGGCTTCTCGGCCGACGGCAAGCTGCTCGCCTCCGCCGGCGCCGACAACGTGGTCAAGATCTGGGACTACGAAAAAGGCGAACAGGTGCGGACGATCAACGCCCACGGCAAGCAGGTGACGTCGCTGACGTTCATCGGCAAGACGAAGAACTTCGCCACCTGCTCGGGCGACCAGCAGGTGCGCTTCTGGAACACCGACGGCGGCAACGTCCGCAACTTCTCGGCCGGCGACGATTACCTGTTTTGTGTCGCCGTCAGCCCCGACGGCAGCGTGGTGGCCGCCGGCGGCCAGGAAGGCGTCGTCCGGCTGTACAACGGCACCAGCGGCGCGCTGGTGAAAACGCTGCTACCGCCCGGCGCCGAGAAGCCAACCGCGCCGAAGAAGTAAAACGCACTCCCCACGTCGACGCCCGGCGGCACCCCGCCGGGCGTCTTTTTGTCGCCGCGCATTGACCTTGACCGCGCGCCGGGGTCACGCTATCCCCCACCGCCTTATCGCTGCTTTCTCGCAGGGGGTGCTGTATGGGGAGAGTCACGGCGCGGCGGTTGGTCGTCGGGATGCTCCTGGTCGGACTGGTAACGGCATGGCCGGCGGGGGTCGTCGCCCAGACCACCGAGCTACCGCCGGCGCCGGTGCCCGTGGCGCCCGCCACTCCGCCGCCGGTTACCCTCGGGCCTGTCGTGCCAGCGCCGCCACCGTCGGCCGGCCCGGTGATCGCGCCATCGCCGCTGGGCTATCAGCCCCCGCCGACGGTGATCGCTCCGGGGCCGTTCGATGGGCCGGTCGATCCGGGACCGAACGGGTGGGCACCGCTCGGCTTCGCGTCCGATGCGCCGGGGTGGTTCTTCAACACCCAGGTGGCGATGGTGCTCCCGAAGCTCAAATTCGACATCAGCAACGATGCGCCGCTACCGAAGACCGGGCTGCAGCTGCATTTACCCGCCGCCAGCCTCGACTCGACGGTGATGCCGGCGTTCGAGTTCGGCTATGGGCTGGGCGCCAGCGCCGGTTTCTTCGCCCTGAACTACGCTTTCCTGATGAGCGAAGGAACGGGGAACGCGACCGTCAATGGCGTCGACTCGGCGATTCGCAGCCGGCTCAACCTGAACGTGTTCAACTTCGACTACGGCACGACCCCGTATGAGTTCTCGCCGCGGTGGGAGATGGCGTGGCGGATCGGCATCCGCGTCGCCGACGTGTTCTTCGACTCGCAGGCGCAGAATTCGACGTTTCTATACCAGGCGAGTAACAGCTTCCTCGGCGCCGGCCCGCATGCCCAGCTCGACCTGGAACGACGAATCGTGCCGGTCCCAGGCCTGGCGCTGTACGGCCGGGTCGACGGGGCAGCGCTGATCGGCCAGGTGCAGCAAAAGTACCAGGCGCAGATTCCGCCCGGATCGAGCGGCATCGTCGACACCCTGGAGGTCCGCCGCACGCAGCTGGTGCCAGCCGTCACCTTCCAGGCCGGATTGTCATACCGGCCGCCGGACTTCGCTCTGCTCAAGCTGACCACCGGCTATGAGTACAGCCAGTATTTCAACGCCGGCCGGCTAGGCATCGGCGGCAGCGGCGAGGTCAGCTCGTCGGCCGGGAGCTTCTACTACCAGGGCTGGTTCCTCCGTGCCGAGGTCGACTTCTGACGCGCTTGCCAATCGGAACCATGCGGGGCGCGGAGTGGCTGACACCTCCCCGCGCCCCGCTTCCATTCCCGGCCGCTGGAATCAGTCGGTGTACGAGTCGAACACGCGCACCGACTTCCAGAGGTCTTTATTCTCCTCGATGAACTTCAGGTGGCGCGGGGCGTCCTGGTACTTGTCGTGGGCCGCCTTGTCCTTGAACACGATCGTCAGCGCCACGTCGAAGTCGCGGACGTTGACCGGCCGGTCGAACTCGCTGGCCACCGGGCCGGCGGCGAAGTAGACCTCGCCAGGGTGCTTCGTCAGGTACTTCTTGCACGCCGCGGTCAGCTTCTTGCGGTTGGCGTCACTGCTCTCCGCCAGCGTGAAGAAGACGTTGTGGACGAGCTTCTTTCCCGCCCCCTTTTCCTCCGCCGCCTCGGTCCGGCTGAGCGACAACACCGTCACCGCCCCGGCCAGGAGTACCGCCAGCCCCGCCGCCATCACCCATCGCATGCGCATGATCGTCTCTCCAGGGTATCGATCTTGTCGGACCACTGGCGATTGATGTAGCGGCGACGGAGCCGGCGGCCAGCGGGGCGGCCAGAAACAGCGCGGTCACTTCGGGGTGAACGAGACGTCGGTGCGGGCGTGCGGGGTGAAGTTGTCCGACGAGTTCATCTTCAGATAGGCGTCGTGTCCGAGCGGCCCCAGGTGCTCCAGGTCGGCGAGCGCCAGGTTGCCGCGCTCACGGTACACCAGGATATCTTCCGGGCTGGTGGTGGCGACCACCTCGACGTCGGGGACGGCGGCGTGGAACGCTTCGGCGAGTTGCGCGGCGTTGTCGTCCTGCGGGGCGGCGAGCACACACAGCTCGGCCAGCGCCGGGCCGACCCGCCGGCTGCGCAGAATGGCGATCTCCGGGGTCGCCTCACTGTAACAGGCGGCCAGCTCGGCGATCGCCTCATCGTCCGGATAGCGCTCGAAGAACAGCTCGGTAACGCTGGTCGGCGGCAGGTGCTCGGCAACGAACGCGCGGGCCACCGCCAGCATTGCCGTCTGCACCGGCTTGAGCAGGTGAGCGCCGCTCAGACACACGTTGACCAGGGCGGTGAAGCTGCTTTTGAGCATCTCCTCCATCCGGCCGTCTAACTCCAGTACGCTCTCGGGCGTGAACTCGCGGAGGTACAGCTCGACCACTTCGGCCAGGCTGTCGCACCCGGCGGGCAACAGCCGCTTGCCGATATGCTTCTCAGCCATCCCCTTTTCCGAGGCAGGCGAGAGCGGCAGTTCGTCCGGCAGCGGGGCCTCGAAGAGCCGGCCCAGCTCGGTCAGCCGCACCCGGCAGAAGTTGACCTCGCGCAGCTCGTCCGACAGATGCCCCCGCAGGGCGACGAAGGTGCCCGCCAGCCGCTGCAGAATCAGGCTCTGGACTCGCCACTTGGGGTAGCCATGCAACCACTCCTGAACCTGCGCCGCGGTGAGCGGGACCGACCGCGGCAGCGGCGGACGGGCAGGGTCGGCGAGCGTTCGCAACCGTTCGTAGGTGCGAACTGCCTTCTCGGTCAGCTCCTTGGTCAGCGGCTCGTGCTGTTGCAGGACCTGTTCGATCGAGGCGACCATCTGGCGGATCGCCTCCTCGGCCCCGGCGAGGCGGAACGCTGGCTCCTCGATCATCTGCACCGACAGCTCGGCCCGCCGCTGACTCCACTCGTGGGCGAGCAGGTCGGCTTTTTCCTGACTCAGACGGACAAGGAGCGGCGGTTCGTCGGCGGGCGGCGACTCGCCCGGCCGGCCGACCAGCGCCTCCAGCTCCGCCAGCACTGCCGCCAGCCTTACTGGGTCGACCGCCGGTTCGCTCGTCCGGCCGGCTCGCGGCTGCCCCTGCGCCGACCGCGCAGCGATCGCCTGGATGACCGCCGCGAACTGCTGCTCCATCGTCGTTCCCAGCTCGCGGTTCACCTCGTCCTGCAGTCGCTCAATGAACCGATCGGACGTCAGCCCGCCTTCGGTCCAGCGCTCGTGAATCCGCTGCTGCACCATCTCCTGTAGCGGTTTACTGTCCTTGGTCCCCCAGCGGGCGACCAGGCGCTGACAGAGGCGGCGGGAGAGGGTGCTCACCAGCGCATGCCGCGGCCAGCTCAGGTGGAACAGGTTGAACGTCTGGAAATACTGCCCGCGCGCCTCCCACACCGGCGCCATCAGGTCGGCGCGGGCGTGGTCGGCCGTCCGCCCGAACGAGGTGGTGAGGTCGCGGTAGAGGAACTGGCTGCACAGGTCGATCACCTCCTGCGTCGCCACCTCGTCGCTCTCGTCCGGCAATGGCAGCACGATGTTACGGCTGAACGGCGGGTCGGCGTCCTCGAACGTCGCCTCGCGCTCGTGGTACTTGCCGCGGAACGTGGTCGTCGGGGCCGAGAAGTGGGTCAGCTCGGTGAGCGCCGCGTAGGTGTTGCCCACCGCCATGACGCGGGTGCGGCTGGTGTCGAGCGGCGGCAGCAGCAGCACACTCACCACGTCCGGGCTGTCGTACCCCATCTGCCGGAGCAGCGCCCGCACGGTGTACGCCAGGTCAATGAACATGCCGCTGCCGGTGCCGCCGGCCAGTCCGGTGATGATGTAGACGCGCGGTCGGTTGCTCCGCACTCCCAACTCGGTGAGCCGGGCGGACGCCGCGACCGCCTCGGGGTCGAGAACGGCCTCCAGTTCCAGCTGCAGCCGGCGGACGATGGCGCGGAAGTGATCGCAGAACGCCAGCCGCCCCAGCGCCCGCACGCCGGTGGTCACCTGCGAGCGCGGGATGCGGTACAGCATTCGCGGATTCAGCCACGACTGGAACGGCACGCGCCCGTCGCGCGGCTTGAGGTAGTAGCTCGGCCGGTTGAGCGGGGTGAGCAGCACCTCGCCGGCGGTCAGCTGGCCGGCGGCCGACTCGCGCGTGGCCGCCCGCATCACCTCCACATCGGTGTCGATCAGCAGGTGGCGCAGGTGGGGCAACTGGCCGGGCGGGGCGACGAACGTCTGCAGCGTGTCGCGGAAGTGCTGCAGCACGCTCAATCCGGTCTGACCCAGCCCGATCACCAGCGCCGGGAACAGCGCTCCCGGACCGTTCACCTCCGGCGGGGCGACGCGGGCGGGGGCGTCTTTCTCGTGCAGGATGACCGGCTCGGCCGGCCGCAGGCTGTCGGTGGTCCCCTGGTTCGACGCCGGTTCCGGGGTCTGGACCGCGCGGATGTTGGCGGTGACCAGGCCGGCGGACAGCGACCCGGACGTGAGGGCGGACGGCGGGGCCGGTTGCCAGTCGTTCGGCACCACCGGGGGATGCGCGGCCGGCCGTGACTCGGCCCTCGGAGGCGCGGCGGACGCGCCCTCGGCTCCCGCCGTGAGGAGCACCTGGACCAGATCCCGACAGGTCGGGAAGCGGTCCTCGGGCCGTTTCGCCAGCCCGCGCGCGATGGCTGCCTGGTCGCCCGGCGGCAGCGGAGTGACGTTCGGAGACGCCGAGATGTGCTGCAGGATCAGCTGGCGAACGTTGACGCCGTTGAACGGCCGCTGGCCGGTGAGCAGCTCCTGGTAGACGATCGCCAGGCTGTACTGGTCGGAGAAGCGCGTCACCTTCCCGTCGAACGTTTCGGGGGCGGCGTACACCGGGGTGATGCCGCCGGTCACCGACGCCTGCGATCCCTCCAGGTCTTTCACCAGGCCGAAATCGGCGACCTTGACGTGACCGGACACGAGGAAGATGTTCTGCGGCTTGATGTCCAGGTGCTGCAGCTGGCAGTCCTGGTTCATCATGTCGAGCGCCTCGGCCGCCTCGCGCATGTAGTGCAGCAGCTCGCCGCGCGAGATGCCGGGCAGCCCCTGGGCACGGCACTCCTTGTAGCGATCCCACAGGTTGCGATCGGCCAGCTCCATGACGATCAGCAGCTGCCCGTCGATCACCTCGTACCGTTCGAGCGACAGGATGTACGGGTGACGGACATCGCGGACCCGCTCCAGCGCTTTCAGCTCCTGCTTGGCGCGCTGGTCGCTGTCGCCGCCACTGCTCAGGTCGCCGTAGACGAACTTGATCGCCTTGTGCATGCCGCCGGGGGCTTCGCACTTCCACACCTCGCCGAAGCCGCCGCCGCCGAGCCGTTCGATCAGCCGGTAGCCAGGTATCGGTTCGGCGTTGGATTCGGCGCGGACGGACATGGCTGGTGATACCCCTCGTTCGAGGGACCGCCGGCAATGGGGCCGGGACAGGAGGTGAACGGACCGTCGATCTAGCATAGCTCGTTTCGCCGCCGCTCGCAAACCCTACCGGACGCCCGCCGGGTGGGCCGTCGCCGGCCGTCGGTCCTATCATGGAGGGGTACGGGGATCGGTTCGAGGAGGAGTCGGGCATGCGCCATCACGCCCTGTCGCTGAAACAGCCGTGGGCGGCGCTGCTGGTCCACGGGCTGAAACGAGTCGAGGTACGGCGATGGGACACCCGGTTCCGCGGCCGGCTGCTCATCCACGCCGCCCGCCAGCCGGATGAGCGGCCGGAAGCGTGGCGCCACGTCCCGCCGCATCTGGCCGAGGCGGCGCAGCTGTGCGGCGGCATCGTCGGCGCCGGTGAGCTGCACGACTGCAAGTGGTACACCGATCCCGCCGGGTTCGCCGCCGACCAGCTGTTGCACCTGAATGACCCGGCGTGGTTCGTCGCCGGTGGACTGTACGGGCTGTGCTTCCGGTCCGCCAACCCGTTACCGTTCCACCGCGTTCGCGGCTACGTGCGTATCTTTCAACTGGAGCTACCCGATCCGCTGGTCAGCGCCGGGAGCGAGTCGGCGGCAGGCGTCGCAACGGCCCTGACGCGGTTCGAGCGGATTCGCGATACGAAGCTGGCGCGGCGAGGGGCCGTCGAACCGGGCAGCGAGTGAGGGTCGGATGACAGGGCTGCTGGTCAGTGTGCGGGATCGAGCGGAGGCGGCAGCGGCGGTGGCCGGCGGGGCAGCGCTCGTCGACGTCAAGGAGCCGGCGCGCGGGTCGCTGGGCCGGGCCGACGACGGGGTGATTGCCGCCGTCCTCGACGAGGTGGCGGGCCGGCGTCCGGTCAGCGCGGCGCTGGGGGAACTGTGCGACTGGCCCGAGGACCAGTTGCCGCCGCACCTCGATCGGTTGACATTTGTCAAGCTGGGGATGGCCTCCATCGGGGAAGAGTGGGCCGATCGGCTGACGTGGCTGCGCGCCCGCGTCGAGACGGCCGGAGCGTGCCGGCTGGTGGCAACCGCCTACGTCGACTGGCGGCGAGCCGGTGCGCCGGCGCCGGCCGAGGTGTGTCACCTGGCGGTCCACCATCGGTTCACCGCGGTCCTGCTCGACACCTGGCGGAAGGACGGCAGCACCCTGCTCGACTGGATGGCGGTGGGCGACCTGGCCGACCTGATCCTGTCGTGTCGGGCCAGTCATGTTCAGGTCGCGCTGGCGGGGTCGCTCGGTCGGGCGGAGATCGTCCACCTGGCCGGTCTGCGGCCCGACTGGTTCGCCGTCCGCGGCGCCGCCTGCCGGGGCAACCGGCGAGACGGCAAGCTGGACGCCGATCGGGTGCGAGCGCTGGTCGCCCTGGTCAGCCCGGCCTCGCCCGCAGGTTGACGGCGCGGGCCGACAACTCGCTCCGCCGCAACAACCCCGGCAGATGCGCGTCGATGAACCCCGCCGCCGCCGCCGCCTCCCAGCTCGCCCCCGGCGGGATGGTGACCGATTTGAGCAACAGCAGGCGGACCGGCCGCCCGCCGGCGCGGGCCACGACGGCGGCGCGCGCCGCCACCCAGTCACTGGTCGCGTCCCACCGGGGGGGCCCCCGGCCCGGCCGGGCCGCGTCGGCGACGGCGAAGGCGTGCGGGTCGAGCACACACCCGCCGACACACCCCGCCGGGTCGGCGATCACCCGCGAATCGGGAAGGAGTGCTTGCAAGAACCAGGCGTTCAGCGTGCAGGCGCGGAGGGCGAGCCAGTGGGCGCGCGCCGGCCCCAGGCGGTGCCAGCGGTCGAGAGCGCGGACCGCATCGGCCGCCGCGCCCCCGCCTGGCACCAGCAGCCAGTCCGTTTCTCCCTCCGCCGCGAGGACCGCGCGAAGCCGGTCGCCCAGATCCGGCAAGCTGAACAGGCTGCCGCCGACTTTCACCACCAGCACCGTTCACCCCTCCCGCTCGGCCGCCAGCGTGGCGACCGCATGGGCGCACGCCGACGCCGAACGCTCAGGGCCGATCCGCTCCGCCAGCGACACCACTGCCGCCGATCGTACCTCGGCGGGCAGCAGCACCGCCTGCCACAACGGGCGGACCAGGAACTCGCCTGACCCGGCGGTCACCACCGTCGCCGGTGGTTCTGGCATCGCCTGCACCACCTGCTCGATGGTCAGGGCGATCTGGTTGACCAGCTTGAAGTTCAGCTCATGCGCCAGCTGGTCACAGGGCCGCGTGATCGCCGACTCCGGGTCGAGCAGCAGCATCCGCCCAGCCGGGCAGGCCGCCTTGCGCGTCGCCGGCCGGCCGTCGGCGGTATCGGTCTCGTCGGGCCGTTCGGGGATCGCCCCGAGCACCAGATAGACGTCCTGCAGAGTGGCGAATAACTCGGCCGCCCCGCCGGTGCCGTACAGCGCGCACACCGGCGTCCGCTTCCACCCGGCGTAGAGCAATTCGCCGCTGCGCAGCCGATCCGGGTCGGTGCGTCCCTTCGGCGCCGGCTTGCCGTTGTGCAGTGGGATGACGTCGGTGGTGGTCGTGCCGATGTCGAGCAGCAGCGGCCCCTGCGGCGCGAACCGGCCGGCGAATGCCGCCAGCGCCAGCCAGTTGGCCGACGCCACCTGACCCGGCACGCGCCGCGCCCGCTCCGGGTCGACAAAGCTGCCCTGGTTGGTCCAGACGCGGACGGGACGCTCGCCGGCGACCGCGGCGACGGCGTTCAGAATCGCCTCGACGCCCTGCCGCTTGTTGTCCCAGCAGTCGCACAGCTCGCCGGTCATCGTCACCGCCAGGCGGTCGAAGGGCGGCATCGTCGCGACCAGAGCGGACAGGGCGTCGGTCAGTCCGGCGGGAGTCCGCCATAAGGCGAACGGCACGCTCCGGGCGGTACCGGCGGCGTGGGTCGCTTTCAAGTTGGCGCCGCCGATGTCAAGCCCCAGCACGGACGCGGGCATGGCCTGGCTCCACGAATCGGGGGAATGCCGATGGTGTATGGAGCCGTTCGCGTGGGAGCAATGTCGAGGCGATCTGCGGCGTGAGGCTACATGCCCTTCGCAGAGCCTCAGGGCGTGCCACCCAGGCAAGCGCTGTGCTGGGTGGCACGCTCGGAGCGCAGCGACGGGCGTGGGCGCGTCACGGCCATCCCCACGCTCACGCCCTTCGCAGAGCCTCAGGGCGTGCCACCCAGGCAAGCGCTGTGCCGGGTGGCACGCTCGAGCGCAGCGACGGGCGTGGGGCATCACGGCCATCCCACGCTCACGCCCTTCGCAGAGCCTCAGGGCGTGCCACCCGGCAACGGCGCTGTGCCGGGTGGCACGCTCGGAGCGCAGCGACGGGCGTGGCTGCGCGTCACGGCCATCCCCACGCTCACGCCCTTCGCAGAGCCTCAGGGCGTGCCACCCAGAAAGGCGACGATGGCTGCGAGTTCGGGGTGGCACGCTCGGAGCGAAGCGACGGGCGTGAGTGCGTGTCAAGCATTCTCCAACGCCCGCGCCTGTCGTCCAGGCTCAGGACGTGCGACCCGGACGCTCAGCGCTTCGGGGCAGACGTCGCCACCGGCGCTACCGAGGCGGCGACCGGAACCAGTGGGGGCGGCGGGCTGGCCGGGATTGGCGTCAGCCGTTCACCCGGCGCCACCGGCGGAACGGCCGCGGCCACCGGCGGGGCCGAGGTTTCCTTCGGTGTCACACTGCTGAGTGCCCCCGGCGGTGGGGCGACGCCGCTGCCGACCGGCTGGCCGACCGGCACCAGGTGCCGGCCGATCTGGTCGAGGATGCGGGCGCTGACGCCCTCATCGCCGCTGAAGCCGACACGGATGCTGACCCGCGTGTTTACCCCCTCGGCGGGAATGGCGCTGGGCACCACGTCGAGGTAGATGCGAACGCTGTGGCCGTCGCCGGTCTGCGTCTGGAAGTAGGCGGTGCCGGTGTCGGTCTTCTCCTTGATGACCGGGAACTCCAGCTCCATCAACGAGGTGCGAACGGCGGACAGCGTGTCGCCCAGGTTGGCGTGGTAGTCTCGGTAGAGCAGGCCGTTGAAGTACACGTAGCCGGCGGCGGCGCTCGCGCCGACGGCGGTCCCCACGGCGGCGGCCAGACAGCCGGCCTGCAGCAAGGCGGCCAGCCCGAGCAGACCGAGCGACAGGGTTCGTAGCGCCTTCGCCATCACCAGCCCTCACAACGACGGTCCGGGGACACGAAACAACCCCCGACAGATGGCGGAGGATAACGACCTGCCGCAACCGGGCAAGACCAGTCGTTCCGGCCGACCTGCCCATTCCCCGCCGTCGCTGCAATGGCCTCCCCTTCCGCTCGTATCATGAGAATGGGAGGATTTGCGCGTGACCGCAACCACGACTGTACCCGCCGCGCTGGGCGATCTCACCGACCTGCTGACCCGCACCGAGGGGTTCGCCTCCGTCCTGGCGGCGCTCGACCGCAACCGCAGCGCCACCGTCGACGGCGCCTGGGGTAGCTCGGCGGCGCTGGTGGCCGCCACCCTGCTGCGGCCGACCGTCGGGCCAGTGGTGGTGGTGATCGCTCATCCGATCGACCTCGACCCGTGGGCCGCCGACCTGCACAGCTTCTCCTGCGCCGAGCCGGTCCTGCTGCCGGCCTGGGAACGGCTGCCGGGCGAGGCCGGCGGCGACGAGGTCGCTGGCGAGCGGCTGCGGCTGTTGCGGCGGCTGGAATCCGGCGACCCGCCGCGCCTGATCCTGGCGACGTTCCAGGCGCTGTTGCAGCCAGTGCCCGACCGTTCCACCCTCGCCGCCAATCGCCGCATCCTCCACGTCGGCGACGTCGTCGACCTGGACGAGCTGACGCGCTGGCTGGTGGAGCAGGGGTATGCGCCGGCCGAGGCGGTCGAGGCGCCAGGGTCGTTCGCCCGCCGCGGCGGCATCGTCGACATCTTCCCACCCGACCTCGACGCGCCGTGGCGGATCGAACTGTTTGGCGACGAGATCGAGTCGATCCGCCAGTTCGCGCCCGAGACGCAGCGGTCGCTCGGCCAGCACGAGCAGGCCGACGTCACCGGCCTGGCTGGCGGCCCGGATACGGCGGCGCTGACGGGGCACTTCGGCGACTACCTTCCCGACGGCGCCCGCGTCGTCCTCGTCGAACCGGCCGAGCTAACCGAACAGGGGCGGCAATACCACGACCGATTGACCGACAGCACCGGGCTGTTCACGGTCGAGGGTGCGTTCAAGAACCTGCTGCGCTTCCCGAGCGTGAAGGTGACGGCGCTGCCCAGCCCGACGGTCGAGGCGGTGTGCCATTTGCGCGTCGAGTCGATCGAACGGCTGTCGGGGGACGTCAAGCGGATTCGCGACGAGCTGGACACGGTGGCGGCGCAGGACCAGGTGCTGATCGCCTGCGAAAACGAGGGCGAGTGCAAGCGGCTGACCGAGGTGCTGGCCGCCGGTCAGCTGGCGCAGACCGACCGGCTGCGGCTGGTGACCGGGCGCGTGCGCGCCGGCTTCCGGCTGGTCGACCCGGCGGGGAGCGTGGTGGTGCTCGGTGGGCAGGAGCTGTTCCACCGCGACGAGGTGCGAACGCTCGGCCCCCGTCGCCGCATCGAGTCGCGGGCGATCGACAGCTTCCTCGACCTGGCGGAAGGCAATCTGGTCGTCCACGTCAGCCACGGCATCGCCCGCTATCGCGGCATGCAGATGCTGGAGCTGGAAACTGGCACCGGCGGCAAGGGCGCTCGCACCGAGGAGCACCTGGTGCTGGAGTTCCGCGACGCGGTCAAGCTGTATGTGCCGGTGTCGAAGATCGATCTGGTGCAGAAGTACGTCGGCGGGGCGAAGGCCGATCCGGAGCTGTCCAAACTGGGTGGAACGGCGTGGCAGACGAAGAAGGAGAAGGTGCAGGCGGCGGTGATGGACCTGGCCGTCGACATGCTCCAGCTGCAGGCCGTCCGCGAGGCGCAGCCGGGCACCGCCTTACCACCCGACACCGACTGGCAGAAGGAGTTCGAGGCCACCTTCCCCTACCAGGAGACGCCCGACCAGCTGACGGGACTGGTGGAGATCAAGACCGACATGCAGCGACCGCGGCCGATGGACCGGCTGGTGTGCGGCGACGTCGGCTTCGGCAAGACCGAGCTGGCCATCCGCGCCGCGTTCAAGGCGATCGACAACGGCCGGCAGGTGGCGGTGCTGGTGCCGACTACCGTCCTCGCCGAGCAGCATTACCGCACCTTCTCGCAGCGGCTGGCCGAGTATCCGTTTGTGGTCGAGTGCCTCAACCGCTTTCGCTCCGCCGGCCAGCAAAAGGAGATCGTCAAGCGGCTCGGCTCCGGCGGCGTCGACATCATCATCGGCACCCACCGGCTGCTCAGCGCCGATGTGTCATTCAAGGATCTCGGGCTGGTGGTGATCGACGAGGAGCAGCGGTTCGGGGTGGAGCACAAGGAGCGGCTCAAGCGGCTGCGCGCCCAGGTCGACGTGCTCACCCTCACCGCCACGCCGATTCCGCGCACGCTGCATTTATCGCTTTTGGGTATCCGAGACATCTCGAACCTGGAAACTCCTCCGGCCGATCGCATCCCAATCGAGACGCGGATCGTGCGGTTCGACGAGGAGCTGATCCGCCACGCCATCCTCCGCGAGCTGAACCGCGAGGGCCAGGTGTACTTCGTCCACAACCGGGTCATGGACATCGACCAGGTCCGTCTCCGGCTGAACAAGATCGTCCCCGAGGCGAAGATTGCTGTCATTCACGGGCAGATGGCGGAGAGCCAGCTGGAGCGCGGGATGACGAAGTTCGTCCGCCGCGAGGTGGACATCCTGCTGGCGACGACGATCGTCGAGAGCGGGCTGGACATTCCCAACGCCAACACCATCTTCATCGACGAGGCCGACATCTACGGGCTGGCCGACCTGCACCAGCTGCGCGGCCGCGTCGGGCGGTACAAGCATCGCGCCTACTGCTATCTGCTGATCGACGGCAACAAGCTGATCTCAGACCAGGCGGCCAAGCGGCTCAAGGCGATGGAGGAGTTCACCTCGCTCGGCGCCGGGTTCAAGATCTCGCTGCGCGACCTGGAGATCCGCGGGGCCGGCAACATTCTCGGCACCGAACAATCCGGCCACATCGCCGCGGTCGGCTACGAGCTTTACTGTCAGCTGCTGGAAAACGCCGTGCGGCAGCTGAAGAAGCAGCCGGCAAAGTCGCCGATGGAGGTGAGCGTCGAGCTGCCGATCGAGGCGTACTTGCCGCGCGACTATGTGCCGGGGCAGAAGCTGCGGATCGAGGTGTATCGCCGGCTGTCGCGCGTGAAGACGCTGGAGCGGCTGGGCGAGTTCCGCGCCGAGCTGCGCGATCGCTTCGGCCCGGTCCCGGAGGTAGCCGAGTGGCTGCTGCGGCTGCAGGAGCTGCGCATCCGCGCCGCCGACTGGCGCGTCATCGACATCCACCTGGAGGGTCCGCCCGAGGGGCTGATCACCGGCTCGACGTACCTGGTGCTCGGCTATCGCAACCCGCGGAAGATGAAGGCGCTGGCCGCCCGCGAGCCGGAATTGCGCATCGTCGACGAGAAGAGCGCGTATTACAAGCTCGGCGCGCAGGAGGGCACGCCCGAGGCACTCATGCGGCGGGTGATCAACCTCCTCCAGCCCGAAGCGTGAGCGAGCGAGGGCATTTCCATCCCTCGCTTACGCTCCATCCCTCGCTTGCGCTTCGGGTTATTGGGTGGCGTCGAAATGCTCGTCCGTCGGGTCGAAGGGGGGAATGACCACGTTGAGGATGCGCATCCGTCCGACCGCGCGGTGCCGCACCCCTGGCGGGATTAGCACCGCGACCCCCGGCTTTACCGGCACACGCTCGCCGTCCAGCTCCAGCGCCGCGTCGAGCGGGCAGTCGAGGACGTAGTAGATCTCGGTGTGTGCCAGGTGGTAGTGCGTGCGTGCGTCCAGCTCGATGTCGACCAGATGCACGCTCGCCGGCGCGTCGGGCAGGTCGGCGAAGGCGCGGCGGGCGTGGCCGCACGGACAGCGCACCGGGGTCAGCGCCGCCAGGTCGGCAAAAATGGCGTGCGAGTGTGCCGGGTCGCGCATGGTCCCCTCCAGTCCAGACCGGGTGTGCCCCGCAGGGACGACGCCAGCGGCGCCGCCTGCTATGTTGAGCTAGGATTGGTCGCCCGTTCGACAAGGCGTGCGAGAAGCTTGTGCCCGGATATCCGCATCGTATCCGCCTGCGCGGGCCGTGGGAAATGGAGCCGCTTACCCGAGCGGCGGAGGATGACCGGCCATTACCGCCGGCCAGCCGGATCACCATGCCCGCGCGCTGGCGCGACGGCGGGCTGACCGACTTCGCCGGCCGCGTCCGCTTCCGCCGCCGCTTCGGCTACCCTGGTCAAATCGATGCCACCGAACGAGTCTGGCTCACCGGAACCGCCGTCGCCGGCCGCGGTCGCGTGGTCGTCAACGGGGTGCCGCGTCTCGATCGCGTCGGGCCGGGAGCGTGGGAGGTCGACGTCACCGGCGACCTCCGTGAGCGGAACGAGTTGGAGATCGACGTCGAGGGCGGCGTCGACGGCGGACTGCCGGGGGAAATCGCCCTGGAAGTGCGGGCGACGGCGTACCTGCGCGACGTGGCGGCGGAGGCAAACGGGGGCGAGTGGGTGGTCCGCGGCGAGGTGGTCGGCACGGCGGACGGGCTGCTGGAGGTCTATCTCATCGCCGATCGGTCGTCCGTCAACTATCGCGCTCTCGACCCGACCGATCTGCCGTGTCGATTCGAGCTGACAGCACCGGCGGTCCGGGAGGACGGCGCCGCGGTTGGCCGGCTGGTGGTTGAACTGGTGCGGGGTGCGGTCGCGTGGTACACCGTCGAGGTCGTCCCGACCGCAGCGCCCGACGAAGGCTCCGGAAGGTGAAGGCAGGCATGGAGATCCAAACGCTGCGACTGGTGGTGACCGACGCGGACGTGGCGTCGCTGGCGACGGAGTTGATTCCCGACCAGGACGGCCTCGACCGGCTCCGCTTCCGCTTCACCCCGGACGGCGTGATCCTGAGCGGGGCGTACTCAACCGGGTTCGGCATCACCGTGGAGTTCGAGACGCTCTGGGAGGTGCGACCGGCCGGTCCGAGCGTGCGGTTCCACCTGGCCGACATCAAGGTCGGCGGGTTCCCCGCCAAGCTGCTACGCGGGGTCCTGTTGCGGATGATCCGCGACGTGATCGAGGGACATCAGGGGCTAGCGATGGACGGCGAAACGCTGGTCGTCCACGTCCCGACCGTCGCCGCCCGTAACGGCGTTCCGATCGACATCCACCTGACGGGCATCCAGATGGGACTGACGGTCATGATCGTGGAAGCGGGCGCCCCGTCGTGACCTGTCGCGACGCTGCGCCCGCTCTTCTTCCGTTCTGCATTCTGCATTCTGACTTCTGCATTCTGCCTTTCAGAATCGCCCTTCCTCGCCGAGCGCGTTTTCGAGGCTGCGGACGGTGTCGGCGATGTCGTCGAGGCGCGGGTTGATCCGCAGGGCGACGCGGAAGGCGCGGAGAGCGGCGCGGGGCTTGCGCAGCCGCAGCAGCGACTGACCCAGGCCCGCCTGCGCCCCGAAGTGGAACGGATTGAGCCGCAGGGTCGACTCGCAGTCACTCACCGCCCGGTCAAACTTCTCCAGTCGGAAGTACAGGATGGCCCGCTGGTTGTACGCCTCGGCGAACTGCGGCGCCTGGCGGATCAGGTCGTCCAGCGCGGCCAGCGCCGCAGCGCGGTCACGGAGACGGAGGATGCGGTACAGCTCGTTGCTGTGCGCCGAGTTGTCGCCGCGGAACCACACGGTCCACAACGCCTCGCAGGCCAGGCGGGCGACCTCCTCGTCGGGGTCGAGCAGGGCGGCGGCCAGGTCGTCGTTGATCGCCGGGGCGCCGAGCAGGCCGAGGGCGAACGCCGCCGCACGCCGCCCGGCCACGTCCCCGGTCAACAGCACCCGCCGCAGCGTCCCCTCCGTGTAGCGTTGCTGAACCTGTTTGCGGAAGACGTGGATGGCGGCTCGCCGTCGCGCCTTGCCACCCACGCGCTTGCTCTCCGTCGATCGACCCTCTTCCCGGTTGGTGATCGACGGAGTGGTTGGCCAGTCGAGACCTCCACGCAGCGCGTCATCGGGCAACGCATTGTAGAACTCGACCAGCAGGGGAACACTCATGCAAGCACCTCATTTGGTGGACCTGGGCGACAGACCTCGTGCTGCTCTGCCGGTCAGATGGGGGAAGCGGCAGATCAGCACAATGTATGGCTCTCGCCGGGAGGGGCAACCCGTTTGTCCGATCGTTCTGACCGCCCCTTCGACGTCGCCGATCGCCCCCTCCCGTCAGGTTGGCAGGTGTCCTGACAGGTCCAGCCCGGTCCGCTCTGGCACTCCTGCCGAATTGACACCGCTGCCGGCGGCACGTCCCGAATCGGCGAGGAAACTGCACGCGGCATGGGAGACGTATCATGTTTTCTGTGAATAACTTGCGACCGTTGAATCGGGCGGCGGCTCGAAATCGCAACGACTGGCACGGCGCGTGCATTCTTCTCATTCGCCGCGACAACCCGCCACGAAAAGACTGCCGGCCGCTTCCTTTCTGGCCCGGCGTCACGCGGGTGACCGATTCACCGCGGCCCAACAACGCAATCAACACTCAACACCGAGGAGGATCGGAAGATGAACACTACGCGCTTGCTGCCGAACGTCTGGGCCAGCCTCGATCGCCTGCATGGCGAGGTCGACCGGCTGCTCGAGGGCTGGGGCGTCGAATTGCCCCAGCTGGCGCTGACCACCGAGTACCCGCCCGTCAACGTGTGGGAGGACGCCGAGGCGTTCCACGTCATGGCCGAGGTGCCGGGCATGACCGAGGACAACCTGACCGTCGCGGTGACGCACCGCAACCAGGTCAGCATCCAGGGCGAGCGGAAGGCCGACGAGGTGGCCCGCGGCCGGTGGCATCGGCGGGAACGCGGCTTCGGCCGGTTCCAGCGGGTACTCAAGCTGCCCGCGGCGGTCGACGCCGACAAGGTCGAGGCTCGCATCGACAACGGCGTGCTGCAGCTGACTCTGCCCAAGGCCGAGGAGGCGCGGCCGCGCAAGATCGTCGTCAAGCAAAGCTGACTCCGCACACCATCGACGAACACGATCGAAAAAGAAGGAGAATTGCCATGAACGATACCCTCGTGAAAACCAACGGCACCAAACCGGAGACCCCGACGGCCCCGACGCAGCGACGAGTTGTCTACACTCCGCACGTCGACATCCTCGAACTGCCCGAGGAGCTGGTGCTGTACCTCGACGTGCCCGGCGTTCGCTCCGAGGACGTCGAGATCGACTTCGAGCGCGGCGAGCTGACCGTCCGCGCTCGCCGTCTGCCGCGGCCTGAAGGCGGCACCCGGCTGATGCAGGAGTTCGTGGTCGGCGACTACTACCGCGCCTTCCTGATCAGTCAGGACATCGCCGCAGACCGGATCAGCGCCGAGCTGAAGCACGGCGTCCTGACCGTCCATCTGCCCCGCGCCGACGCCGCCCAGCCGCGCAAGATCGCGGTCAAGAGCGTCTGATCGGGCGAACGGCACGATCACACCGGCGGCCGGGATGGGGACCGGAGAGGATTACTCTCTCCGGCTTCCCGTCCCGGCCGCCGGTGCATGAATACAGACCCCGACGGCGGTCAGGGGGCGCCCGCGTCGTCGGCGTAGATGTCGGGTAGCTGGTTGCGGTGAATCCGCTCCGGCAGATCGAGGTCGGCGTCGGAGGCGCGCTCGGTGCCAGGGCCACGGCCCTTCATCAGCCGGGCCAGGTCGTCCTGGTCGAGTGCCTGCGTGTGGTCGTGGGCCGGAACGGCCGGCTCGTCGGGGCCGAGGTGAACGCGGAACTTGAAGTGGGCGATCGTCAGCTGGTCGTTCGGCAGGAGCGCCGCCCGCCGGACGCGGCTGCCGTTCACTCGCGTGCCGTTGGTGCTGCCCAGGTCGCGGAGCAGCAGCAGACCGTCGGTGCGGACGATCACGCAGTGGATCTTGGAGACGCTCTTGTGGTCGAGGCGAAGGTCGCAGTCCTCCTTGCGGCCGACCACCACGAGGTCTTTCACGATGTCGATCGGCGCTCCCCCGTCGAGGGGGAGCAGCTGGGCACGCATGGTTTCACCCGGACGGATCTCGGCGGGCCGCGAACGCCCGCTCATTCCCTTATACTATGGGGCCGCGCCGGGTGCCAGCGACGGCACTCCCATTTCGTCACTCGTTCGCCTGCGGCCTCGTGGACTCTGCCATGCACCGGCAATCTGCCGCCGCCATGACCTTGCCACATCCGGACGGTTTGTGAGCTATGGTTTCCCATGAGGGCCGATTTTTTCGCCCGGTCCGAATCTGCCGTGCGTCCGGGGGCGTCATGAGCGCGTACAGTCGTCGTGGGGCCAGGTTCGAGAGGCAGCACACCTGTTATGCCTGCGGGTGTGAGTATCGCTATCCGCTGCACGGCGGGCTGCTGAAGAACCTGGAACCGGCGTGGGCGACGGACACCCACCCCTGCCCGACGTGCGGGCTCATCCAGCCGGACATGGTGATGTGGTCCAAGGTGGCGCATCCGCTGGCGGCGTGCCTCGGGCTGTTCGTCCTGCTGGTGCTGCTGCCCGCCTCGTACAGCAATACCACCTCGTTCGGACTGCTGGCCGAGATCGGCCTGGTGGCGTTCGCCGTCCTCGCCCTGACGCACCTGGCGACCGTGTTCATCGACCCGAACGCCGACCGGCCGGCCAACCGCGAGCTGGCCCAGCGCGAGGTGACGGGAGGGAAGGTGCTGGTGGTCGAGCCGGGACGAGCCGACGACTGGCGGACGCCGCCGCGCAACGTCGGGCTGCTTCATCTGCTCGCCTTGCTGCCGATCCTGGCGGCGCCGGCCGCGTTCTACTACTGCAAGCAACACCTGAGTCGCACGGCGGCGCCGGTCAACCGGGAATTGACGCCGGCGGTGATCACGCCTGGCGAGCGGGTGACATACAAGATCGACAACCTGAATCTGCAAGCGGTGGACAACGCCTGGCGCGGCACCCCGGTGATCACCGTCACCAACGCCGACGCGCTCGGCATCGCCGCCCAGCTGCCGGCCGAGGGCAGCGATCGGCAATGGGACACGAAGCTCAAGGTGTCGTTCGGCACCTTCAGCAACGCCAAGCTGGTGCCGACCATTCACTTCACCGTGCCGGCCGACGAGAAACTGAGCGGCAAGGTGCTGAAATTGCACGTCGAGCTGCCGATCAAGTATGCCTACCTGGGCGGGTTCAACCCGAAGGCGCTGGGAACCCTGACGTTCCTCGACGGAGCGACCACCATCAGCCGCACGCTCGACGTGCGAGTGGTCGACGTGGCGGGGAACCGCTCGCAGCAGGAGACGCTGCTGATCGGGCTGGCGGCCGGGTTGGCGGCGGTGGTTGGCGGGCTGGTGCTGTCGCTGCTGGCCGTGCGGTTGCGGAGGCAAGCAGTGCCGAGTGAATTGATGCGGCCGACGGCGACGGCGGAGGCCGGCGTGCGCCCCTGGTGAGGGAATGTGACCCACGACTCCCGACGGTGCGGCGACCCGGTCGCGCCGTCGGGTTTTGTTTTGACCCTCCGCCGATCGTCGCATAAGGTGCCACGGGACACCCGTGTCGATTTCGCATCAAGGAGCTGGAACACCATGAGAAAGCTGTCCGGATTGATCCTGTGGACCCTGGCGGCCGTCGCCGTCGTCGGTCTGTCCGCCGCCCGTGCCGATGCGCCGAAGGGGGGCAAGAAGCGGTTGCTGGTGATCACCGAGTCGCGCGGGTTCGTGCATGACGTGGTCCGCCGCGACAAGGGCCGGCCGGCGCTGGTCGAGAAGGTGTTGACCGAGCTGGCCGAGAAGTCCGGCGACTTCGACGTGGTCTGCTCGCAGGACTCGCGCAAGGACATCACCGCCGAAAACCTGAGCCAATTCGACGCGGTGTTCTTTTACACCTCGGGGAACCTGCCGCTGTCCGACACGCAGAAGGCCGACCTGCTCGGCTTTGTCCGCGGCGGCAAGGGGTTCGCCGGCGCTCACAGCGCGAGCGACACGTTCTACAACTGGCCCGACTACGGCCGGCTGGTGGGCGGCTACTTCGACGGCCACCCGTGGCACCAGAAGGTGAAGGTGCTGGTCGAGGACACGAAGCACCCGGCCACCCGCCACCTGGGCGAGTCGTTCGAGATTACCGACGAGATCTACCAGTTCCGCACCCCGTATGACCGCAGCCAGCTGCAGGTGCTGATGCGGCTTGATCCGGCGATCGAGAAGGACCGCCGCCGCGGCAAGCGCGCCGACAACGACTACGCGCTGGCGTGGGTCCACAAGTACGGCAAGGGGCGGGTGTTCTACACCGCGCTGGGGCACCGCGACGATGTGTGGAAGGACGAGCGGTTCCAGAAGCACATGCTCGGCGGGCTGCGCTATGTGCTCGGCCTGGCGAGCGCTGAATCGAAGTAAGTGCTTACTCGAATACCCGATCGGCGGAATCCCCGCCGGTCGGGTGTGGCATTCCGGCACCGGACTCCCGGTCACCGTGTCTTAACCTGAACCTTGACGAAAAATGGCTCGGCCCATTGGCTGAGAGGCATTCCGGGTGATAGAATGGCTGAAAAGTCTCGCTCCCTCTGACGCCCTCGTCGCGCCAGTATTACCACTTCGATTCAGGGCGAAACATCCTGTTGTCTCGATGATCGTCCTGGCGAAGCCGGGTGCGCGCGTGTGTGCGGTGACAGGTTTTCTCGCGGAATCGCGCGCGGAGCGAGCAGCCGCGTTTTCCCCCCAAGACTTATACCCGGAACAGACCTCCCATGCGCTCCCACTCCGAATCCAAGTCCGGTCAGAAGACCCGGCAAGCTCGCCTCCACCTGGAACACCTGGAATCCCGTCTCGCTCCGGCGACGGTGGGGAATGACGTGCTTTGGCGCACCTACACCCCCGCTCAGGCCTTCAGCTTGCACAGCAACCCGACTTCCACCAAGAAGATCTACCTCGATTTCAATGGACAAACCGTGAGCGGCACCGGGTGGAACACCTCCTGGAATGGTGGCAACGCATTCACCCACCTTGCCTGGAGCATCGACACCGACCGAACCACGTTCAGCGCCGTTGAGCGCGACAAGATCATCAAAATGTGGCGGATGGTGGCGGAAGACTTCGCATCCTTCAACGTGGATGTGACCACCGAAGATCCCGGCGTCGCAGGGCTGACCTATTCGGGCGGCTCGGATACGACCTGGGGCGTCCGAGCGATCATCGGTCCGATTCCGGACAGCAGCGTGGTATCCTCTCCCCCCTCGGCAGGCGGCATCGCTTACGTCGGGACGTTCAAGAATGCCACCGATCTGCCCTGTTTCGTCTGGAATGGGGACAGTGATCCGAACCCGGAAGGTTCGCTGGACATCACGGTGAGTCACGAGGTGGGCCACACCCTTGGCCTGGGTCACGATGGTGGTACTGCCGACCCCAACTATTACGGCGGGCACGGGACCGGACTCGTGAGCTGGGGCCCCATCATGGGAGCGCCGTTCGAGCGATCCGTCACCCAGTGGAGCATGAATACCTATCCCGGCGCGAATAACTCCCAGGACGATCTGGCTGTCATCGCCTCGAGCGGGAACGGCCTCGGCTACCGCACCGACGACTATGGCAACTCCACGAGCGGGGCCAAGGCACTCAACGGTATCGGCCAGGGCACCTTGAACACGCTCTACGGCACCATCGAGCAGACCACGGACTTCGATGTCTTCTCGTTCAAGGCCAACGCCGGCGCAATCAACATCAAGATCGATTCGCTCAAGATCCCCGGCCAGACGGCCGGTCAGCCCGCCGGCGCCAACCTGGACATCCTGGCGGAAGTGCTCAACTCGACAGGCGGCGTGATCGCGACCAACAACCCGACGGCCAGCCTGGACGCCGCCTTCACCATCAACCTGCCTGCCAACGGCACCTACTATTTGCGAATCAGCGGCGCGGGCCTGGCACCCTTCAACACCACCGGGTATCCGAAGTACGCCAGCCTGGGTAGCTATCGCATCACCGGGACGGTGGTGACGCCCTCGGCGCCGAAGGATTCCGTTCGCGTCATGAATCCGACGCGCTGGGTCTACAACTACGCGACGGGCACCTACGACGGCGGCGTCACTGTCACCAACGTCTCCGGCGCGCCTCTGACCGGACCAATCGTGTTCGTGTTCACCTTGCCGCCGGGGGTGACCTTCGTCCCCACCGCGGGCTGGGCCGCCTCTCAGGCCGGTAGCCAGCTGCGGATCACCTACTACGGCACCATCAACGCCAACTCGGCGATCACCATCCCGTTCAAGTTGATCAAGCCGAGCAACGTGGTTCTCCTGACCGGCTACAACACCTACTTCACCGATATTGGGGCCGTTTGAGTTCGTCAGAGCGATGCGGGTCCGGGTCGGTAAGCGACGACACGCATCCGTTAACCGAGTCCCCTGGTCCTCCCCTCCGAGGACCAGGAGTGGACCGTCCCACCGCTCAGAAGCTGAAGCGGAGGCCGACGTCCAACCCGTGCGCCCAGAAGTAGCGCGAATGAATGTCCGGTGTGGCGGGCGCCGGACCTTCGGTGGACGGGGCGCCAACCACCTGCGGCGTGGCTCGGCTATCGATTTGTTCCGCGGCGCGGGCCGCCTGCGTCAAGGCGATGTAGGTGTAGCCGACGGTGAACCGCAAGTTGCGATTCACATCCAGGGCCAGCTTGAGATTGACTTCCGGCATCAGGGCGAACGACGTGTCGCTGAAGCGACCGATGTTGCCCGGCGCCAGGTAGAGCGCCCGGTCCGAACTCAGGAACAGGCCGGCGCTGTTTCGCACCGTGGAAGTGGCGTTGGTCGTCAGCGACTCGTTGGTTCCGCCAATCGCCAACTTGCCGGCGGCCAGGAACTCGACGGGACCAACCCACAGGCTGTATTCGGCGCCCACCTGTCCGCCGCAAAAGACATTGTGAGTGCGATACCGCTCATGGAACGTGAACGTGGTGCCGGTGGGGTCCGTGGCCGGTAACAGCGTCGAACTCGCGGCGATGGTGAGCGTGTCATCCAGCACGAAGCAGCGTCCGCCGAACAGCAAGGCGATCCGCGACTCGCCCCAGGAGTAATACTGATAACGCCAGTTGAGATCGCCGCCCAGCATCTGCCGCAGGGTAGAGATCGTGATCTGCCCCGAGGTGGTTCCGGGGAAGGCGATCGGATCGGCGTCCTCGCCGTTGGTGCCCAGGTTGATGAACGGACGGGCCAGCAGGAGGCTGTCGGCACCGCCGTCGCTGGCGAAGGTTTTGGCCCCGCGGGCGTTAGCCAACAACAGGAAACTGCCGTCCAGGGCGTTCAAGGCGTCCGCGTCGATGCCGATGCCAAAAGTCAAGCGAACGCCGTTCTGAAACATCGCCGACGGGTCGACCGTGCCGGGGCCGCCGTACAGGATCGTCGTGCCTGGCTGTCCGATGGCGCCAGGAAACGAATCGGTGACGGCGCCGGTGCTGACCAGCGGAGTCGGGATCTTCTGCTGGGGGGAATACCAGAGCAAATACTCGGCCCCGATGTGAATCCATGGTTCCTGGGGAGATTCCGCCCTGCTGCCGGAGGCGCCGCCAACGCCCAGCCAGGTAGCGACGACCATCACCGCGATACGGGCCCACTTGCTCACCATGTGCTTCCCTCGCGACAAGTGTCTTCTTTGGGAAAGTCAGCGTCCCTGGATCGGCGTGCGCCAACGGTTCAACTCGAAGGAACAGGATAATCGTATTCTCCATATCGACCGGCAGACTCACTCGCTTGATCAGAACCCCTAGAACCCAACTACATCCGCATCCTGACACCGTTCGCCCTCTGGTGCGAAACCGAGGGACGAAAACGAGCAGAATAACGCAAGTCGAAGGCCGTTCATTGCCGAGGCACGGCAACGCTTTGACCCCGCGCGGGGGCATCGCGACGACGTGGGAAAGGAGAAGGGTTCCAAAAGCACCTGCGCGGCCAGGCGACCGCCGACGCCACACCGGGCGCCGCATCTGAGTAAGCGATTACTCCGCCTTCGGACGTGGCGTTGCGTTTGCCTCATTCGCGAAGCGGGCGAGGATCTCCTCCGGCGGCACCCACACCACCTGTCCGTCCCGCGACGTGGCGATCGGATACCCCGCACGAGCGTGGTCGAGAATGGCCTCCTGGAAGGCCCGGCCGAGTATCTCATTCATCAGATCGACGTCGGTCAGAATGTCGGCGATCGACCGATGTGACGAAGGAGTCATCCATATACCTCTCAGTCGTGGTGCGCCTGGCGCAGGTGGTCGGCGACGCGGTCGGCGGTGATGTGCCAGCCGCAGTCGGAGCAGGTCGGCGCCTTGTCGTAGCAGCCATCGCAGTAGAGCGGGCCGCCCAGGAAGAACTGCTCAAGCCGCGCCCGCGTCTCGGCGTCCAGCTCACCGGAGTCGCGCGGAATGTCCAGCTCGTGCCCGCAGGCGTCGCAGCTGCGGTGACTGTGCTGATGCAGGATCGGCGCGTAGTGGTCGTGAACGCCGCGCGGGATGACGCCCTTGCCCTGGCAGAGCGGACAGGTAACGCCAAGCTGAGCCGCGATCGCCTTGCGGATAAAGGCGCTCTTGTTCGGCAGCTTGTTGAGTAACTCGGCAAGCTCCTTCTCCACCTTGAAGGCGACGACGGCAGTCTTCGGCGGCTTGCTCGCCATGAACAATTCCTCCGGCGGCGGGCACAGGCGGGTCGTTTCAGCCACCATCATACCCCCGTGCAGCGGGGCGAGCAACCGGACCGGAGCGGTCGGTCCGAGGGGCGCGTCCGGTCGCGCCGGGTCGATCGAATGCGCGCCTGGTGCGGACTTTTCCGGCACCTGGGCGACTGGTAAGCTACAGATGCAGGGCGTGAACGGAGGGTGCGATCATGGCGGCGGGACGGGCGTGGCGCGGCGGCAGACTGCTCGGACTGCTCCTGCTCGGGACGGCTGTGACCGGCCTTGCGGCCCCACCGAACCGGCGCGCGGAGGAAGAGGACGACCGGCCGCCGGTTCGCCGCGAGGTGCTGCGCCTCGACGAGCAGGCCGACAAACAGCCCAAGCCACCTCCGCGCGTCGATCAATCCGGCGCGGACCTGCCGGCCCTGGCCCGATCGACGAAGCACGCCAAGGTGAAGGAGTTGTTTGCCGCCCTCGCCGTGCCCGCCGACGAGGTCACGCTGCGATCGTTCCCCGGCGTGAAGGTCGACGGCCTGCCGGTGAGCGGCCGGTTCCGCGTCGAACCCTTGCCGGCGTACATCCCGGACCTGGCCGAAGCGAAGGGGCGAATCCCCCTGCGACCGCTGCCGACCGACGGCCAGGAAGGCAAGGCGCAGGAGATCAGCCCGAACCTGGTCGGCGCCATCCGCTACTACGAGCTGTTCGCCGCCGAACGGGTGAAGGAGTTCCTCGACCGCCGCTTCGACCCGGCCGACCTGTCGCGCGACGACCAGCTGACCGCGGCCGAACAGGCACTGGCGGCAGTGCTGCGCTCCACCTGTCGGCCCGCGAGCCGCGGCGTGCGCGAGGGACCGGGTGGGATGCGGTGGAGACCGAGCTGCGGTCGGCGCTTGCTGGGGGTGTACCTGGCCCAGCTCGACCGGCTGACCGAGCGCCGGGCGTGGGACGCGGGCTTCGCGCTGGCGGTGCGGGTGGCCGGCGACTTTCGCCGCAAGGGTGAGGGAGAGCGGTTGGTCGGCCCGGTCGCGGTCCTGCTGCGGGGGGCGCTGAACGACCCGACATTCCCACACGATCGGCTCCGCGATGCCCGCGCCCGCCTGCGCGTGCTGGAGGACCAGTTTCCGAACAGTCCGATCCTCAAGCCGATCGGCGACGCCCTCCGCGATCAGGCGCAACGGCTGCTCGACCGCGCCCGGCAGCTGGTGAAGGAGGATCGCAAGGACGAGGCGCTGGAGCAGCTGCGGCGAGCCGAGGATTTGTGGCCGGAACTGCCGGGGCTGCGGACCTACCGGCTGGGCACCGACCAGTCGTATCGCATCTTGCGAGTGGCAGTCCGCGACCTGCCGCGCTACCTGTCGCCGGCGTGGGCGACGACCGACGCCGAGCTGCGGGCGGTGGAACTGCTGTTCGAGAGCCTGGTGGTGTCGTCCGCCGACGAGCGCGGGGCGCTCAGCTATCGTACTCAGCTGGCCGAGGGCCGGCCGCAGGTCATCCCGCTCGGCCGCGAGTTCAAGCTACCGCGCCAGGGCTACTGGTCGGACGGCAAACCGCTGACGGTGGGCGACCTGCGCTTCACGGTCGCGCAACAGCAGGAAGGGAAGGGCACTGGCCGGTCGGCGGGGTGGGGCGAGCTGCTCGATCGGCTGCAGGTGGAAGGCGATCCGTTTCGGCTCAAGCTGCGGCTGAAGCAGGGGTTCCTCGACCCGCTGGCGCCGATGGCGTTCAAGGTGCTGCCGGCGCGATCGCGACCGCATCCGGCGAGCAAGGAGTTCGCCCAGCAGCCAATCTCCAGCGGGCCGTTCGTGTATGACGCGGGCGAGCCGGGAGCGAAACGGGACGGGGTGACGTTCCGGGCCAACCCGTACTACGCGGCGCGGGCCGACAAGGGCGGCCTGCCGCGGATTCGCGAGGTCCGTTTCGTCACCGTCGCCCCCGAAAAAGCGAAGGACGGCAAGGAGACGACGCCGGCGGCGCATCTGCTCAAGGCGTTCAAGGACCGGACGATCGACCTGGCGGCCGACCTGACGGCCCGCGAGGCAGCCGAGCTGGCGAAGGCCGGGTTCGAGGTGCCGCTGCCGTCGGCGAAGACGCCGAACCGGCGGGTTTCCTTCCTGGCGGTCAACCACCGCAAGCCGCCGCTGGCGAACGCTGACCTGCGCGTCGCCCTGGCGCGCGCCATCCCACGGGAGACGATCCTCGACGCCCACTTCCGCGCCGACCTCGGCCGCAAGGTCCACAAGGCGCTGAACGGCCCCTATCCGGCCGGCTCGTGGGCCTGCGACCCGACGCTGGTCAGCCGCACCGACCGCACCAGCCTCGACCCGCACGACCCGGACCTGGCGCGGACCAAGTGGAAGCAGGCGCTGACCCGGTTGTCGCTCCGCGACCTGCGGCTGTCGCTAAAGTACCCCTCGGGCGACTCGACACTGAAAGCCGCTCTGGAGGCGATGGCGAAGGCGATGGAGCAGACCTTGCCGGGGCTGACGGTCGCGCTGGAGGAGCGGACGCCCTACGAGCTGCGCGAGGACGTCGAGGAGACGCACAGCTACGAGCTGGCGTACTACCACTACGACTTCCCGGACCAGGCGTACTGGCTGCATCCCCTGCTGGGGCCGGCCGGCCGCAACGGAGCGGAGAACTACCTGGGGTACACCGGCCCGCTGGTAAGCCGCATCCAGGCGGCGATGACGGTACGAAACTTCGTCGCCGTCCGCGACTACGCTCAGGCGATCCACCGCCAGCTGCTGGAGGCCGAGATGCCGCTGATCCCGCTGTGGCAGCTTGACCCCCTGTACGCCTATCCCCGTGGCGAGCTGGAGTTACCGCCGATCGATCCGCAAGCGCTGTTTACGCAGGTGGAGGAGTGGCGGGTACTTCGCCGCTGAGTCGAGACGGGTCAAGACCCCTTGCTCTCCGAGCCGAAACGGCTATTATGAGAGCAATTCATGGTGGGTGTAGCTCAGCTGGTTAGAGCGCCAGACTGTGGATCTGGATGTCGGGGGTTCAAATCCCCTCACTCACCCTTCAAACAGACAGACCCCTGCGGCGAGCAGGGGTCTTTCATTTTCCCTGGCACAAGACCCTTTACCCGTCACGGCATCCGAAACAGTCGGGTCCCGTTAGCCACGGATGCCATGACTCTGTGACCTGGTGCGTCCATTGCCGTTGAAGGGGTACTGATCTATGATCAATCGGCCGGCTTGCTAACCTCACAAACGGATGGCCGCAGGGGTGTGTGGGATCGTGGCGCACCTTCGGTACTCCTGATCGATCTTCTCAACTCGAACACTGTTCCGTCGCCAATCTCTTTTGCCGGTCGGCGGCGATGGAGGACGGGCGAATGGCGACGGATGAACGGCAAGCAGCGGAAGCGTTTCGGCGGTTCGTAACGATTGTCCGGGCGCTGCGGACGCCCGGCACTGGCTGCCCGTGGGATCTGGAACAGACGCACCATTCGCTTCGCCGCTATCTGGTCGAGGAGTGTTACGAACTGCTCGACGCGATCGACAGCGGGGACGACGCCCCCTTTCGCGAGGAGCTGGGCGACCTGCTGTTGCAGATCGTCCTGCACGCTCAGCTGGCCGCCGACCGCGCCGCCTTTACCATCGCCGAGGTGATCGACGAGATCGCCGACAAGATGGTCCGCCGGCACCCGCACGTCTTCGGCACCGTCCAGGTGAGCGGGTCGGCCGACGTGATCCACAACTGGGAACAGATCAAGGCGGCCGAAAAGGCGCATCAGGGCGACGACGGCGGACACGCCGGTAAGCTGGAACGGCTGCCGACCGGACTGCCGGCGCTGCTGCGGGCGCAGCGGACCGGCGAGAAGGCGGCGAAGGTCGGCTTCGACTGGCCGTCCCTCGCCGGCGCGCTGGCCAGGGTCCGCGAGGAGTTCGCCGAGTTGGAAGCGGAGATCGCCGCGCTCCCGCCGGACGGTTCGCCCGCCGATCACCGCGCTCGGCTGGAGATCGAGCTGGGCGATCTACTGTTCAGCCTGACGCAGCTGGCCCGCCACCTGGGACTGGACGCCGAGGACAGCCTGCGGCTCGGGACGCGGCGGTTCGTCGATCGCTTCCGCCGGATGGAGGCGACCGCCGGCCGGCCGCTCGCCGAACTGTCCCGTGACGAACTGCTCACCGCCTGGCAAGCGGCGAAGGGGGTAAACCCCACTGACGTCAGGGTGGAAGCGACCTGAATCCGATTGCCTGTTCCGCCCGCAGCAGGTATCGTCATGGGACCGCCGTGCCGATTGCTCCCTACCCCGTGGCGCTCCAACCTCCCCTGGTCCGCCGGAACGGAACCCATGCCCCAGACCACGACGCACACCCACCGCATCGGTCTCAACCGGCGGGAACTGCTCCAGGTCGGCTACTCGGCCCTGCTCGGCGTTTCCGCGCTGGCGCCGGCGGTGCGCGCCGCCCAGGGCAGCCGGCAGCCCAGGTCGGTGATCCTGGTGTTCCTCACCGGCGCCAGCAGCCACATCGACACGTTCGACCCGAAGCCGGACGCGCCGGCCGAGGTCCGCGGCGAGTTTGGCGTTACTCGTACGCCGGTGCCCGGCCTACAGGTGTGCGAGCATCTGCCACTGCTCGCCGCCCGCGCCACGCAGTACGCCGTCGTCCGCAGTCTGGCGCATCGCGATAACAACCACACGGCGGCGACGCACCACCTCATCACGGGATCGCTGCAGCCGGGCGTGCGCTTCGACAAGCCGCTCTCGCGCGACGACTGGCCGTGCTACGCCGCCGGCGTCAGTTTTCTTCGCCCGCCGCAACCGGGCGTGCCGGCCGGCGTGACGCTGCCGACGTTCCTGCAGGAAGGGCCGCTCGTCTGGCCGGGGCAACACGGCGGCTTCCTCGGCCCGCGCCATGACCCGTGGCAGATCAACCGCGACCCGAACGTCCCGGACTTCCGCGTCGACAACCTGCGTCCGCCCGCCGGGCTGGACGTGAACAGCCTGAACAATCGGCTGGCACTGCTCGGCGAGGTGAACCGGCAGCAGCAGGCGCTGGCGGCATCGGCCGAGGCGCGGCGGTTCACCGAGCAGCAGGGCAAGGCGGTCGCCCTGCTGACCTCCGGCAAGGTGGCGCAAGCGTTCGACCTCGACCGCGAGCCGCAGGCGATCCGCGATCGCTACGGCCGGCACCTGTTCGGCCAGTCGCTGCTGCTCGCCCGCCGGCTGGTCGAGGCCGGGGTGCCGGTGGTGCAGGCCAACATGGGGCGGGTGCAGAACTGGGACACGCACGGCGCCAACTTCGTCCGGCTCAAGAAGGAGCTGTTGCCGCCGCTCGACCGCGGAGTGTCGGCACTGCTCGACGACCTGGCGGCGTCGGGCCTGCTGGCCGACACGCTCGTCGTGGTGATCGGTGAGTTCGGCCGCACTCCGAAAGTGGACGTCAAGAACGCCGGTCGCGACCACTGGGCACAGTGCTTCTGCGGCGTGTTTGCCGGCGGCAGCGTGGTCGGTGGCCAGATCGTCGGCAAGTCCGACAAGGTGGCCGCGTACCCGGTGACGACGCCATACAGCCCCGACGACGTCGGCGACGGTGTATGACGTACTCGGCATCGACCCGCACACCGAGGTCCGCGACCGGCTCGATCGGCCGGTGCAGCTCAGCCGCGGCACGCCGATCCGCGCCCTGTTCACCGGGGCGTGACAGGGCAGTAACAAAGACGCCGGCGGGGGACGAACACCCGGTTCGTCCCCGCCGGCATGTCATCGTCGTCAGGACAGCAGTTCCTTGACGATCTGCGGGTTTTCGACCCCGGTCAGCCGCTGGTCGAGGCCCTGGAACTTGACGGTGAACTTCTCGTGGTCGATCCCCATGCAGTGCAGGATCGTCGCGTTGATATCGCTCACCGGCACCGGGTCTTTCACCACGTTGTAGCTGAAGTCGTCCGTCTCGCCGTGAACGTACCCGCCCTTGATCCCGCCGCCGGCCAGCCACACGCAGAAGTTGCGCGGGTGGTGGTCGCGGCCGTAGTCGTCCTTGGTCAGCCGCCCCTGGCTGTACACGGTGCGGCCGAACTCGCCGCCCCACACTACCAGGGTGGAATCGAGCAGCCCGCGCTGTTTCAGGTCGGCGAGCAAGGCGGCGCACGGCTGGTCGGTGTCCTCGCACTGCGCCCGCAGGTCGCGCGGCAGGTTGCCGTGCTGGTCCCAGCCGCGGTGCAGGATCTGCACCACGCGCACCCCGCGCTCGACCAGCCGGCGGGCGAGCAGCGCGCTGGCGGCGAACGTGCCGGGCCGGGTGACATCGGGGCCGTACAGTTCGAGGGTCTTTTTACTCTCTTTCCCCAGATCCACCAGCTCCGGCACGCTGGTCTGCATGCGGAACGCCATCTCGTACTGGGCGATGCGCGTCAGCGTTTCCGGGTCGCCGAGGCGATCGGCGGTGCGGCGGTTCAGATCGTTGAGCGTGTCGAGCATCGCCCGGCGGTTCTTCTCGCTCACCCCGGCCGGGTTCTGCACGTACAGCACCGGATCTCCCATGTGCCGCAGCGCCACCCCGGTGAACTTGCTCGGCAGGAAGCCGCTCGACCACATGCGCGTGAACAGCGCCTGCGCCGCTGCTCCCGACTTCCAGTTCGGGGTCAGAACGACGAAACCGGGTAAGTCGTTACTCTCACTGCCGAGGCCGTAGGACAGCCACGATCCGAGGCTCGGCTTGCCCGGCACCTCACTGCCGGTCATCACAAATGTACAGGCCGGGTCGTGGTTGATGGCATTGGTGAACACGGTGCGGACCAGGGCGATGTCGTCCACCAGCTTCGCCGTGTGCGGCAGCAGTTCGCTCACCCAGGTGCCGCACTTGCCGTGCTGAGCGAACTTGAACATCGACGGGGCGACCGGCAGCCGCGACTGGCCGCTGGTCATGGTGGTGATCCGCTGGCCCATGCGGACGCTGCCCGGCAGGTCCTGATTGAAGAACGCCTGCAGCTTCGGCTTGTGGTCCCACAGGTCCATCTGCGCGGGGCCGCCGTTCATGTGCAGGTAGATGACCGCCTTGGCCTTCGCCTTGAAGTGCGGGAAGCCGGGCAGGGGCGGCAGCATCCGCGGGGCGGCCGGCTTCGGCTCGCCCGCCGACTTGCCGGCGAGCAGCGCCATCGCCAGACCGCCCAGCCGCAGCCCGGTGGAACCGAAGAACTGGCGGCGCGTCAACGCGAGCTGATAGTCCAGGATCGGGTGCATGGATGTCGGCTCCAGGTCAGTTCCGGTTCACGGTTTCGTCGAGGTTGAAGATCAGGTTGGCGATCATCGCCCAGCTGGCCGTCTCCGCCTCCGGAGCGACCGCCCGAGGGATCGACTCGCCGACGTGGACTGCCTTCTTCGCCGCCTCCGGGTCGGCCCGGAACAGCTCCCGCTGCCGCTCCAGCGCAGCGCTCAGCAGCCGCACCTCGTCGGCGTCGGGCCGCCGCGCCAGTACCGTGCGAACCAGGAACGTCAGCCGCTCCGGCGTGGTCGCCCCGCCTTCGGCCAGGGCACGCTCGGCCAGGGCGCGAGCCGCCTCAAAGTGCTGCACGTCGTTCATCAGCTGCAGCGCCTGCAGCGGGGTGTTGCTCCGCTCGCGCACAGTACACACCTGCTCGCGGTTGGGTGCGTCGAACGTCGACATGAACGGCGGCGGGGCGGTCCGCTTGAGGAACACGTAGATGCTGCGGCGGTACAGCGCCGGGCCGTGGTCCTGCAGGTAGAACCGCGTGTTGCTGTCGGCGTAGCCGACCGGCTCCCAGATGTTCGGCGGCTGGTAGATGTTCACCCCGCGGCCGCCCATTTTCGGGTTGATCAGCCCGCTGACGAATAACACGTTATCGCGAATCTGCTCGGCGTCGAGGCGGAAGCGCGGGCCACGGGCGTACAGCCGGTTCTGCGGATCCTTCGCGCGGACCTCAGGCGTCTGGACGGCCTTGCGACGGAAGGCGTCGGACGTAACCAGCATTTTCACGAACCGCTTGACGTCCCAGCCGGTGTCGCGGAAATCGGCGGCCAGCCAGTCGAGCAACTCGGGGTGCGACGGCACCTCGCCCTGGCTGCCGAAGTCGTAGCTCGTCTTCACCAGGCCGATGCCGAAGAACTGCTGCCACAATCGGTTTACCGTCACCCGCGCCGTCAGCGGGTTGTCGCTTTCTACCAGCCAGTTGGCCAGGTCGAGCCGCGTCAGCCGCGCACCGGGTTTGGCCGACTTGATCGGCGGCAGCACCGACAGCCCGCCCGGCTGGACCTTCTCGCCCGGCTTGTCGTACTGGCCGCGGAGCATCACGAACGAGTCGCGCGGCGTGCCCATCTCGCGGTAGATGAACGTGCCCGGCGCCGACTCCTCGGCGACGATGCGGGCAGTCCGCGCCGCCTCCCACGCCGCCCGCGCCGCCTCCAGCTCGCCGCTGACCGGCCGGGCGACGACGGCGAGATAGAACTTGCGCAGCCGCAGCGCCTCGTCCGCCGATAATGCCTTACCCGGTCCGCCGGCGATCAGCCCATGCAGCTCGCCGGGCACTTCCGGCGGCACCGCCGTGCCGACCGCCTTCCGCCACGCCGTCAGCGACCCCAGCGGATCGACCGCCGGGTCGGCGTTGCCGATCAGCACGCACCGATCCCACCAGGCGACTCCGCCGTCCTGCGACAGTACCAGCTGACCGATGCGGCTACCGGGCTTCAGCCCGAGGTCGGCCGCCGGCAATGTCACCTTCGTCCACACGCCGGGGACGAGTGGAGCGTCCTTCGAGCCGTTGCGCACCAGTCCCTTGTCCGTCCGCGTCCAGGTGACACCGCCGGCGCCGTTGATGCGGAGCGACACCGACTTCGGCACGCTCGCCGCGTCCACGCGCAGCCACACTTCCAGAGCGGCGTCATGCGGCACGACCACCGGGCGGAGCTTGAAGTCGAGCGTGTCGGAGTAGCCGACGGCGGACGACTGCTGGATCACTCGCCGGCCCGACGCCGCCCTGAACGCCGGGTCAGTCTCCCACACCGTCGGGTTGCGCGACGAGCAGCTGGAATTCGCACCGACCGGCAGGACATCATCGAAGAGGACATCGCGGATCGGCTTACGCACCGAGCCGGCAGCCGGCTCGCTGTAACTCGTCAGTCCGGCGAGGGTGTCGAGCCAGGCGCGAGCCTCTCGCTCGACCCGCCCGGCGGCCTCGGCGGCAGCTTTTTGCTCCGGTCGCAGCACCCGCAGGAACGGCGGGGTGTTGTTGACGTTACCGTCCATCGCCGGATCGCCGGCGCTGTTGTAGAAGGCATACAGGCTGTAGAACTCCTTCATACTAAACGGATCGTACTTGTGGTCGTGGCAGATCGAACAGCCGGCGGTCAGCCCGAGCCACGCCTGCGTCACCGCCGTCGTCCGCTCGACCGCGTAGCGGTAGACGAACTCAACGTCGATCGACCCGCCCTCGCTGGTGGTCACATTGCAGCGGTTGAATCCGGTCGCCACCAGCTGATCGGTCGTCGGGTTGGGCAGCAAGTCGCCGGCCACCTGCCAGACGGTGAACTTGTCGTACGGCAGGTTGTCGTTGAACGCCCGGATCACCCAGTCGCGATACGCCCACATCTGCCGCTCGTTGTCGAGGTGCAGCCCGTGCGTGTCGGCGTAGCGGGCGACGTCGAGCCAGTGGCGCCCCATCTCCTCGCCGTAGCGCTGCGACGCCAGGTAGCGGTCGACCATCCGCTCGTAGGCGTTCGGCGCGGTGTCGGCGAGGTAGGCGTCGACCTCCGCCACCGTCGGCGGCAGGCCGGTGAGGGCGAACGCCACGCGGCGGATCAGCGTCTCGCGGTCAGCCTCGCCCTGCGGCGTCAGCCCGGCTTTGGCGATCCGCTCCAACAGGAACGCATCGATCGGCGTCCGCGCGCCGGCGATGGGTGGCACCGACGGGCGGCGGATCGGCTCGAACGACCAGTGCTTCTGGTATTTCGCGCCTTGCGCGATCCACTTGCGGAGCGTCTCCTTCTGCGCCGGCGTCAGTCGCTTGTTGAACGACGGCGGCGGCATCACCTCGTCGGGATCGTTGGTGACGATCCGCTGCCAGACCGAGCTTTTGTCGGGGCTACCGGGGATAATCGGGATCGCCTTCTTGCGCTTGGCGAACGCGCCTTCGGGCACGTCGAGCCGCAACCCGGCCTTGCGCGCCTTGGCGTCGAAGCCGTGGCAGGCGAAGCAGGTGTCGGAGAGGATCGGCCGGACGTCGCGGTTGAAGTCAACCGGGGCGTCCGCCCCGCCGGGGGCCGCCAGCGGCGGCGAGAACGAGGGCCGGGTGCATGGTGCTCTAGCGGCTCCTGGTGGGCCAGCGGGTCGGTGGGGCCGCGCCCGATCACAGGGTAGGGGCGGGCAGGACAAACGCGGCGTCGAGCCGGTGCAGGCGGATCACGGGATCTCTTTGCACGTATTGTACCAGTCGTCCGCCGCGGGCACAGTCGGTTTCGCGGGAATCTGATACAGCAGCGGGGCGGCTGTCGCGGGCTCAACGACGCTGAACGACCGCGCAGATGGCCAGGTCCGCGTCCTGGGCACCTCCGCGGTTCCGCGTGTCGGACCCAGGTTCAATCGCAAGACAGGTTTCTTCGCTCGTTGCCCATCGGCCGACGACCAGTCGCATGGCGCTCATGCCCGAACGTCCAGCAGGTCAGAGCGATCGAGTTCCCGCCGACCAGCTGCTTCACGGGTCGAGCAAATTCCGTTCGCCAGGCGGTACACGCCATGTAAGACCGCGGTCATCCGTCTTCGGCGAAGAGCTCCAGTCGCCCTCGTCGGATAGCCGCTCAGACCAACCTGCTTCGCGGCCGGTCGAGAGCTTACCGCCGTGATCGCATTCCAGCCTAGACCCAGCAATGATTCGGTATGCGTCGACCAGCTCGGTCGCCTGGTGACGACACCGGTTCACCGCCTTCGATCAGCCAGGCGAAGCGCCAGGCCGCCGTCGACCTACAGGTTCGCCAAGGCACGATCCTTGGCCTTGTTGAACTTAGCGGCGAGTCCGGGGATGTGGCGGTCAGGCGATGCGCTTTCAGGGCTTCCCCCATGACCGCGGGATGGTGAGTGATTCGCTCTATCTGCATAACGCGCGTCTCCCTTCGTCGCTGCCGGCCTATTGGCGCAATTCTACTCAGCCCGTCACTGCGGCGGCGATGTCGAGCCTCTTTCCACGACCACTACCCAGTCGAAGTAGGGCGCATCGTCCGCCGTCGTCGTGTCACCGGCCGCCGGCGAGCGCCTCCAGCTCCTGCCAGCGCGTGTACAGGCGGTCGACGGCCTGCCGGGCTTCCTCCAGGTCGTGACAGGCCGCCGTCAGCGCAACGTGGCCGGCGGTCGACGCCGCCTGCACCGCCCCCTCGCACGCGGCCAGGCGTTCCTCGGCGGCGAGGATGGCATTCTCCATGCCGGCCAGTTCCTGCTGCTCACGCCAGGTCAGCTTGCGCGGCTTGGCAGCCGATGGCGCGGCCGGGCGTGAGGACGGTTCGGCGATCCGCCTTGTCGCCTTCGCCGCCTCCGCCTCGGCGCGCTCCAGCGCTGTCAGCCACTGGGCCACGCTGCCATACAGCCCCGCCCCGCCGGCGCCGTCGAGGCCGACGAACTCGGAGCACAGCCGGTCCATCAGTTCGCGGTCGTGGCTCACCAGCACCAGCGCGCCGGGGAACTCGTCGAGGCTTTCTTCGAGGACCTCCAGCGCCGGGATGTCGAGGTCGTTGGTCGGCTCGTCCAGCATCAGCAGATCGGCCGGCTGCAGCATCAGCTGGGCGATCCGCACTCGCGCCTGTTCCCCGCCCGACAGGCTGCCGACCGGCACGTCCAGCTGTTCGGCGCGGAACAGGAACTGTTTGGCGCGAGCCATGACGTGCTGCGGCTGGCCGTTCACCGTCACCGTGTCGCCGTTGGGGCACAGCGCCCGCCGCAGGCTAACGTTCGGGTCGAGCGCCGCGCGGCCCTGCTCGAACGTCACCACCCGCAGCCCGTCGGCGCGCGTGACGGTGCCAGTATCCGCCGCGATGTCGCCCGCCAGGACACGCAATAGCGTGCTTTTGCCGCTCCCGTTCGCGCCGAGCAATCCGACCTTGCTGCCGGGCGCGAGCGTGAGGTCGACGCCAGCGAACAGCGGCTTGCCGCCGAGAGCCTTCGACACACCCTCGGCGGCGAGCAGTTTGCGCGTCTGCCGGCCGGTGGCGACGAAGTCGATGCCGGCGGCGCCGGCGGCAGCGTTGCGATACTTCAGCTCGGCCAGCTCGTCGCGGCGGCGGGCGGCGTCCTCGATCCGCGACGACGCCTTGCGCGTCCGCGCCGCGGCCTTGCGGCCCAGCCACTCCGTCTCGCGGCGAACCTGGTTGGCGACCGTCTCCTGCCGGCTCGCCTGGCCTTCGAGGAACTCGTCGCGGCGGCGGGCGAACTCGTCGTAGTTGCCGGCGGCGCGGAAGGTCCCGGCGGGGTAGACGCGGCTGATCTCGATCACCTCGTCGGCGACGGCGCGGAGAAACGCCCGGTCGTGGGTCGCCGCCAGGTAGGCGAACGAGGCGCCGCGAAGCAGCCGCTCCAGCCAGACGATGCCAGGCAGATCGAGGTGGTTGGTCGGCTCATCGAGTAACAGCAAATCGGGTTTGCGGGCCAGCTCGCGGGCCAGCGCCAGCCGCTTGCGCCACCCGCCGGACAGCGTCGCCGCCGGCTGGTCGACGTCGGTGAACCCCACCTGCGTCAGCGTGATCGCGGCGCGGGTTTCGCACTCGTGCTCCTCGATCACCTCGTCGGCGAGCGCGTCGACCACCACCTGGCGAACGGTGTGGCCCGGTGGGAAGATGTCGTCCTGGGCGAGATAGCCGATGCACGCTCCACGACGGGCGGCGCGGGTGCCGCTGTCGGCCTGCTCCCGGCCGGCGAGGATGCGCAGCAGCGTCGACTTGCCGGCACCGTTCGGCCCGACCAGGCCGACGCGCTCGCCGACGCGCAGGTCGATCGACAGGTCGGCGAACAACGGCCGCACCCCGTAACTCTTCGTCAACCCCTGGGTGCTCAACAGGATGCTCATGCGCGGCTTCTCTGGTACGATGTCCCGGCGTGTCTCTCTATTGCTGGCAGATGCGATCAGCCGGGACAAGGGCATTCGTCGGACGACGGTCCTGACAGGACGCGACCTGTCTGTCACAATGGGGCGGCGCCCTTCCGTCCGGAGTCCGCCATGTACGCCGTCTACATCGATGCCGACGCTTGCCCGGTGAAGGAGGAGGTGTACCGGGTCGCGCGGCGGTACGGCTGGCGCGTGGTGGTGGTGGCCAACACCCCGTTGCGAGTTCCCGGTGGGCCGCGCATCGAGGCGGTGGTCTGCAGTGGGTTCGGGGCGGCGGACGATTACATCGCCGAGCACGCCGGGGTGGGCGACCTCGTGGTCACCGCCGACATCCCCCTGGCGGCCCGGTGCCTGGCCCGCGACGTCCGCGTTCTCGACCCGCGCGGCCGGCCGTTCACCGAGGCCGACATCGGCTCGGCCCTGGCGATGCGCGCCTTGATGGAGGACTTACGGGCGGGCGGCGAGGTGACAGGCGGCCCACCGCCGATGACCGCCCGCGACCGCTCTCGATTCCTCGCCCGGCTCGACGAGGCGATGACCGCGGTTTTGCGCGTTCACCCCCCTCCCCCCGAGCCGAGCGATTGACTGGCGATCCACGGCGCTCAACCGAGCGGGGGCCACTCGCTGTCGAGGCCCTCGCGCTCGATGCGGCGGACCTGGTCCTCGCTGATTCCGAACTGTTTCGCCACGCTGCGCCGGGACTGCGCGACGCTCTGGTCGCCGTCCTGCGCCTCCACCAGAGCGAGGAAGACGGCCATCCGTTCCTCCTGTGACAACGCCTTGTCGGCCATCACCCTTCTCCTGACGAGGTTCATAACCAGCCCCCATTGTAGTGACCAGCCCGCCAGCGTGTGCCTCCACTTCGGGACCGCCTGCCCAGCTCCCCCATCCGGCACAACCGGAACCGGCGTCATCCTTCGTCACGACCTGTCTCGTCCTGTCCGTCGGCGATGCGCGGCGCACGGCATAAGATGGCACAGAGTGTGATCTTCCGGCCTCCTTCTCCCAGGCCCCCGCCATGACATCCGCCACGCTGCCGACGCCCTTACGCGGAGTGATCCCGCCGCTCGCCACCCCGCTCGCCGATCCTGACCGGCTTGACCACGCGGGGCTGGAACGCCTGATCGACCACGTCCTTGCCGGCGGGGTTCACGGCCTGTTCCTGCTCGGCACCACCGGCGAGGCGCCGGCGCTGAGCTACCGACTCCGCTGCGAGCTGATCGAGCGGGCGTGCGATCAGGTCGCCGGCCGGGTGCCGGTGCTGGTCGGCATCAGCGATACGTCGCTCACCGAGTCGGTGCAGCTGGCCGAGCACGCCGCCGACGCCGGCGCTGCTGCGGTGGTGGCGACACCGCCCTATTACTTCCCGCTGAGCCAGCCGGAAGTGGCGGCGTATCTCGAACAGCTGGCCGCCGCCCTGCCGTTGCCCTTGTTCCTCTACAACATCCCGTCGTGCGCCCGCAACCCGATCGACGTCGACACGCTCGCCCGTCTGCTCGACATGCCGCGCATCGTCGGGATGAAGGACAGTTTGGGACAGATGGTGTTCTTCCACCGGCTGCTGCAGACCGTCGCGCGGCGTCCCGATTTCACCTTACTCATGGGGCCGGAGGAACTGCTCGGCGAGGCGACGCTGCTCGGCGCTCACGGCGGCATCTGCGGCGGGGCGAACCTGGCGCCGCGGCTTTACGTCGCACTGTACGAGGCCGCCCGCGCCGGCGACCTGCCGCGGGTGCGTGCGTTGCAGACGCAGGTGATGCGGCTGTCCAGCTCGCTCTACCACGTCGGCGGCTCGACGACCTCGGCCTACCTGCGCGGCATGAAGGCGGCGCTGAGCGTCCTCGGCCTGTGTGGCCCGACGCTCGCCGCGCCCCTGCAACCGTTCGGTCCGGCCGAGATGGAACGGGTACGAGCCGCCATCGACGACCTCGACCTCGCCGCCGATTACGCGACGACGGCCGGAGCGGGTGCCGGCGTTTGCTCTCCGGCGGTGACCGAATCGGTGTAGGCGGCGATCACCTGGTCGATCGGGCCGACCTGCCGCACGCGGCCGTGATCGAGCCAGATGCCGCTGGTACACAGCCGGGCCAGCGAATCCATGTCGTGGCTGACCATGACGATCAGGTCGGCGCGGGCCATCATCTCGCGCATCCGCTGCCGCGCCTTCTCCTGAAACGCCATGTCACCGACCGACAGCACCTCGTCGACCAGCAGGATCTCCGGCTCGATGGCGGTGGCGATCGCAAACGCCAGTCGCACCAGCATACCGGCCGAGTAATACCTTACCGGAATTTTGAGGAAGTCGCCCAGCTCGGTGAAGTCGGCGATGGCGTCGATCTTGCGGCCGATGCTACGCGGTGTCTCTCCCTGCAGGTAACCGCGGTAGCGGATGTTCTCCCACCCACTCGCCTCCGGCTCGAAGCCGAGCATCAGGTCGAACAGCGAGCTGATACCGCCGTCGACGGTCCGCCGGCCGCGGCTCGGCTCGTAGATGCCGGCCAGCAGCTTGAGGAAAGTGCTCTTGCCGGCGCCGTTGTGCCCGACGATGCCGACGCGCTCGCCGGCCGGCAGCAGCAGGTTGATGTCCTGCAGCGCGCGGACCTCCATCAGCGGCGACGTACTCCGCAGGAACATCCCGCGGACGAGGTATTCCTTCAAACTCAGCCGCCCCTGCTGCTGGCGGACCTTGAACGTCAGGTCCACGTTCGTCAGCTCGATGCGCGCCATCCTGGCGTCCTCCTCATCCCGCCGTCATGGCGGTGTCGGGCGTCGGGCCGGCGGCATCAAACGCCCGACCGACGAGCGGGCCAACGCCGGGGCGCTCGTCGCTGAAGCCGCGCGATAGCCCCTCGTAGTGCAGCAGGCGGGCGTGGGGCGTGACCGCCACGCGCAGCCCGCGGCCGCGGACTCGACAGCAGAACTCGACATCGTTGTAAGCGAACGGCAAGCTTTCATCCATTCCGCCGAGGGCGGCGAACAGGTCGCGGCGGACCAGCAGGCAGGCGCCGGTCACCGCCGCCACCTCGCGGACTGTGCCGGTCGGCGTGCCGGCCGGGGGGAACGGCAAGCCGCGGTACGAATGCGCCCACCGGCCGTCGGCGAGCGGGTGCAGGCCGGCGTGCTGGATCGTCCCGTCCGGGTAGAGCAGCGTGCCGCCAACGACGCCGACGCGAGGGACAGCGGCGACGCGCAGCATCCGATCGAGAAAGTCCGCCGTCAACGCCTCGGTGTCGTTGTTCAGAAAGAGGAGGGTGTCCCCCGTCGCCGCCCGCGCCCCGGCGTTGCACAGCCGCGAGAAGTTGAACGGGGCGGGATCGCGAACGACACGAAAACCGCGTCGCGCCGCAAGGCGGTGCAGGAGGCGCAGGGTCCGCGGCTGGCGGCTGGCGTTGTCGACAAGAACGATCTCGGCGATCCGCCGCCGCGCCGGCCGCAGGCTGCGCAGACAGTTCCGCAGCAGGGCGGACTGGTCGCGAAATGGGATGACGATGCTCACCCTCGCGTTGCCGGCGTCGTCAGCCTCCGCCAGCGGCAGGTACGATCGCCCGTCGCACCCCAGGTCCACGGCGGCAGGCGCGAGCCAGCGTTTCACCCGCCGTAGCCCACGAACCAGCGGGCCGACCCAGCGGTATAGGCGGTCCAGTTCGCGCTGCATTGTCTCGGCCCGGTGCCACTGCTGGTAGTAGCGCTGGTTCAGCGTGTGCAGCAGCTCGCGAATGTCGCGGTCCGGTCGGCTGGCCTGTCGGTCCATGAGGTCGTGCATCCGTGCGGGGCGGAACCGGCATCTGATTCGCCAGGGAACGCTCGATGCTAACCGCGCCCGCGGCGGGCGGTCAATCCCGAGTTCGCCGGCGGTGATCGACGCGGGGGACCGGCTTGATTTTGCTCCGACGGGTGGGCTAGCCTGCTGCGTCGTTCCCCGACCAAACCCGTGGCTGAAGGGCTTGCTGATGAAAGTCACCCTGCTGGCGCTCACGCTCAACGAGATCGACGGCGTGAAGGCCATCATGCCCCAGATCCCGCGGGACGTCTTCGATCAGATCCTGGTCCTCGACGGCGGGTCGACCGACGGCACGATCGAGTGGTTGCGAGAAAACGATTACTCGGTCTATGTGCAGCAGAAGTCGGGCATTCGCCACGCCTACCTGGAGGCGCTGCCGCTGATCGAGGGCGACGTGATCGTCAGCATGAGTCCGGACGGCAACTGCGACCCGGCGATCCTGACGCAACTGGTCGCCAAGATCCAGGAGGGGTACGACCTGGTAATCGGCTCGCGCTACCTGGGCGACATGCGCAGCGAGGACGACGACCTCGTCACCGGGTTCGGCAACTGGCTGTTCACCCGCACCGTCAACCTGCTGTACGGGTCGCGCTACACCGACGTGATGGTCATCTACCGGGCGTTCACCCGCACGCTCATCGAGGAACTGCGGCTCGACCAGGATCGCTCGTACACGCTGCCCGAACGGCTGTTTCACACGGTCATCAGCTGGGAGCCGCTCATGTCGGTGCGGGCGGCGAAATATCGCAAGCGCATCGGCGAGGTGCCGGCCGGCGAACCGCCGCGAATCGGCGGCACCCGTAAGCTGCAGATCATTCGCTGGGGTGCCGCCTACTATTTTCAGATCTGGAAAGAGCGATTCTGCGCATAAGGTGTTGGGGCGTGGGCGATGGCAGCAGGCAACGGAGTGCCGATGGGTGAGTCGACTGCACGCGGGCGCTGGTGGGCCGTCGGCCTGGGCGGGCTGATCCTGGTGGCCGCCACCTGGTACGTCTACCGGCCGTCGCAGGCGCACGCCCCGCGGGCCGACAACTGGTGGTTCTGGATGCACACGCTGGAGCAGGACGACTTCTGGTCGATCCTGACGCGCAGCTACTCGTACAACCGGACGAGCACGATCGCGCCGGGCGACTATGCGCTGTTCCGCCCGGTGCTGTTCGGGCTGCTGTCGCTGGAAAAGGCGCTTTTCAGGACCCACTTTGTCTGGTGGCAGCGGGCCGGCATCGGGTTGCACCTGATGGTCGTCGGCCTGCTGTGGGCGCTGCTCGCCCGTCTCATCCGCCTGCGCCACGGCGATGCTCCGCCCCGCCGGCGGGTGGTGCTGCACCTGCTCGCCTTCGCGCTGGCGCTCTTCTTCGCGGTCAACTTCGCGATCGTCGAGATGGTCGCCTGGAGCCACATCAACGGCTACATCCTGTTCGTCGTGTTCAACCTGGGCGCGATGCTGGCGGCGCTCGACCTGCTGGAGCGGGACGACCTGTCCGCCACCGGACAGCGCCTACGGCTGGCGGTCTGTTTCGTACTGCTGCTCGCTGGGGCGTTCACCTACGAGTTGGGGCAGTTCTTCGCCCTCATCGTCGGCGGGGTGCTGGCGGTCCACGCCTGGCGGACCGGCAGGCGGAGACAGGCACCGCTGCGGCTGGCGCTGTTCGCCTGCGTGGCGCTGCTCTACGTCGCCGGCGACCGGGTCGACCGGCTGGCACACCCGCACGCCCACCGCGACGTCGACTTCCACGACGTGATGAACGGCTTCAGCGTCGACGCCACGACGGAGAACACCACCCGTTACCTGCTCTACACCACCGTCCAGCCGTTCGTGCCGAGCGGGGCGCGGTGGTCGTTCACCGGGCTGAGCTGGTCGCTCCGCGCGCGGCTGATCTTCTCCGAACCTGGCTCAGCGTGGCCGCAGTTTCTGGAGTGGAGCGGCCTGCTCGTCGTTTCGCTTGCCGTCGGCCTGCTGCTCGTCGGTCGCACCGGCGCGGCGGTGGTGTCTGCCCGCCGTAGCGAAGCCGGGCGCTGGCTGTTCCTCCTCCTGCCGGCGTCGCTGTTCGCCATGCACCTGGGGATCACCGTCCTCGGCCGGCTGAACCTGCGGCCTGAGCCGGGTACGCTCACCTCCGCCACCTACTACAGCTACCTGCCGCTGCTGATGCTGCTGATCGTCCTGTTCAGTGCCTGGACGGCGGCGCCCGCCCCCCGCCTCGTTTCTGGTTTCGAGTTAGGCCTTACTGGCGGATTGTGTGTACTCGCCGTCGCCGGCGCGGGGATCGGCGAGACGATCAACAGCACCATGAAGGACCACCTGCGGCCATTTCGCCTCCAGGTGCAGGCGATGACTGAGCTGGTCGACCAGCACCGGCACGACCCGGCGTTCCGGTTCTCGCTGGCGCCGGAGGTGTTTCACGCCTGCGAGACATTCCAGGGAGTGCCGTTCCCGCTCATCCTGTTCGGCCGCTTCATCGATCACGACCATCCGACCCACGTCATCGCCCTGCGCGACCACAAGCTCAGGGTCGAGCCGATCGCCGAGTACGCCCGCCGCGACGACGTTACCCGGCTGCGGCAGCTGCCGACGCTGGCGCGGCTTGGCGTGCCGTACAACGTGTTCCGCTGCCACGGCCGCTACCACGGACTGCCGCACTGGGACGGCTACTATCGGCCGGACCGAAACGACTTCCACTATCTGATTCAGGGCGATTCGGTCGAGGCGGTGCTGGGGCAAGTGCCGGCGCGGGAGACGGAGCAACTCGCCCACCTGCAATCGGGAGTGCTCATCCCGCCGCACACCGAGATTCACCGGCTGAGCGAGGCCGATCGCGGCTACGCTCTCTTCGTCGCCGGCGACTTCGTCTACGCCATCCCCGAGGGCGAGGGACCGCTCGATTCCGCGCGTCTGCTCGCCGGACTGTACTCCTCGTGGTACTGCGGGACGACCGTGGAAGACATTCAGCACCAGATCGACCGCGACGGCCTGCGCCGCTGACCTGCCAGGGAGAATGCCTCGATGTTGCACCGCTTGTTGCCTCGCTGGCTTGCACCGGCTGTCGTGGTGGTTCTCGTCGGCCTCGTCTACATCGCGTGGCGTGCCCCCGGCCAGTTTGTCTGGGACGACAGCCCGACGCTGTGTGAGAACGAGTTCCCCGAGCCAGGCGTCGCGATCGACCCGCTCACGCCGCACCTGAGCGATCGGTGGAAGTACGGCGACGAGTTCGGCCGCACCCATCCCGACGGCTACCGGCCGCTCAGCTGGATGATGCGGCGGATCGGCCAGGCTGGCCACGCCGCCGCCCCGGCGACGACGCGGGTCGGGCTGCTGCTGCTCAACGCCCTGGTTGCCGGACTGCTGGCCCTCGCCCACTTTCGGCTGGCTCGACGCTTCACCTGCTCGCCGGTCGCGGCCAGCTTTGCCGTCTTCCTGCTCCTCGCGGCCATGCCCATCCTCACCGGGCTCCTCGTCCTGTTCACCGGCATTCAGGCGCTGGTGCTGCTCGTGATGTGCGCGTGCCTCAATAGCTATTTTTGCTATCGCGATACGGGACATGGCGGCTGGCTGGTCGGCGTCGCCCTCCTGCTTTTGCTTGGGCCGTGGTATCGCGAATTCGTCGGCCTGACCGCCGTACTCCTCGTACTCCTCGAGCTGCAACGAGGGCAGTGGCGCAGCCCGGTGGTGGCGGTCGCGGTGGTCGGGTTCGCGCACGCACTGTTCCCGACCGCCCTGCCGCACCTGGCGTTTCCCGAGCTGCCGGTGCGGCCGGTGTGGCGGCTCGGGGCGCTGAAGGACCAGATTGAGTTCACCGTCGCCAGCAACCCCCATGCCTGGCTCGATGTGGCGGGCGCGATCCGGGGGTTGCAGTGGCGCATCTTCCTCGACTTGCTCAACATCCTGCCGCCGACGCTGGTGTTGCTGGCGGCCGCCGGCTGGGTGGGGAGTCTGCGGCGCCGCGATCCGGCGGAAGCGCGCGGCGGGCTGTTCCTGGCGGGATTCTTCGCCGTCACCTTCCTGCCGTTCCTCGTCGTCTTCAAGGAGCAGGTTCACCTGGCCTACGCCCTGGTGCCAGCTTCCATCCTGCTCGCCGCGGGAGTGGAACGGCTGTGGCGGTTGACCGCCGAGCACCGGGCGCTCCGTGTCGCGACCGTCGCACTGCTGGCGCTGGCGGTTACGGACCACGGGCTGAACCCCTTCGTCGTCCGCTCGTTCACGCGCCGCTCCTACGCCACCATCGCCCGGTTGACCCGCCGATGCGAGGCCGAGATGAAGCCGGGGGCCGTGGTGCTCGCCAACCCGCACCACGCCTGGGAACTGCGGTTCCTGACGAAAGGGAAACTGTCATGCTTTTTCACGGCGATGACGTCGGGGAATCGACCGATGCTGGTCCCCGATCCGCCGACGTTGCAGGCGATGATCGACCGCGCGGGGGATGCGGGCGTGTACCTTCTTGACGCTCGCCTGCCGGTCACCGACGGTCAGCCCGGCTGCGATCGCATTCACTGGATCGTCCGCGACCGGGTGATCGACCTGCTGCATTACGGCGAGGTGGCGAAGCTGTCGTTTCGCTACCCGGTACTCGACCCGCTCAAGTGGCTGCTGCCGATCGAGGTGACGTCCTTCCCCGGCTCGCCCGACCTGGAGTTCGACTACTACCGCGGTCCGGCGCTCGACGGCGCACGCGGCGTGCGTGAGGTGGCGGTCGGCTCTCACCTGTACAAGGTGGTCGGCCGCGCGGTGCGCCCCGGCCCGCCGCGCCCGGTCTACCTGCACCGCTCGCTCGTCCGCGACGCAGCGGATGACCTGTCCCCCGCCGACTAGATCAGGTTTCCCCATTTGCCGATCCGTCATGGCAGGGTTGGGATTTCGGGAAGGGTGGGTAAAGCCGCCTTGACACGACCGCCCCGGTTGTGAGAAGACAGGGGCATCCTCGATCGGCGCCAAGGGGGTCGTTCGTTCCCCGGTGATGGATCACCGCGGCGGCCGGCCTGCCGGTCGAAGGGTGTCGCGGAGCAGGAATCACGGATGATCATCTGTCGCACCCCCTTTCGCATCTCCTTTTTCGGCGGCGGGACCGACTACCCGAACTGGTATCGCGCCCACGGTGGCGCGGTCCTCGCCACCACCATCGATAAATACTGCTACCTCACCTGCCGCTACCTGCCGCCGTTCTTCGAGCACCGCATCCGCGTCGTCTATCGCAAGATCGAGACGTGCATGTCGGTGGACGAGATCACCCACCCGTCGGTTCGCGAGACGCTGCGGTTGATGCGGATCGATCGCGGCGTCGAGCTGCACCACGACGGCGATCTTCCCGCGCGGAGCGGCATGGGCACCAGCTCGGCGTTCACCGTCGGCCTGCTGCACGCGCTGCACGCGCTGCAGGGCGAGATGGTGACCAAGGCGCAGCTGGCTCGGGAGAGCATCTATCTGGAACAGGAGGTGCTCAACGAGACAGTCGGCTCGCAGGATCAGGTGATGGCGGCCCACGGCGGGCTGCGGCACGTCAAGTTCCACCCCAACGGCGAGATCGCCATCGACCCGCTGGTCCTGCCGCCGGCGCGCATCCGCGAGCTGAAGTCGCACCTGATGCTGTTCTACACCGGCATCGCTCGCACCGCGGCCGACGTGGCGAAAAGCTACGTGATCGACCTGGAGGCGCGGCGACGGCAGCTGCGCATCATGAAGGAGCTGGTCGACGAGGCGATCGACATCCTCGCCAGTGGCGTCGACATCAGCGCGTTTGGCGATCTGCTTCATGAGGCATGGCAGGCCAAGCGGAGCCTGTCCCCCCAGGTGTCGAACTCCGAGGTCGACGGCCTGTACGACCGTGCCCGCGGCGCCGGCGCGCTGGGCGGCAAGCTGACCGGCGCGGGCGGCGGCGGGTTCCTGCTGCTGTTCGTCGAGCCGGACCGCCAGCCGGCGGTGATGCAGGCGCTCGACGGCCTGATTCACGTCCCGTTCGAGTTCGAGACGGCCGGCAGCCAGATCGTCTTCTACGAGCCAGAGGCCGACTACGCCGAGGCCGAGCTGCTGCGGCAGCAGCGCAGTCCGATCGCCTTCAAGGAACTCACTCCCACCCTGACCGCGGAGGCGTCGTGAACCGGGACACTCGAATCCTCGTCGCCGGCTGCGACACCCTCGCCGGCGCGGCGCTCGTCGATCACCTGGCCGACCACGGTTACCGCCGCGTGCTGGCGCCGTCGGCCGACGAACTGGACCTGACGCACGCCGAGCAGGTGGAAGAGTACGTCGACGCCGAGCGGCCGGAGGTCGTCTTCCTGACCGCCGGCAAGTCGGGCGGCATCGGCCTGAACCGGGCGCGGCCTGCCGAGCTGATGCGCGACAACCTGCTGGTGACGGCGAATGTCGTCCACGCCTCGCACCTTGGCGGAGTGAAAAAGTTACTCTACCTGGCAAGTTCGTGCAGCTATCCGCGGCTGGCGAAGCAGCCGATGCGAACGGGGGCGCTGATGGAGGGCCCGCTGGAGCCGACCAGCGCCGCCTACGCCACCGCCAAGCTGGCCGGCTGGCAGCTGTGCGCCGCCTACCGCCAGCAGTACGGGGCGAACTTCGTCACCGCCATCCCGGCCAACCCGTTCGGCCCGCACGACGACTTCAGCGCCGACGGCGGGCACGTCATCCCGGCGCTGCTCCGCCGCACCCATCGGGCCAGGCTGGACGGCGAGCCGACGCTGACCATCTGGGGCACCGGCGCGCCGCTCCGCGAATTCCTCTACGCCGCCGATCTGGCAGACGCCTGCGTATTCGTCATGCAGCAGTACGACGGCGCCGGGCCGATTAACCTCGGAGGCGGCGTTGAGGGATCGATCGCCGACGTGGCACACGCCATCGCCGAGGTCGTCGGCTACCGCGGCCAGCTGCTGTTCGACGTCACTCGTCCCGACGGCGCGCCGCGGAAGTGCCTGGACGCGAGCGAGCTACTCGGCCTCGGCTGGCGGCCGCGCACGTCCTTCTTCGATGCCCTGGAACGCACCTATCGCTGGTATCTCGACCACGTCGAGTCCGCACCCACCGACACCGCACCCCGAGAGGACGCCACGGATGTACACGGCGCTGTATCGCACGCTGTACCGGATTCGCCGGGTGGAAGAAGAGGTCGCCCGCGTCTATCCGAGCGATCGCATCAAGAGTCCCGTTCATCTGTCCATCGGGCAGGAGGCGGTGTCGGTCGGGGTGTGTGAGAATTTGCATCCGCAGGACGTGGTGTACGGTACCTACCGCGGTCATGCGCTGTACCTGGCGAAAGGCGGCGACCTGCGGGCGATGCTCGCCGAGCTGTACGGCAAGGCGACCGGCTGCAGTCGCGGCAAGGGCGGATCGATGCACCTGATCGACCCCGACGCCGGGGTGATGGGCATGTCGGCCGTCGTCGGCACCACCATCGCCAACGCCGTCGGCCACGCCTACGCCCTCCGCCACCAGCGCCACGACGCCATCGTTGCCAGCTTCTTCGGTGATGGCGCCACCGAGGAGGGGGTGTTCGCCGAGAGCCTGAACTTCGCGTCATTGAAGAAATTGCCGATCCTTTTTGTGTGCGAGAACAACGGCTACGCCATCCACACCGCCCAGGCGCGGCGACAGGGGCACCCGGTGATCTGCGACCGCGCCCGCGCCTTCGGCGTGCCGGCCGAGGCGGTCGACGGCAACGACGTGCTCGCCCTGATGCACCGCTCCGCCCAGCTGATCCGCGAGGTGCGCGCTGGCGAGGGGCCGCGTTTTCTGGAAGTGCGGACGTATCGCTGGCGCGAGCACGTCGGCCCTGGCGAGGATTTTCAGCTCGGCTATCGCACCACCGACGAGGCGGCGCCGTGGGTCGAGGGCGATGCCGTCACCCGGCTGGCCGCGCTGATGGAGCAGGAGGAGCGAGTCAAGCTGGAACAGGAGGTCGAACGGGAGATCCACGAGGCGATGGCGTTCGCCGAGGAAAGCCCCTACCCGGATGCGTCGGAGCTGCTGAGCGACATCTTCAAGGAGTGAACGCATGCCGCCGTCCATCACCCGTGCCCCGGCCGCCGACCGGGGCCGCCACACCGAGGGCAGCAAGCCCGCCGCCGAGCGCACCCTGTCGTTCATCGACGCCGTCCGCGAGGCGACCGACCAGGAGATGGGTCGCGACCCGTCGGTCATCCTGTTCGGCCTCGACGTCGACGACCCGAAGGCGATCCAGGGGACGACGAGGGGACTGGTGGAGAAATACGGCCCCGAGCGCGTGTTCGGCACCCCGCTGTCTGAGGACGCCATGACCGGCGCCGCCATCGGCATGGCACTGGCCGGGCTGCGGCCGATCCACGTTCACATCCGCATGGATTTTCTCTTACTCGCCATGAACCAGCTGGTGAACGTGGCGGCCAAGAGCCGGTACATGTACGCCGGGCGGGTGGCGGTGCCGCTGGTCGTTCGCGCCATGATCGGCAAGAGCTGGGGGCAGGGCGCCCAGCACTCGCAGGGGCTGCACAGCCTGTTCATGCACGTCCCCGGCATCAAGGTGGCGGCACCGTCCAACCCGCACGACGCCAAGGGCTGCCTGATCGCCGCCGTCCGCGACGACAACCCGGTCCTCTACGTCGAACATCGCCTGCTGCACTTCCTGAACGGCCCGGTACCGGCCGAGCCGTATGCCGTCGCGCCAGGCAAGGCGCGGGTGGCGGTCCGCGGCGACGACGTGACGATCGTCGGCATCTCGTACATGCAGGTCGAGTGCCTGCGGGCACAGCGCTACCTGGCCGATGCCGGCATCTCCGCCGAGGTCATCGACCCGATCTGGCTCAGTCCGCTCGACGTCGACACCATCGCCGCGTCCGTCGAGCGAACCGGACGCTTGCTGGTGGTCGACACCGCCTGGACCAACTGCGGCGCCAGCGCCGAGATTGTCGCCGCGGTGGCCGAGCGGCTGGCCGGCGTCCGCGACGTCAAGCTGCAGCGGCTCGGCTTCGCCCCGACCACCTGCCCGACCACACCGGCACTCGAAGAGTTGTTCTACCCGGATTCTCGCACAATCGCCGCCGCCGCCCGCGACCTCGTCGAGGGCCGGCCCACCGGCTGGCTGCCCGAACCCCGCGCCGACCTGCAATCCATCGCGTTCAAGGGGCCGTTCTGATGAACACCACGCGTACCGCCTCGCTCGACTGGCCGCTGATGCGGAACAACATCCTGCCTGAAGACCTGCAGGTCGTCACCCGCCTGCTGCAGCAGGAAGACCCGATCCTGACGTCGTCGCGGCAGGTCCGCGCCTTCGAGGAGGAGTGGTCGCGCTGGCTCGGCGTGAAGCACAGCGTCTTCGTCAACTCCGGGTCGTCGGCCAACCTGATCACCCTCGCCGCCCTGCGCGAGCTGCACGGCCCCGGCGGTGAGATCATCGTGCCGACGCTCACCTGGGTGTCGGACATCACCGCCGTGCTGCACACCGGCTTCGAGCCGGTCTTCGTCGACATCGACGACCGCACCCTCGGCATGGATCTCGACCAGGTGCTGGCGAAAATCACCCGCCGCACGCGCGCCGTCTTCCTCACTCACGTCCTCGGCTACAACGCTCTCACCCGATCGTTCCTCGACGAGCTGCGGGCGCGCGGCGTTGCACTGATCGAGGACGTGTGCGAGTCGCACGGGGCGACGTTCGAGGGGCACAAGGTCGGCCGGTTCGGGCTGGCGTCGAACTTCTCGTTCTACTACGCGCATCACCTGAGCACCATCGAGGGCGGGATGGTGTGTACCAACGACACCGACCTGTACGAGATGCTGCGGATGCTGCGCGGGCACGGCATGGTGCGCGAGGTCGACTCCGCCAGCCGCAAGCGCGAGCTGGCCGACGAGTACCCGGATCTGAACCCCGACTTCATCTTCGCCTGTCCGGGATATAACGTGCGCAGCACCGAGATCAACGCCGTGATCGGCCGATCGCAGCTGCCGCGGCTCGACGCCTGCATCCGCCGGCGGCAGGACAACCTGCAGCTGTTCCTCGACCACCTCGATCCGACCGCCTATCGCACCGATTTTGCCGTCGAGGGGAACAGCAACTACGCCTTCACCCTGATCCTCCGCCAGCCCGACGACCGACTGATGGGCCGAGTGACGGCGGCGCTGCGGGCCGCCGGGGTCGAGTTCCGCCGCGGCACCGCCGGCGGCGGCAACCAGGTGCGGCAGCCGTACCTGCGCCGGCTGGTCGGCACCGACGCCTGGCGGCAGTTCCCGCGCGTCGACCACGTCCATTTCTACGGCATGTACATCGGCAACTACCCGGCACTGGAGCGTTGGAAGATCCTGCAACTCTGCGACATGCTAAACGGCCTGGCCGCCGGTTGACCGCCCCGCACGGAGACCCCTGATGACGCGCAAGCTCGATCTGGTGCTGGTGAACCCGTCCAGCCGCACGCAGGTGTATCAGTCGCTCGGCACCCGGTTGACAGCGGTCGAGAACCCGGTGTGGGCCGGGCTGATGGCCGAGTTCTGCCGCCGCCGCGGGTTGGCGGTGGAGGTGATCGACGCCGAGGCCGAGGAGCTGATCGCCGCCGAGGTCGCCGAGCAGGTTGACGACCTCGACCCGGTGCTGGTGGCGGTGGTCGCCTACGGCCATCAGCCGTCGGCCTCGACGCAGATCATGACCGCCTGCGGCCAGGTGTGCGCGGCGATCAAGGGACTGTCGCCTGATCGTAAGGTATTACTCGTCGGCGGGCACGTCGCGGCGCTGCCCGAGCGCAGCATGCGCGAAGAGGCCGTCGACTTCGCCGCCACCGGCGAGGGGCTGCACACGCTGGTCGGCCTGGTCGAGGCGCTGAAGTCGGCCGTGCCGGCGTTCGACCGGGTGCCCGGTTTGCTCTACCGCGCCGACGATGGCGAGCTTTGCCGCACCGCCGAGGCGCCGCTGGTGACCGACCTCGACACTCACCTGCCCGGAATCGCCTGGGACCTGCTGCCGATGGGCCAGTATCGGGCGCACAACTGGCACTGTCTGGGCGGGCAGAATCGTCAGCCGTATGCCGCCCTATACACCACCCTCGGCTGCCCCTACCATTGCTCGTTCTGCTGCATCCAGGCGCCGTTCAAGAGCGGCGAACAGGCGGCGGGGATGAAGTCGTCGGTCAACAGCTATCGCTTCTGGAGTCCGGACCGCGTGCTGGCGGAGATCGATCTGCTGGTGAATCGGTACGGGGTGCGCAACATCAAAATCGCCGACGAGATGTTCGTCCTCAACCGCCGGCACGTCCTCGCCATCTGCGACGGGCTGATCGCGCGCAAGTACGATCTGAACATCTGGGCGTACACGCGCGTCGACACGATCAAGGGCGGCATGCTGGACAGGCTGAAGGCGGCCGGGTTCAACTGGCTGGCGGTCGGCATCGAGGCGGGCGCCGACCGCGTGCGCGTCAACGTCGACAAGGGGTTCGACCAGGATGACGTGTATCGCGTCATCCGGCAGATTCAGGCGGCCGGCATTCGCGTGATCGGCAACTACATCTTCGGGCTGCCCGAGGACGACCGCGCGACGATGCAGGCGACGCTTGATCTGGCGGTCGACCTGAACTGCGAGTTCGCCAACTTCTACTCGGCGATGGCCTATCCCGGCTCGCCGCTGTACGCGCTGGCGATGCGTCAGGGGGTGCCGCTGCCGGAGCGGTGGACGGGATACTCGCAGCACTCGCGCGACTGCCTGCCGCTGCCGACGCGCCATCTGCCCGCCCGCGAGGTGCTGCGCTTCCGGGACCGGGCGTTCCAGGCGTACTACACCAGCCCCGGTTACCTCGACATGGTCGGCCGCCAGTTCGGCGCCGACACCGTTGCCCACATCAAGGACATGACGAGCTACAAGCTTGAACGCGATCTGTTGACGGGAAACTCTCCGTGCCGGACACCCTGCTGCCGGCCGAGGACGTCGCGCCGGTGTGGCAGACCCCGCTGCAGGAACTGCAACTGACCCGCCGCTGAGACGCGAGGAACGACCGCATGCCGACGACTCTGATCCTGGTGCGGCACGGCGCGACGGCGGCCAATCTCAAGCAGCCGTACACGCTGCAGGGGTCGCAGCCCGACAGCGAGCTGGCGCCGGCCGGCGTCGAGCAGGCGCGGGCGTGTGCCGTCGCCCTCGCCGATTTCCCGCTCGCCTGCGTCTACACGTCGCCGCTGGTGCGGGCGCGCGACACCGCCGCGCCCGATCGCCGCACAGCATGCCATGCGGCCGGTGATCGATCCGCGGCTGATCGAGATCGACGTCGGCCTGTGGGCCGGGCTGACATGGGAGCAGGTCGAGCAGCCGCTGCGCGCGAGGCGGCGGCGTTCCACGACGATGCCGAGCGGCACGGCTACCTGGGCGGCGAAAACCTGCGCAGCTCCGCGACCGGGTGCTGCCGTGTATCCATGACCTCGTCGGCCGCCATGCCGATACCACGATCGCAGTCGTCAGTCACGGCGTGGTCAACCGCGTGCTGCTGGCGACGTGGCTCGACATTCCCCTGCGGTTCGCCCGCCGGCTGCCGCAGGACAACGCGGCGTACAACGTGGTCGAGTTCCGCGCCGGCAAGGCGAAGGTGCGGACGGTCAACCGGGCGGCGTACCTGGAACGAGCGGCCTGACCGATCGCACCCGCCGCAGCAGTGCGCCGGCGACTCCACGCCAGCCGCGCTGCTGCCAGCACGTCCGCAGCCGCCGCAGGTAGCCGGGGCGCGCCGTCGGCATCCGCCCGACGACCCGTTGCCGGCCGGGGACGCGCAGAACGAACGGGTCGGCCACCTGTTCGAGTAATGTCAAACTGGATTCCGGCGCTCCGGTATCGCCCAGCTGCGTGAGCAGCTGCCGGACCAGCCGCATGCGCGCCGCCGCGTGCCGCTCGAAGATCGGTGCGTCGACCGCCAGCCCGACGGGATCGGCGTGATACTCGCGGTGTCCCTCCGGCATCACGACGCCGTTCTGGTGGTCGAACACCACCTCGGGAAAGTAGACCGCGCGCCGATGCCCGAGCGCGAACAGGCGGTTGAACACGTCCTCGATGTGGTCGTCGATGCGGTAGCGGGTGTAGTCGGTCGGGCACAGTCCGCCGGCCAGCTCGCAGAAGCGGCGCGACAACACCGGGAAGGTACACAGGTGGTCGCGCATCAGCGTGTCGTTGACGTGGCCGAGGACGACGCCATCGGGGTACTCGTCGAGCGTCCGTGCCAGCGTCGCGTCCCAGCCGCAGGTGCGGACGACGACGTCGTCGTTGAGCAGCATGACGTACCGGCCAGTGGATGACTCGTACCCGGCCTGGTTCAGAGCCCCCATCGTTCGTCCCGGCACCCCGACGCTGCGCCGACAGGCGACACGCCGATCGTCGAAGGTGCAACTGCCCGCGTCGTCCGAGTCAACGACAAGAACGATTTCAATACAGGTCTTATCAAATACCGTGTCCACGACGCTGTCGACGAACCGGCGAAGCGACGCGAACCGGCGGCGGGTGGGGACGATCAGCGAGAAAGTCGGGGTGTCGCGCATGCGCTCGCTCGTCGGGGCGGGGGCAGGCCGGTATCTTGCCCGCTTTCGCCCGCCGGGTCAAGCGATCGTCGCTCGCCGCGGCAACATCGCTTGACCTGGCCCCCCGACTCCCGCTAGACTCTCCATCCCGTACGAAACGATGCAGCACGGATGCTACTTCGGAGAGGGACTCATGGCTGAGCGCGTTCTCGTCACCGGCGGACTCGGGTACATCGGCAGCGTACTCTGCGAACACCTCCTCAACGACGGCTACCACGTCACTGCCCTCGATAGCCTGATGTACGGCGTCGGCCAGCAGGGGCTGTTCCACCTGTGTGCCCACCCGGCGTTCGACTTCGTTCGCGGCGATGTCCGCGACGAACAGGTGATGCGGTCCGCCGTCCGCAACGCCGACGTCATCATTCACCTGGCCGCCATCGTCGGAGCGCCGGCGTGCGAGCGTGACCCGATCCTCGCCACCAGCGTGAACCTCGACTCCGCCCGCAGCCTGGTGCGGCTGTGCAGCCCGCAGCAGCTTATCATCTACCCGAACACCAACAGCGGCTACGGCATCACCACCGGCGCGGATTACTGCACCGAGGACAGCCCGATCAAGCCAATCTCGCTCTACGGCAAGACCAAGGTGGAGGCCGAGCGCGTGCTGCTGGAGCGCGGCCGCACCGTCGCGTTCCGGCTGGCGACGGTGTTCGGCATGTCGCCGCGGATGCGGCTCGACCTGCTCGTCAACCACTTCGTCCACGCCGCCTACACCGAGGGTTACCTCGTCATCTTCGAGAAGGACTTCAAGCGCAATTTCGTCCATGTGCGCGACGTGGCCGACTGTTTCCTGCACGCGATGCGCCACACTGATCGGATGAGCGGCAAGGCGTACAACCTGGGCCTCGACGCCGCCAATCTGTCGAAGGAAGAGCTGGCGCTGAAGGTGAAGGAGTTCGTGCCGAACTTCTACATTCACTTCGCACCGATCGGCCAGGACCCCGACAAGCGAAACTACATGGTGTCCAACCAGCGGCTTCGCGACGCCGGATTCGAGGCGCAGCGCTCACTCGATGCCGGCATCCGGGAACTGCTCAAGGGCTACCGGATGCAGGGCCGCCCGCTGTTCAGCAACGCGGCGTGACGGGCGGACGACGGGTTGTGGAGAGGACAGCGATGGCGCCGCGGACGATCGACGTGACCGCCGCCGTTCTGGCGGGGGGGCTGGGGACGCGCTTGCAATCGGTGGTCGCCGACCGGCCGAAGGTGGTGGCCGAGGTCGGCGGGCGGCCGCACCTGGGCTATCTGCTCGACCAGTTGCGCCGGTTCGGGCTGCGCGAGGTGGTCCTGCTGGCCGGGCACCTGGCCGACCGACTCCGCGCCACGCTGGGCGACGAGTACGACGGGATGCGATTGCATTACTCAGTCGAGGCGGAGCCGCTCGGCACCGGCGGGGCAGTGCGGCACGCGCTACCGTTGCTTCAGGCGCCGCGGGTGTTGCTGCTCAATGGCGACAGCTACTGCGACTTCGACCTGCCCGGCCTCTTCCAGCATCACGTCGACCATCGTCGGGCGGCGACGCTGTCGGTGGTCCAGGTCGCCGACGCCGGCCGATACGGCCGGGTGCGAATGACGGCGGACGACCAGGTGATGCGGTTCCAGGAGAAACAGGCGCACGCCGGACCGGGCTGGGTGAACGCCGGCGTCTACCTCCTCAACCGTCCTGTGATTGCCGCACTCCCGCCGGGACCGCGGTCGCTGGAGCGCGAGGTGCTGCCGGACCTCGTTCGCGCCGGACAGGTCCGCGGTCACCGCGTGTCCGGGGCGTTTCTCGACATCGGCACCCCGGAAGCCTACGCCGGCGCCGCCGCGTTCTTCGCTCGACTGGCCTGCCCGGTTGCCGCCTGACCCGGCACCCTTCGCCCGTTCGATTCCTGACGGTTACGGACAACGGATGGTTCCGTCGACGACGACATCGGAGGTCGCATGAGCAGCACCCTGCAACGGCAACGCGCGGCGGATTCGGCATCGGAGTACAGGGGGTTCCGGCTGCTCACGCACGACGGGTGGCACTATGCCATCCCGCCGCAACTGGGGAACGTCGACCTGCGCGACTGGCGGACCCTCCGCGCCACCCGGCGGTGCTCGCCGCCCAGTCGCGAGCGGCGGTCGAGGTGCTGATCGACGACTTCGACGCCGACGCCTTTCGCCAGGAACCGGCAGGCGAGCTGGACGAGTATGACCTGATTCGCTTCCGCGGCCGGCTGTATGCGGTGCCAAAGGCGCTCGGCCCGGTTGACCTGTGCCTGGACGACGACCGCACTCGACCGGGAATCGTCAGCGGCGCGACCGAGGACGACCTGCGAACGCAGATCGCCGCCGAGCGAGCGGCGCGGCCGGTCGAGTTCGCCGGCTGGATGCCGGTGTTCCGCCAGTTTGGCAACTGCGGTGCCCACCCGCAGTTCTCGCACACCGAGGCGCCGCCGGCCGGGTATCGCTTCGTGCGCTCGCGTTCCGCGCCGCCCGAATTCCCCCTCCCCAGCAGTTCGCTGCTGGCCCGCGCCGCCCGGTTTGCGGTCCGCGTGGTGGTGGGCGCGCGTGCCCTGGCACGGCCTCTCTTGGCAGTAATGCGAAACTCGTTTGCCTATGGCCCGCGGCACAGCTGGCGGACGCTGCGGGCGATCGGCACGCTGTACGGCCGGCTCCGCCGCCGCGGCGGGCGCTTCCTGCCGGTACTCAAGTTCCTGCACTCGCGGCACTTCCTGTCGCAGCTGATGCTGCCCCGCGACCCTGGCGTGCTGTTCCTCACCAGCATTCCGTACACCTACGGCCAGAACCCGTGGGTGATCGAGGTGGAGGACTCGACCACGCTATTCTTCCCGTACCTTCGCAACGGCGAGACGGCGCACGTCGACCCGCAGGCGTCGCCCTACCTGCCTCTGGTTAAGGAGTTACTCGAAGCGGACAGCTGCAAGGGGATCGTCACGCACATGCGGTCGACGGCCGAGATGCTGCCGCGGCTGTTTCGCAGCGAGGTGGTGGCGGCCAAGACCTACCACGTCCCGCTCGGAGTCAAAACCCCGGCGGGGCAGGTCGACCAGGATCGCGACGACGAGGTCCACCTGCTGTTCACCAACTCCTGGCATCAGAGTCCCGAGGGGTTCTTCCTCCGCGGCGGGCTGGAGACGCTGGAGGCGTTCACCGTGCTGCGGCAGCAGTACCCGCATCTGCGGCTGACGATGCGGACCAGCCTGCCGCGGCTGAGCGAGCGGCACGCGCGGATGATCGAGAGCGGCTGGGTACGGATCATCAACCGCTTCCTGCCGGCCGAGCAGCTGGACGCGCTGCAGCGGCAGTCGAACATCTATCTGCTGCCGGCGGCCCGCATTCACATCGTCTCGCTGCTGCAGGCGATGTCCTACGGGCAGGCGGTGGTGGTGTCTGACGGGTGGGGGTTCAACGAGTACGTCAACCACGAGCGGAACGGGCTGATCGTCCCCGGTCGGCACGGCAAGATCTCGTGGATGGACGCCGACGCCGGGCTGCTCCGCGAGGACTACCTGCCGCTGCACAAGCCCGATCCGCTGGTGGTGCAGGGGATCGTCGACGCCGTGGCGCGGCTGGTCGAGGACCGCGAACTGCGGCGAACGATGGCGGCAGCGGCGCGCGAGGATGTGCGGACGAAGTACAACCTGGCCAACTGGAACGCAGGGCTGAAGAAGGTGTTCGACGCCGCCCACGGCGAGCGCTGAGCCGCCGACGGGAGGTCCGCACGGATGCTCGACGACGTCGATTTGCTCGTCTGCGGGGCCGGCCCGGTCGGCTGCGTGATCGCCGAGCGCGCCGCCAGCGTGCTCGGCTGGAAGGTGCTGATCGTCGACCGCCGGCCGCACCTGGCGGGTAACTGTCACGACTCGTACCGTCATGGCGTGCTGACGCATGACTACGGGCCGCACTACTTCCGCACCAACGATGCAGAGCTGCTCGGCTATCTCGGCCGATTCACCGAATGGGTGCCGGCGCGCTATGAGGTGCGCAGCCTGGTCAACGGCCAAATGCTGCCGTTCCCGATCAACCTGAACACGCTCGAACGGTTCTTCGGCGTGCCGCTCGACGAATCCGCCGCAGCGGAACTGCTCGCCCGCTTGCGGGTCGACATCCCCGCGCCGCGCAACTCCGAGGAACTGGTTCTCAGTCAAGTGGGTAAGGAGTTATTCGATGCTCTGTATCGCGACTACACCCTGAAGCAGTGGGGGATGCCAGCGGCGGAGCTGGAGCCGGGGGTGTGCGGGCGGATCCCGGTGCGGCTGACGCGCGACGATCGCTACGTCGATCATCGGTTTCAGGTGATGCCGCGGCGGGGGTTTGCCGCGCTGTTCGAGCAGATGGTGTGTCACCGCAAGATCCGCGTCTTGCTGGAGTGCGACTTCGCCGAGGTTCGCGGCCTGATCCGTCCGCGGGTGGCAACCGTCTACTCCGGGCCGATCGACGCCTACTTCGGCTACCGTCTGGGGCGGCTGCCGTATCGCTCGCTGGCGTTCGAGTTCCGCCACCACCAGCGCGAGTTCGTGCAGCCGTGCGTGCAGATCAACTACCCCGACGATCGCCCCCACACCCGCTCGGTCGAGATCAAGCACGCCACCGGCCAGCGCTGCCCGAACACCGTGGTCAGTTACGAAACGCCGCAGGCCGCGGGCGAGCCGTTTTACCCGATCCCGACAACGGCCAACCAGGCGCTCTATCGCCGGTATCAGGAGCTGGCGGCGGCCGAGACGGCGACCAACCGGGTGTACTTCTGCGGCCGCCTCGCCCAGTACCGCTACTTCAACACCGACGAGGTGATTCAGGAGGCGCTGCGATGCTTTCAGCAGATCCACCGGCGGTTCGTGGCGGTCCCGGTATCGTCCTCCTGGTCGCTGGCGACGATCAACTCCTGACCGAGTCGACCGCCTCGCCAATCGTCCAGGCGCGTCGCCTCGCCGCGCAAGGTACTCGCGTCACGCTCCTCTGGTGCGGCGAGCAGGGTTTGCCGGAAGCCGTCGCGGATCGGTTGCGGGACAGGGGCGTCATTGTTGTGCGTTTGCAGGACGAGTGCGACGCGGACGCTCTCGTGCCGGCGCGCGGGGCGCTAATGGCGGCCGAACGCAGCGAGCGTGTGCGGATCGCCGTCGAACGCCTGTGTGCGCGGCAGCAGGTCGACGAGGTGCGCTTCCCGTCGCTGGGCGGACTGTTCCGCAGCGTCCAGCGCAGCGGTGCGGCGAAACGTTCGCCGGCATTCGTCTCGCCGTCTGGTTCGACGTCAGCGCCAGCGTCCACCACCGCGACCGCAGTGGCCGGCTGCTGTCGGGGCCGGACGATCTCGCCCTCGATCACGCCGAGCGCTATGCATTCGAGAATGCCGACTTTCAGTATGCCGATACTGGATATGCATGCGAACAGGTGCGACGGCTCGGCTGGACTGCTGCCCCGTCGGCGGTGCTGCCGGCAGACGGCCCGCTGCCGCTGGTGAGCGTGTGCGTTCCGTACTACAACCTGGGCCGCCACCTGCCAGAAACGCTGGCATCGCTGAGGCGCAGACCTACCCGGCGATCGAGGTGCTGGTGATCGACGACGGGTCGAGTGACCGACGCGGCGTCGGTGGCGGTGTTCGAGGCGATGCAAGCCAAATACTCCGCACTTTCGGTTCGTTCACCAGGCCAATGCGGGCATCGCTGACCTCCGCAATCGCGGACTGGCGGAGGCGAACGGGCGCGTATTTCCTGCCGGTGGACGCTGGACAACGTGGCGACACCGACGATGGTCGGCGCTTCGTCGCGGCGATGCGGCGACGGCCCGGATGCGGCGCTGACCTGCTGGCTTGGCGTTTCGCGACGACGATTACCTGCGCCGCGGCATGTACGAATACGCCTACCGGCCGACCGGCGGACCGCCGCTGCTGCCGGCGGGCGCTGCTGAACGTCTATGGCGACGCTGACCTGATCTATCGCACTGCCTCATTCCCGCGCCGCCGGCGGATTCGAGACTGACCGCGGCACCTCATTCGAGGACTGGGAGGCGTTCGTCAAGCTGGTGCGCGGCTCGGCTTTCAGGTTGAGGTTCTCCCGGAAGTGCTTTTTTATTATCGTCATCTGCTCACCGGCTTTTCCCGCACCACGTCCGCGCTCGCCAACCATCGGCGGGTGCTGCGCCAGTTCACCCAGTCACCCACCGCGCCGGCGAGCGAACCGCAGGTGTGGGAACTGCTGGCCGGGATGGGGCGGCGAATCGAGGAGCTGGAGGCGCGGCAGGCCGCGTTGCGCTATCGGCTGATCGATCGCGTCTACGGCGTTGCCCCGCCGGCCCTGCGCGGGGTGAAACGGGTGTTGCTCGGCTGCCGTCACGCCTGGGACGGACTTCGCGGACTTGTTCGGTCGAAAGGAAGACGGCGATGCTCGCCTATTTCCAGCGGATGTGGAGCTGCCGCTATTTCTGGCTGTCGCTCGTAAGGAACGACCTGCGGGCGCGCTATCGCCGCTCACTGCTCGGCGTCGGCTGGTCGCTCATCCGGCCTCTGGCGCTGACGGTGATCCTGTGCGTGGTGTTCCGCCGGCTTGCCCTGGAAGGCACCGACGTGCGGACGTTTGCCCCCTACGTCCTCGCCGGGCTGGCCTGCTGGGATTACGTGGTGACGGCGACGAAGCAGGGCTGTCAGTGCCTCTTCCAGGGCGAGTCGTACATCCGCCAGCACCTGACGCCGGTGGCGATCTTCCCACCCGCAATGCGCTGGCCGAGACGGTCCACTTCCTCGTCGCGCGCTGGCGGTGCTGGTCGGCCTGTCGTGCTACGTCCACGGGGCCGACAACTTTACCGGCGCTGGTGCTGCCGGGGCGTCGACGCTGATACTACTGTTTGCGCTGGTGTGGTCGGTGGCACTGCTGGCCGGGTTCGCCAACGTCTACCAGGATACGCAACATCCGTGTGACGTGGCGTTCCAGTTGTTTTTCTACGCCACGCCGATCATCTACGACCGCAACGATCTGGGGCCGGGACATGGCGGGCTGGTGACGCACGCCGTTCCGCTCGGGCCGTTCCTGCACCTGATCCGCGAACCGATCCTGTACGAAGTCGGTTCGCCGCTGGAGGCCTACGCGCGCGGCGTGCTCGGTGGTCAGGTGAATGCGGGTGGCGGTGGTCTGCGGCCTGGCCGCAGGCGATTCGCCCTTCAGCTGTGAGCGATGCTGATGCCTCGTGGAACTGGGTGCCATGCCCACGCTTGCGTGGGCATGCCGCGTTTCGCTGGCTGGCCTTCCGAGAAAGAGGACTCGCATCACATGGCCACGCAAGCGTGGCCATGGCACCCAAGCGGTGTGGATCTGCGGCCGGCTGCAGCGCGACTCGTCTTCCAGCTTCGTGAGCGATGCTTGCCTGTCCGGCGTCGCGCCGGCCATAATCGCAGGATCGGGGCGGAGGCGGTCATGCAGCTGACTTTTCCAGAACTGTCGCTCGTTCTGCTCGTCGGCCCGTCGGGGTGCGGCAAGTCGACGTTCGCGTGCTGCCACTTCCGGCCGACGGATACCGTTTCCGACCACTATCGCGGCGTGGTGTGCGACGACGAGGCCAACCAGGCGGCGAGCCGCGAGGCGTTCGAGCTGGTGCATGCCGTGGTGGAGCGGCAGTTGCAGTGGCGGCGGTTCACGGTGGTGGACGCCACCAACTTGCAGCCCGCCGCTCGCAAGCCGCTGCTCGACCTCGCCCGCCGCCATCACTACCTCACCTCGGCGGTGGTGTTCGACCTCGCCGCCGAGGGTGTGCCAGCGGCAGAACCTGCAACGAACCAGCCGGACGGTCCCCGACCACGTCATCACCGCCCACCAGGTGCTGCTCGACGCGGCGGGCGCCAGTGCTCGAGCGCGAGGGCGTGGTGCCGTGATGAACACCCTGCGCGATGCGACAGAGGTGGCGGCGGTCACCGTCCAGCGTGTGCCGTTGTGGATCGACAACGCCACGAACGCGGCCCGTTCGACGTCATCGGCGACGTCCACGGCTGGTCTCGACGAACTGTCGACCTGCTCACCCTGCTCGATTACCGCGTCGGTTTTCAGCCCGATCCGCTCGGGGCTTGCAGCCGGTGGCCGTGCTGCTGCCGGGGCGCAAGGTGTTCGTCGGCGACCTCGGCGACCGCGGACCGGACACGCCGGGGGTGTTCGCCGGTAATCGGCATGGTCTCGCCGGTCACGCCCTGTGCGTCATGGGTAACCACGACGACAAACTGTTACGCGTGCCGCGCGGCCACGATGTCAACTGACGCATGGGCTACATGCTGACGGTGGAGCAGATGGTCATGCGGCCGGAGGCGTTCATCGACCGCGGCAGTTCCTCGGCACGCTGGTCAACCACTATGTCCTCGACGGCGGGCGGCTCGTCGTGGCGCACGCCGGACTGCGCGAGGACCTGCACGGACGCGTGTCCGGCAAGGTGCGGACGTTCGCTCTCTACGGCGACGTCACCGGGCAGACCGACGAGTACGGCCTGCCGATCCGCCTGAACTGGGCCGCCGACTACCGCGGTCGGGCGCTGGTCGTCTACGGACACACGCCGGTGCCGGAGCCGCTGTGGCAGAACAACACGGTGAATCTGGACACCGGCTGCGTGTTCGGCGGACGGCTGTCGGCGCTGCGCTATCCCGAACGGGAAGTCGTCGCGGTGCCGGCCCGTCGGCGCTACTGCGACCCGGTGCGGCCGCTCTCACCCGTCGTGGCAGCGGACCCGGCTGTCTCCGCCGATTCCGGCGAGTAACCCCTTACTCGTGCGGCAGCGGGCGGGCGTCGCTCTTGCCGAGCACGCTGTCGGTGATGCCGACGCCGGCGCCGACGTGGTTGAAGCGGTTGACGTAGATGTTGTCCAGCCCAACGCCCACGGTCGGCTGCACGCACCAGCGGGCGTTGCCGCCGAGGAACAGGACGTTCTGGCCGGCGCCGGCGTGGTTCTCGCTGTTGCCGCCCGCCGCGGTCGATCGATCGGCGATCACCGGCAGCAGGTCGCCCGAGTCCCGCCGCAATCCCTCCAGCCGGTCGCCGTGCGTGTACCCCAAACAGTAGGCGTAGTGTCCGGCCAGCTGGCCGGCGACGCGGCCAAACTCGTCGGGCCGGGTGCGGCGCAGCTCTTCCAGCTCGGCGACGGTGTAGCGCTGGGTCGGCAGCTGCGGCTGCGACGGGCAGCAGACGGTGACGTTCTGCAGCACGCCACTGTCTTGCAGGATCGGCACGAAGATACCGGCGTAGGAGCGGGCGCCGGCCGGCTCCAGCTTCGGGAAGTCGCCGTCGCGGCCGTCGGCATAGCTGGCCAGGGCGTGCCAGAACTGGCGCAGGTTGTTGTTGCACGCCACCCGCTGATAGTCGCGCCACTGCTCGGCCAGGAACGGGAAGGCGAGTCCGCCGACGAGCAGCAGCAGCATCGCAGCCACCAGCCAGTCGATGCGGCGGAGGAAGCGCCGCGGCGGGGCGCCGACCTGGTTCCGCGGCGGTGCCGGTGCCGCCGGCAACAGCGCGTGGTACTCGGCTACCCGCGACAGCGTGCGGATGACCAGGCCAGGCGGCGGCTCGCTCGTGTCGGCGTCGGCGTCGAGCGGCGACAGCGCTCGCTCCAGCAGGGCGAGGCGTTCGCGCGCGGCCGGGTTGGCGTCGAGGTACGCCTGCACGCGGGCGGCGGTGACCGCATCGAGCGAACCGAGCAGGTATTCGAGGAACAGGTCGTCCATCGTCCTAGCTTTCGTGCATCGACGGCAGGGCCGCCCACGCCTCTTGCAGCTTGACGAGGGCGGCGTGCAGCCGCGATTTGACGGTGCCGACGGGGATGTCGAGGATATCGGCGATCTCGCGATACCGCAACCCCTGGTAGTACGCCAGCAGCAGCACTTGCCGCAGGAAGTCGGGCAGCCGGTCGACGCTCGCCCGCACCTGCTCGCGGCGTTCCTCGGCGGACGCCGCGTCCACGGGACTCGGCCCGCGGCTCTGCAGCAGCTCCATCAGGCCGATCAGCTCGCCGTCGGCCGGCTCGCTTCGCGCTTCGTCCAGGCTGACCGCCTGGTGCCGGCCGTTGCGCCGCATGGCGTCGATCGCCTGGTGCGTGGCGATCGTGTACAGCCACGGCCGCACTGGCCGACCTGGCTCGTACTGGCCGCTCTTGAGGTACAGCTGCAGAAAGGTGTTCTGGAAGACGTCCTCCGCCAGACTGCCGTCGCCAACGTAGCGGCGCAGATAGCCGTACAGCTCCCGCTCGTAGCGGCGCACCAGCACCCCGAACGCCTCCGCCTGTCCGCCGCGAAATCGCTCCAGAAGCTGTTCGTCCGAACAGGCGGTAAGCGTCGGTGAGGGCTGCACGATCTGTGTACTGATACGCCCCGAAAGGCGAACGGGTTCGCGCCGCATGGTGATGCCGTATTGTATCGCCTCGCCAGGACAGGCAACAGGCATCCAAACGCCGGCCATTGACAACGCGGTGCGTTCTCTTCAGATTGAGGCAGGTTCCCCCCCACTGTCGATCCTGCGGACTTGCCGTCATGATGATGCGCTCCCTGGCCGTCCTGTTCCTCCTGCTCGTTCTGCTCTCGGTGCAGACGACGCTGTCGCAGCCGGTGCCGGTGGCGCCGGAATCGGCGCTGGCGGCGCGGATCGACGCGGTGATCCGGGCGCCGCGCTTTGCCTCCAGCCGGTGGGGTATCCTGGTGGTCGACCCGGACAGCGGCCGGACGGTGTTCGCCCATCACGCCGACCAGCTGTTCGCCCCGGCGTCGGTCACCAAGCTCTACTCGTGCGCCGCCGCGCTGGTGACGCTCGGGCCGGACAGCTGTTTCGAGACGCCGGTGCATCGCCGCGGCACCCTGAAAGGCGATCGGCTGGAGGGCGACCTGATCCTCGTCGCTCGCGGCGACCTGACGCTGGGCGGCCGCACCGCGCCTGACGGCCGGATGGCGTTCGCCAACGAGGACCACATCTACGCCAACGCCGGCAAACTCACCACCGGCCTGACCGACCCCGACCCGCTCGCCGGGCTAAAGGAGCTGGCCCGCCAGGTCCGCGCCTCGGGCATCCGTCAGGT
>JAXMAU010000023.1:0-96693 GCA_046350215.1 Gemmataceae bacterium | reverse complement strand
GGAGACGCGAGCGGCGCTCGATTTGATCTTCCACGACCACTTCAGCCCGCACGAGCGCGGCATCTTCGGTCCGATCAAGGAAACGCTGATGACCCGCGGCGATTACTTCATGCACCTGGCCGATCTGACCAGCTACGTGAAGATGCAGGCGACGGCGGGTCAACTGTTCACGCAGCCGGACGAGTGGGCGCGGAAGGCGATCCTGAACGTGGCGGCGTCCGGCAAGTTTTCCAGCGACCGCAGCGTCCGCGAGTACGTCGAAAACATCTGGCGATCCGGCCCCTGCCCCGCGGAGTGACCATTGAATAACAGGATTTGAACCACAAAGATCACAAAGAACACCAAGGAAGACAGAAGAGAAGTTGAAAGAGACGAAAGAATCATCAGTACATCACCCGATTGAACGGGAACTATCTGAGTTGTTCTTTCTCTCTTCTACCTTTCTTTTCTTTCTTCCTTGGTGTTCTTTGTGATCTTTGTGGTTCAAATCTTTTGTCTTTCTCTCATGCCAGGAGTTTGTCGACCACCTTGCCTTCGCGGAACAGCTGGATCGGTCGGCCGGTCGACGTCGTCAGTTCGTGGTGCGGATCCAGGCCGAGGTTGTGGAAGATCGTCGCCGACACGTCGTCTGGCGTGCACGGGTCGTGCGCCGGCGCCATGCCGTTGGCGTCGGTGCTGCCGTGGGCGTAGCCGCGCTTGAAGCCGCCGCCAGCCAGCAGGACCGCCAGTGACCTCGCCCAGTGATCGCGGCCGGCGTTCTTGTTGATCTTCGGCGTGCGCCCGAACTCGCCGGCGCAGTAGACGATCGTGCTGTCCAGCAGACCGCGGTCGCTCAGGTCGTCGATCAGCGTCGACAGCGTTTGATCCAGCGTCGGCAGCAGCCGCTTCGACAGGGCGTCGAAGTTGTTGCCGTGCGTGTCCCAGCCGCCGATGCTGATGGTCACGAACCGCACTCCGGCCTCGACCAGCCGCCGGGCCGCCAGCGCGCCCTGGCCGAACGGGGTGGCGCCGTAGCGGCCGCGCAGGGCGTCCTTCTCCTCGTCCAGGTTGAACGCCTTCTGCGTTCGGTCCGAGCGCAGGATCTCCAGCGCCTGCTTGTGGAACGCGTCGTAGCCATCGACCAGATCGGCCGACTTGTCGACGGCCTTGAACGTGCTGTCGAACCCCTTGAGCAGTTTGTCGCGGTTGTTCAGTTCGCTCAGCGTGAACCCGCTCGGCAGCTGGATGCCGCGCACGCGCAGGGTGGCGCCGCCCTTGCCCTTGCCGCCAGCCGACCCCTCGATGATGAACGGGTTGTACGCGGTGCCCAGGTAGCCGGCGCTGCTGCCGGCGCCGCCGCGGATCTCGCCGAAGCTCACATACGGCGGAACGCCCGCCTCGCCCGGCATCAACTTGCTCACCAGCGACCCCATCGCCGGATACTGCAGCGCCGGCGTTGGCTTGTTGCCGGTCGTCATGAACACCGTCGCCGGGCCGTGCGACGGGATGGTGTGGTGGATCGACCGCACCACGGTGACGCGATCGGCCACCTTCGCCATCCTCGGCAGGTGCTCGCTGATCTGCACTCCGTCGGCCGCCGTCGAGATCGGCTTGAACGTGCCGCGAATGCCCTCGGGCGCATTCGGCTTGAGGTCCCACATGTCGATCGTCGCCGGCCCGCCGGCCAGCCACACCATGATGACGGCGTTCGCCTTGCGGCCCGACGTCGGGCCGGTGCGGCGGGCGGCGGTCGCCTCCAGGCGCAGCAGGTCGGGCAGGCTCAGGCCGAACAGCCCGCCGGCGCCGATTTTGAGGAAGTCCCGGCGGTGAAAGCCTTCGCAGTCAGTGCGGGTGTGTGTCATGGCGGAAGTCGTCCTCGTGCCCCGGTAGGTCCCCCCTGCGCGCGACCCGCCGGGGCCAGCGAGCCGCGCGAGGCGTGTCTCGAACGGTATCGTCCGGTCAATGGTTGAAGATGAACTCGGTGGTGTTGATGAGCGCCCACAACGTGTCGGTCAGCAGCGCCTCGCGGCCGGCAGCCTGGGTCGTCGGCACGCGGCGGCCCTTCGCCGGCGGCGCCGATTGCTTCGCGGCGTCCAGCCCCTTCTCGGCCCGGTAGGCGAGGAACGTCTGCTTCTCCTTCTCGGTCGGGAATCGCGACAGGGTGGCGAGGAACAGTTCCTCGAGCGCCGCGAGGTCGTCCGTCTTCGCACGGGCCAGCTTCGCCACCCGGTTGGTGCCGGTGCGGAGCTTGACCTGCAGGTTCGGATCGGCGAGCAGGAACAGCTTCTGCGGCAGGGCCGGGTCCATCGCCCGCTCGCAGTCGCAGGCGCTGGTGCGCGGCGGACGGCCGAACACCCGGAACAGGTAATTGACGCTCTGGTTCTGCACCCGGCTGGAGCCGACCTCGATCGCGTGCGCGCCGGCGACACCTTCGCCCGGCCCCCACTTCTCGGTGGTGTCGAGGGCGGCGTTCAGTACGTCGGCGATCACCTCGGCCATCATCGGCCGAACGTAGCCGCGAGCGAAGTTGGTGCGGTCGAGGCGGTTCGTGTCGTTCGGCGTGCTCGACAGCTGGTACGTCCGCGACATCAGAACGGCCTTTTCCAGATCGCGAATGTCGTAGCCACTGTGAACGAAGCGAGCGGCCAGGGCGTCGAGCAACCGCTCATTCGACGGCGGGTTGGCGAGCGAGAAGTCATCGACCGGATGGACGATACCGATGCCGAAGTAGTGCCCCCAGACGCGGTTGGCGAAGCTGCGGGCGAAGAACGGGTTGTCCGCCGAGCGCATCCACTGCCACAGCGGCTCGCGCGGATCCTCCCCGGCCTTCACCGCCACTTCCGGTCCACCGAGCACACGCGGCGGCAGCGGTCGGCCGGTGTCGGGGTTGGGCAGTAGTCCGGCTGGCCGGGCAGCAATGAACACCTCGCGGAGCGGGGCGACCGGCATCGCCGTCACCTTCTGCCCCTTGCGGCCAGCTCGTTGATGCGGCACCTTGCTGGCTCCGCTGGTTGCGTTCCTGCTGCACCGCCGGAACGGCTTGACCGCGTCGGGCGAGATGGCGAACGCGACGGGAGCGAACAGGTTGGCGTAGGCGCGGTAGTCGGCCTGGGTCCAGCGATCGAACGGATGCTTGTGGCACTGGGCGCACTCCAGGCGCACGCCGAGGAAGGCGGCGGCGGTCTTCTCGCCCCACTGCTCCGGCGGAACCCGCTGCTGCGACCGCCAGAACAGGTCGAGCGTTTCCCGATCGGCGTAGGTCGACTTCTTGCCCTCGTCCTGCGCCGTCTCGATCGCCTCGACCTCCTTGATGTACTCCTCCGGCGACTTGCCTTGCCGGCTGGTGGCGGTCAGGACGCCCTTGACGATCTGGTCGTAGGGCAGGTTGTCGGCAATGCGCTTGCGGAACCAGTCGTGCCACATCTGGCTGAGATACGGCCGGCGCTGCGGCGGGTTCTCCAGGCCATCGGTGTTGTTGCCGGTGATGTCGCAGAACTTGGTCGCCCATAAAGCGGCATGGAGCGGATGATTCAGCAGTTCGTCAATCTTGCGCTCGCGCTTGTCGGGCCGGTCGTCGGCGAGGAAGGCGCGGACCTCGTCGGGCGTCGGCAGGGTGCCGAGGGTGTCGATGGTGACGCGGCGCAAAAACTCGGCGTCGGACGACAGCTCCGACGGCACCATGTTGAGCCGCCGCAGCTTGGCGAACACCTCGCGATCGATGAAGTTGGCCTCGGCCAGCTTCGGGTAGACGAACCCCGGCTTCGTCGCCGTCGGCACCAGCACGCGGACCGGCAGCACGGTGCCGCGGTAAGAGACGACGATCGCCGTGTCGCCCGGCCGCATCGCCCGCACCACGCCGTAGGTCGACACCTCGGCGACGGCGTCGTCATTGGTGCGGAAGTCGCACAGCGGGGTGATCTCCTCGGTGCTGCCGTCGGCGAAGGTGGCCTGAACGCGGAGCCGGCCCGTCTCGCCGGCCTTCTTGAACACCCACTCGCGGGGTGATCGTCACCGCCTTGACCTCGCCGGAGCCAGCGGTGCGCGGCCTTGCGGCGATCCACGCGGCAGCCGGTATTACCACGACTCCTTGCCGAAGCGGGTGAACCCGCCGTGCGGCACCTGGCCAGTGGCCTTGAGCAGCAGCAGACTGCGGTCCGGGTTGGCGAGGTCGAGGCGCCGGCCGCTGGCGTCGCGGACGAGCGCCTGGTGGTCCTTCGCCGGGTCGTAGCCGAACAGCGACAGTTGCAGCCCGCCCTTACCCTGGAACGACCCGTGACACGACCCGGAGGCGCAGCCGGCGCGGCCGAGCAGACCCATGACGTGCCGCTCGAAATCGACCTGCTCGACCACCCCACCACCGGGCAGCGGCACGGCGGCGCGGACGGGGGAGACGATACCCAGAACGGCGAGGCCGAGAGCGAGGCCCAGACGCACGGAGAGGTGCATTGGTCGGTCCTCCGGGAAGTCACGCCCCGGTGCGGGCGAGTTAAGTTGGTCGACGGCGGGCGGGGATGAGCGAAGCATACAGTGCCATTGAACCACACCTTTTTCAAAAGGTATCGCGCATTGGCAGGAAAAGTGAGAAAGTGAGCCACCAGGCTTGCAACGATTCGAAAGCGGCGCCCGTCGATTCAGGACGATGCGGCAGATCGACGGCGGATCGCTGCTCAGGCGGCTCAGCGGCCGACCGCTTTCACCTCCTGCTCGGACAGCAGGGTGAAGTACAGCCCGTGCGGGCCGTCGCCGTTGTTGATCTTGAGCAGCACCCGGTTTACGTCCCCTTGCGGGGTACCTTGAACGTGTCCTGCTCCGGCGCGGCGGCGCTGGTCATGCGGCTGGTGTGAACGAAGGCGATGACCCGCACACCTTGGCCCCGTCATCGCTGCCGAGCAGCACCGTCGCCTCCTGGTCGGCCGGCGACTCGATCTCCTGCGTCAGATAGGACACGCTGTCGGGCATGTGGGCGCCCGTGCGGTGCCAGCAGATCGACGTAGCCATTGGCGGTGGCGCGGACGGTCGCCAGCTCACCTTGTCGTGCTTGCCGGCATAGCTGCCCTTCGGGTCGTATCCCTTCTCCGGCGGATAGACGCGGTCCAGCCCCTCCATCCCGCCGCCGTTGTCGAACGGGCCGATGACGTGCCAGCCGGTGACGGTGAGCGACGCCGTCCTCAGAGTAAGCAAATACTCGACCAGATCGATCAGCTCCTCCTCGCTGAAATGCACCGCCAGGTCATCGGGCATGAGCGACTTCGGCCCCTTGGTGCGCGAATCGATGTCGTTTTTGGCGACGCGCGTGTCTCGCCCCTCGGCGTCACGCAGGACGATCGCGTCGGCGGTTTCCTCGACAATCAGCCCCTGCAGCACCAGCCCCTTGTTCGTCTCGACGACCCAGGTGACGAACTGGTCGGCGATCGCCTTGCTCGGGTAGAGGATCGACTCGAACAGGTTGTCGCGGCTGGCCTTCTTGCCGATCATCGACAGATCCGGGCCGACGTGCCGCCCAGCGCCTACGGACGATTGTGACACTTGAGACATTACGGAATTTACTCTTGGCGCTCACCTCGAACGGCTTCTTGCCGCGGTCAGGGTTACGCTGCGGGTGGCCAGCACCGGGATCGCCGGCAGCTTGGCGAGGTTCAGCTTGCCCGGCTTGCCAGGAAGGCGACCAGCGCGCTTGTTCTACAGGTCGCGGTACGGCTGTTCCGCGAAGCCGGCCAGCGGTGGCGACGACGTCGGCCGGCAGTTTTCCCTTCGCGTGCGCTCCAGCAGCCACCGGCCCCGGCCGACCAGCCGCCGACGCGACGACGCTCCAGCTCGCGGACGACCGGCGGCGTTGGCATCGGCGAGCAGGCCAGTGAGCGCATCGATCACCTTTTTCGTGACATCGGCGGCTGCCCGGCAGCCAGGTCAGCTCACCGAAGAGCAGCGCCCATCGCCGCGGCCGACTGCACCTCCGCCGGACCGCTGCGGAGCAGGCCGGCCAGGCCGTCGACCGCCGGGACCGTCGACGCCGACGTGGTCGCCGCCGCCGCCAGGTGGCCATCGCCTCCTTCGCGTCGGACGCCGCCAGCCGCAGCACGTCGCCCGCCGCCTCCTTGCGGCTCCGCTGCCGTAATCAGCGCCAGCGCGTCAACCGCGATTCGGCCGGACCAGCGGGGAACGAAGAACCGCCTCCGCCAGCTCCTTCGAGCCGCGCATGTTCTGCCAGCGTGTCGGCAGATACGTTTTGAGGTGCTCCGCCGCCCGCTCGCGGACGGCCTCGGTCGGCACGTCGCCCGTGAGCAGGCGCGCCATGATCCGCGCCCGGCCTGCGGGTCAGGAAAGTGGCGACCACATCGGCGATCTGCGCCCGCTGGTCGGCCGGCACCGCGGCGTCGACCAGGCGTTTCTCCAGCAGCGGCAGCACCGACGTCGGCCGCAGCTCCCGGATCAGCCCGGCCAGCTGCTCGTTCAGGTCGAGAAGTGGCTGGCGAAGTCGGCCAGCAGCAGCTCGCCCGTGCCGCGTCGTGGTGCCCGACGGCGATGCCGACCGCCGCGAGATAGAAGCGATCCTTGCCGTCGTAGCCTTCATCAGCTCGTAGGAGCCGACTTGACCTTGGCTCCACCGGGTCGCGCGCCAGCAGGCACTCGCGGAGGACGTGGATCGGCCTTGCCCCGCGGCAGCCGCTCGCCAGCCGCCGGCTCGTCGGCGGAGTAATGCAGAGAATCCTTCGCCAGGCCGCCACGGCCAGCGCTGCAGAGCAAGTAGGTCGGCGTCGCCGAGCAGGCCGAACACCCGGTCGCCGGCGGCGTCGCCCGCCGATCCAGGCCAGCTGCCACAAGGCCCGCGCTCCAGCAGCACCGCGTCGGCCTTCTGCTCCGCCGCTGGCCGAAGCACCTTCACGGCGCCCGGCCTTCGGCATGGCGTCCAGGCTTCGCCGCATCGCCTGATAGCGCACCGCCAGCGCCGGTGACGCCAGCGCGGCCAGAAGACCCCTGGACGATCCGAGATCTCCCTTGAACTTCATCGAACCGGCGGCGTGTCCGGTCGGGGTGATGCCGGTAGATGCGGCCGCAGGTGATGTCGCCCATACCGTGTCCGCCGACGCCGGGATCGGCCAGTCGGCGACCAGCACGCTGCCGTCCGGGGCAACGCACCGTCCGGACGGCCGGAACCAGTTGTCGCCGCTGCTCACGATGTCCTCGCGTTCAACGGCATAGCCGGCGCTTGCGGCGTCAGGCCGTAGGAGCGGACGTGCCGCGGGCCGGCATCGGTGTGCAGCGGGTGCCCCTGGTATTTCTTCGGCGGCAAGCCGCCACCAGCGAACGCACATGCCGGTGGGCGAGCCGAAGAACGTCCGCAGGATCTTCGGCACCACGCCGCCCGGCTGTTCCTCGTGCCAGTGTGACTCGCGGCCAGGTAGTGGCCGTAATCGCCGCCGGGCATCACGAAACAGATGCGCGTCTGCTGGTTGCCGTCGTCGTCGTTGTCGGAGACGAAGACGTTGCCGAAGCTGTCGACGCACGGCTCGTACTCGTTGCGGAAGTTATGGGCGATCAGCTGCAGGTTCGTGCCGTCGAGGTCGCAGCGCCAGATGGTGCCGGCGCGGCAGTCGGTGCTGTTGGACGACCATTTCTTCCCCTTGCCGTCGGCCGACTGCAGGTTTTGGACGCCGGTGTCGCCGACGGAGAAGTAGAGCTTGCGGTCGGGGCCGATCAGGATGCCGTGGATGCCGTGATCGTGGTCGACGCCGCCGAACCCGGTGAGCAGCTTGACCGGCGGGCCATCGGCCTTGCCGTCGCCGTCGCGGTCTTCCAGCACCAGGATGTCGGGCGACTGGCAGAGGAACACCTTCCAGCCCGGCCCTACCGGGTCCTTCGCCACCGCGATGCCGAGCGGGGCGAGCAGCTCGGGCGCCTGGTAGAACGTCGTCGCCCGATCGGCCTTGCCGGTGCCCTTGCTGTCTTCCAGGATGACAATGCGGTCCCCTTCGGGACGGGTCAGCTTTGAACCCGCGGGCTCGATTGCGATAGTTGACTGCCTCGCACACCCACACCCGGCCGAGCGGGTCGACGTCCATCGCCGTCGGGTTGGTGAACAGGGTTCCGACGCCCACAGCGACGTTCAGGCCGTCGACCACTTTGAGGGCCTTCTCCGCCTTCACGTAGAAGCGACGGCAGCATCGCTGCGCGACGATCAGCACCAGCACCCCAAGCAGGGCGCGAACTCAGCCACGACTTCATGCGGAAACTCCAGTCAGGCAGGCAGGGTCGCCTTGAGGGACTGGAGGGCAGTATAGCGAAGGACCAGGACCGACTCCAGAGGCGACGGCGGGAAAACGCACGCGGGCCAGCAGCGGCAATGTAAGCGCGCCGCCGGCGCGGGTCGGTCTCGGAATCGAGCGGCCGGATGCGCAGTACTGCTTGCTGGCGGCGAAGGTCGGCTTGCTGCTCCCGGTCCACTCGGCGGCGGCCAGCTGGCGCGGGCTGGCTCCCACCCCCTCGAACCGCGCTCCAGCGACGGCAAGGATGCCCCGACGCCCACCGTCGAGCTGTGGAGTTTCTTTTCGCCCGCCTGCAGTCGCAGCTCACTCCAGGTGCCGGCCGCGTTCCACCGATAGCGGTACGTCAACGGCTTGCCGGTGGCGTTCTCGATGCCGACCGTCGCCAGCCGGGCCGCCCGCTCCGCCAGGTCGTCGCCGAGCGAGAAGGCGTGCGGCTTCTGGTTCCGCTCGGTGATGCTCGTCTCGCCGCGAGCGATCATCTCCTTCTTCCACTCCTTGAAGAGCAACTCGGTGTCGTGCTGCAGCTTCGGGAAATACTCCTTCCAGGTGAGCCGGCCGTCGGCGTCGCGGACCGGCGACCGGAAGGTGCGGGCGATCGACCGGGTGAACAGCCCGCCCTTGAGCACGTCGCTCCACGAGGCGTTGCCGGTCGCCGCGGTCACATCCACCGTCCCCCGCGCCTCGAACAGCAGGGCGCGGACGGTCGGGTGCAGTGTGCGCGCCGGAGTCGTCGCGGCGGTCAACCGGCCGGCAGATCCCAGTCCACGCTGCTGGATGATGACCTTGTTGCGGAGCCGTTCCAGGGTGGAGCAGCAGTCGGTCATCAGCACCGTCAGCGGGGCACCGGTCCCGCGCATCGCGGCGACGACCTCGGAGCGGAACAGGGGGCGGTCGCTGGACAGGTTGAAGTAGTGCCGCCGCGACGTCGGCTCGGTCGCCCCGTGCCCGGCGTAGTAGCACACCACGCCCTCGTCGGCTGCCACCTGCAGCGCCTTGAAGTGGCCGAGGATGTTCGCCCGCTTGACGGCCCGGCCGGACAGTACGGTCAGCTGGTAGCGGCCGTTCGGGATCGTCTCCTGCCACAGCTTGCGCATCCGCAGCTCGTCGATCTTCAGCCCGCGAGCCAGCTCGGGCGTCTGGCTGTCGAACACCATCAGGATGTGGAGCCGCTTCAGCTCGGCCGCGTTCGCCGCCGGCGTGAACGGGACCGCGAGGGTCAGGAGCAGGGCCAGCAGATTGAGGGTCGTCCGCCGCGTCATGGTCCACTCCCGCCGATACCACCATGGGTCTTTACCCATTCCATTTACGGCGGAGAGGGCAAACTGTGACGGCCGCCTGCCCGAATCACAGGACGACAGGACATGACGAAGCAGGACCACGGACGACCCGGTCGCGCCGCCGGTCAACCGGGGTGATCGGTGAGCAGGTGGTAGCCGGAGCGGGCGGGCCGTTGGCGCGGCTGGCGCAGGTACTGGATGATGAGGCCCTCGGTGCCGGCCTCGTTGTAGCACAGGTGGTCGACCAGCCCGCGCGCCATCAGGATGCCGAAGCCGCCGTCGCGAAGGTGCATGGCCGCGCGTACCCGCAGGTGGCTGACCGGGTCGCCAGGACGGGCGGCATGTGGCAAGTTATAGCGGTCGAACCCCGGCCCGCTGTCCGACACCAGCACCGACACCTTCTCGACATCCAGTCGACCGTGCAGCCGCACCGGGCGGGACCGCTGGTAGCGGTGCCCCCACTCCATCGAGTTGGCGACCAGTTCATGCACCGCCAGGGTCAGCTGGTGGACCCCGAGCGCAGTCAGACCGCAGGCGGCCGACCAGCCACGCAGGCAATCGTTGAGCGGATTCAGCTCTCCCGCATCACTCGGCACCCGCAGACGCAGGTCGGCGTGGACGCCTTCGCGCGTGCGGCTTCGCTGCACAGCGATCGCGGCGGTGACGGCGGCAAGGAAGCGCGGCGGCGACAGGTCGGCGAAGACGGCGTCGGGTTCGGCGGTCAGCCGGTCCATGGCGGACTCGTCGCGCATTTGCACGACCGGGATACGGCTGGTAACCGGGTCGGTTTTGAGTGCCAGACACACGGCACGGGCGCGGGCGGCGGGGACGGCCAGGACGATCAGCGTCGGCCGGCGAAAGCGGACCGCCGACAGCGACGGTAGCTCGTCATGGCAGACGGTCACCCCGTAGCCGGCCCGCTCCAGCAGCCGGTGGACGGTGGCGGAGACGAGGCCGTCAGGCGCCAGCAGCAGGATCGGTCGCATCACGTCCCCTCCGGAATGCGCGGCCATCGGCTTCCCGGCCACCAGTCGCCCGCTCGTGAGGCGCTGGGGAACGAACGATCGACACCAGCCCCCTCATTCTGCCCGCCCGCCGGCCGGCGTCAAGGAGGGAATCCGATTTCCGCTGGCGGCGGCGCCGACTGGCGAACAACCCCGGCGTGAGCTATGGTTGAGTGGCGTTCCCTCAGCCAATGAGGCGAGCGCCGGTCCCAGTCGCGAGATGTGGAATGGTGACGAACGTGGCCCAGATCCGCCCGCTGCCCACCGAAGCCGTCGCGGAGCGGCACAACGGGGAAGTCTACTCCTGTGCCTACACTCCCGACGGGGCGTTCGTCCTGTCGGGCGGGTGGGACGGCTATCTTCGCCTGTGGGACGCCGCCACCGGCGCGTCGCGCGTGTCGTTCCAGGCGAGTCCCAAGCCGCTGTCCTGCTGCGCCGTGTCGCCGGACGGGTCCAAATGGCTGTCGGGGTCGATGGAAGGACTGCTCGCCGTCTGGGACGGGGTGTCATTGCAGGCCGTGCTCACCTTCGTCGCGCACACGCGGCCGATTTCCGGCATCTGCTTCTCGCCCAACGGCGAGCAACTGGCGACCTGCTCGTGGGACCGGCACGTCACGGTGCGGGTCGTCGGCAAGGAGCGGGAAGGGCGCAACCTGCTCGGCCACCGCGACATCGTGACCGGCTGCGTGTTTACCCCCGACGGCGGGCGGCTGCTGTCCTGGTCGCACGATGGCACGATCAAGGTCTGGGATTTGTCGCACCTGCAGGAAGTCGCCTCGCTGACCGCCCACCGCGACCGGGTGACCTGTCTGACGCTGGCGCCGGACGGCCGGCTGGCGGTGAGCGGCGGACGTGACGGCCAGCTGTGCCTGTGGGACCTGGAACGGTTCGCACTGGTCGGGTCGGTGAACCTCGGCACCGACGTTCGCGCCTGCTGTTGCCTGCTCGACGGGGCGCACCTGGTGGCCGCCGACGGGGCGGGCCGGATCTTCCTGCTGACGCTGCCGGCGTTCGAGACGATCGCCCAGGTCCAGTCTCCCCTGCGCGCGATCAGCGGGACGCTGGCGCCTTCGGGTGGGCAGGTGGCGTTCGGGGGAGAGGACGGGCAGGTTCACCGGGTGGCGATCGACGGGCTGGACGACAGCCCGCTGGTGGTGGTCGCCCGCGCCCAGCTGAAGGACGACCCGACGCTGCTCGATCGCTTCTTCGGCAAGTCGCGGGTGAAACGGACGTTTCGCGTCTGCTGTCCCGGCTGCAGGCACACCGCGGAGCTGTTGCAGCTGCCGACCGATCTGATCGCCTGCCCAAGCTGCCGTCGTCCGCTCCGGGTCGCGCGCCCGACGCCGGCGCTGGAGCGGGTGTAGCGGCGGCGGCACCGCGCCGGCACGGCCGCCCCCTTGTCAGCGGCGGTCCGATCTCCGATGACAACAGGAGATCCTGTGTCCTGTCCCCGGTGGGGAAGCAGGTCGGCGGGCTTCCTCCAGCGGTGAGTCATGTCGCGCATCTGCCTGATTACAGGCGCCACCGGATTCGTCGGCGGTCATCTGGCCGAGGCGTGTCTGCGCCGCGGTTGGATCGTCCGCGGTTTGGCCCGCGCCGGCTCGGACACCGGCTTTCTGGAAGCGATCGGGGCGCAGGTGGTTCGCGGCGACCTCGCCGAACCGGCGACCTTGCCGGCGGCGGTCGACGGTGTCGATCTGGTGTTCCACTGCGCCGCCAAGGTGGGCGACTGGGGGCCGGTCGAGCGCTACCGGGCAGTGAACGTCGACGGGCTGCGGGCACTGCTGGACGCCTGCCGCGGCCGGCCGCTCTCCCGCTTCGTCCACATCTCCAGCCTGGGCGTCTACGCCGCTCGCGATCACCACGGCACCACCGAGGATGAACCGCTGCCGGCGCGGCACATCGACGGCTACACGCAGTCGAAGGTCGAGGCCGAGCGGCTGGCGCTGGAGGTCGCCGCACAGCACGGCCTGCCGCTGGTGGTGCTGCGGCCCGGATTCATCTATGGCCCGCGCGACCGCACGGTGGTGCCGCGACTGGTGGAAAACCTGCGCAACGGCGTCGTCCGCTACCTGGGATCAGGCAATCAGGCGCTGAACACCATCTACGTCGGCAATCTCGTGGAGGCGGCGCTGCTGGCGGCGGAGAAGGACGGGGTGATCGGCCGCGTCTACAATCTGACCGACGGTGAGCGGGTGTCGAAGCGCCAGTTCATCGACGGCATCGCCGACGGTGTCGGGGTGCCGCGACCGACGAGCAGCGTGCCGCTGTGGGTGGCGCGCATCGCCGCCACGCTGATGGAGGGGTTCGCGCGGGCGATCGGCGATCCAAACCCGCCGCGGCTGACGCAGGGACGGCTGAAGTTTCTGGGCCTGAATCTCGACTTCTCGATCGACCGCGCCCGCCGTGAGCTAGGTTACGTCCCCCGCACCACGTTCGCCGAGGGACTGGAACAGACTGTCCACTGGCTGCGCGATAACCTGAAGTGATCGCCCGGTTCATCCTTCGGGAGATAGGGACATGACCATGCAGGGCGTCCGCGCGTGCGTGCTCGTCGAGCAGCAGTATCAGGAAATGGAGGTCTGGTATCCGGTCTACCGCTTGCGAGAGGCCGGCTGTCAGGTGACGGTGGTCGGTCCGGAGGGCGGTCACAGCTACCCGAGCAAGCTCGGCTATCCGTGCAAGAGCGACCGGGCGGCTCGCGACGTGTCGGCGAACGACTTCGACGTACTCGTCATCCCCGGCGGGTTCGCCCCCGATTACCTGCGCCGCGACCCGGCGGTGTTGCGGCTCACCGAGGCGATGGCGTCAGGCGGCAAGGTGGTGGCGGCGGTGTGTCATGGCCCGTGGGTGCTTTGTTCGACCAGGGCACTCAAGGGCAAGAAAGCGACCTGCTTCTTCGCCATCAAGGACGACGTGATCAACGCCGGCGCCACCTACGTCGACGCCGAGGTGGTCCGCGACGGCAACCTGATCACCAGCCGCAAGCCCGACGATCTGCCGGCGTTCCTCCGCACCATCCTGCAGGCGGTCGAGGAAGCCCGCCGCTGAACCGTGGAGACGGCTCATGCAACCGATCCGCGTCAAGCTGTACGGCCTGGTGGCACTCACGCGCCGCCGCTACGTCATCCAGGCGGCGTGCGCCGTCGGCATGGCGGTGGTGTTACTGGCGGCGTGGTGGTGGCAGTGGACGACGGTCCGCGAACAGCTGCACGGCATGGCGTCGGGCGATCTCAACAGGCTGATCGTCTTCGGCGACCTGCTGCCGTGGGTGCTGCTGGGGCTGCTCGCCCGGCAGCTGATCGAGGCGGCGGTGGTGCTGCGGCTGTTCGCCCGCAAGGAGGCGGCCGCCCGCGCCGCAGCGGGCGGGCAGCCGGCCCCGGTGGACGGTCAGCGGATGTAGCGGTTGATGATGTGTTCGAGCATCTCCTGGCGAGCGGAGACGTTCGCAGCGGCGTCGCCCTTGTCGAGCATGTACGTCTCCAGCTCCTTGAAGCCCACTTCGCCCTTCTCGACCTTCGCGCCGATGCCGCTGTCCCACGAGCCGTAGCGGGTCTTGACGAAGTCGCGCAGCACGCCGTCGGCGCGGATCTTCGCGGCGATTTTCAGGCCGTGCGCGAAGGCGTCCATGCCGCCGATGTGGGCGTGGAACAGGTCGACCGGCTCGAAGCTGTCGCGGCGGACCTTGGCGTCGAAGTTGACGCCGCCCGGCGCCAGACCGTTCTGGCCGAGGATGACCAGCATGCACTGGGACGTCAAATACAGATCGCTGGGGAACTGGTCGGTGTCCCAGCCGAGCAGCAGGTCGCCGCGGTTGGCGTCGATCGAGCCGAGCATGCCGTTGATCGAGGCATAGGTCAGCTCGTGCATCATGGTGTGGCCGGCGAGCGTGGCGTGGTTGGTCTCGACGTTCAGCTTGAAGTGATCGGCCAGCCCGTAGCTGCGCAGGAAGGCGACGACGGCGGCGCAGTCGAAGTCGTACTGGTGGACGGTCGGTTCCTTCGGCTTCGGCTCGATCAGGAACTGTCCGGTGAAGCCGATCTGCTTCTTGTAGTCGACCGCCAGGTGGAAGAACTTCGCCAGGTGGTCGAGTTCGCGCTTCAGGTCGGTGTTGTAGAGGCAGTTGTACCCCTCGCGGCCGCCCCAGAAGACGTAGTTGATGCCGCCCAGCTGGTGCGTCACCTCCATCGCCTTCTTCACCTGCGCGGCGGCGTAGGCGAACACGTCGGCGTTGGGACTGGTGGAAGCGCCGTGGACGAAGCGCGGATTGCTGAACAGGTTGGCGGTGCCCCACAAGAGCTGCACGCCGGTCCGCTTCTGCTCCTCGGCCAGCGCCTTGACGACGGTGTCGAGGTTGGCGTTGGTTTCGCGCAGGTTCTTGCCTTCAGGAGCGACGTCGCGGTCGTGGAAGCAGTAGTAGGGGGCGCCGAGCTTCTCGACGAACTCGAACATCACCCGCACGCGCTTGACCGCCATCTCCACCGAGTCGGTGCCGTCCTCCCACGGCCGCACCGCGCAGCCGGGGCCGAACGGGTCGTTGCCGGTCCCCCGCATGGTGTGCCAGTAGCACACCGCGAAGCGGAGGTGCTCCTTCATCGTCTTCCCCTCGACCACCTCGTCGGCGTTGTAGTGCCGGAAGCTGAGCGGGTCGGTCGAATCGGGGCCTTGGTAACGAATCTTGTCGATCTCGGGAAAGAATGCCATGGTCACACCTGGGTCGATGAATCGGCAGGGCACAATGCGGATACGATACGGAACGCCCTGACCGTCGCCCACGCCCGTGGCGAGTTGCTATACTGATGTCCGAACGTCTCCCCGGTCCGGAGGTCGGCGATGGCGATGCAGCATGCCCCGCGGTTCTTGCAGCTGGTGAACGATGCGCGGTCGCGCGTCCGCGAGACGACCGTCGACGCCGTCAAGGCGCGGCTGGACCGCGGCGAGCGGTTGACGGTGATCGACGTGCGCGAGGAGAGTGAGTACGCCCGCGACCACCTGCCCGGCGCGATCCATCTCGGCAAGGGCATCCTCGAACGCGACGTCGAGGCGAAATTCCCCGACCCGGCGGTCGAGCTGATCCTCTACTGCGGCGGCGGGTTTCGCTCGGCCCTGGCGGCGGACAACCTGCAGAAGATGGGGTACACGAATGTGATCTCGATGGACGGCGGGATCCGCGACTGGCGGCAGCGCGGCTATCCGCTGACGTCGTGACCGTGGATCAGCGGCCGAGCAGCAGGTCGAGCGCCCAGCAGCCGTGGACGTGTCCGCCGGGCCGGCGCAGGTGGTCGAGCAGGTCGCGGCAGTCGCAGCCGGCGTCCTCCAGCGCGTCCGCGAGAACGGGCAGTTCGTCATACCGGCCGGTCTGGAAGATCTCCGCCGCCAGCCGTGCGACAATCTCGTCGTTCCAGCGCAGCCACTCAGCGCTCAGCCAGCCAGGGCGAAACGGATTGCCGATGATCTCGCGGAGGAGGTCGCACTGTCGCCGCCAGACCTCGGCGCGGGCTACCTCGTCGCCACGGTGAACGGTCCGGCCGTCGTCGTCGAACACCCACGGCACATGAGCCAGGACGGAGACGTAGGCGGCCCCCATCGCGGCGGCGAACGGATCGAGCGTGGCGGCGCGGGCGGCGGCGCGAGCGGCCGCCCAGGTGGGGGCGGACGCGGTGGTGCGAAGGTCGCCGTCCGCACCAGCTCGAACGCCGCCGCCTCCGCCGCCAGCAGCTCCTGCCGGTCCGCCTGCCCGTCGGCGAACCGCCTGGCCGTCTCCAGCGCGGTGACGATCGGCACGTCGACGAGCAGGTGGCGCGCTCGCTGACGCAGGCGACGGCGAACAGGCGGAGCTTGCGCCGCTCGTCCGCTGTCGGATGAACTCCATCATCGTCCGCAGCTCACCGGCCTCGCGCCATTCCGCTTCGGTCATCAGACCCTCACCACAGAGGACACAGAGGGACACAGAGGGAAGAAGCAGGCAGAGCGCGCTCGACAGGACATGCGACGATTCTACCATATCTGCACCATCCTCCCCGGCGGCCATTGTCATGACGATGCGCGTCCTGGCCTATGAATACCTGTCCACCGGCGCCCTCGACGGCCAGCCGGGGGCGGCGTCGCTGCGCACCGAGGGGCTGGCGATGCTCACCGCCGTGATCGCCGACCTGGCCGCGTGTCCCGGCGTGGAAGTCCACACGCTCATCGCCGCCGACCGGGCCGAGCGTGTACCGCCCTGTGTTGTGCATCGCTGTGACCCGGCGGGCGAGGAGGAAGCGTTTCGCCGGCTCGCGGGCGAGGTCGACGCCTGCCTGGTGATCGCCCCCGAGTGCGACGACCTGCTCGCCCGCCGCTGCGAGTGGGTCGTCGAGGCCGGTAGTCGGCTGCTCGGCCCGGCGCCGGAGGCGGTGCGGCTGACCGCCGACAAGCTTGAACTGGCTCGCCGGTTGAGCGACGCCGGCGTACCGACGCCAGCGACGTGGCCGCTCTGTGACCTTCGCCTGCCGTGCGTGGTCAAGCCGCGTTTCGGCGTCGGCGCGCAGGCGATCTTCCGCGTCGAGACGCGGGCAGACGTCGAGGCCGCCTTGCAGACCGCCCGCGCCGAGGGCTGGACCGGCGAGCTGATCGCGCAGCAGTTCGTCCCCGGCCGGCTGGCGCATCGCAGCATCTCCTGGCTGATCGGGCCGCGCGACCGGGTCGCCCTGCCAGCGTGTGAGCAAACCCTGAGCGACGACGGCCGGTTCCGCTACGCCGGTGGTGCCGTCCCCGTCGCGCCGGCCGACGATGCGCTGGTGCGAGCCGCCAGCGAACGCGCCATCGCCGCGGTGCCGGGGCTGGCCGGCTACGTCGGCGTGGACGTGGTGATCGCCGACGGGGCGGCCTGGGTGATCGAGATCAACCCGCGGCTGACCACCTCCTACGTCGGCCTGCGGCGGCTGGCCGCGTTCAACCCGATGAACACCCTCCTCCGCCTGCTGGACGGCCGCGACGCTGGACCGACGCCGTGGCACGCCGACCGCCGTATCCGCTTCACCCCCGAAGGAACCTGCACCGATGAACCGCTCTCTTTTGAGTAATGCCATACTATTAATCATGGGCGGGCTGCTCGCCATTCCGGCGGCGCTCGCCGCCGAGAGTGAGGACGCCCGATTGACGGCCTTGTTTCAGGCGTATCTCGATCGCGAGTTCCGCGCCCGCCCGCTCGACGCCACCCGTCTGGGCGATCATCGCTTCGACCACCGGCTCGACGACGTGTCCGCCGCGGCGCGGGCCGGCTGGAAGCGGCACTACGAGGAAACGCTCGCCGAGCTGGAGCGCAAACTCGATCGGGCCAAACTGTCGCGCCCGGCACAGATCGACCTGGAAATCTTCCGGCACGAGTTGACGTACAAGCTGTGGTTGCTGGCGAACCAGCGAGCGTTCGAGGACGACCCGCGCGTCTACAATGACTACTTGACCGACAGCGTGTATCTGCTGTTTGCCCAGTCGACGCAGCCGAAGGTGGTCAACGTCAAGAATGCTGCGGCGCGCATCGACCAGTTCCCGCGCATCGTCGCGGCGGCACGGGCGAATCTGAAAAACCCGCCGAAGGTGATCGTCGAGACGGCGGTGCGCCAGAACCGCGGCGCCATCGCGTTCTATGAGAACGGCATCTACGAGCTGTCCGGCGAGAACCCGGCCACCAGCGCCCTCCGCGAGCCGTGCCGCCGCGCCGTCGCGCTGCTCAAGGACTACCAGACCTTCCTCGAAAAAACGCTGCTGCCGCGCGCCAGCGGCGAGTGGCGGCTGGGCAAGGAGCGGTTCGCGGCCAAGCTGCCGCTGGAACTGAACGCCGGGCTGACGGCCGAGCAGGTGCTCAACGACGCCGAGGCCGAGTTTGCCCGCGTGCAACGGGAGATGTACGTCGTCGCCCGGCAGCTGTGGAGCAAGACGCACCCCGGCAAGTCGCTCCCGCCCGACGACGAGGCCGGCCGCCGCGACACCGTCGCCCGCGTCCTCGACGTCATCAACCGTGACCACGGCAAGGGGACCGAACTGATCGACGTGGCGAGGTCGTCCGCCGAGCAACTCCGCGCCTTCATCCGCAAGGCCGACATCCTGCGGCTACCCGATCCGGATCGCTGCCGCATCATCGAGATGCCGGAGTTCCAGAGGGGCAATAGCGTCGCCTACCTCAATCCGGCGCGCCGCTCGATCCGAAGGCGTCGAGCTACTACGCCATCCAGCCCGCCGCCGGGCCACTGGACAACCGCCGGCAGGAGAGCTTCCTGCAGGAGTACAACCGGGCGATGATGCACCTGCTCACCATCCACGAGGCCTATCCCGGCCACTACGTCCAGCTGGAATACTCGAACCGGCACCCGTCGCTGATCCGCCGCGTGCTGCAGTCGGGCGTGTTCGCCGAGGGCTGGGCGGTGTACACCGAGCAGATGATGATCGACCAGGGATTCGGCGACCGCGACCTGGCGCTTGCGGCTGAGCCAGCTGAAGTGGTATCTCCGCGCCGTCGCCAACGCCATCCTCGATCACAAGATGCACTGCACCGGTATGACCGACGAGCAGGCGATGGATCTGCTGGTGCGGCAGGCGTACCAGTCGGAGGGCGAGGCGGTCGGCAAGGTGATCCGCGCCAAGCAGAGTTCGTGTCAGCTGTCGACGTACTTCGTCGGCCGAATGGCGTTCTACACGTTGCGGCAGAAGGTGCAGCGGAAGATGGGTGAGCGGTTCGACCTCGGCCGGTATCACGAGGCCGCGCTGACCACGGCACGCTGCCGGTCAAGTACCTCCCCGAGCTGGTGCCGCAGCGGCTGGTCCGGCCGCGCTGAGTCAGTAAGTGATACTGCCGCCTTGATGCGAGCGTGGCGATGGCGTACCATCGGAGCGCGCGCCACCCGCCGGAGCGTCCATGACCGTCCCGCCTGCTCACTCTCGCTTCCGCGCCCGGCTGCTTCCAGGTCGGCGGCTGTCGGCTCTCGGGCTGTCCTGCCGCAGCTTGCGGCGCGCCGGCCGGTACGTCCCGACGCGACAGGTCGTGCATCTTCATCTTCCAGTACGGCGGGCTGAGCCAGCTCGACTCGTGGGACCCCAAGCCGAACGGCCCGTCGGAGATCCGCGGTCCGTACCGGCCGATCGCCTGAAGCGTGCCGGGGTTCCGTGTTGGCGAGCTGATGCCGCGGCCGGCCGGGCTATCGCTACGCGGTGATCCGCTCGATGAGCCATCACGTCCCGGTCCACGACATCGCCAACCGGATGCTGCTCGCCGGCCAGTCGGCGCCGGCTGTCCGCACCGTCGTTCGGCCATCGTGTCGAAGCTGCGCCCGTCGTCGGCGTCGGTGCCGTCGCATGTCTGGCTGCAAAAGTTCGGCGGCGGGGCGATGCCGCCGGAGGCGACCTACCTGACCGGCGGCACGATCGGCATGGCGTACACCCCGCTGCTGGTCGGCCACACCCACGACGACCACCCGGCCAACCCGGCCTTCCGCGTCCGCGCCTTCGATACCGCCGATGGCATGACCGTCAACCGCGTCCGCGACCGGCTGCGACTGCTGGAGCAGGTCGAGGCACAGCAACCGTCCGCGGGCAGCGACGCGCTCGGCCGGTTCCGCGCGCGGGCGTTCGATCTGCTGTCCGGCTCGGCGGCGCGGCGGGCGTTCGACATCGACCGCGAGCCGACGCGCGTCCGCGACCGTTATGGCCGGCACCCGCTCGGGCAGAACCTGCTGCTGGCGCGGCGGCTGATCGAGGCGGGGGTGCGGCTGGTGAGCGTGGTCGCCTGGTGTGGACTGGCGCCGGGCGACAAGTTCCTGAGCATCGAGACGTGGGACATGCACGGCAACGCCGGCATCGACATCTTCGGCAACGGCTGGAACGGCCTCGGCTGGGCGCTGCCCTGCTGCGACCAGGCGGTATCGGCGCTGCTCGACGACCTGCACGTCCGCGGCATGCTCGACGATACGCTTGTGGTGCTGGTGGGCGAGTTCGGCCGCACGCCGAAGATCAGCCGCGGCGGGGCGGCGATCGGCCGCGATCACTGGCCGGCGTGCTACTCCGCCATGCTGGCTGGCGCCGGCGTTCGCGGCGGCGCGGTGTACGGCGCCTCCGACAGTCAGGCGGCCTACGTCAAGGATCGTCCGGTGTCGCCGGAGGACTTCACCGCCACCCTGCTGCACGGCCTCGACATCCCGCCGCAAACGCCGATCAGCCAGGACGGCTTCTCCGTCCGCGCCAGCACCGGCAAGCCGGTCCTCGACCTGTTTGGGTAACGACCGAGTAACGGCTTATCGATATGCAATTATGCTACTGACGCCTTCATTGCAGTAAACGTGTCTCGGCCCATGTCGTCGTCCCTCGCGAGTACACTGATTGTACCGCAGAGGAAGTGCGTCATCTATCACTCCGCGAACGCCTTTACCCGTAGCGCACGCGCGTCGACGGCGGGCGGCCGGTGACGATGGGGTGCAGGCCCATCGCCTGGCAGCCGAGCAGCGTCAGGTACAGCGGGTTGAGCAGCAGGTAGCGCCGCCACAGCCGGGTCGGCTCGCGGGTCAAGCGGAACAGCCACTCCAGCCCGCGCCGTTGCCATCCTGGCGGCGCCTGCGGCAGCAGCCCGGCGTGAAAGTTGAACGCCGCCCCGACGGCGATCAGCGGCATGTTCAGCCGCTGCCGCAGCTCGAACGCGCTCACTTCCTGACGCGGACATCCCAGACCGATAAACAGGATCGTCGCCCCACTCCGCTTCACCTCGTCGACCAGCGCCGTCTCCTCCGCGTCGGTCATGCGGCGAAACAGGGATGACCGCACTCCAGCGATCTGTAATGTCGGGTACAGGCCGAGCAGCTTCGTTTGCAGCGCCGCGAGCAGTTCGGCCGACCCGCCAAACAGGAAGATCGGCAGCCCGTCGGCGGCGGCCCGTGCGCACACCCGCAGCATCAGGTTCGGGCCGTACACCCGATCGGTCAGCCGCGTGCGGTGCAGCAGGTTGAGCGCCCACCGCACCGGCTGGCCGTCGGGCACCAGCATCTCGAAGGCGTTGAGGCGGTGCCGATGCTCGCGGTCGAGTACGCCGGTCATGACGCCGTGAACCGCCAGCGCCGACACGGCGTAGCCGCGGCCGTCGTGCGCCGCCCGCGCGACCCGGTCCACCGCCGCCTCGTAGTCGACGGCGTCGATGTGGACGCCGAGAACGTCGTGCTTACCGCGGTCGATCATCGTTCCCCCGTGGGTTCCTTGCCGGCCCGCCACCGATCGGCGTTCGCCTCGTAGATCTCGCGGCAGATCCGCGGCACGTCGTAAGTCAACCGCCATTCGGGATAGTGATTGGCGAACTTGCCGACGTCGCTGATCCACCAGATGTGGTCGCCGGTGCGATTGGTCTCCGAGTACTGCCACTGGAGCGGTCGGCCGACGATCTCCTCGCAGATGCGGATACCTTCCAGCATCGAGCAGTTGCTGAACCGCGCACCGCCGATGTTGTACACCTCGCCGGCACGCGGCGCCTGGAAGAAGGCGTCGAAGGCACGGATCAGGTCGGCACTGTGGATGTTGTCGCGGACCTGCTTGCCGTGGTAGCCGAACACGGTGTACGGCGTGCCGGTGGCGGTGCATTTCATCAGGTAGGCGAGGAAGCCGTGCAGCTGCGTGCCGGAGTGGTTCGGGCCAGTCAGGCAACCGCCGCGGAAGCAGGCGGTCTTCAGCCCGAAATAGCGCCCATATTCCTGCACCATCACGTCGGCCGCCACCTTCGACGCGCCGAACACGCTGTGCAGCGTACCGTCGATCGACATCGTCTCCGGGATGCCTTCGCGGTACGGGTGCGACGGGTCGATCTCCCAGCGCAGCTCCTGCTCGACCAGCGGCAGCCGGTTGGGCGTGTCGCCGTAGACCTTGTTCGTCGAGGTGAAGAGGAACACCGCGTCGGGGGCGTGCCGGCGAGTGGCTTCGAGCAGGTTCAGCGTGCCGACGGCGTTCACGCCGAAGTCGACCAGCGGCGCCTGCGCCGCCCAGTCGTGCGACGGCTGCGCCGCCGTGTGAACGACCAGCCGAACGTCGCGGCCGTGGTCGCGAAACAGACGATCGATAGCGTCGGTGTCGCGAATGTCGATGGCGTGATGGCGATAGCGCCGCGCCAGCTGCTCTTCCAGCCGCTGCCGCTGCCAGGTCGTCGACGCCTCCGGGCCGAAGAACTCCCGGCGCATGTCATTGTCGATGCCGAGCACGTCCATGCCCTGGCCGGCGAAGTGGCGAGTCGCTTCCGACCCGATCAAACCCGCCGATCCCGTGATCACCGCGACGCTCACGCTTCCACCTCTCGTTGTCAGCCCCACATCGGCCACACCGGCATCTGCTCAGGATATCAATCCCCTTCGCCGCGGCAGCACGGTCCGTGCCGCATGCAGCGTCTGCGCCCGTTCGTAGAGGGCGAGCAGCTGCGGCAGGTTGCGGTCGGCGGTGTACTTCTCCAGGTAGACGCGGCGGGCCTCGGCGCGCATCGGCGCGACGATGCCGCGGTCGGTCGATATGCGACGGACCGAGGCGGCCAGGTCGGCGGCGTCGCCGGGGGTGAACAGCAGCCCGGTGCGGCCGTCCTCGACCAGCTCGGCCATCGCCCCCAGGCGCGAGGCCAGCACCGGGGTGCCGCGGGCGAACGCCTCGATGATGGTACGGCCGAACGTCTCGTACCACGTCGACGACATCACCAGGAACGCCGCCGCCCCGACCAGTTCGAGCACCTCGGCATGGCGGCGGTGACCGAGTAAGCGAATACGCGAATCGGCAGCCGCCGCGGCCCTCACCGTGTCGGCGAGAGGGCCGTCGCCAACGAACCACAACGGCGGCGCCTCGGGGCAACGTGCCCAGGCGGCCAGCACGGTGTCGATCCCCTTCCCTTCCGCCAGCCGGCCGACCAGGATGGCGTAGCCGCCGTCGCCCTGGCCGGGGCGAGGGTCCGGGTCGATGAAGTTCGGTTTCACCGCCACCCGCGCCGGATCGAATCCGGCCTCGATGTACTTGCCGCGGGCGAAGGCGGACGGGGTGAAGTACAAATCGACGGCGTTCCGCCAGGTGCCGATCAGCCGGTGCCACGCCAGCATGCCCGCCACCACCGCCGAGCCGGCCAGGCTGCCGCGGTAGCAGCGGTGGATCACGCCGGGCCACGCCAACCCCTTTCCCAGACAGCTCTCGCACACCTTGCCGTCGCGGAGGAAGACAGCGCTGGGGCACATCAGCCGGTAGTTCCGCAAAGACTGAACCACCGGCACGCGCTCCGCCCGCGCCGCGTAGTAGATCGCCGGAGACAGCAGCGGGAAGGTATTGGTGCAGTGCATCACCTCCGGCCGCCGCTCGCGGATCAGTCGTCGCACCTCCCGATAAACCGCGCCGTTCCAGAACGTCCGCCATGCGGCGCCGATCCGGCTCATCCCGCTCAGGGCGTCGTTGTGCCGGGTGTAGCGAATCACCTCGTGGCCGCAGCGTTCGAGCAGGTCGGCCTCGGCGGCGAACGAGACGTCTTCCCCGCCCTGCTGCTGGTAGAAGGTGTGGCAGAGCAGGACCTTCATGACGCCGCCACCTCCCGCCGAATCGGGGATGTCGGCCTGGGAATCACCGTCTCAACTTCGGCGGCGCCAGACGCCGGCACCGTCGACGCGGCGACGCGGTGCCGGCTGGCCATCCCCAGCGCTAGGCCGAGGACGCAGTAGAACACCACCGCCTCCGGCTGGACCGATCCCATGAACGACTCGCACAGCTGCGACCAGCCGGCGTACCAGATCGCCATCACCGCCAGGAAGCCGAGCAACGGCTCCGGCCGCCGCCGCGTCCGGCTGAGCGCCGCCCGCACCACCGCCAGCGCCACCTGCCCAAACCCCCACAGGAACAGCAGCAGCCCAACCAGCCCGGTCGTCACCTGCACCTGGAGAAAGACGTTGTGCGCCGATCGATTGGCCGGCCCACTCCACACATCGAGTAACCCCTTACGCGAAGTGACAAAGTAGCCGTGGCCGATCAGCGGCGATTGCCAGATCTCCACCCAGATGGCGTCCCACAGCGCCGTTCGCCCGGTCAGCGACGTCAGCGATTCGGCCGACTCGCCGCGACTCACCGACGAGCTGGTCTGCCGGGCGAGCGACTCCACCAGCGACAACTCCGGGTCGATCACCAGGTACAGCAACCCGCCCACGCACCCCGCGAACACCCCCGCCGCCAGTGCCCGCTTCGGGCTGAACCACAGCAGGATCAACCCGACCACCAACACGGCCATCCCCAGCGCCATGCGGCTCATCGCCAGGACGAGTAGCGCGCTATGGATCACCAGCGCCGGCACCAGCAGCCGGCGGGTCCATGTCCAGCCCCACAGCAGCCACGGCCCAGTTACCAGGACCAGCCCAAGCGATGCGGTTGCCCCGGCACTGGTCGGATGCACCAGGCCGATCGAGCCTTGTTCGAACAGGTGATCGTCGCGGTTCATTCCGCTGATGTCGTGGTTGATACGGTCGACCGCCAGGATCGCCGTCGCCACCACCAGCAGCGCCAGCGCCAGGTGAAGTAGCAGCGTCCGCGTGTCTCGCTCGTCCCGCCACAGCGACCCGATCACCGCGCTGAGCAGCAGCAGGACGACCAGGCTGAACGCCTGCGCCAGAGAGAACCCCGGTATCGCCGACCAGCCGGCCGAGAGGATCGCCCAGCCGAGGAAGCCGAACAGTGGTGCCAGCAAGGCCAGCACCGCGCCGGTCTGCCGCCGGTCTCGATCCCGCACCAGAAGGTAGCCGCAACATCCCAGGGCCAGGAACCGGACCGCCAGCTTGGTCAGCGCCCAGCACGTCCATTTTCTCGGTGGTGTAAGGCCCGTCGCGGCCGGGCATGCTGAACGTCAGCAGCGTCAGCGCCCACACGAACACCAGAACCAGACCGAGGCCCCGCCGCGAACCGTCCGGCGCGAGCGCCACCGGCAGCGGATCGCCGCTCATGGCGTCACCTCCCGCCAGCAGCGGAGCAACAGCACCCCGCGCAATCCCGTGCCGGCCACGGTGCCCAGCAGGTAGCCCCAGGCCGCGCCGGGCACGCCAGCGAACGGGATCAGCAAGCAGGCGGCCGATACCGTGACCGCCAGGCTGACCACACTGGTGCGGAACGACAGGTCGGCCCGCTCCTGGGCGCGAAGGCCGACGTCCATCGCCATGCCCATCCCGGTGACGAATACCACCACCGCCAGCACCCGTACCACCGGCTCCAGTCCGTCGTAGGTGTCGCGATAGAACAGCCGCAGCACTGGCCCGGCCATGAGCAGGATGGTGCCGCTGAACCCGCCCATCACCACCGCGAACAGCGCCAGACTCTTCCAGACCACCCCCCGAACGCCGGCCACGCCAGCCCGGTTGTACGCTCGCGCCGCCACGGGACCGAGATGGTTGACCATGCCGAACAGGAACGGATTGGACAGCAATACCACCGTCAGGCATGCGGCATACGCGCCGGTGGCGGACGGGTCGCTCCAGAACAGCAGCAGCCAGTGGACGGCGAAGCCGTGTGTCACGCCAATCCCCTGCGAGCCGAGCACCCAGCGGCCGAACCGCCAGTTCCGCCGCGCCGTCGGCACGAGCGTCGCCCGGTCGATCCGGAACTGGCCTCGCCACAGCCACAGCCAGCCGCACCCGGCCAGCGCACAGGCGATCCCGGTCGCCAGGTGGCCGCTGATCGCCGTCAGCCGTGCCAGGAACACCAGCCCGAGGAGCAACCCAATCTGAAGGGCGCTGACGGCGGCGTCCACGGCAAACGCCCATCCGGGCCGATGCTCGGCGAAACTGATCCGGCGGGCCAGCTCCCGCAACAGGATCAGTGGGGCGAGGGCCGCCAGCACCAGCAGCACCCGGCCCAGGTCCGCCTGGCCCAGCGCGATCGACAACCCGGCCACCCCCGCCAGGAAGGCGACGGCAATGCCGGTGAGGGCGAAATGGTGGACGAGGGCGGCCCCGGCGAGGATGCGTCGCTCTGGCTCATCGCAGCGGTTGCCGTAGAGCGTGTACGGCGACGTGATCAGCGCGTCAAAGGCGCACACCAGGAGGACCAGAAGGGTGAAGCCAAGCGTGTACAACCCCAGCTGTTCCGGCGTGGCGTATCTGCCGAGCAACAGGGTGACGAGGAAGCTGGTGCCGCTCACGGTCGCCTGGTCGGCCAGCGCCATCAGGGCGGACCACGGCAGGCGAGCCATCCAGCGGCCACGGTTCGCCGGCGCGGACGCCGGCTGCGTTTCCGTCGGTATCGCCATCGTGGTTGCCATGCCTCGTCCCCCTGCTCTCCGGCAATCCTAGTTCTCCCGTTGCCCGAGCCACTCCTGAACTCGTGGTGCCCAACCATACCATCCAGAAAGCTTGCCGGCCAATGTTCCGGCCGTATCCCACTCATAAACGTTAAATCGGCCCCAGCAGAACGGGTCGTCCGCCGCGCGCAGGGGGTCGGCCTCGGTGGTGAGCGCACAGCGGACCCCGGTCCGCCGCGCCGCCGCCAGCAGCTCCGGCGTCACAAAGCCCAGCGCCCGCCGGCCGAACGGGAACGCGAACAGCTCGCCGCTGCCGAACCGCGCGCGCATCTCCGCCACCGAGCGGGCGAGATCGGCCTCGAAGTCGGCTGGCCGGCCGCGGAAGTCGGCGTGGGTGTGGGTGTGCGGGCCAAGCTCCATCAGCCCGCTGTCCTGCATTTCCCTGCACTGGGCGGACGTTAGACATCGATAGGCGACCGGCGGCAGCCGCGACGCATGCGCCACTCCCCAGGGGTCGAACGGGAACGGATCGTCGCTATCGAGGTAGGCCGTGGCCAGGAAACTGCAGGCCGGCACCCGCAGCTCGCGAAGCGTCGGCCAGGCGTAGTGGTAGACCGAGGCCGGGGTGTCGTCGAAGGTGATCGCCACCGTGCGCGGCGGGACGGGACGGCCGGCGGCCTGGTGGTCGAGCAGCCGCGACAACGGCCAGATGTCGAACCCCAGCGCCAGCAGCCCGCGGACCTGGGCGCGGAACCGAGACGGAGTGACGTTCATGGTCGGGGCCGGCAGGCCGGGGTAATGCGGACAGATTCGGTGGTACAACAGGATGCCGGTCGGCCCCTCGGACCCCGGTCCCAGGAAATCCCCCAGGCCGGCGCTCAGCCGGCCGGCGATCGCCTTGACCGCATCCGGGCGGACGCCCGCGCGGACCGCCTGCACCAGCGTTTGCATTGAGGGCGACATCGGCTACCGATTCGCTCCACAAAGGGTCCGGTCGCCCGCCTCGCGCGGCTGCCAGCAGAACCCGTCGCCCAGCACGCGCCGGTAGACGGCCAGCATCCGTTCCCCCTGCACGTCCCACAGGTAGTGCCGCGCCCGTTCCACCGCACCGCGGCCCAGCTCGGCGCGCAGGTCGCGATCGGTGGCGAGCCGGGTGAGTGCCTCGGCCAGCCGCTCGACCACCTCGGCGGGCGTCGTCACCGGGATGCGGATCCCGCACCCCGGCGTCACCATGTCGTGAACCCCCTGGTGGTCCAGGCACACCACCGGCACCCCGGCGGCCAGCGATTCGAGTACGACGTTACCCGAAGTGTCGCGCAGACTGGTGAAGGCGAACACGTCGGCCCAGTCGTACTGGGCGAGCGCCTCCCGGAACGGCAGCCACCCCAGCCACTGCATGCGGGCGGCAACCCCGAGCCGCTCAGCGAGCCGCTGGCAGCATCGCTCCAGCGGTCCGCGGCCCAGCACGCGGACCTCGACCGGCCGGTCGGCGGGCATTTTGGCCAGCCCACGGATCAGCAGCAGCGCGCCTTCCACGGCTGGACCTCACCCGACCACAGGATGCGAAGCGGGGTCCCCTCGGGCGGCAGCGGGCGCGGGGCCGCTGCCACCGCCCGCAGCCCCGTTTCCAGCTGCACTTCCGGACGAATCCGGTAGACACGGGCGAGATCGGCCTGCACGGTGGTGTTGGCGGCAAGCACCGCCGCGGCGTGACGCACCGCCCGGCGGACCCGCAGGCTCAGCCGCATCTGCACCGCGTTCATCACGTTACGGGCGCCCTCGCGGGCCACGCCTTTCCAGCCCGACACGCCGAGAAACCGCCACGGGTAATTCTGCGTCCCACCGACCGGACCCCAGACGAACGGCACTCCCAGCCGCCAGAGATATCCCGGCTCGCGATAGCCGCAAAAGGTCACCTGGTGGGCCAGGTCGAAACCGATCTGCGTGTGCAATGCCCGCGCCGCCCGCAGCGCGCTCCGCTGCCAGCGGTTGTACGCCAGGTAGCTCAATCCGGGCACCCGTCCCACGCGGCACTGTAGCGCCGTCCGCGGGACGTAGACGAACTCCAGGCCGGGAATCGGCCCGTGGTCGGCCAGGTAGCGCCGGACCGCCGCCCCATAGCGGCCGTCCTCGCACAACACCCAGGTGTCGCAGTACCGCGCCGCCTGCAGGGCACGGTTCCATCCTACCCCAGGCTCGGACCCCTGATCCGGACCACAGGCGTAGGCACTCAACAGCACGCGCGGCCGTCGGGTGGGAGCCTCCATTGTCATCGCGTCGGTCGCCTCGCTTCCCCTGGCATCGTCCTCCCTGGACTCGCCTCGACACCTCGGCGGCAGAGGGCACATCCGCCCGGTCTCGCTGGAGTCATGTTAGTGAGCGCCGCGCTGGAAAAGCACCGCCGGAATCGTTTGCAGGATCAGCTTGGTGTCGTGCCACAGCGATCGGGACCGAATATAGCGTACATCCATCCGCATCCAGTCGGCGAACGACACCCGGCACCGACCGTGGACCTGCCAGATACAGGTCAGTCCGGGAGTCACCAGCAGCCGCTGCCGCTGCCACGGGTGAACGGAGCTGGTTTCGTCGCACGGCAGCGGTCGGGGGCCGACCAGCGACATGTCGCCGACGAACACGTTCCACAGCTGCGGCAGCTCGTCCAGGCTGGTGGCCCGCAGCAGCCGGCCGATGGTCGTCACCCGCGGATCGTTCTTCATCTTGAACGCCGGCCCGTCGACCTCGTTGTGCTGCTTCAGCTCCCGCTTCCGCGCCTCGGCGTCCACCACCATGGTGCGAAACTTGTAGATCTGAAACGGCCGCCCGCCGCGCCCGCTCCGCCGCTGGCAGAACAGCACCGGCCCGCGCGACGTCAGCTTGATGATCGCGGCGATCAGTAACAGCAGCGGCGCCAGCACCACCAGCGCCGCCCCGGACGCCACCACGTCCACCGCCCGCTTCCAGCTCGGATTGTTCTGAATAAGCAACAATTCGAGAGCAGTAACCAGGCGTTCCTCTTCCGTCATCGTGTGGGTCGTCTCTGGCGGCGTGGCGTCGCCGAACAACGATGCCGCCGGCTGGTCCGGGTAGGTGTACACCAGGCAGCCAGGGAGCGGCAGGTCGGCCGGCAGGGTGCGGGCGACGTCGTCGACCACCTTCCAGGCGCCCACGGCCGGGGTGTCCGGCAACACCGCGCACAGGCGCTCCGCATCAAGCCAGCCGACCTCGTCGGTGTTCCGCAACCGCTGGCGCAGGACCTGGATCAGCCGGACGGCGTGGCCGCCATCCGCCGGGCAGCGGTACACCAGGACGGAGAGGGCACTTTGGGTCCGATCCGCCCGGGCGCGTTCGCGATGGAGCAGGCGGTGGATCTCGTCGGCCGCGGGCAGACCCCGTACCGAGTCGTCCGCGCCGTTCCACCAGCGTGCAATCGCACGGAACATGGCTGAAATCCCCATCCGCGTCTCTCCCTCAACCCCGCGTGGCCGATCCGGTCGTTTCCCGGTGGACGACGGTCGCGGTACTTACCCAGCCTCGCCGGCCAGACTGTCGAGCCATCCCGGCAACGGCCGGTGCCGATTCACCACCACCCCGAGCGGCCGCGCGCCCTGTCCGGACCATTCCTCCAGCCGCCCCTGAGCAACTTCCTCGGTGGACTGCCCTTCGGCGATGACCAGGACCCACCCGTCCAGGGCGGCGGTCAGGCCGCGGCGCAGCGCGGCGGGCGTATCGGCGGCCAGGTCAACGACGATCCCGGCGTACCGCTCACGAAGCCGGTCGAACAGGCCGGCCACCTGGCTCGGGGGGCCGGTCCACAAGGTGTCTTGTGCGACCTTCCCCGCGGGCAGCACGTACATCCCGTGAATCGAGGTGGGACGGATGGCGTCCGCTACCTCTACCTTCCCAGTAAGGACATCGTGGAAACCGACCTCGGCCGGACAGCCGTTTAGCTCTGACAACCAGTTGACACCAGGCCGCCCCGTGTTGACCAGCAAAATCGGCTCCCCTGCCGCGTACAGTTCGGCCTGCGCCAGCCCGGCGGCCAGGGTGGATGCGCCAACTCCCTTATCGCTACCGACCACGCCGATCACGCGCGGCCGGCGCAACGTTTCCTCCGGCCACACCACGCGGGAAAGGGCGTGGCGGCAGCCGTTGTGAAGCAGCGGGGACGTCAGCGGCAGACTGGCAGGGCTAGCCGCACGGTCGATGCTGGCGAGGACCGGCAGTTGCAGCCGGCCGGCCACCTGCCGCGGCGAGCGGAGGGTGCGGTCGAGCGACTCCAGCAGAACCGCCAGGCTCATGCTGCCGGCCAGCGCCAGCACCAGGCCGATGCCCAGGTTGGTCGTCCATTTTGGCTTGATCGGCAGCGGATCGAGAGTGGCCGGCTGGACAACGCTGATATTGGAGATCTTTTCAGTCTGCAACGCCTGGTCGATCTGCATCTGCTCCATGCTCTCGGCATATTTCCGGTGCTGGGCCAGCTCCAGGTCGTAGTCGCGCTGCAATCGGGCGATGCGCAGCTCGTTGCGGTTCAGCTCGGCCAGCGCCTTGCGCTCGGTGGCCAGCTGTGCCCGCAAGGCGGTCACCTTCATCCGCACCGCCTTGAGCTGCGGCTCCTGGCGGAGCAGCGCCAGCTGAGCTTCCTCATGCAAGCGGTTCGGCCCCTTGGTGACCTGTTCCCGATCCTTCTCCTCGGCCTGGATCAACCGCCGCGCCGCCTCCGCTTGCTTGCGGACGGCCCGCACCTCCGGGTGGTTGTCCGGGTACTTTCCGGTCAGCTCCAGTTCCTTCAGCTCCAGCGCGTACAGCTGACTCTTCATCGTGTCGAGCGCCTGGTTGGGCAGCCCGTGGGTGGTGCCGGTCACCTGGGTGGCGGGCAGCTTCTCCAGCCGCTCCCGAAGCACCTGCACCTCGGCCTCGTTCGTCGCCAACAGCGTCTCGGCCTGGAACAGCTCATCCTCCAGCCGGCCGATCCGGGTGACGAGCAGTTGTTTCTGGTTCTCCACCGAGATCAGCCCGGTCTTCTCCTTGAGCGAGCGGAGCCGATCTTCGGTGCCGTCCAGATCCTTTTGCACCCGGCCGAGCTGTTCGGCCAGGAAGTGATAGGCGCCCTGGGCGCGGTGCATTTTGGCGTGCTGTTCGAGGAAGGCGTCGACCAGGGCAGTGACCACGGCGCGGGCGGTTTCGGGCGAACGGGCCTGGTACGACACGAGCAGGATGTTCGACCGCTTCACCACCTCGGCGTCGAGGCGTTTGAGCATGGCGCGGATCGCCTCGGACCGCTCCTCGAGCGAGGGCGGCTCGTCCGGCGGCGGGGTGTTCGGGGGTTCCTTGCCCAGCACCACGTCGATGCCGAGCCGGTCGATCACCCGGTCCATGAGGATTCGGCTGCCGAGGATATCGAGGAACGAGTTTAGCTCGTTCTCGCGACTCGGCGGAACGGCCACCACGGCGCTCTGACCGAGGGTCGCCGTGGGGTCGAGCGTCGCGTTCTCGCGGCCGAGGCGAACATAGAGCTTGGCCTGCGAACGGTAAATGCGCGAGGAGAAGTAGGTGGCGGCCACGACCACCGCCATGCAGACGGTGAAAAAGACGGCCATCGTCCACCGGCCGCGGTAGAGCGCCTGAGCCAGAAACCCGATCAGGTTGTTGTTCGAGGCGGGTTGGCTCATGGTGAGAACTCGTACCACAACTCCTGCTTCAAAGAACCTCGGCGGCGGGTGGTATCACCCGACCGGAGGGGGAACAAGTCTGCAGCATCATCGCAGGGGAGATTTCCCCAACGACAAACACGGGGATAGTCCCGGACCGCGGTGGGCAGGTCGGGAGGATCGCAAAGGGGAGAGCAATAGTCGCGCCGACGGATGAGGCGAGTCGATCAAACCACGATGGAGGGCCAGCACTGCGGGGGATGGCTGGCTCGGAGAATCCTTCCTCCCTACATGCTCATCCCGTAGGTACTGACAGTGTAAGTCAAAACTAGCATCCTGTCCAGAATCAGGTTTACAGCGACGGTTAACAACCTGTCGGCGGTTACCTCACCCCGGATCTGCGATTTTACCGCTCTGGTGTGGGGGCCTAGTCCGGGTCAGGCACCGGCTTCGCCCTCGCCCTCTGGCCAGGGGACGAAGGCGAGCGGCGGCATCGGCGGTCGGGTCGGCGATACGGAGTGCCCGCCGGCCGTCGAGGACCGCCTGCAACTCGGGCAGGATGTGCTCGCGCCGCCAGCCGGCCGTGAGCATCCCGCCCGGCGGGAGCACGCCGCCGTTGATCCGCGCGCCAGCCCGCGGACCTCGTTATTACTCGCCACCAGGTTCGGCGGCAGCTTGAGGCGGGCAAGATCGGCCAGGACAGCGATAAGGATGCCGCCGAGGCGTGGTGATCTGCGGCAGGTCCTGTTCCCGCTCCGTCACCTCGGGACACGCCTCCAGCGGCAGCTTGCGCGCGTCGGTGACGACGTCGACGATGGCGTCGAGGTCGCGGCCGGGCAGGCCGCGGACCACCTGCAGGTCGCGACCGCGGGTCGGGTTGCGGCGAGCGATCTCGACCAGCAGGTCGTCGCGGACGATCGTTCGGGCGGGGCGGTTCAGCTCGGCGGCGCGGCCCTCGCGCCACTGGTACAGGGCGCGGACGACGGCCATGCGCCGCCGGTCGAGCGAGCCGGTCCCCTTCAGCTTTCGCCAGCGCTCCTCCAGCGCCGGGTCGGCCGGTGTGGCGACCTGGAGCAGCCGGTCGAACTCCTCCTTCGCCCAGGCGAGCCGGTCGACCTTCTGCAAGCGGGCGTGAAGCCGGTCGTAGGCGCGCAGCAGGTAGCGGACGTCGTCGAAGGCGTAGCGCATCTGCTCCGGGGTGAGCGGCCGGCGGCGCCACTCGGTCAGCGTCTCGCCTTTCGCCAGCCGCACGCTCAGCAGCTGGCCGACCAGCGGACCGTGACCCATCGGGTACTGCAAGCCGACCAGCCCGGCGGCGAGCTGCAGGTCGAACAGGTTCGCCGGCGGCTGACCGATCCACAGCCGGCACAGGCGGACCTCTTCGCGGCCGGCGTGGACCACCACGACGCGCTGCGGATCGAGCAGCAGTCGCCAGAAAGCGTCCAGCGGGCCGGTGACGAACGGGTCGATCAGGTACAGCGTGGTCGGGGTCGCCACTTGCACCAGGCACAGCCGCGGGTGGTAGGTTTCCTCGCCCACGAACTCGGTGTCGAAGCCCAGCACCGGCCACTCCGCCAGCGCAGCACAGCACGCCGCCAGCGCCTCCGGTGTGTCGACCACCTCCTCCCGCACCTCCGTCATGCTCGCTCACTTTCAGGTGTACTGTCCGTCGTTCAAGCACCACCCGCCGTCGACGGTGAGGACGGCGCCGGTGATGAACCGGGCGGCGTCGCTGCACAGGAACACGGCGGCATCGGCGCAATCTTCCAGCCGCCCCGGCCCGCCGCGGAGCGGCTGCTTGCCCTGCATGAACGTCTGTATGGCCGGGTCGCTGAACGTCCGCCGCGTCAGTGGGGTGTCGATCACGCCGGGCGCCAGCACGTTGATCCGTATCCCCTGCCCGGCATACCGGGCCGCCGTCTGCCGGGTCAGGCTAATCATACCACCCTTGGCCGCGGCGTAGGCGCAGGTGTCGAAGTGGTGCGGCGACGGCGACGCGGACAGGACGCTCGCCATGTTGAGGATGACGCCCGAGGTCGAGCGTGCCAGGAAGTGCCGCACCGCCGCCCGGTTGGTCAGGAACACGCTGCGCAGGTGGAGCGCCTGTGTGATGTCCCAGCCATCGTCGGTACACTCGTGTAGTGGCCCGTCGCCGAACCGCCGGCCGTTGCCGCCGGCCAGGTGATAGAGCACGTCCAGCCCGCCCAGGCTCGCGACGGCGTCGGCGAACAGCGCTTCGACCTGCTCGGTGCAGGTGGCGTCGCACGGCAGGAACGTCGGGCCGCCGGATGCGGCGAGCGCTTCGACGGCCCGCGCGCCGGCCTCACGGTCGTTCCCCGCCAGTGCCACCCGCGCCCCTTCTTCGAGGAACCGCCGGGCCGCCGCCAGGCCCAGCCCGCCGGTCCCGCCGACGAGCAGGCACCGCTTCCCTTCCAGGTGTCGTTTCACTGGCTGCATCGTCCGCCCTCGTCGGGTCACCGCATCCGGGGATCGCACCAGCCATCCAGTCGGGTAGACGGAACCGCCGGACGAAAGGGCGGGGGCGGGTGGTGCGCGGTGTTCATACGAGGGCCATCCTGGTCGGTCCATCGGGGGCTTCGGTGTTACAATAACGGCGCACCCGCGAACGCACAACCACCCCCGCCGCGGTGCCGAGGCGTGGACCCGAGGGATTGAGCCGTGCTGCAAGAACTGGTCGGGCAGAAGATCGTCATCGATTTGCGGAGCGAATACGTCTGCCTGGGTACGCTGGTCCAGGTCGACGAAGCCTATCTGGAACTGAAGAACGCCGACCTGCACGACCTCCGCGACACCGACACCAGTCGCGAGCTGTACGTCGCCGAGTCGCATGCCACCGGCATCAAGCGAAATCGCAAGCGGCTGTACCTGATGCGGAGCGACATCGTCGCCATCAGCCGGCTCGACGACGTCGTCGACGAGTGAGCGGGCTTACCGGGTCCACGCCGCCCGGAAAAACCGCACCCAGTTGCCGTACAGGATCGCCCGCACATCGTCGTCGCCATAGCCCCGGCCGCGGAGCAGCTCCGGCAGTCGCTGCAGGTTGGCGATGGTGTCGACGTCGGTCGGCGACTGCTCGCGGCCAAACCCGCCGTCGAGATCGGTGCCGAGCGCCGCGTGGCGGGCATTGCCGGCCAGCTGACAGACGTGGTCGATGTGGTCAACGACTGTCGCCAGCGAAACGCCGGCTTCCACCGGCCGCGTCTTGCCGCGCACCCAGCCCGGCACCAGCATCCAGGTGTCGAGGGCGGCGCCGATCACCGCTCCGCGGCTCAGCAGCCGGCGGATCTGCTCGTCGCTCAGTTGCCGCTGGTCGGGCACCAGGGCGCGGCAGTTGTGGTGGCTGGCGAGGACGGGTCCGCCGTAGACATCGAGCGCCTCGTCGAAGCACTGGTCGGACAGGTGCGTCACATCCAGGATCATGCCGACCCGTTCCATCTCACGCAGCAGCGCCGGCCCTTGCGGGAACAGCCCACCGACGGTGCCGGTGCCGTGCGCATACGGGCTGACGCCATAGTGCGCCGGGCCGATGATCCGCAGCCCCATGTCGAACCATGGGCCGACCTGTTCCGGCGAAAGGACCGAATCCGCCCCCTCCATGCTGAGGATGTAGCCGAGCGGTTGACGGTCCGCGTCTTCGAGCCAGCCGCGGACGTGGGCGTCGAGACTGGCGGCATCGACGATCGGGCGAAGGACGCCGGCGTCGACCAGGGCGCGGTAGTAATGCAGCTGGCCGACGGTCGCGGCATAGGCGGCAGTCATCGCGTCGTAGCGCTGAAAGGCGGGCATCAGCCCCGGCCGGTGGAGCCGCGGCAGCAGCGTGGCGACGAATAACCCGACGCGGCCGCGACGAAGGTCGGGAAAGGCGACCGTGCCCTCGCCGCGGCCCTTGGCGGTCATCCCGGCTTCCCGCTCGCGCCGGCGGAGGGTGTGAACGTCGAGCGTCAGGTCGCGGTTCCAGTCGATCGCGTTCCACGCCAGGTCGAGGTGGGCGTCGACGATCAGCGGAAAGGGGACGTCCGGCATGGGTTCACCGCGGAGGAGGGTGTCGGGGGCAGGTGCTCGCGTTGTACCGCTGCGGCGCGGGGGTGACAACCGGCATTTTCACCCCGGGCGGTCCCGGCGGTGACGGTGGGCGCAAAAGCCGGACGAAGGGGCCGTTTTCGCGCCGCCGATTATCGCTAGAATGCGTCTAATGTGGTTTGACCGACTCGTCACGCGAAAATGGGAAGATGACCGGATGCGACAGATCCAGATCGGTAGCGAGAAGGAAGTGGTGGTGGAGCGGGCGGATTACCCGCCGGAGAAACTGAAGGCCATCCTCGGCAGCGAGACGGTGGCGGTACTCGGCTACGGGGTCCAGGGGCGTGGCCAGTCGCTGAACATGAAGGACAACGGCGTCCGCGTCATCGTCGGCCAGCGCGAGAAGACCCGCAGCTGGGACCTGGCGGTCGAGGACGGCTGGGTGCCCGGCCAGACGCTGTTCCCGCTGGAGGAGGCGGCCGACCGCGGCACCGTCATCCAGTACCTGCTCTCCGATGCCGGCCAGAAGGAGTTCTGGCCGACGCTCAAGCCGCACCTGACCAAGGGCAAGGCGCTGTACTTCTCGCACGGCTTCAGCGTCGTCTACAACAAACAGACGGGCGTCGTCCCGCCGGCGGACATCGACGTCATCCTCGTCGCTCCGAAGGGGTCGGGGACGACCGTTCGCCGGCTGTTCCTCCAGGGCAAGGGGATCAACGCCAGCTTCGCTATCCACCAGGATGCCACCGGCCGCGCCGGCGACCGTGCCAAGGCGCTGGGCATCGCCATCGGCTCCGGCTACCTGTTCGAGACGACCTTCCAGAAGGAAGTCTTCAGCGACCTGACCGGCGAGCGCGGCGTGCTGATGGGCGCCATCTACGGACTGTGGCTGGCCCAGTACGAGGTATTGCGCGAGCACGGTCACTCGCCGTCGGAGGCGTTCAACGAGACGGTCGAGGAGGCGACGCAGAGCCTCTATCCGCTGATCGCCGAGAACGGCATGGACTGGATGTACGCCAACTGCTCGACGACCGCTCAGCGCGGCGCGCTCGACTGGTTCAAGCGGTTCCGCGACGCCTCCAAGCCGGTGTTCGAGGAGCTGTACCAGAAGGTAGCCAATGGCGACGAGACGCGGCGCGTGCTGGAGGCGAACAGTCGGCCCGACTACCGGCAGCAGCTGGAGAAGGAGCTGAAGGAGATCGCCGAAAGCGAACTGTGGCAGGCCGGCAACGTGGTGCGGTCGCTCCGCCCCGAACGCGCCGCGAAGTCGCAGGGGTAAGCAACCCGAAGCGTAAGCGAGGGTGAAACACGCAGCCCGAAGCGCCAGCGAGGGTTAACAGAAGCCCTCGCTGGCGCTTCGGGCTGTTGATGCGTTCTCCATCACATGAACTCTCAACGTCCACCGCGCGTCCTGCACTGCACGTCCGAGCCGCTGCTGTTCTTTGGCCGCCGCGACGAGCTGGCGCTGCTCGATCGAGCGGTGTTCGACGGCGGGCCGTCGTTGATCGCGCTGGTCGGCCCCGGCGGACAGGGCAAGACGGCCATCGTCCAGCACTGGCTGCATCAGGCACATCCCCCGCTGGCCGGCCTCTTCTTCTGGAGCTTCTACCGCGGCAAGAACGTCGACCAGTGCCTGCGCGAGCTGCTGGCCTACGCGGAGCGCTTGCCGACGCTGCCGGAGGTGTCGGGCAGCTGGTGCGTCGACCGGCTGCTGCCGCTGCTTCGCCGCGAGCGCTGGGCGGTGGTGCTCGACGGCGCCGAGGTGGTGCAGTATGAGGATGGCCCGTGGCGGGGCCGGTTCGTCCATCCCGACCTCGGACGGCTACTGGAGGAGCTGGCGTCGGAGCCGATGCCCGGCGCCGTGATCCTCACCACCCGCTTCGACGTGCCGACGCTGATCCGTCGCCCGTATTGCCGCATTGTCTCGCTTGCGCAGCTCGATTGCCGACAGCGCGCCCTGCTCGCCGGGCTGGGTGTGGCCGGCAGCCAGGAGCAGCTCGACGCCGCCGCGGGCCGCCGAGACGGCGCATGCCAAGGCAGTCGAACTGCTCGGCACGCTGCTCGTCAGCTTCCACCGCGGCGATGCCGGCGCGCTGGATGCGGTGCTCGCCGAGATCCCGAGCCGGCACCGACGAGGAGGCGTGCGTCGCCCGCGTGCTCACCGCCTACCAGCGGGCGATACCGCTGGAGCAGCAGGACCTGCTGGCGATGACGACTGCCTTCCGCGAGCCGCCCGAGGAGGCGCTGCTGCTGCGCTACCTCGCCAGTCCGGCCGTCCATAACCTCTTACACGCAAGCTGGGGGCGCACCTACGCGCCGTTCGCGTCGAAGCCGTCGGGCTGGCCAGTTCGCAGCTGGGCAACCTGACCCGGCTGCGGCTGCTGGAGCGTGTCGCCGGCGGCGACGGGAGGACGGTGGTCGATGCCCACCCGCTCGTTCGCCGGGCGTTCGAGCACGTCGCCGGATCGTCCGGGCGGCGCGAGTCGGCGGCTCTGCGCCGGTCCGGGTTCCTCCGCGGCCGGCCGGACCGCCGCCGCCCCGCGACGCTGGAGGAGGCACGCGAGGAGATCGAGCTGTTCCACGCCCACTGCGAGGCCGGGTTGTGGACCGAGGCGGATGGCGTGCTGGTGGCGATGGAAAACCCGAAGCACCGCTTCCTCGCACCGACGCTGGAACGCGACCTGCTGCTGCGGTTTTTCCCCGACGGCGACTGGCGCCGGCCGCCGCTGTGGGGCGGGTTCGGCCGATGGCGGAGTTTGGCGATCTGCTTCGAGATGATCGGCCGGTACGAGGACGCGCTGGCGGTCTACCGGCCGGCAAACCAGGCATTGCGCGACGATGCGGCAGCGCTGGGCCGGATCGGCCTTTAGATGCGGGTGACCTCCAGTCGAGCGCGTGGCGAACATTGTGGCAGTCCTACCGGGCGCACGCGCTGGCCCTGGCGGGGCGAACCGAGGCGGCGTAGCGGTGGCGCCGGGCGACGGTGCCGGTCGACTCTACGAGTGGGTGCATGTGTTCGAGGGACTGATCCGCACCGGCGAACGCGGCTCGGTTGACCTCCGCAGCGTTCTCGCCGCCGCGGGGAACACCCGCTGGAGCTGACCACCAGCGACGACATGCGCCGACTACCATCGTGTCTGGACGGACCCGGCGTCGATTTACGCCGAGTACGCCGACCTGCTCGACGCCTACGATCGCGCCGGGTTGCCCTACGAGCGGGTGCTGACGCGGTTGAGTCACACCGCCTGGCTGCTCGCCGCCGGCCGTGTCGACGAGGCGGCGCGTCTGTCGGCCGATAGCCGGGCGGCTGGTCGATGCGCACGACCTGGGCGGACTGCGTGCCGACGTGCTGGAGCAGGCCGCCGACATCGCCGCGCGGCGCGTGCGCCGGCGGACGCCGAGGCGCTTCGCCAGGAAGCCGCCGGCCACCGTGCGCGGACGGGGCTGGCCGGGCCGCGCCGGCCGTGAGAATTCAGTAACCACCTATTCGAGACGTCGCATGCAGCCTCCCGACGACACGACCCGGCAGCACCTGGCGCCGGCCGACCTCGACCCGCGCATTCCGCTCGCGGCCGAGCGGACGCTGCTGGCGTGGATTCGCACCGGGCTGGCGCTGATGGGGTTCGGGTTCGTCGTCGCCCGGTTCGGGCTGTTCCTCCGCGAGATCGAGGGCTTGCACCCGCCGGCCCAGGGCGTTCCCCGGCCGATCGGCATGTCGCTGTGGTTCGGCGTTACCCTGACCGCCCTCGGCGTGGCCGTCACGCTGCTGTCGGCACTTTCGCATATGCGCTTACTGGATCGGCTGGCGCGGCGCGAACCGTTTCGGCCGGGGCAGTGGTCGCTCGGCGTGGTGGTCGCCTTCGTGCTGGCGACGCTCGGCCTCGGCATGGCGATCTACCTCGTCGCCGTCAGCCGGTGACCTGGCAGGACGACAGTGGCCGTATGGGGGCCATCGTCACTCGTAGACGAACGTCGCCGTCGCCCGACAGGCGCGGTCGGCGACCAGCCGCACCCAGTACGCCTGAAATCCCGGCGGGAACGCCACCGACAGCTTGCGGCCGGCGGGGACGGTCAAGGTGGCGAACGTCCGCCACAGGCCGGTGCCGGTGAGGTCCACCTCGACGCGCACCGCGACGTCCGCCTTCGCGTCGTGCCACAGCTTCAGCGATTTGCGGTCGTAGCCGGCCATCAGGTACGGGTCGGACGGGACGCCGGCCTTCACCGCCGTCGCCTTCCACGGTCCGCCGCTGCCGGTCGGCTTGCCCAGCTGCCACAGGTCGTCGATCGCTCCCAGCCAGACGGCGCACCTTCCGTCGGCAGATCGGACGACGTGCGGATCGTCGTTCCCTGCCGCCGGCAGCACGCCGCTCAGGACGAGCAGGCCGCGCCACGAACAGTAGTCCTGGACGAAGAACGGGTGCGTGGCGATCGGCCGAATGCGGGCGAACCCGCCGGCGTTGCGGGCCGGCAGTTCGTAGAACGTCCCCGCCGCCTGGAACAGGTCGCGCTCGGTGGCCGCCTCGCGGGCCGTCCGCTGCCGATCGAGCAGTTCCGGCCGGCGCAGGTACGCCGGGTTGCCGACCGGCAGCCGGAACCGCCGGCCGTTGTCGTCGTGGTAGAGTACCGAGTCGCCGTCGATCCGCAGCACCCCGCGCGGGATGGCGACGCGCTCGCTCATCAGGCGGCGCGGCTCCTCCGCCTCGACCCGCTGGAGCGTCAGGTCCGGCTTCAGCTCGTAGTACCCCGCCTCGGTGTCGTCCTCCAGCTGGCGGGCCAGCACCTGCAAGCCGCGGTCGCGCTCGCCGGCGCGGACCAGCCCGCCGATCCCGTCCAGCCGGTCGGCGCGCGCGAGCGACGCGAACAGGGCCGCCGGTCGGGCCGGCCGGTTGTCGGTATTGCTATACTCGAACCAGGCGGTCGCCTTGCAGTCGGTGTCGGCGACCACGCGGACCCAGGCCCCGATTTCGTCGGCGGCGAACGACACCCACGCATGGCCGCGCGCCCGGCACTTCCACCGCGCGCAGCCGCGTCCGAGACGCCGTCGCCCTTGTCGACCTCGAACCGAAAGCGCACAGCGCGCGGTCGGCTCATGCGTCAGGTGCGCGCCGCGGCGGGCGAACCCGGTGAACAGGTACGGGTCGGACGGCTGGTTCGCGCGCACCGCTTCGTCCACCCACCCCGCCGCGGCCGAGCGCCGGCCCGAGGCGGTCCAGTCGCCCCGGCTCGACGAACCACAGGTTCGACTGCGACTACGCCGGCCCGGCCACCTTCCCCTTCGCCTTGCGAGTATTGAGGAACTCGTTCTTGGCGGCGTCGTCGCAGCCGAGGACGACCTGCTCTCCCCACCGGCAGAAGTCGCCGATCACCTTCAGGTAGGTCGACCGCGCCGCCATCCCGCCGGTGTGGCCGAGGCGGAAGCCGCGCGGGAACCGCCAGAACTGGCCGTGCATGGTCATCAGCAGATCACCGTCGCCCACCTCGCGAATCCGCGGCCACTCGGTGTTCCACCCGTGGGCACCGTCGTAGGTGTGGCTCGCCTTGGGCAGCCGGAACGAGTGCCACCGACATGCCGTCGAGCAGCATCAGCAGCAGCGAGCGGTGGTCCCGGCTCCTCCACACCGGGTCGGCGTCCGGCCGCCGGTTGCCCTCGAGTCCGCCCGGCCCGTCACCTCGGTGAACTGGTTGCGGCGGACCACGCGCTTGATCGCCCTTGCCCGACCACTCGGCCAGCACTCCGACTCGATGTCCGGACGGGTCATCGCCAGCGGACTGAGTTCGCCATTATTCGCATAGATCAGCCGGCCCTGTCGAGTACAGCCCCTTGCCGTGGTAGCCGGGCAGCAGGGTGCCGGCGTGGTCATCTGGCCGTTGGCGTCGGGGAACAGCGTCGTCACCGCCAGCGTGCGGACGTCGACCTCGTAGAACCCCTCCTCCATCGTCGCGTAGTAGACCTTGCCCGACAGGTCGGTCAAATGCCGGGCCGTGCCGATCAGCCGGCCGGGCATAGCCGCCGGCGGGATCACCCGCACCTTGCCGTCGGCGTCGACGACGTAGGGGCCGATCAGCATTGCCGCGACTCGCGGTGGATCATCCGGTTGGCGTGCGTCCCGCCAACGCTGCCGGGCAGAGCGAACAGGTTCCGTTCGTCGTCGGTGGCGTAGAGGCGATCATCCAGCCAGGGCCGGTGCGGCGGGTAGGTCACCACCACAACCGACCAGCCCACGGGACCACCGCCCCGGTGCCGCACTCGCCGTCGCTGTTGAAGTGGGCCAGGTGCGGGTAGATGCCGCTGAACGAGCAGGCCCCCTTTCCGGACGCCGGCTGCTTCTTCGCCGCCGGCTCCTGGCATACAGCGGGGTGTCGGCCGTCGGGAGCAGCGATACGACGCAAACGACCGTTTGGATTGCGAACATGGCATTACTCACTTCTTCGCATGGTCGTATGGAGGGCACTTTCCCGGCACGGAGCATCGTAGGGATCTGTCGCCCGGTCGGCCCGCTGGTCCGGCGACTGGCCGGCGCATACGTTAGGCACCATGAGTGACGCGACCGGCGCTCGGCCGGCCGGCGGCGCTCCACACCAGGGAGTTTGTGCGATGCGTAGACTGTCGGGCCGCCGCGGGGCGGTCGCCGTGCTGGTCGGGTTGGTCGGGATCGCGGTCGTCACGCCGGCGCTTGGCCAGCGCTATCTGAGCGGGATCATCTGGCCGCAGCCGCCGGTGGTCACCCCCGGCGAAAACAACGGCCCGCCGTCCGACGCCGTCGTGCTGTTCGACGGCAAGTCGTTCGACGCCTGGCATGGCGGCAGGGGTGGAAGGTCGACGACGACGGCGGCTTCGCCAAGGAGTGTGCTGCAGTCCAAGCAGTCGTTCGGCGATTGCCAGCTGCACCTGGAGTTCGCCTCACCGAAGCCGGCCCGCGGGCGCGAGCAGGGCCGCGGCAACAACGGCGTCGGCCTGATGGGCGGGCGCTACGAGATCCAGGTGCTCGACTCGTACGACAACCCGACCTACCCCGAGGGGTCGGCCGGGTCCGTCTACAACCAGCGTCCGCCGATGGTCAACGCCTCACGCAAGCCGGGTGAGTGGCAGACCTACGACATCATCTTCACCGCTCCGCGCTTCAAGGACGGCAAGCTGGCAAAGCCGGGCTACGTCACCATCCTGCACAACGGGGTGGTGGTGCAGAACCACACCGAGATCCTTGGCTACACCTTTTACGATCGCGAAAACGTGTATTCGCCGCACCCGGACAAGGCGCCGCTGGTGCTGATGTACCACGGCGACCCGGTGCGGTTCCGCAACATCTGGATTCGCGAGATCAAGGAACCGGTCGGCAAGCCCGGCGGCAAGAAGGGGCCGGAGAACAAGTAGCCGCTCGGCCTCGCTCACCGTCCGGTCGGCCGCGCGATCAGCTCGAACGACCGGGCGGTGACGGTGGTTGCGCCGTGCCGCTCCTCGACCACGCCGACGGCGACATACGGCCCGAGCGTCAGGTACGGCACCTGCGGGCAGGTGCCGGCGAACAGCGTCACCTCCACCAGCCCGTGCTCGTCTTCCAGGGTGACGAACTGCAGCGGCCGGCCGTCGGCGGAGAACGTGTTGCGGGCGGTCGCCACCAGTCCCTGCACCCGCACCAGCCGCCCGGCGTGCCGCGACACCTCGACCGATGTGAGTAACGGAATACCGCGAACCGGCGCGGCGGGCGGCGGAACAGGGCGAACAGCGGCGGTTCGAGCACGGGCAGGCGTGTCCCACTGGTCGCGCCCACCGCCGCGGCTCCCGCGTCAGCGGGCGGTGCCCAGCCGCCCGCCGGGTCGTGGGCGAATAGCTCGCCGGCGGCGGCCTCCACCGCTCTGCTGCAGCCGCACTCCAGGGCGACGCCGGCCGACGCGGCCGGTGAAGTCGAGCGGCGGCGCGCACCAGCGTCGCCACCGCCTCCGGGCCGAGCACGGCACCCGCCGCCGCAGGTTGGCCAGGTCGGCAAGCAGGCCGTCCTCGTCACGCCGTGCAGGATCGCCTCGCTCGCCTCCTGCGGCAGCCCGGCGATCGCCTCCAGACCGACGCGAATCGCCCCGTCCTCCGGGTGGAACGCCCACCGCGATCAGTTGACGCACGGCGGCCGCAGCTGATCCCGGCGTGATCGCCTCGACATACACCCGTCGCGGGTACGACCCCTGCGCGTTGTTCAGCGCCGCCGTCCAGAACGCCAGCGGGTGATGCGCCTTCAGGTACGCCGCCTGCCAGGCGATCAGCCCGTAGCTGACCGAGTGGCTCTTGCAGAACGAATAACGGTTGAACTTCGCCAGCTGCGGCCACAACCCCTCCAGCGTTGCCCGTGCCACGCCGTGCCGCTCGCCCAGGCGGACGAACTCATGCCGCAGCGCTGTGGCCTTCTTCGTCCGTCGTATGCTTGCTGATGCGGCTTGCGAAGCCGGTCGGCGTCGGCTGCCGGCAGGCCGGTCAGCCCCTGGATCAGCCGCAGCGCGTCGTCCTCGTACAGCATCAGCCCGTGCGTGTCGCCCAGTACCGTCCGCACCGCCGGGTCGACCGTCTGCTCCGGCTCCAGCCCGCGGCGACGGCGGACGAACAGCTCCTTCATGCCGATGCCAGCGGCACCGGGCCGCAGCAGGGCGAGCGACTGGATCACGTCGTCTGGCCCGCGCGATTTGGCTGGATCAGCAGATGCCGCATGGCCGGCGACTCCAGCTGCGTCACCCCGAGCGTGTCGCCGGATCGCAGCAGGGCGACGGTGGCCGGGTCGCCGTCGCTCGCCACCGGGTCGGGGACGGCGGCGCGGGCGTACCGCCGTCGTCGACCGTCGGCAACTGTTGCGGTTACCGAGCAGGTCGATCTTCACCAGAGCCGATGTACTCGACCGCGTCCTTCTCGAACTGCGTCATCCGCACCCCCTTGGCCGCCCACTGCAGCGGGACGTGGCCGTCGACCGGCGTCGGGGTGATGACGATGCCGCCGGGGTGCAGCGCTTGGCTGCATCGGCCAGCCGAGCAGCCAGCAGGCGTCACCGACCAGCCGCGGCCCATCGCTCCGGCTCCGGCAGAGACATCCGCGGCGGCCGGCCGATCGGCTCGTTTTCTCTCCCAGAGAACTTCGTCGTCGACGCGGCACTTGCTCCAGGTGGGTGAGCAGCTCGCTGACGCAGCCGGTGGACAGCCCGTGCAGCTTGCCCGCGTCGCGGAACGCCGAGCGCGGCTGATAGAACTGGTGCGCTTGATGCGGGCGGCATTCGGCCCGTGGCGGCCGATGACGTGGTCGATGATCTCGTCGCCGCCTTCCAGTCGAAGTCCAGGTCGATGTCCGGCAGGTCGGCGCGGCCAGGTGCAGGAACCGCTCCAGCGCTTGGCCGAACCGCAGCGGGTCGACGTCGGTGATGCCGAGCAGGTAGCACACTAGCGAGTTGCCGGCCGATCCCCGCAGGGCCATCGTGTGGCCGCGCCGGCGGGCCTCGCGGGCAATGTCGCGCACTGTCAGGAAATAGCCCGCCAGCCCGTTCGCCTCGATGATGGCTAACTCTTCGCGCAGCCGCGCTCGCGCCGCCAGATCGCCGCCGAGTCCGCGCTCGCGCAGCCCGCGCTCGCCCACCGCCCGCAGGTACGGCTCCAGCGCCAGGGGACGGGTGAGCTTCGGCTTGGGCAGCACCAGCTCGCGCGACAGCACGTCGAGCAGCAGGGCAGCCCGGCGAGCAGGTCGCCATTGCTCACCGCCTCCGGCAAGTCGGCGAACCGCTGCTTCAGCTCGTCCCGGCGGACAGCAGCCGGTGTTCGGCGGTGATCGGCAGCGGCAGTGCGTCGAGCAGCGCGTTCGCCGCGCGCGGTGACGAGGCGGAACGCCGGGTAGTCGACCCCGGCAGCGCTCAGCCAGGCGGCGGTGCTGGCGACCGGCCGCAGCCCAACCGCCGGCCACAGGCGAGCGGCTGCGCTCGTGGCGTCCGTCCCGGCCGCGCGGGTCGGGACGGACGTCCTCCAGCCACAGCCGATCGCGGAACGCCGGCTGCGATCACTTCCGCCAGCGGCAGCTCGTCGACGAGCAGGTGCAGCCCGTCGGCGTGCGTCGCCAACAGCTCGATCAGGTCGACGGCGGGCCGAGGTCGAACTGACTGTACGCGACTGAGGACGCGGCACAGGTTGCGGTAGCCGGCGGGGTCGGCGATCCAGGGCAACCGCCCGCCGTCCGCCGTGCACCTGTTGGCGGCGAGGATCTGCCCTGCCCTGGTTGTTCGTCGTGTTCGCGCATGTTCCTCGCGCCAGGTGTCGAGGAGGACGACGGAGGCCGGCGCGGGCCGCCAGCTCGACGAACGCCACCGCCCCGGCAGGTTGTTGGTGTCGGTCAGCGCTTGGCAAGGGTATCCGCCGGCGATCGCCCGCTGAACCAGCGTGGCCAGGACTCGACACCCCTTCCAGCAGGGAGTACCAGCTGTGGGTATGCAGCGAGACCGGCATGCGGGCAGGTGTTCCCCATGGGACATGCTTCCACCTGACCAGATGCCGCCCTCGCCCGCAAGGTCGGTAGCGGTGAGCGCAGCAGCACTCGCCCCCAGCTGCCGGCGGGCGGCGCCGGCCAGCTCGGTCAGGTACTCGATCGACTCGCGGTCGTTCGCCTGCTTCGCCGCGGCAATCCCGGCCTCGGCGAGCTGCAGCGCCCGCGCCGGCTGTTTGAGGCTGAGCATTTGCTCGGCTGCCTTGCCCCGAATTTTGAAATCACGCGGGGAACGGTCGATCAGCCGCTGATACACGTCCTGCGCCTGGTCGATCTCGCCGCGGCCGGCGTGGGCGCGAGCGCGGAACAGTTCGTAATCGGCGTGCCGCTTCCCGCCCTGCTGTTCACCGTCCGCCTTCGTCCCGGCGTCGACCAGCCGGAGCGCGTCGTCGAACTGCCCCTCGCGCAGATGCCGCTGGATCAGGTACGAATACCACGGATAACGGTCGTGCCCCTCCGCCTCGGCGGGGCGGTCGATCAGGGTGGTGGCGAACCGGGCCGCCAGTTCGTGCGCGTCGAGCCGGTAGGCGGTCTGGTACGCCTTCTCCAGCTGCTCGACCGACAGGGCGGCGACGTCCAGCCCGGCCAGGTCGGCGGCCCCCATCGCGGCGATGTCGCCTACCCCGGACGCCCCGGCGGAGGCCGGCGCGGCGGCCAGTAGCCCGAGCTTGCGGCGCAGGCGATCGAAGTCGTAGGTTGCGAGCATGCCGTGGCGGGCGCACTGGTGCATCAGCTCGATCACGCCGAGCAGCTTCTTGCGCAGCTTGGCGTGTCCGGCGGCGTCGATCGGCGGGATGTTGTTGAGCGACTTGCGCGGCTGGTGAATCCACGTCTCCTCGAAGTAGCGGGAGGCGTGATCGAGCACCCGCTCGACGGCCGCTTCCCGCTCCATCTGACCGAGCGGGAACAGCAGGGCGTCGCTCACCACCTCCTGGAAGTGGCCCGGCCCGCGGTGTTCGCGCAGGTCAGTCAACCCGAGCGACAGCCGCTGGCGCATCTCGTCCTTGACCCGGTCGAACGCCGCCTTGATCGGCCCGTGGAAGCGCAGGAGCGGGCCGACGATCACCAGGTAGCCGGCCAGCCGACCGGCGTCGCTCGCCGGCCGTCCGACGGTCACCAGCCCGGTGGCAGTCACCTCGAGCAGCATGGCGGTGAACAGCCCCTGCTCCTCGTTCGGGATCGGCACCAGCCGGTTCTGCGCCACCCAGTCGTTGAGCAGCGTCTGCACCGGCTGGGCGTTGGTGATCTGGTAAGTAAGGCTATACTCGTGGTAGTCGCACTGGTCCTCCAGGCCGACGCCGAAGCGGAGTACCTCGACGAGCGTGGCGGTTTCGAGGTTGGCGGCCGCGTCGGTTTCCAGCTCCAGGGCGCGGTCGAGCGGGTCGAGCGCCGCCTGGTTGTCGCCCAGCCAGGCGCGGGTGAGGCCCAGGTTGAACCAGGCAGCGGCGTCGGCCGGGTCGTCCTGCGTCAGCTTGTCAAAGGCCGCCGCTGCCTGCCCCAGCCGCGGCCCGGCGGCAGCGAGCGCCTGGTTCCACGCCTGCCGGCGCGCGCCGCTGGCGGCTGTCGGGTGGCGGTAGGTGTACGCCTTGCGGGCCGCGGACGGGAACCGGCTGGCGTCGCCGAACACTTCCTGAAGCCCGGCCGCCAGCTGGTCGTTGGCCGGGTCGTGGCGGACCGCCTGCTCCAGCGCCGCACGGGCCGCCACCGGCCGGTTACACCGCATCTCACAGTCAAAGATCAGGCCGGACAGCTCGGCCAGGGCGTCGTGCGCTGACGGGTCGTACACCTCGACCGCCCGCCGGGCCAGCAGCAGCGCCCCCACGTACTCCCCTTCCTGGTGCCGGAAACGGGCGCGCAGCCGCAAGCCGAACGGGTAGTTCGGATTGATCGCGAACGCCTTCTCCAGCGCCGCCTCGGCGTCGTCGGTCCGCTCGTTGACGTACAGCAGGTAGGCCTTCTGCCCCCACGCCTCCGGGTTGGCCGGGTGCTGGTTCGCCACCTGGTCGATCAGCTGCAGGGCGTGCTCATGCTGGCCGTTCTCTTCCTGCTCCCAGGCGTGCTGAATGCCGGCGTAGATCGGCTGGCAGCACCATTTGAATTTCTTGCCGCTGCCGCACGGGCAGGATGTGTACGGGTCCGTGGTCATGGTGGCGGGGTTCCGGCCAGGGTGAAGGTTCCAATCCCGTCAGAATAGCAGCTTCTGCCGGAGGCGAAAAGGAACGCGATTGTGCCATCCGTGCCGTTTGACAGCGTCTGATTCATGACGCATCTTTCCTCCAGAAGGTGGATCGACCCGAGTCGCAGGCTCCCCCTGTCTCCGGCAACCCCCCTCGTCTGCCGGACCGGAGATGATGCGCTCGGCCGTTCCCGCGCCCACGGTAAACCTGTCGTCTGCCGACGACCTCCCCTGATTGACAAGGACTCCTACCGATGTTGACGACCGATCTCGGGGCCTGCGAATGGTTCGTGTGGGACCTGCGGCGGAGCAACCTGATCGACCGGGGCCAACTGGACCAGGTGATCGGGGAGTTCCTCAGCAAACACCCCGGTGCCGAACCGCCGCAGATGGCCGAATACCTGGTCAGTAAAGGCTATCTCACCGAGTTCCAGGTGGAGCGGCTGTTACAGGGCAAGACCCAGGGCTTCGTCCTCGGCCCGTTCACCCTGATGGACGCCCTCGGCGCCGGCAGCATGGGGACGGTGTACAAGGCGCAATCGAAGACCGACAACAAGTGGTACGCAGTCAAGGTGCTGCCGCGGCGGAGCATGTGGAACGTCCGCATCGCCCGGCGCAAGGTGCGCATGTTCGAGCAGTGCCAGCACCCCGCCGTGGTGCCGTTCATCGACGTCGGCACCGCCGGCGGGATGCACTACCTGGCGTGGCCGCTGGTGGAAGGGCGGCCGCTGGAAAAGGCGGTGCAGGAGCGCGGGCAGCTGCCGCCGGAAGAGGCGGTCAAGTACGCGGTGCAGACGGCCGAGGGGCTGGAGGCGGCGCAGCAGATCGGCCTGTTCCACGGGCTGCTCAAGCCGTCGAACCTGATGGTCCACGAGGATCAGGTGCGCATCCTCGACTTCGGCATCGGCTGCCTGCTGTCGGAAACCGAGGGCGAGTCGCTGGTCGACACCATGTCGACCGCCAACTCGGTGAACAGCGGGCTGGACTGCGCCAGCCCCGAAAGCATCATGGATCCGACCAACCTCAGCCCGGCCGGCGACCAGTACAGCCTCGGCTGCGTGTTGTACTTCTGCCTGACCGGCCGCTACCCGTTCCCGGACGGCACGGCGGTCGAGAAGATGATGTGCCACCAGCACAAGCAGCCGACGCCGATCACCGACCTGAACCCGGAGGTGCCGGGCGAGCTGGTGGCGGTGGTGGAGCGGCTGATGCAGAAAAACCCGGGCCACCGCTACGGCAGCTTCACCGAAGTGCTGGACGTGCTGCGGCCGTTCCTGCCGAGCCAGGTCGCGACCGGGCCGAAGCGGCGGCCGACGCTGCAGATGCCGCGCGTGAAGCTGCCGCGCTCCGAGGCAGCGGCGCCGCGCCGCCGCCGATGTCGCCGTCCAACCACGGCCGGCCGGTGCCGCCGGCCGCCCCGGCGCCGCGGGTGAACGCCCCGCTGCCGCCGCGTCCGGCCGCCCCGTCGGGGCAGGGAACCGGGCGCCCGGCGGCCCAGGCCCAGCCGCAGGTGCCGACGCGGTCCTCGTTCGAGCGGCGGTCGCAGCCGGCGCCGGCCCCGGCTCCGGTCCAGCCCCCGGTGCAACCGCAGGCGGAACAGCCGGCAGCACCCACCGGCGGCGGGCGATACAGCCTGATGACGGTGATCCTGCTCGCCGTCCTCGGTGGCGTGGTGGCGTTCTTCCTGAGCAAGTTCCTGCCAATCTGAGTGACGCCCCCGCCGTCAGCGTCTCCCGAACCTCGTCGCGCCAGCCGCGGCGAGGTTCGTCGTTTTCGGCCAAGAGTTTCCGCTGTTCGGCGAACTACCTTGTGATACGATGCGCGACGCCTAGCGTGACGAATCCGGGTACCGACAAGGGATCCATTCATGGGTGAGTTTCTGACTGTGGCTGCCGGCGTGGTAGCCGTCGGCGGACTGCTTCTGCTGATCAGCTGCTTCTTCGTGGTCACTCAGCAGACAGCCGGGGTGGTGCAGCGGCTCGGCAAGTTCCTCTACGTGGCCCAGCCGGGGCTGAACTTCAAGGTGCCGCTCATCGACGCCGTCGCCGGCCGCGTGAACCTGCGGGTGCAACAATTAAACGTCAAAGTAGAGACAAAGACGGAAGATAACGTTTTTGTCCACGTTATCGTGGCGGTGCAGTACCTGGTGTTGCCGGAGAAGGTGTACGACGCCTTCTACCGGCTGACCGACGCCGACACGCAGATCCGGGCGTTCGTGTTCGACGTGGTCCGCGCCCGCGTGCCGCGGATCAAGCTGGACGACGTGTTCGAGAAGAAGGACGAGATCGCCGACGCGGTGAAGAACGAGCTGTCGCATGTGATGGACGACTTCGGCTACGGTATCGTCAAGGCGCTGGTGACCGACATCGACCCCGATCCGAAGGTGAAGGAGGCGATGAACGAGATCAACGCGGCGCAGCGGTTGCGGGTGGCGGCGACGGAGAAGGGCGAGGCGGAGCGAATCCTCAAGGTGAAGGCGGCCGAGGCGGAGGCGCAGAGCAAGGCGCTGCAGGGCAAGGGCATCGCCGATCAGCGGCGGGCGATCGTCGACGGCCTGCGCGAGTCGGTCGACGACTTCCAGAAGGCGGTCCCCGGCGCCACCCCACAGGACGTGATGAACCTGGTGCTGATGACGCAATACTTCGACACGCTCAAGGAGGTGGGCCAGACGTCGCACAGCAACACCATCCTGCTGCCGCACTCGCCCGGTGCACTGTCGGACATCGCGGCGCAGATGCGCAACGCGATGATCACCGCCGATCAGGTGGCACGGGTCCATACCGGCGCACGCGACGGCGGCCCGTTCTCGCACCAGTAAGCGGTTACCGACGATCGCCCGTCGGGACAACCCCGGCGGGCGTCAGTCGACATACGGGTCGGCGCCGAGGTCCTTGAGGATCTCCTGGCGCTGTTTCTCGTGGACCATCAGGTCGACGCGGCTCTTGTAGTGTCGCTTCTCGACCTTGCGCTGGGCGATGCGGAACAGCCGCAGGTAGCCGCTCCACTCACCGCCGCCGGTGGCGGCGCGGCCGCGTTCCTTCAGCCGGTCCTGTTTGGCCTGTCCCAGCCCCTCCAGCAGCTCGTCTTCCAGCGACAGGAAGAACTGGGCGCTGCCGGGGTCGCCCTGCCGGCCGGCGCGGCCGATCAGCTGCCGGTCGATGCGCAGCGCCTCGTGCCGCTCGGTGCCGAGGACGTGCAGCCCGCCGGCAGCCAGCACCTCGTCGGCCGGCTTGATGTCGGTACCGCGGCCGGCCATGTTGGTGGCGATCGTCACGCGCTGATACTGCCCGGCCTGGGTGACGATCTTCGCCTCGTGCTCGTGGTTGCGGGCGTTGAGCACCTCGTGCTCGATCCCGGCCTCGGTCAGCCGCCGTGCCAGCTCCTCGGACTTCTCGACGCTGCGCGTGCCGACCAGCACCGCTCGCCCCTGCTGCCGCAGATGGATGATCTCCTTGACGATGGCGTCGAACTTGGCGTTCTCGTTGGGGAACACCCGATCGTTCCACAGCTGGCGAATGACCACCCGGTTGGTCGGCACGCACACCACCCACAGCTTGTAGACGCGGTGCAGCTCCCACCAGTTCTGCGCCGCCGTGCCGGTCATGCCCGACAACTTGGTGTAGAGGCGGAAGTAGCTCTGGTAGGTAATCTGAGCGGCGTGGTCGGACGGGAAGTGGATCGGCACTCCCTCCTTGGCCTCGACCGCCTGGTGCAGCCCCTCGCGCCACTGCCGGTCGGGCATGCGGCGGCCGGTGAACTCGTCGATGATGATGACCTTCTTGTCCTTCGGATCGACCATGTAGTGCTGATCGAGGCGAAAGCGATAGTGGGCGTGCAGCGCCTGCTCGATCCGCTCATGCAGCTTGTCCATCGCCAGCGAGTCGGCGCCGACCGAGGGCGGATTGGAGTAACGCGCCAGTTCCTGCCCGGCGTGGGTCAGCTCGATCTTCTGCTTCTTCATGTCGAAGGAGAAGTGGCGGTCGGGGATCATTTGCTGGGCGAGACCGTTGGCCCAGTGGTAGACCAGCGACTCCTCCTCCGACGCCAGCCGGGTCGGCCCGGAGATGATCAGCGGCGTTCGCGCCTCGTCGATGAAGATGTTGTCGGCCTCGTCGACCAGCGCATAGTGATGGGCGCGCTGGACGAACGGGTCGGGTGGCGGCGCCTCGAACCCGCCCTGCCACGGCGTCCAGAACGGCGATTCCTGCCCCTTGGCGCCGGCCACCTTGAGCCGGTCGCGCAGGAAGTCGAAGCCGAACTCCGACGCGGTGCCGTAGGTGATGTCGGACTTGTACGCCTGCTGGCGGTCCTGTTCGCCCATCTGCATCTGGATGCAGCCGACGGTCAGGCCGAGGGCGTGGTACACCGGCGTCATCAACTCGGCGTCGCGGCGAGCGAGGTAGTCGTTCACGGTGGTGACGTGAACCCCCTTGCCGACCAGCGCGTTGAGGAACACCGGCAGGGTCGCCGACAGGGTTTTTCCCTCACCAGTCGCCAGCTCGGCCAGTCCACCCTGATGCATGACGATACCGGCCGCCAACTGCACGTCGTAGGGCCGCATGCTGACATAGCGCTTGGCAGCGATGCACACCAGGGCGAACGCCTCAGGCAGCAGCTTGTCGAGCGACTCACCGCCGCGGGCGCGGCCGCGAATCCGCAGGCCAGCCGTCCGCAACTCATCCTGGGTGAGCGACTCGAGCTGCCGCTCGAACGCACGGATCTTCGGCACCTGCAGCGCCGCCCACGCCAGCCGTCGCTGCCACGGCAGGCCGACGAGCGCGACGACGTGGTTCCACCAGCGCGGCCCGAGCCGGTTGGGCGGCGCCGGCGGCTTGACGTAGATCGGGGTTCGAGGCGAAGTGACGAGGGGAGTATCGACCGCGCTCAAGAGAGGTCCCTCCGGGCTGCCCGGGACGGCACGCCGTCATCCGTCTGTATCGGCATCATAGCAGACGCGGGACAGCCGCCGAAGAGAGATCGCGGACCATCGGCGTTCCGTTCCGGGAGATGTGGGGAACGGAGACGAAGAAACCGGCCTCGCCGCACCGCAACCGGGCGCAGCGAGGCAAGATAGGTAGCCTGGGCGACGTGGGCTACTTGCCCATCGCCTTGGCGAACTTCTGGGCGACGGCGTCCCAGTTGACCACCTTCCACCAGGCGTCGAGGTAGTCGGCGCGGCGGTTCTGGTAGCGCAGGTAGTAGGCGTGTTCCCACACGTCGACGCCGAGGATGGGCGTCTTGCCCTGCATCAGCGGGCTGTCCTGGTTGGCGGTGTTCTCGATCGCCAGCTTGCCGTCGGGGGTGACGACCAGCCACGCCCAGCCGCTGCCGAACCGGCCCAGGCCGTTTTCCTTGATCTTCGCCTTGAAGTTGTCGAGGCTGGAGAAGGTGGCGGTGATCGCCTGGCTCAGCTCGCCGGTCGGCTCGCCGCCGCCGTTGGGCGCCATGATCTCCCAGAACAGGCAGTGGTTGGCGTGTCCACCACCGTTGTTGACCACCTTCTGGCGGATGCCCTCGGGCACGCCGGTGATGTCGCGGAGCAGCTGCTCGATCGACTTCGCCTCCAGCGCCGCGTTGCCAGCGATGGCGCCATTCAGGTTGTCGACATACGCCTTGTGGTGCTTGCCGTGGTGAATCTCCATCGTCGCCTTGTCGATGGCCGCCTCAAGGGCGTCCGCGGGGTAAGGCAGAGCGGGAAGCGAAAAGGCCATGAGGATCTCCTTGATTCGATGCCGTGAGCGATCGCACGGTCGGCCGGTACATCAATGTATAGGCGATCTGGCGCGCGGCAACGTGGCAGCTTCCGGTCAGACCGGGAACCGGCGCAGGTGGAAGCCGCCATCGACGTTGACCACGTCGCCGGTGCTGAACGGAATGGCGCCGCGGACGAGGGCGACAACGGCGCGGCCGACGTCCTCGGCGGTGCCCCAGCGGCGAATCGGCGTCAGCCCCTCGGCGATCAGCCGGTTGTACTTGTCATGAACGCCGGCGGTCATGTCGGTTTCCATCACGCCGGGGCGGATTTCGTAGACGCGAATACCGGCGTCGGCCAGGCGCAGGGCGAACAGCTGGGTGAGCATCGCCAGCCCGGCCTTGGAGATGCAGTAGTCGCCGCGGTTGGTCGACACGGCGTAGGCCGACAGGCTGGAGACGACGACGATCGCCGGATCGATCAGCGCGGCGCGGCGAGCGAGCATCTCGTTGGCGACCCGCTGGCTGAGGAAGTACGGCCCCTTCAAGTTGGTGCCGAGAACGGCGTCCCAGCTGTCCTCGGTCGCTTCGAGTAAGTCCTTACGGCCAACCGAGGTGATACCCGCGTTGTTGACGAGCACGTCGATGCGGCCAAATGCCTGCAAGGTCGTGTCGACGATGCGGTCGCGGTCGTCGCGGCGGCTGACGTCGCCGCGGCACAGCACGCTCGGGTGATCGGCGCCGAGCAGCGGCACCGTCTCCGCGCCGCCTCCTCGTTACTGGCGTAGTTGACCGCGACGGCGTAGCCGGCGCGAGCCAGCTCGACGCACACGCCGCGACCGATGCCGCGGCTGCCTCCGGTGACCAGGGCGACGGGTTGCGCGAGCATGGGGGCCACTCCTGGGGAGCGCTGCGGCAACGCCAGCGGGCAAGCGTTGACAGCCGGCGGCGCATGTGCGATCGTAGGGGCGACCCGATGCCCCCGTAGCTCAGGCGGATAGAGCAGCGGTTTTCTAAACCGCCGGTCGCAGGTTCGAGTCCTGCCGGGGGTACTGCGTCCGACCGCCTCTGCCATCATAGCCGTGGGGAAGGAGTCTGGCGATCAGCGGCTGGCGTGTCGGTCCTCGGCGGTCGATGAGGGCGGCGCCGGGTCGTCCCATACCTTCACCGTGCCGTCGCGGCTTGCCGACGCGACCCGACCGCCCGATGCGCTCATCGCCACGCTGGTGACCGCTTCCTTGTGACCGGGGATGGCGTGCAGTTCGCGGCCGGTGTCGGCATCCCACACCCGGACGATGCGGTCTTCCCCGCCCGACGCCACCCGTCGGCCGTCGGCGCTGATCGCCACCCCGTAAACCGCGTCCGCATGACCGCGCAGGGTCGTCCGCACGCGGCCGGTCGGGGCGTCCCACACCTTGACCGTCCCATCGCGACTGGCGGTGACAACGCGGCGGCCATCCGCCGTGAGCGCGGCAGCGTAGATGAGGTCGGTGTGACCTGTCAGCGTCACCTGCTGGCTCAACCGAATGTCGGTGACGATCGCCACGCGGCCGCGCGCCGTGACCACGCGCGACCCGTCGGCGTTCGCCGCCACCCCGAGCACCGGGTCAGGCGGCCCCGGCAGGACCAGGCTGTCGCCGGCGTTCACTTCCCAGACCCGCGCCGTCGCGTCGGCGCCGCCGGACGCCACGCGCGTGCCGTCGCCGCTGATCGCCACGCCGAGAACGCCGCTGGTGTGGGCCGTGACCACGCGCCGCGACTCTCCCGTCTCGGCGTCCCACACGCGCACCGTACGGTCGAACCCGCCGGAGACGATCCGCCGGCCGTCACCACTCACGGCGACACACCGGGCCGCCCGCGTGTGGTCGCGCAGGTCGCGGAGCTTGTGCCCGCCGCCGTCCCAGACGGTGATGGTCCCGTCCTCACAACCGGAGACGATGCGCTCTCCGCCGGAACTCATGGCGACAGCCAGCACGCCGCTCGTCTGCCGCAGCGGGGGAAGTTCGGCCACCACCGGGGGAGCCGGCGACGCAACGGCCGCGCGCACCTGTTCCTCGTGGCGGATCAGCTGCTGCACGGTGAGGTACATGCCGCGGCCGAGCACGAAGATGACTGCCAGGGCACCCGCCGTCATGACGCTGGCGCCAACGGGGTGTCGCCCTCCCCAGCGGACTACACCACGCACGCCATCGGCGATCGGCCGAAACGGGTGGAAGAACTGCCCCCAGAAGCCGCGCGGGAAGTCCGGCTCGCCAATCCCGAAGTGCTCAGGCACACGCCCGGGCGGCATGTAGAAGGTGCCGAACAGCACATCAAGGAACGGGAAAGTCGGAGCGAAGTTGCGATCCAGCCCCTCCTCCTCGCTGGTGTGGTGCCAGCGGTGAAACACCGGGCTGGCGAACACATACCGCAGCGGACCGAATGTCCAGTTGAGGTTGGCGTGGACCATCGCCGAGTAGACGAGGTTGAACGGCGCCAGCAGGACCAGCGCCGCCGGGGAGAAGCCCAGCAGCAGCACCCCGACGTCGGCCAGGCCGAAGGTGAGCAGGTGGTTGATCGGGTGAAAGCGGGCGGCGGAGAGCCAGTCGAGCACCTCGGGGGAGTGGTGGACGGCGTGAAAACGCCAGCCCCAGCGGCCGTGAAACAGCCGGTGGCCCCAGTAGAGCCACACGTCCTGAATCAGCAGGATGACGACGCACTGCAGCCACAGCGGCATCGCCGTCGCCCACGCGAAACCCGGTTCGGCCTGCCCCCACAGCAGCGCCGCGATCACCAGAAGCAGCAGCACGCGGGCGACGCGGATGAACAGCGGGACGACGAACCAGTAGATGAAGTCGGTGACGACGGCGCGCAGATCGTTCCACCAGTACATACCGGGGTTGCACGGCGTCAGCCGGGCGAGCGCGCCGAAGACGACGGCCAACCCCGCCAGTACCGCCACCACCCGCAGCCACTCGACGCCGATCTCGCCCAGCCATTCCATGCTGTCCGGCCTCCCCAGAGGGTCGGCGTCCTCGTCGCCACGGGACGCGCGCGGCCGGGTTGTAACAAAGGGGATCGGTTCGCAACAGGGCAATGCCGGACCGGCACGCGATCTGCTGCGATGCTACCCGTCGCCCGATCCGCCGAACCGGGAGTCTCTGCCGTGAACCCGCAGCCTGACCGCACCCCTCCCGCCGACACCCCGCACCCCCTCGGCCAGCCGCAGCCGGTCGGCGGCCGGGATCGCAGCCACGACCCGAGCCAGCAGCCGCGATTGCCCCACGGCGGGAGCGTCGAGGAACTGGGGCCGAACGCAAGCGAGGAAGCGACAAACCAGGCAGCGACCAGTGACAAGAGCCGTGCCGAGTCGGGCACGCCGTGAGCCGGCTCAGGCGCGGTCGCGCCGGCGGCGCACGCTCAGCGGCGCATCGAAGACCTCGCGGAGCAGGAACGCCGCCGCCAGGGAGTTACGATCGCCCAGGAGGTTGCGTAACTGGGCGATGGCCGCTGGCGGCCGTCGGGGTGGGGCTTCGCCGCGGCTGGCCGTCCTGGCGGCAGGCACCGGCGCCGCCGACGGGGGCGGCGTGACGGTCGGCGCAGGCGTCGCCAGCACGGCCTGGACCTCTTCGGCTGGCTTCATCGTCGGCACCGGCCGTTCCACGGGCGCGGCCATCGGCTTCCGCCGCGGCGGGTCGACGGGCTGCGCCGTGAGCACTGGCTGTTGCTGTCGCGGCGGTTTCTCGGCGCGCTTCTTCGGCGCCGACTCGCGCCGCCGGCGGGCCTCCTCCAGAAAGCGATCCAGCTCGTTGTTCGACTGCCGCGGCACGCGCGCGCGCCCGCCGGCGTCGGCGGTTTCCCGTTTGGCGCGCCGCTCCTTCTCCATCCGCTCGTCGAGGTCGCGGAAGATGGTGCTCAGCACCCACACCGCCAGGCCGATCAGCGGGATCGCCCAGAATGCCCAGTTCATCGCCCGCCTCCGCTGTCCGCCGTTCGCTCGCTGCGCTCCCCGCCATTATTCACGCCGGCGATCGCGTTGCGCATCTGCGTGTCGGACTGCAGATTCCGCAACTGGTAGTAATCCATTACTCCGAGATGACCCTCGCGGAACGCCTCGGAGATCGCCTTGGGGATCTCGGCCTCGGCGAGCACCAGGTGGGCGCGGTTCTGCTCCACGTTGGCGCGCATCTCCTGCTCCATCGCCACGGCGAGGGCGCGGCGCTTCTCGGCGTTGGCCTGGGCGACGCGCAGGTCGGCGGCGGCCTGGTCGGCCTGCAGGTTGGCGCCAATGTTCTGGCCGACGTCGATCTCGGCGATGTCGATCGACACGATCTCGAACGCCGTCTGGGCGTCCAGGGCGTTGTCCAGCACCGCCTGCGAGATCATGCTCGGGTTGGCGAGCACGTCGGTGTGATGCTCGGCGCTGCCGATCGCCTTGACGATGCCCTCGCCGACGCGAGCGATGATCGTCTCCTCGGTGGCGCCACCGATCAGGCGGTCGAGCTTGGTCCGCACCGTCACCCGCGCCCGCGCCCGCAGCTGAATACCGTTGCGACACACGCCGTCAAGCGTGGTGCGACCCTTGGCCGGGTCGGGGCAGTCGATCACCTTCGGGTCGACGCTGCGGCGGACCGCCTCCTCGACGTCGCGGCCGGCCAGGTCGATGGCGGCCGCCACCCGCCACGGCAGGTCCATGCCGGCCTTGTGCGCCGCGATCACCGCCCGCACCACCTTCTCCAGCCGGCCGCGCGACAGCAGGTGCGCCTCCATCTCCTGCGGCGTCACCTTCAGCCCGGCCTTGATCATGGCGATGTTCAGCTTGACGATGGTCGCATAGTCCAGCTTCAGGAGCTGCATGCGGATCATGTCGAGAAAGCCGATCCGCGCGCCCGCCAGATAGGCCTGAATCCACAGCTGGACGAAGTTGAAGCAGATGAACAGCACCACCAGGAACAGGGCGATACCGAGCAACCCGACCGGCATCAGGTACGGCCAGTACTCCTGCCACACGTCCGCAAAGATCGGCACCAGCATCGTCGTCACTCCCTCAAGAGAAGATCGCCGTTTCCAGATCGCTCGGGCCGACCCCATCCGCCGCGCGCACCACCACCGTTCCGCCACGGACCTCGACGCACCGCACCGTGCGGCCGGCCTCCAGCATCATCCCCTCGGTGATGCAGTCCACTCGCCGGCCGTCGAAGTCGACCATGCCGGCCGGCTTGAGGGCGGACAGCGTACGGCCGGTGCGACCCTTCAGATACTGCAGTTCCTGGTGCATCGGCAGCGCCTCCGCCTCGTCGGGCGGCGGACGCATCATGCGTGCCAGGGGGGTGTGCGGCCAGAACTTGACCAGCAGCGCGAACAGCAGCGGCAGCACCACGAATACGCCGGCCACCCCGCTCACCCCGGCCGTCGTGCTGTGCCGGAACAGCAGGACGATCCCCACCGCCATGACGCCCATCGACAGCATCAGCAGGATCCCGCCCGACGGCACGAACAGGTCGGCGAACAGCAGCAGCAGACCGGCCGTCAGCAGGACGATGCCGAGCGTCAGCAGCGCTTGCGGATCCATGCACCGTCCTCACTTGCCAGGGGGCGGATCACACTTCCTTGACCACCACCCGGTTGCCTTCCACCTCGATCACCTGCACGCGGGTCCCGGGCATGATGTATCCGCCCTCGGCCACAACATCAACGAAGCGTTCGCCGAACTGCGATTTTCCCGCCGGCCGCAGCGGCGTCGCCGCCACCCCGATCGCTCCGAGTAGCGCCTGCAGCTCGGCGTGCATCGGGATGTCCAGCCCGGCCTCGCCGGCGGCCTCGTCGGCGGTGCGGAGCATCAGCCGGTTGAGCACCGGGATGTGCGGCAGGTAGCGGACCACCAGCGACACCGCCACCAGCGAGCCGAGCAGGCTCAGCCCGAACGGGGCGATGGCGTTGCCCATGCCGACCCACTCGGCGCTGGTCTGCGGCCAGTGTCCGAAGGTGATCAGGCCGAGTCCGGCCAGCACCAGCAGAATACCGCTGACGCCGCACACCCCGAACCCCGGCAGCACAAACACCTCCAGCCCGATCAGTACCAGTCCGAGCAGGAACAGCAGGATCGCCAGCCAGGTGATCTGCCCGTTCAGCTGCGAGTGCGCCCAGAAGAACAGGACGAAGCTGACCGCCGCCAGCACCCCCGGCAGGCCAACGCCGGGCATCTTCAGCTCCAGGATCAGGCAGGTGATGCCGACCATCACCAGAAACGCGCTGGTCACCGGGTCGCGGAGGAAGTCGGCGAGGTGGTCGAGCCAGTCGGCCTCGGCAGTCCGCACCTGTCGCGGCGACAGGCCCTCGAACTCGTACAGTTCGTTCAGGTTCTTCACCACCGCGGTGGCAATATCCAGCTCGCGTGCCTGCGGCGGGGTCAATGTCAGGTAGCGTCCGTCCTGGTGCGGTCGGTTCTGCCACGGCTTGATCAGGAACACGCTGCGCCACACCTTCGGCCCGGCCTGGTCGGCGCGGAACTCCTCGTCGGTGAGCAGCGTCCGCCCGCCGCTGCCAAGCTTGCGATCGACCAGGTGGACGCGCGCGCCGCGGTTGCAGAAAGCGGCGGCCAGCGCCGGCGGGTAACTCTGCTTGCGCAGCAGCGGCTCCAGTTCCTTCTGCAGCGCATCCTCGAGCAGTCCGGTGGCGTCGTCGAGCTGCTTCTCCAGCGCCGCCCGCTGCCCGCCCGCCTGCGCCGGCAGGTCGCTCAGCGCCTTGCGGATCGGCTCTAGGTTCGGGTGCCGGCGGATGTACAGCCCAAACCCGCCCAGCTGCGCCTCGCGCAGTGTGCCGTCGTCGTCGTCGGCCGCGTTGGCGCGGTTGTCGCCGTCGTCCTCGCGCTGCAGGACGATCTTGTCACACGAGAACGCCAGGAAGGTGGCCAGGTTGCGCGCCTTGCTGGTGACGTAGGCGATGGTCTGCACCGGGTTGTCCGGGTCGCGCTCGGGAAGCGAGGCGAGGAAACGGCCCAGCTCGGCCGCCGAACTGCTATCGCCGCCGGCGCAGCTCAGCTCGAACAGCAGCAGACCGGCGCGGGCGCGCAGCGCCCGCTCGACGCGCCGCTTCGTGCCCTCGACCAGCTCGCCGGTGATCGCCCCCTGCACCGGAATGTGCCAGCAGACGGTCCGATCGAGCGATCGCGCTGTCACGGTGCGCGCCGGCAGGCCGAAGGAGACGCACACGTCGGCCAGGTTCGCCGCCGGCACCTGTTCGCTCAGCCCCAGCGCCCGCGCCTGGTCGAACGAGTAGTACGCCGTCTCGCCGATGACCAGCTCGGGTACCGGCTGGCTACCCGCCGGCGGTCTGGCTCCGCCGTCGTGGTACTCGTTGCCGTGCCGCACCACCACCAGGTCCGGCTCGAACATCTTGCGGACCAGCACCACGGGGAAGCGGTTGCGGGCGAGCACGCGATAGGCGGTGCTCTCGACCTCGCCGAACGTCTTGCCCGGCGCGCCACCTGGCCGAGCCGGCCGGTCGGGAAGAAGACCAGGTCGTTGCAGGCCAGCGCCGGCAACACACTGTGGCGGCGGACCTCGCCGTGGACGTAGGCGACCGTCCGCACTCCGCGATGTCCGGCAGCCACCGAACGGAGGAAGGACGACAGGTCGTGACAGGCGCCGAAGTCGTCGCAGTCGGCGCGCCGGCCGTCGGGGTTGAAGTCACACACCAGGACGAACCGCCCGCCCTGCTGGCCGGCGCCCTGCTCGAACCGCTTGAGCGGGCCGTGCAGCAGCGACCGCAGCCGATGCGTCGCCTCGGTCGTCACCGGGTTGGGCACCTGCACCACCAGCCCCTCCGTGGGCGGCGCATCGGCGGCCGGCAGCGGAGCGGGGTACACACAGCCCGCCAGGACGAGCAGCACCCCCGCGGACCACGCGGAGAACCCCCTCGCGTGAACCCGGCTATCCAGGGACGCAACAGCTGTTGCGTTTCGGCCCATGCCACCCTCCGCGGTTGCCTGTCCGGTGCGGTCTTCGGTTCGATCGGCCTGCTTCATTATAGCGGAGCCGTCGGTACGCCGCGCCACCCTGTTCCCGGCCGCGCGTCGACCGAGGGAGAACGTGCGCGGTGCGTCCGATGGGTTATTCGCCGGTTTCGCGCACTCCTTGGGACGACCCCGTCGGATTGGACCTCGGACGCATCGTGACCCATAGTTGCGTCAGGACGTCCAATCTCCCGCCAGGGGCCGACCATGACCCATCTGCCGGCCGCCCTCGTGCTGCTGTCGCTCGCCGCAGTCGGGGCGGGTCTGCCCAACCTCGACCTCGCCGACGGGACCGTCACCGACTGGGACGGCGACCGGCTGCCCGTGTCTCGCATCCCGGCCACCGATCTGTTCGCCGCCAGCACCGCCGAATCCGCCACCGGCAAGGCGATCCTGCATCGCACCTTCATCGTCCCCGCCACGGCACACCACCTCACCTTTCGCGCCGCCGTCACTCGTCCGGCCGGCATCCCGGTGGCGGGCACGCTCGACGTGGTGCTGGAGGCGGCGGGCCGCGAACTGCTGCCGCGCGAGGGGCGCGACGGCGAGCGGTGGGCGTCTGCCCCATCGCTGCCGGCCGACGGCTCGTGGCGCGAGTACCGCTGGGACGTAACCGGGCACGCCGGCCGGCGCGTGCGGATCGCGATCGTCGACGGTGACGACCGGCCAGGCTGTTTCGTGGCGGCCGGCGGGTTTCGCCTCGTCAGTCGCGACGAGGTGAACCTGGAACGGTTCGGCGCCGACCTGCGGCGCTTGCAGCAGAAGCACGGCCTCGGCCGATTCACCCGCCAGGAGAGCCGCCACTTCCTCGCCCTCACCTCCGCCGACCGCGACTACACCGAGTATCGCCTCGGCAACTGCGAGACGCTGTACGCCGCCTTCTTCCCGCACTTCCGCAAGCGCGGTTTCGTCCTGACCCCGCCGGCGGAGAAGCTGCAGGTGGCGATCTTCGACGCGCCGGCCGGGCTGGAGGCGTACCTCGATCACCCGCTCGCCAGCGCCGTCACCGGCATCTATCACCCCGCCAGCAACCGGCTCCTCGTCTACGACTATGCTCGCAACCGTGATTACCTCGACACCCGCAGCCGGGCCGACACCCTTGTTCGCGGCGGGCCGACCGACCTGGAGCGGCAAAACCGGATGGTGACACTGGGCCGACGGCTCCGTGATTTTCGCGACGACACCAACATCAGCACGATGATGCACGAGGTGGCCCACCAGCTGTCGTTCAATACCGGGCTGCTCAACCGCCACGGCGATCATCCGGCGTGGGCGGTCGAGGGGCTGGCGGTGTACTGCGAACCGACCGCCCGCGGGTTGTGGCAGGGGATCGGCGAAGCCAACCCCAGCCGCGCCGCCCAGCTCGCCGACCCGGCCCGCGGGCGCGGCACCTACCTCCCACTGCTGCGGCTGGTACGCGACGACCGCTGGCTGACGAAAGCGGCTACCGAACGGCAGATCCTGCTCGGCTACGCGCAAAGCGGGGCGCTGTTCCGCCTGCTGATGGAGGAGCGGCCGAACCAGCTGCGCCGCTACCTGGAGACCATTTTCGCCCGGCGCACCCCGGAGCACCGGCTCGCCGACTTCACCGCCGCGTTCGGCGACCTGGCTCGACTGGAGCAGCGCTACCAGGCGTACCTGGGCGAGATCGCCCGGAAAGAAGCGCGCTGACGGGTGGAATCACTCCAGCACCAGCCGTCCGCCGTCGACGCGGATGGCCCGCTTCCCCTTGTAGCGGTCGCACACCTTCTCCATCTCCGCGATCGAGTCGAACCAGCCGACGGCATAGGCGGCGCCGAACGTCTCGCCGGCTCGCACCTTGCGGCGGTGCAATTCCTGGATGAAGCAGATGTAGCCGCGCTGGTGGCACCACGCCTCGGACACCGCCGCCGGGTCGAGCGTCAGCCCACCCAGCCACGGCCCCGGTTGGCCGTTCAGTTTGACCTGGTAGGCGCGAATCATTAGCTCGGGCACCTTGCCGTCCTGACGCTGATAGAGGTAGCGAGCGTCGGGCGCGAAGTCGTCGACGAACGCCGACGCCGGGATCGGCTTGCCGACGTAGCTCAGGTAGATCTGCGCAAAGGTGTCGCCCTTGCGGTGCTTGACGTGACCTGGCATGTCAATGCGGTAAAAGAGATCGTCGACGTCGTTGACGCTGGTGATCCGCTCGCTGCCGAGGACGTAGCGCAGACCCGGCCGAAAGACGAGCGTCTGCTCCCACGTCGACCCGGCCTTGAACCCGGCCGCCGGTTGGGTGAAGCGGAACCGCAGCCGCACCGCGACAAACCCGTCGCCGCGGATCACCTCGGGTTTCAGTTCCTTGGCCTGCGTGCAGATCTGCGGTCCTTCGACGTAGTGCTTGGGTAAGTTCCCATGCACCTTGGCGTCGCGGGTGTACCCGTCGTCCCGCCAGCCCGGAGCCATGAGGAAGTCCATGATGTGCAGGCCAAAACCGATGTCGCGAGCACCTGCCTTCTTGTCGAGGAAGGTACCCGCGGCGATGCCGCTGACGTAGCCCTTGCGGTTGATGCGAGCGACGAGGGCATCCGTCTCGATCTGGACGTAGGCATCGGTGGACTCGACCTTGATCGCCTTGTCGGCGTGGCAGATGAGGGCCGGCAGGACCGCGAGCATGGCGGCGTGCATCGGTGGACTCCTCCTGATCGATCAACGGGGCAGAGAGGGTGATGGCAATAGCAATACGAAAGGGGTTGCGTCGCCGCAACCCCTTGCCGAATCATCCTCTTGCATCGACTGTCATTCACAGTCATCAAGTACACCAGACAGGACTCGAACCTGTAACCTTCGGTTCCGTAGACCGATGCTCTATCCAATTGAGCTACTGGTGCCCGTGGGCGTTCTCATCACGAGCGTCATGATGAGGGTCGCCCTGGACGATGTCAACGGGGCGCCGGAAGTCGTTTCTGCTCGGTCGGGAACCGCCGGTTGTGCCGGTCTCGGCGGCTGGCGCCGGGACCGGGACGCGAACTCGGCGTGCGGATTTGCTCCTGAGTGGCCGACTTCCGCCAATGTACAGGATGCCGACCGCCAGCCGCTGTCGCCCCCGTGTACCACCACCTGCCCCGTACGAGCCGAGATGCGACATGACAGAGCAGCCAAAAATTGTCCCCGGTCTCGCTGATGTACCGGTCGCCGAGTCCGCCATCAGCTTCATCGACGGAAGACGGGCCCGCCTGGAGTACCGCGGCTATGCCGTGGAAACGCTCGCCCGCGACAGCGGCTTCGAGGAGTCTTCCTGGCTGCTGCTCAAGGGCGACCTGCCGCGCCAGCGCGACCGCAGCCAGTTTGACCACCAGCTCGGCCACCGGCGGCTCAAGTACAAGCTGATCGAGATGCTCAAGTGCCTGCCTGAGAGCGGCCACCCGATGGACGCCCTCCAGGCCGGCGTCGCCGCCATGGGCATGTTCTATCCGGCTCGCAACGTGGCCGACCCGAAGAGTAACTGGGAGTCGACCATCCGGCTGATCGCCAAGCTGCCGACCATCGTCACCGCTTTCCACCGGCTCCGCAATGGCGACGGCCCGCTGACGCCGCGCGACGACCTCAGCCACCCCGCCAACACACTGGATGCTCACCGAGAAGGAGCCGTCGCCGGCTGTCACCCGCGTCCTCGACGCCTGCCTGATCCTGCACGCTGAACACTCGATGAACGCCTCCACGTTCAGCGCGCCGTCACCGGGTCGACCCTGGCCGACCCGTACTCGATCGTTAGCTCCGCCATCGGCACCCTCACCGGCCCGCGCACGGCGGGGCCAACGAGGGGTGGCGACGCTGGAGGAGATCGGCAGCAAGGAAAACGCGCGGGCGTGGCTGGAGAACGCGGTCGCCACCAAGCGCAAGATCATGGGCTTCGGCCATCGCGTCTACAAGGTGAAAGACCCCGCGGCCACCGTGCTGCAGGAGCTGGCCGAGCGTCTTCGCCGAGTCCGGCCGACCGCCCATGTACGAGCTGGCGCTGGAGCTGGAGAAGGCGGCCAACGAGATCCTCGGGCCGAAGGATATCTACCCGAACGTCGACTTCTTCTCTGGCATCGTCTATCAGGCGGCTCGGCATCCCGCGCGACCTGTTCACCCCGATCTTCGGCATCGCTCGCGTCGTCGGCTGGCTGTCGCACTGGCTGGAGCAGCTGAAGAACAACCGCATCTACCGGCCCGAACAGGTGTACGTCGGCAAGCACGACCTGGCCTATGTGCCGCTCGGGGCTGCGGCCACAGGCCGCCGCGCCCGGCCGGCCGATGCAATCCGCTGCCACCGCTGGCCGCCGCGGACCTCGGCAGGCCGTGTCGTTCGTATTCGCGTCCTTTCCTCACCGGACCTGCCCATGCTCGACATTGACCTCATCCGCAAGGATCGCAGCCGTCAGGCGAACTGTGTCAACCACAATGTGTCCGCCGATGTCGACCGGGTGCTCGCCCTCGACGATGACCGCAAGCGGCTGGTCACCGAGGCACAGGTGTCGCAGCAGCGGGCGAACGAGGTCGCCAAGAAGACCGGCGGAGAAGATCCGGCGCGCAGCAGGCTGATCGCCGAGAGCAAGGCGGCTCCCGCGAGCAGGTGGCGGCGCTGGACTTGGCGAAACAGGTCGAGGAGACGATCTGCGGCAGCTACCACGTTGCCGGAACTGTCTACCCCGACGCCCCGGTCGGCGCCACCAACGACGCCAACAAGATGATTGCTGGGGTGAAGGCGCCCAGTTCGACTTCCCGCCCAGGGACCACGTCGCGGCTGGTGGAGGCGGCTCGACCTGGCCGACTTCGAGGCCCAGCGCGGCGGTCGCCGGACGAAGTTCTACTACCTGAAGAACGAGGCAGTGCTGGAGCTGGCGCTGGTGCAGTACGCCATGCAGACGCTGCTCAAGGCCGGCTACACGCCGGTCATCACCCCTGACGGCCCGCATCGAGGTGCTCGAGGATCGACTGCATGCCGCGCGACCCCAACCCGGAGACGCGCCCAGGTATACACCGTCGACACGGACCTGTGCCTGGTCAGCACCGCCGAAGATCACCGCCCTCGGCGGGATGCACCGCGACAAGGTGCTGGAAGCGCGCAACTGCCGCTCAAGTACATCCGGTCTGTCGCACTGCTTCCGCACCGAGGCCGGCACCGAGACGCGACACCCGCCGGGCTGTACCGCGTCCTGCCAGTTCACCAAGGTCGAGATGTTCGCCTTCTGTCTGCCCGACCAGAGCGAGGCGATCACCAGGAGCTGCTCGCCACCGAGGAGCAGATCTTCCAGGGGCTAGGGCTGCCCTACCAGGTGATCGACACCTGCACCGGCGACCTGGGCGGGCCGGCGTACCGCAAGTACGACCTGGAGGCGTGGATGCCGGGGCGCGGGCAGGGCGGCGAGTATGGCGAGGTGACGAGTACCTCCAACTGCACCGACTTCCAGGCGCGCCGGCTCAACATTCGCTTCAAGACGCCGGGGCAGAAGGGCACCGGCTTCGTCCACACCCTCAACGGCACCGCCGTCGCCTGTACGCGGGCACTGGTCGCGCTGCTGGAGAACTATCAGCAGGCCGACGGATCGGTGGTCATCCCCGAGGTCCTGCGGCCGTGGGTCGGCAAGGACCGCATCGCCCGGTGATGCCGTCCGTTTTGCGCGCTGCCAGCGTTGACGCGCGCCGTACATTGGAGTAAGCCATCCACTACCGCCTACCCGCCCAAAAACCCAGCCATTCGAGGGAGTCGTCAATGACCGAACAAGGCAGCAACGACGTGACCCGTCGTGACGTGCTGAAACAGACCGCCACCGCCGCCGCCGCCTCGGCTCTCGCCGGGGTCGCCATCCCGGCTGTCCACGCCGCCGGCGACGAAACCGTTCAGATCGCCCTGGTCGGCTGCGGCGGTCGCGGCACCGGCGCCGCCCACAACGCGCTGTCGGCCCGCGGCGGACCGACCAAGCTGGTCGCGATGGCCGACGTGTTCTCCGACCGGCTGAACAGCAGCCATCGCAACCTGAAGGACGCCAAGGGGTCGCAGGTCGATGTGCCGGACGACCGCAAGTTCATCGGCTTCGACGGCTACAAGAAGGCGATCGACAGCCTCAAGCCGGGCGACGTGGCCATCTTCGCCACCCCGCCGGCGTTCCGCTGGGTCCACTTCGGCTACGCCATCCAGAAGGGCGTGAACGTCTTCATGGAGAAGCCGGTCACCGTGGACGGCCCGACCACCAAGAAGATGTTCAAGCTGGCCGAGGAGGCGACCAAGAAGGGGCTGAAGGTGGGCGTCGGCCTGATGTGCCGCCACTGCGAGGCCCGCGAGCAGCTGATCGAGCAGTTCAAGAAGGGCGAGATCGGCGACATCATCCTGATGCGTGCCTACCGCATGGCTGGTCTGACCGGCTCGGCGCACTGCGGGCCGAAGCCGAAGAACATGAGCGAGCTGGAGTACCAGATCCGCAACTTCCACGGCTTCCTGTGGGCCTCCGGCGGCGCCGTCAGCGACTTCCTGATTCACAACATCGACGAGTGCTGCTGGATGAAGGAAGCGTGGCCGGTCGAGGCCAAGGGCTCCGGCGCGCGGATGTACCGCGGCAACCATGTCGACCAGAACTTCGACACGTACTCGATCGAGTACACCTTCGGCGACGGCACCAAGCTGCTGGTCGAGGGCCGCACCATGCCGGGCGCCTATTCCGAGTTCGCCAGCTACGCCCACGGCAGCAAGAACTCGGCCATCATCAGCACCTCCGGCCACTCCCCGGCCCGCTGCCGCATCTACAAGGGACAGAAGATCGGCTCGCGGCAAAACCTGATGTGGAGCGCGCTGCGCAACGAGCCTGACCCGTACCAGCGCGAGTGGGACCACCTGATGGAGGCGATCCGCCTGGGCAAGCCGTACAACGAGGCCAAGCGCGGCGCCGAGGCCAGCCTGGTGACGTCGATGGGGCGGATGGCCTGCCACACCGGCAAGGTCATCACCTACGACCAGATGCTCAACTGCGAGCACGAGTTCGCGCCGGACGTCGACAAGCTGACCAAGGACTCGCCCGCCCCGGTCCAGGCCGACAAGAACGGCAAGTACCCGATCCCGCAGCCGGGCATCAAGATCGACCGCGAGTATTGAGATCCGGTATCGGATTGATATGACGCCGCCGCGCCGTACACCTTGCCCCACTGGGATGCCAGCTGGCGGGTCTTCGGCTCCAGGGCGGTCAGCTCCTCGCTGGTGAGCGGCTTGTAGGCGCGGATCCACGCCAGGTTCTGCTTCAGCTCCTCCTCATCGTGGATGCCGAGGACCATGACCGTGGCCTGCGGCAGCCCCAGTGCATAGCGGACCGCCGCCGGCCGCATCTCTTCCGGCATCCGCGGCCCCTTGGGCGACTTCTTGCCCGGCCCGATGCCGCCGAACACCTTCATCGCCACGCACGCCACGCCCTTCTTCGCCGCCTCCGGCCACACCTTCCCCTCAAAGTTGTAGATGTGCCGCGACACCAGGCTGACGGCGTTCATCATCACGTCGAAGTCCCATTCCTGCAGCGCGCGGAGGAATCGCGACGGACGGTTGTGCCCGCTCACGCCCAGGAACCGCGTTAGCCCGTCGCGCTTTGCCTTTTCCAGCGCCTTGCACAGCCCGTCTTTCGCGTAGATCTTCTCCGGCGTCATCTTGTCGTCGCCAAGGCTGTGGGCATAAACCAGATCCGCCCTCTCGACCTGCAGTTCGGCGAGATTCTTCTTGAGCAGTTGCAGCGCCTTCTCGCCGTCCGGCTCGAACACCTTGGTGATGAGGAACACGTCCTTGCGGCGTTCCTTGAGGACGTGGCCGACTGCCTTCTGGGCATCGCCGTAGCCGGTGAACTCCGGGGCGGTGTCGAGGTAGGTGAGGCCGGCATCGAGGCACTTCTGGAAAAAGGCGGTGGCGTGCTTCTCACCGCTGCGCCCCGCCGGCGCGGTGCCCAGCCCGAGCAGCGGCACCTTGACCCCGGTGCGGCCGAGCGTGCGCGTCGGCAGGGCTACCCGTTCGGCGGCGTCGCTCTGGCTGAGGAGCAGGGCGGCGCCGGTGCCGGCGGCGAGGAAGTCGCGGCGGGAGAGGCCGGTCGGCTGGTTCGGTGCGGTCATGGCGGTGTCCTCGGGAGGAGAAATTCCTTCTTCACCATACCAGTGACGCAGGTGCGGGCAACCGCTTTCCGTCGATCGCCGCGCACACCGGGGCGTCCGGTTGCGGGCGGGGGGATGGCGGAGGCGACGATCGGAGCAACGCGCCATGCCCACGCTTCGCGGGGATGGCATTCAGAAGATCGCCAATGGATGATAATGACGTCAGAAGTTGTTGACCACTTCTCCGCCGTTGCGGGTGGCGAGCGCTCGCCAGGTGATCGGGCTGACCGTGTCGGCCACCAGGCGAACGCTGCCGTCGACCAGCAGGACGTTCACCCCGCCGGTGTGATTGCTCCGCGCCGTCGACAGCGCCTTGTTGTGGCTGCCGTTGCCACAGTCCCACTTGCCGACCGGGTTCGGCGGATAGAAGTGGTTGTACAGCGTGTTGCCGAAGTGGCCGTTGATCCACTGCCCGCCGCGGTTGGCCGACCAGCTGCCGCTACCGGCATCGCAGGCGGCCGGGGTCGGGTCGTTGCCGCCGGACACCTCCAGCACGGCCAGCCGCGGGTTCGGCGGCGGCGTGGAGCCGATCGCTGCCCCGTCGCCGAGCAGGCTTTCGCTGAACGCCGCGGTGTTCGAGGTGCCGTCGGTCACCTCGACGACACGGGTCGGCTGCTGGGCGAACACGCCGGCGCCGTTGGGGATGGTGGTATACCCGGTGACAGAGCCGGCTGCGTCGGTCGTCACCCCGGTGCCGTTACAGGCGACGTAGTTGGTGCCATAATCCGTCAGGCCCGACACCTGGCCGTTCATCGGGTCGCTCGGGCAGACGAACAGGTTGACGCGGTACTTCGACGCGGCGACGTTCTGCGGATCGCTCAGGGTGCCGTCGACGTTCACCAGCTTTTGCAGGCTGTCCTGTTCGACGTAGGCGAGTAACCGGGCCGGCGCCGACACCACCTTCGGCCACTGGCCGCGGCCAGGCGGGAAGGCGCCGAGCGCCGCCTCGTGGTTGTGCATGGCGAGGCCGAGCTGCTTGAGGTTGTTCTGGCAGCGCATGCGAGCGGCGGCCTCGCGCACCTTCTGAACGGCGGGCAGCAGCAGGCCAATCAAAATGGCGACGATGGCGATGACGACGAGTAGCTCGATCAGGGTGAACCCTTGACGACGGTGCCGGTTCATGTGCGGTCCTTGGTTCTCTGCGCGGGGCAATCCTGGGTGGAACCGGCGCGATGGCGCCGGCAGTCGAACGCATGCGATGGCGCACCGTCGGCACGATTGCTGACCAGGCCGGTCAGGCGTGCGCGGTGGCGGGACAGGATCAGGCAGAGAACAGCCGCGGCGGCGGTTCGGGAGAAGGGAGCGAAAGACGAGCGGCAAACTGGTCGGAATCGGCGAGACGGTCACCGGCCGGCGGCGACGACGTTGGCAGCGCAGGGGCGACGACGACCAGCGGGAGGGCAACGACCAGCCACGCCGGCAGGTCGCCGAGGCACTTCGCGGTCCACACCCCGCCGACCCAGCGCACCGATTCAGGCGGCGGAGGCTCGGTGTCTGCATCAGCGCGAGCGGTACAGCAACCGCCCTGGCAGCAGCAACACGACCCCTGCCGTTGCTCCTCGACCGGACAGCCGCAGCGCTTGCACGGCGGCGACCGGGGCGGCGGCGTCCTCGTCGGCGTCCAGCCGCGGCGCGGCGCGGGCAACGGCAAACCGATCGTCCCGGCCAGGAAGGCGGCCAGAGCGACGGCGGCGAGGCAGCGCTTGCGTCCAGGGGCGTCGGGGAGTTGTTCATCTCGGGGCCGGTGGGTGCCGCGTCAATTCAGCATTCTGGTTGTACCAGACGGTTCGCCCGCCGGCGAGGGGCCGAGGCGTTTCTCGGCGAGCATTGTGCACCAGTTCCACCCTGGACCAGCGGTGCCGCCCGGTGGCAGCAGGTGCATGGAGCGCCCCCTCACGCCAGCACCGCCGGGGCGACGTCGTGGGCGATGCAGGCGACGCAGTCGCCCTGTCCCACCAGCGTCGGGGCGCGGCAGGCGATCAGCACGCCGGCGCTGTTCGCCGTCACCACCACCGGCTCGCGGTCGGGGCGTTCGAGGAAGTGGATCTGCCCCACCGGCTGACGTGCTTCCACCGCGCTGCCCAGCGGGACAAGGTTTTCGTACAGCCCCGACTCCGGGGCGAAGCGGTAGTCGTCGCGGTCGAGCGCCTGCACCCACCGCGTCGGCGGCAGGCCCACCGCCTCGCGCGTCCGCTTCTCGCCCTGCACCAGTCCGAAGTGGACGAGGACGTTGCGCAGCCCGTCCTGCGTGTGCCGGTGGACCTGCGCCGTCACGTTTTCGCTGCCGCCCATCTCGGTGGTGATGACGATCTTGCCCTGGCTCTCCGCCTCCACCGGCAGCAGCCCGGTGCCGGCGATGTCGGTGTACAGGAACGCGATGTCGCCGTTGAACGCCAGCGTGCCGGCCACCATCTGCCGCCGCTGTTCGCGATCGGGAACCAGGTGCATGTGGGCGCACGGGTAGAAGTCCATGCTCCGCCCGCCGGTGTGCAGGTCGATCACGATGTCGGCCAGAGGGAATAACACGCTACTCACATAATGAGCGACCTGCTCGGTGAGCGTGCCGTCGGGGCGGCCGGGGAAGCAGCGGTTCAGGTTTTTGCCGTCCCACGGCGACAGCCGCGTCGCCGCGCGCACCGCCATCACGTTGAGCGCCGGCAGCAGGATCACCCGGCCGCGGACCTGTTCCGGCTGCAGCGATCGCATCAGCTTGAGGATGGCGATCAGTCCGGGATACTCGTCGCCGTGGTTGCCGGCCATCACCAGCGCCGTCGGGCCGAGGCCGTTAGCCACCACCGCCACCGGCATCATCAGGTTCGCCCACCCGCCCAGGTTATGCGAGTAAGGCACTCCGATATATCCCAACTGTTTGCCCGGCCGGTCGAAGTCGACCGTCGCATAGAGCGGACTGTTCGGCACGATGCACTCCTGTCGGTTCACTTGCGGTTGAGTTTGTCCGCCGCGCCGGCTGCGGCGTAGATCGCCGTCGTCCGCTCGAACGCGCGGTCCTTCGCGTCGATCAGCCAGAGCGGCCGCGGCGCCAGCAGGCTGAGGGCGTCGGGGACGTCGAGAATGCGCTGTACGCCGAGAAAATGCGGACCGTCGCGATGCGACGCTGGTGGGTTGATCACCGCCACCCCAGCGATATCCGGGTCGAGCAGCGCGGCATAGGCGGCCAGGATGCCGGCCCGCCCGGACCCGGCCACCATCACCTTGCCGCCCGACTCGCGGCGGATCTTCCGCACTGCCGCCAGGATGTCCTCGACGCGGCCGAGGTCGACCGTGCGGCCGAGCAGCGCGTGCGCCCGCTCGACGTAGTTGGGCGGCGACTTCCGCGACCACGCCAGCGGACCGCTACCGCGCGGCACCAGCGTGTACGTTGGCGGCAACGCGAGCCAGCCCGGCAACTGAACCTTCGCACCGCTGTCGTCCCCTTCGTCGCGCACGAACAGGATCGACCCCTCGGCCTTCTTGACGGTCGCCGGCTCCAGCCGGCTCGGCAGCCCCGGTGAGTCCGAGAGCGGGCGGAGCGGCCCTGCTTTCAACCGAGCGAGTAAACCCATTTTCCACTCGGTAAAGCCTTCCTTTGTCGGCAGCGGCGGGTTGCCGACCGGCACGAACGTCTCGTCGATCGAGCCGTTGCGGGCGTCCTTCGGGATGTCCTTGTCATCCGGGAAGGCTGCGCGCTGCCGGGGAGCGGCGGGTCGGTGGCGTCGACGACCGGGCCGGCGTCGCCCTTGAGGTGCCGGTTAATCCACCCGAACACCGCCTTGCGCAGATCAGAAGCCGGTAGTCGTGCCCGCCGATACTGACATACTCATCGACGAGATCGGGCTTGCCGTGCAACCTGTACGCCTGCCGCAGCCGGGCGATGATGCGGCGGTTACCGTCCATCGGGAAGATCGGGTCGTTGTCGGAGTTGGCGAACAGCAGGGGGCGCGGGGCGATCAACGCGGCGATCGTCGTCCACTCCCAGCGGTGCAGGTTGTAGAGAAACATGCAGTCGCAGTGACCGTTGATGACGCGGTTAGAAACATAACTTTCCAGATCGCTCATGCCACTGACGGGCACAGCCACCTTGACGCGGTCATCGGCAGCGGCAATCCAGATCGTCGCCGCGCCGCCGCCAGAGATGCCGGTGACGCCGATCCGCTCGGGGTCGACGTCCGGCCGCGAGACGAGGTAATCGATGCCGCGAACGCCGTTCCAGCACTCGACGCCGGCAGGGGTGTAGCCGCGCAGAATGCCACCACCAGCGGTTGAGGTTGTAGGTGCCGTGGTGCTTGCCGGCGATCTCGCCCAGTTGCAGCGTGTCGACGATCAGGCAGACGTAGCCATTGCGGGCGAACCACATGCCGTGGTCCTGAAACGCCGTCTTGTTGCCGTCGCGACCGCGGCCGGAGTGGCCGCACACATAAAAGATCGCCGGCAGGCGTTTCTTGCTGTCCTTCGGTCGGTACAGGTTGCCGGTGACGTAGAGACCCGGCTTGCTCTGGTAGTGCAGTTTCTCGACCACCACCGGGCCGCGGTCGACAGTGCCTGTGACGGTCGCCTGCAGCGGCGTCCGCTCGGGCAGCGGCCACAGGCCGAGCATGTCGAAGTATTCCCGCTGTAGCCGCTCCGCTTCCCCTGCCAGTCGGCCAGCGTGGCAGCACGCCGTCGAGAACGCGCTTACTCACGACCGCGACATCGTCGCGGAGGAATCGCGACCGCCTCGTCGTTCGCGGACGACGGGGCAGGGGTTGAGCGGTGACGGCAGCGGCCGTCAGCAGGGCGACGAGGGCAGATGCGCGACCGGGCATGACAGGTCACTCCTGGCGGGACGGTTCACCGATGACGATATTGGGGTTGAGGAACAGCCAGCACACCAGCGCGGCCAGGTGCATGGCGACGAACGTACCCGCCGCCAGGCCCCCAGCCGCCAACCGCCTGAATCCGCGGAAGGTACTTCACGAACGCCCATGCCCCCAGGTTACCGATCATGTTCATCAGCCCGAAGATGATCGCCAGGTAGCGGCCGCCGACGTCGATCGTCAGCGCATAGGCGCACGGCGAGCTGAAGGTGAACAGGAAGGCGCCGATGCCGAACACCAGAGTCGCCAGGTAGACGTTTTCGATCGGGTAGGCGGCCAGGTAGAAGACGCACGCGCGATCAGGCTGAACATCGCCACACCGTTGCGCCGCCCATCGGCTGCCGGTGCGAGCGAGCACGTAGTCCGACAGCATCCCGCCCACCAGCCCGCCGACCACCAGCGCGATCTGCAGCACCGCCGTCAGATCGGCCGCATCCTCCGCGTCAGCCCGCGCTCCTCGTAGTACGTTGGCATCCAGTTGTCGAACAGCCGATTGGCGCCGGCGCGGAACGCCTGCTGGGTGTACAGCAGGACCAGCATCAGGATCGCCATCGTGGTCAGCACCGCGGCCCGGCTCCGCGGCGAATCAGCCGAAACGGGGACGGGCGGCACCTCCGTCGGTGCCGGGACGTGGCGAATAATCTCCAACTCGGCGGCGTTTACTCGCGGATCATCCTCGGGCCGGCGGCGGAACCACCCAGGCGAACCACACCGCCCACAGCACCCCCGGCACGGCGAATGCGACGAACAGGGTCCGCCAGCCCAGCGGCCCGAGCAGCCGTCCCGTCAGCGCCGTCCCGACGGCGCCGCCGATGACCATGAAGCTGTTGAGCAGGGCGGTGGCAAGCCCTCGTTTCGTGACCGGATACCAGACGGCGAGGATGAGGGTGGCGCACGGGAAGATGCCGGCCTGCAGCGCCCGCTACGCCAGTCGCCCGATGTACAGCCCGTTGTAGCCGTCGGCCCACGCCGTCGCCGCCAGGGCCAGCGACCAGCCGACGCTGAACAGGATCAGCGCCCACTTCGCGCCCAGCGCCTGCGCCGTCGCCCCGGACGGCACCTGCAGGAACGTGTACGACAGAAAAAACGCCGCCAGGATGTCGCCCATGTCGTCGCGCGTCAGCCCGAGGTCGGGCTGGATGGTGGTGGCGGCGGGGGCAATGCAGTGCAGTGGATGTAATTGATCGCCGTGATGGCCAGCAGGGCCGCCAGCACCAGATGACGCAGGTTCGTCGGGCGGTCGACGGGTGGGAGAGCTTCCGCGGTGCTGGTCACGACGCTGGCGCCTCGGCGGGAGGAGGATCGGTGGGGCTGTCGTTGGAGGATAAGACAGCCTGAGCCGTGCGACAAGCAGATAGTTGGCGCGCGTCGCCGCCGGCCGGGCGCAGTCGAATACGCGGTTGCGGCCCGGTCTCCCGACCGACTCCGGCCGACGAAGGTCTCCCACACCTCGGAGGAGACCTGCGGTCGGCAGAGTGGCAAGGTCGGAGACCTTGCCACAACAGCGGCAGCGCGAGCGCGAGCGCGCTCCAGGCGACGCTCGCACGTTGTGGCCCGGTCTCCCGACCGGGACACTCCGGCCGACCGAAGGTCTCCCCACACGCTCGGAGGAGACCTGCGGTCGCAGAGTGGCAAGGTCAGGAGACCTTGCCACAACAGCGAGCCGTGCGACAAGCAGATAGTTGGCCGCGCGCTGCCGCCGGCCGCGGAGTCGGCCAATCACCCTCGATCCGCCCCTGGCCTCCGCTCACCGAGGACCCATCCATGCGCCGCACCGTCGACCGCCGCGACTTCCTCCGCTCCTCCCTCGCCGCCACCGCCGGCCTCGGCCTCGCCCACCTGGCCCGCGCCGCCGACACGAAGCCGCTGTTCGACATCTCGCTCGCCGAGTGGTCGTTGCACCGCACGCTGTTCGGCAAGAAAATGACCAACCTCGACTTCCCGGTCGTGGCGAAGAAGGACTATGGCATCTCCGCCGTCGAGTACGTCAACCAGTTCTTCAAGGACAAGGCCCGCGACGAGAAGTACCTCAGCGAGCTGAAGCAGCGCTGCGCCGACAACGGCGTCACCAGCGTGCTCATCATGTGCGACGGCGAGGGGCACCTGGGCGATCCGAACACGCAGGCGCGGAAGAAGGCGGTGCAGAACCACCACAAGTGGGTGGACGCCGCCAAGTTCCTCGGCTGCCACTCGATCCGCGTCAACGCGCACAGCGAGGGCGGCTACGACGAACAGATCAAGCTGGCCGCCGACGGGCTGTGGCAGTTGGCCGAGTACGGCGACAAGTACGGCATCAACGTGATCGTCGAGAACCACGGCGGGCTGTCGTCCAACGGCGCCTGGCTGACGGCGGTGATGAAGAAGGCGGGTCACAAGCGCGTCGGCACACTGCCCGACTTCGGCAACTTCGGCCTCGGCGGCGGCAAGGAGTATGACCGCTACAAGGGCGTCAAGGAGATGATGCCGTTCGCCAGGGGAGTAAGCGCCAAGTCGCACGATTTCGACGACAAGGGCGAGGAGACGCATACCAACTATCACAAGATGATGGCGATCGTCCTCGACGCCGGTTACCGCGGCTACGTCGGCATCGAGTACGAGGGCGGCAAGCTGCCCGAGCCGGAGGGTATCCGCGCCACCAAGAAGCTGCTCGAACGGGTCCGCGAGGAACTGGCACCGAAATACTCGAAGGGGTAAGCCGCCGATGACCGACCGCATCCCCCGCCGCGATTTTCTGGCCGGCGCGGCAGCGATGGCAGCCGCCACCGCCACTGCCGCTGACCGGCCCGGTCCGGCCAAAACGCCCAACGGCTTCAAGAAGGCCGTCAAGTTCTACATGGTACAGGATCCGAAGGCGCGGACGGTGCTGGACAAGTTCCAGCTGCTCCGCGATCTCGGGTTCGACGGCGTCGAACTGGACGCGCCGAGCGGACTGGACCGCAAGGAGGTGCTGGCGGCGCGCGATCGTACCGGGCTGGCGATCCCCGGCGTGGTCGACTCGGCCCACTGGGGCGACACCCTGTCGCACCCCGACCCGAAGGTCCGCGCCCGTGGCGTGCGGGCGCTGGAGCAGGCGCTCGACGACGCCCACGCCTACGGCGCCACCACCGTGCTGCTGGTGCCGGCGGTGGTGAACAAGGAAGTGGCCTACGACCACGCATGGCAGCGCTCGGCCGCCGAGATCCGCAAGGTGCTGCCGCGCTGCGAGCGGCTGGGCGTCAAGATCGCGCTCGAGAACGTCTGGAATAACTTCTTACTCAGTCCGCTGGAGACGGCGCGCTACGTCGACGAGTTCCGTTCCGAGCACATCGGCGTGCATTTCGACGTCGGCAACGTCGTGGTGTACAGCTGGCCGGAGCAGTGGATTCGCATCCTCGGCAAGCGGATTCTGAAGCTGGACATCAAGGAGTTCAGCCGCAAGATCTGCGACCAGGAGGGGCGGCCGAAGGGGTTCAATGTGCCGCTGCTCAAGGGCGACTGCGACTGGCCGGCGGTGATGAAGGCGCTGAAGGAGATCGGCTATGTCGGCTGGGGCGCCGCCGAGATCGCCGCGGGCAATCGCGACTACCTGACCGGCGTTGCCCGCGACATGAACACCATCTTCGCGTACTGACCGGGGGGCGCAGCCGGCCGTTCACCGCGCCGCGGGGACGACCGGCTGCGTCCACGCCATTTCGACCTGTCCTTTGCGGTACGGGTTCGGGTGCGGCTTGCTCGACCGCACGCGAGCGCGGACGTACAGCTCGTTGCCGGTGAGTTTGTAGCGCGGCGTCAGTCCGGTCGCGGTGGCGACGGTCTGGCCGATCGCGTTGTCGTACACCCGCGTCACCGGCAGCGGCTTGCCGTTGGCGTCGGCCCGTGGCGTCGAGTCGAGGCGGGCGCCGCGGAGGGTGGCGACGAACTCGGTGTGGTACGTCACGCCTGGCTCGCCGCGGATGGCCAGCCGCAGTTCGCCGTCGGCCGTCGCCACGTCGTCGAGGGTGACGCCGGAGGAGGCGTAGAAGTCGCCGCGGCGCATGGCGGCGACGATCGCCTCGGCAGTCAGGTACGGTGCCCGCACCATCACCCAGCCGCGGCCGGGGTTGGCCTGCTTGAAACCGCGGGCGTGGTAATTGTGGGCGTCGTCGGTGCCCAGCGCGAACACCGGCCCGCGGCCAAGCCGGCCCAGCCGCACCGCCAGGGTGATGTCCCACAGCCGATCAGTGTCCGGGTGGGTGATGTCGCCCTCGTTGTTCACCGACGGGTGGCCATTGAACACCTCGAAGAAACCCAGCTCGTCGGCCTCGATCATCTCCTCGCCGCGGACGCCCCAGCCGAAGTTCGGGTGGTTGAGGAAGGCAAACATCGGGCGGCCCGTTTTCTTCGCCTGCTCGGCCACCTGCCGGTGGTTGACGCGGATCGTCTCGGTCACGTCCGGGCCGACGATCGGCTTGATCGGGTCGCGCAGGTTGACCGCGTTGACGTGGACCGGCGCCTTCTGGTAGGCAGTGGTGATCTCCTCGGCCGGAATGAGTAAGAACTTACCCGGCTCTTCGAGCAGGGAGCGAAACTCGGCGAGCGGCTTGAGCCGCACCTGCCCCTCGCCCTTCACCTCCCGCCGCTCCACCCAGGCAGCGCCGAACCGATCGAGGTACTTGCGAACCGCCGTCTCACGGGCCGGCTTGCCAGCCGCCGGCACCCACCGCTCGCCATCGGACAGCACGTTGTGGTCGGACAGTCCGAGGAAGTCGTAGCCGTGGCCGCGATACCAGTCGGCGATCATCTCGGGAAAATCGTCGCCGTCGGACCAGAGCGAGTGGGTATGCAGGTTGCCGCGATACCACCGCGGCCCGGCGGCGCGGAGAACCGGCAACCGCCCCGGCGCGTCGCTGGCCGGCGGCGCCTGCCAGGCGACCGCCGCCAGAAACGTCGCCAGCGTCCCGGCGGTGACGAGGAGAACGCGCAAGTCTCGCAGCATCGGGTAGTCCCCACAGATGACGTCGTTGTCCTGACGTTACCGTTCGATGCGCCCCGTGACAAGCGCCGGCAGCGCTGATGGGCGCGCTGATCGTTCGTTCGCCACGGGTGGTTAGCAAATGCGCAGCAGATGCCGGCTGGGCAGGCCGTTCGCCCCCGTCCCCCGCCGGCGCAGCGGATCGATTGCCCGAATTCGCCCTCATGGCCCGGCGTTTGCGACTCCAAGGGGCTTGTTCCCAAGCTGTGCCTGTGGAGTCGTGCCGATGCCTGCTCGCAACCCGGATAGCCGTCGGGCCGCATTTACGCTGATCGAGCTGCTGGTCGTCATCGCCATCATTGCCATCCTCATCGGCCTCTTGCTGCCCGCCGTTCAGAAGGTCCGCGAGGCGGCGGCACGGATGAGCTGCTCGAATAACCTCAAACAGCTGGCGCTGGCCGTTCACAACTACGAGAGCACGCGCGGCTACCTGCCGCCCTTGAAGCGGAGCAGCCAGTGCGCCGGCGAGCCGGAGATGGCGCAGCGGAGCTGGGTGCCGGACATCCTGCCCTACGTCGAGCAGGGCAACGTCGTCGCCGGCTACAACCTGAACGAGAACTGGTGGATGCCGACCAGCGCCGCCAACTTCGAGACGCGCGACAGCAGCGACAACGTCGTCGACTCCAGCATGGTCGACGGCAACCGCCGGCTGGCGTGGACGCACATGAAGATTCTGCAATGCCCGTCGGCGCCGGCCAACCGGATGCAGGACAAAAAAGACCCGGTTCCCAATCGAAAGACCGGCGCCTGCACCGACTACTTCGCCGTCGCCGGGCTGGGGGCCGACTTCAACACCGCCGCCGGGTTGACCGGCGCCAACATGCTGATGGTGCCGACAGATGGGGCCATGGGGCCGGCGTGGTCGGGGTGCGGCAGTACCGCGGTGCGGGCCCGTGCCAACCTGCTGCAGATCACCGACGGCACCTCGAACACCATCCTGCTCGGCGAGTGCGCCGGCCGCGAGGACGTGATGCGCGGCCGGACGCGCTACACGGCGAACGCCACCCAGGGGGCGGCGACCTGCGCCCGCGCCCGCGGCGGCGCCTGGGCGACGAACGACAACCCTTACGGGTTCGGCGAGAGCCTGGTGTCGTGGTGTACCAGCGGCGGCAGCCCGACCCAGGGGGCGATCCCCGGCCCGATGCGGATCAACGGGTCGAACGAATGGGGCTGGCTGCTTTACGCCTTCCACACCGGCGGGGCCAACGTCGCCTTCGCCGACGGGTCGGTGCGCTATCTCGCCGAGGGGATGGACGTCCGCACCGTCGGTCTGCTCGCCACCCGCGCCGGCGGGGAAGTGGTGCCGAGCTACTGACCGATTGGCCCTGCTGTGCCCTGATTCGGGCGGCGGTTCTGGCGCGACGGCGCCGGGACCGCCGCCCGATGGCATTGCCGGACCGCCGCTCGCCTCCGTACGGCGTGCAAGCATCCGCAAGGCGGCGAAAGAATTGGAAAGAGGCGAAAAAACGGATAGGGTATCGGGTATTACAGGTTAGCACGGTGAGGGGATCCTGTGCCGGCACGGCCGAGAGTCGATCGTTGGTTTGCCGAGGACCGGGACCGTGCCCCCCGTGGTGGCAGCTCACGCTGGTGAGGGAGTAAGACGATGGCACTGCGAGAAGTAGTGAAGGAGGCGATGGTCGGGTTCGAGCGGTGGAAACAGGCACTACTGAACCCGCAGCAGTTCCTCGAGGTGGGGTTCCAGCCGACCGAGGACCAGCTGACCGAGGGGCTGGAATTCTACCTGATGATGTTCGTCGTCTCGTTCGTCCTGTTCGCCCCGCTTGCCCTGGCGGCGCGGGGCGAGGTGGCGACGAAGACGAAGGTCATCATCAACGGCGCGCTGGGCCTCCTGTTCACGGCGCTGGTGGCGATGACCTGGTTCGCCGCGTTCTGGCTGCTGGGCGGGCACAGCAACTTCACCGGCACGCTGCTGGCGTACATCTATTCGGCCACGCCGTACCTGCCGCCGACGGCGTTCTGCAGCCTACTCATCTTCACCGGATTGCCGACCGAACTGCGTGCCTATGCCCTCAACCCGGCGACCGCCCAGGCGGCGATGCAGGTGGCCGCCGAGGATCCGCAGACGTCGAAGGGGATGGTGGCGCTGGGCGGACTGGGATCGCTCGGCCTGATGCTGTGGAGCGTGGTGGTGGTGTTCCGCTCGTTCGGGTTCGTCCACGAGCTGTCCGGCTGGAAGTTTGCCGCCGCGATCGCCCTGTCGATCGTGGTGGCGGCGCCGGTCAGCAGTGTGCTGCGGCGCCTGTCGCTGGCGCTGCAGGGGTCGACCGGACTGGACCTGCCCGGCGGCCTCGGCGACTGAGCCGGCGAGCGGCGACGGAAGCGCATGGGGATAGGGTGCCGCCCATAAAAGGTGTTTAATGATCTCTTATATCGTAATTAACGACCGAATGGCATGATCCCGTGCGGAGGAGGAGCGATGGCGAACACAAAAGGGGGTAGCGGGGGGTGTCTAGTCGGGGCCTTCTGGGGAGCACTCATCATGTCAGGGGGCATCTACGAAAAGATGAAGGACTCCGGCGTGGCGGAGCCACTTTTCGCCACGGTAGGCGTGTTCGCCGGGTGGTTCGTCTTCTTCCTGCTGCTGCCATTCCTGATCCTCAGCGGGCTGGGCCTGTTCCTGCTGGCGCTGCTATTGCTGATCGGGCTGCTCAACGCGGCGTCTTATGGCGCACTCGCCCTCACCGGGCTGGTCGCGGTGACCACCGGGGTGGTTCTGGCCGTCGTGGCGCAGGTGCGCTATCGCCGACTGATGGGCGAGGTCGAGCGGGTCGAGTTGCACATCCGCCACCCGCAATGGTTTTCGGCACCGGAGAACCCCATCACCCGTGAGAACGTCCGGGAGGAGGTCGCCGCGTGGATGCGCAACGCCGTGGTGGGACTGGTGATGGGGGCGATCCTGGGTGTTACCGGGCTGATCCTGTGGCTGCGCTAAAGCAGCGGGGAACGCTAACGAGGGGGACGCGGCCATGCCGTTACGAGCGCGCGATCTGACGTATGACGTGCGGCAAAAACTGCTGGACCATGTGCGAAAACAACTGGGCGACGCGCAGTATTTCCAGGCGGTGATGGCGGTCGGCGAGGACGAGCTGCTTGATGTGTTCCTGGAACAGCTGCCGCCAGCCGGTGCGACGCCGACCAAACAGCCGACGCTGACGCCGGGGCAGCGGTTCGCCGGCACCGTGGTGTGGTGCGCGATCCTGAGCGGACTGGTGTGCTGGTACGCCTGGTGGGCGGACACGCTGGACTTCAAGGAGGGGTGGCCTTACGCGGCGACGGCGCCGCTTTACGTCCTGTGGTTCGCGGCGCTGACGGGTTTCGGCATCCTGTGGGGACTGAGCCTGGTTGGGAACGCCCTCGACGTCCCGCTCCTGGGCATCCTGTTGGTAATCGTCGCCTGTGGATTCGCGATCTGGACCTGCTGGCAAGCGCTGCCGGGAATGGCCAACCACTTCTTCTGGCCGACGGCGGGCCTGTGCGGGTTGGCGTCCTTCTGTCTGGCGTGCAAGAACTGGCCATCGGGGAAGTGACGACATGAACGCATCATCCGCCGTCATCTGTCCTGGTCGGCCCGCGTCTCTTCCGAGGTTACCATGAGTGATCGAGCCGGTATCGGCTGGAAGGAACTGCTGTTGGGGCACTTCTGGGTGGTTCTGTGCGGGGGCGCCTCGCTCGGGGCCATTGGCTCCTGGTCGACCCAACCGACCAATACGCCGGAGGCGGTTGAACAGAAGCGAGCGTATGAGGCAGCCCTGCTCCGCTTCGACGAGCTGGGTGTCGCCGACCCCGACAACGCCGTCCGAGGGGGGCTGACCGACGTCCGCGTCTTCGGCTACCACCGGAGTACCTGCACCGCTCCTGGCGGCCGGGCTGCGGAGACGACACGGGAGGAAGCGAACGGGCCATTCGAGGTGGTCATCCCGTGCTGCGTCGCCGGCGCCGGGACGGACGGGGCAAACGTCAGCCGGTACGCCGCCGTCCACATCCGGCTGACCCAACGGCAGCCCTGGGAAGAACCCGTCGGATGGCGGCGGAGCGAGCGGTTGCGAGAAACCTACGAGGTAACGGACGTCCGCATCGAACCGGGGGAGGAGGTATCCGCCGCCATCCTGTTTGGGTTCTGGCTGCGGCAATCCACAATCATCCCGCTGCTCACCTTCCCCGCCGCCAGCGTGATCCTGTTGATCTTCATTCTCGTGTCCATCGGTTTCCCTACACTTGGTGGGTTGTTCAAGGGCGAGACGTCACCCGGCGGATGCCTGATGATCTGGGTAGGACTGCCGCTGATGGGGGCCGCCGTGGGCGTACCCGTGTGTGCGATTGTCAACTCCGCCTACACCGCTTACGTCTGCTCGTCATCCTACCTGCTCGCCGCGGTCTGTTTCGTCGGTGAGTATCTGATCGCCCTCGCCGCCGTGCTGTTCATCTACGGCGTCTGTCGCGCCGCCCGCGAAGAGCAACTGCGGCGTGCCGAACGGGCCGCCTACCTGGAACCGTTCTCCCGTCGATCCTGGTAACTTTTACCGATTAGTTCGGTCATGCTTACAACACCGGCCGCGGCGACCTCGGGCGGCATGTGAATTCGCTTCGCCGTATCTGGCGTTCATCGAACGTCTTATCGCGAACGATGGTGAATGGCGGAGGTATTGGCACGCCGTCTGCTTTACTTCTCTCTCGTCCAGTCATGCTGGGAGCCGGGGCACGAACGCCTCGCTGGCCTGGTGGCGGTCTCCCCCGACCGACCCCGGGCGATGTCCCCCGCATCTGCCGACCCGTGCCACCGTGGAGGTTCCCGCCTCCAGACCCGGCGGCCGCGGCGACGCCTGCGACGGCGCGACGACCTGGCTCCTCACTCCCCCATCCTACCAGTACCCCCATTCCCCAATGCATTCCTCCAGGGCCGTCCGCTCCCCCGCGGACGGCCTCTCTTTTTTCCGTGACATCACCCTGGCGTACCCGTACCATGCCGGGCGGTGATCGTCGTCCGCGTCACGGAGAGGTTGCATGTCCCGCTTGTTCGTCGCCTGTCTCGTCATCGTCGCCGCCGTCCCGTTCGCCACCGGCGCGGACACCCCACGCCGGTCGCGGCCCAACATCCTGTTCGTCTTCACCGACGACCACGCCAGCCACGCCATCGGCGCCTACGGGTCGAAGATCAACAAGACGCCGAACATGGACCGGCTGGCGGCGGAGGGCATGTTGTTCCGCAACTGCTTCTGCACGAATTCGCTGTGCGGCCCCAGCCGCGCCGTCATCCTCACCGGCAAGCACAGCCATTTGAACGGTTTCGTCGACAACCGCTCGGTGTTCGACGGCACGCAGCCGCACGTCGGCAAGCTGCTCGGCAAGGCCGGCTACCAGACGGCGGTGATCGGCAAGTGGCACCTCAAAAGCGACCCGACCGGGTTCGATCACTGGGCGGTGCTGGCCGCCGGCGGAGGGCAGGGGACGTATTACGAGCCGGAGTTTCGCACCTCAGCCGGGCCGCGGCGAGTGAGCGGCTACGTCACTGACGTCGTCACCGACATGGCGCTCGACTGGCTGAAAAAGCGTGACCCGGCGCGACCGTTCTTCCTGATGTACCAGCACAAGGCGCCGCACCGCTCGTGGGAGCCGGGGCCGAATCAGCTCGGACTGTACCGCGACGGCCCTATCCCCGAGCCGCCGACGCTGTTCGACGATCACGCCGGCCTCGCCAGCCCGGCGCGGCACCAGGAGATGACCGTCGCCAACCACCTGACCCCGTTCGACCTCAAGCTGACGCCAAAGCGGAACCTGCCGGAGTGGGTGCGGGCGAAGTGGAACGCCGCTTACGCCGCCGAGAACGAGGCATTCCGCAAGGCCGCTCCGACCGGCAAGGAACTGGTGCGCTGGAAGTACCAGCGCTACATGAAGGACTACCTCCGCTGCGTCGCCGGGGTCGACGACAACCTCGGCCGAGTAATTGCGTACCTGAAAGAGAACGGGCTGGACCGCGACACGGTGGTGATCTACTCGTCCGACCAGGGGTTCTTCCTGGGCGACCGCGGCTGGTACGACAAGCGGTGGATGTACGAGGAGTCGCTGCGGATGCCGCTGATCGTTCGCTGGCCGGGGGTGGTCAAGCCCGGCAGCGAGAACCGCGACCTGGCGCAGAACCTCGACTTCGCCGAGACGTTCCTCGACATGGCGGGCGTGCCGGCCCCGTCCGACATGCAGGGGCGCAGCCTTCGCCCGCTGCTGGAGGGCAAGACGCCGGCCGACTGGCGCAAGGCGATCTACTACCACTACTACGAGTATCCCGCCGAGCACATGGTGCAGCGGCACTACGGTGTTCGCACCGCGACGCACAAGCTGATCCATTACTACCTGGTCGGCGAGTGGGAATTATTCGACCTTTCCACCGACCCTGGCGAGCGGCGGAGCGTGTATGCCGACCCGGCCTACGCCGGCGTCGTCCGTGAGCTGAAGGCGGAGTTGCAGCGGCTGCGCAAGCTCTACAAGGCGGACGAGTACCGGGAGACACTGCCGCCGGAGCGTGTCGACCCGCGCAAGGTGAAGCCGTCGCTGGTGCTGCACCTGGACGTCACGTCCGGCAAGGATGGGACGGTGAGCGATCGGGCGGGGAAGCGGACAGTGAAGGTGGTGCGGGCGCGGCCGGTGACGGACGACGGCGCGGCGCTGGAACTGGGCGGCGACGGGCATGTTGCCGTGGCCGGCCCGGCGCCCGATCCTACCGGCAAGCCGCTGACGGTCGGCGCCTGGTGTCTGCCGACGGCTCGCCGCGGGGTGGTAGTCGCGCAGGGCGGCGAATCGCACGGCTACAGTCTGCATCTGACCGACGGGGTGCCGACGTTCTCGGTGCGGCTCGACGGCCGGCTGGTGCAGGCGAAGGCCGAGTCCGCGGTGACGAACAACCGCTGGGTCCACCTGGCGGGCGTGCTCGACGTCGACGGCCGGCTGCGCGTGTGGGTGGACGGCCGCCCGTCGGGCAACGCGGTGCAGGCGGGCCACCTGGCGAAGCGGCCGGCCGACGGGCTGTCGGTCGGCGCCGACACCGGCTCGCTCGTCGGCGGCTATCGGGACGCCGAGGGGTGGACCGGCCGGCTCCGCGACGTGCGGCTGTACTGGGGCGTTCCGGACGCCGCGGAGCTGACGAAGTGGTCCAAAAGGGATCGCTAAACAAGCCGAAGCTCACCCGCCGCCGCGGAGGTGCGCCGACACGAACCAGTGGTTCTTGTCGGTATCGCGCGATACGCCGGTGAACAGGTCGGCGGTGTCGGCATCGCCCAGCTCGTCGGCCCGGTCGATGGCATCTCGTATCGCATTGCCAAACGTCGCCAGCGCGTTCGCCACCGCCTCGACGTGCGCCCGCCAGTCCTGCACGGTGAGCGAGTACGGCGGCAGCTGTGACCGCCGCTGGACTGCCTGGATCGTCCCCTCGGCGATACCGGAGAGGATGACCGCCCGTTCGGCGATCACGTCGGCGTGCTCCTGCGCCGCCTCGGCCACCTTGTCGAACAGTTCGTGCAGGGCGATGAAGTTCGGCCCCTTCACGTTCCAGTGCGCCTGCTTGGCCTGCAGCGCCAGGTCGATCGCGTCGGCCAGCCGGTCGTTCAGCAGCGCGATCAGCGGCCCGCGGCTGGCCTCGGGGATGTTCAGCTCTTTCAGCGGCATCGTTGCATCTCCTCAGAAAAGAAACCGTTGCTCTTATTGATAGGACCGACTGGGGCCGGAAGAAAAGGCGCGAACCTCGCGCATGGCATGGTGTCTGTCACGCAACGATCCGTTCGATCCGACTCCCGTTTCCCCCCGAGAACACCGCCCGTATGTCGACGCCCCTGTGTCCGAGCCAGCAGACGTTGTGTGACGGCCTGCTCGCCGCCCTGCCGCACGGCTCGCTGTTCGTCGTCCAGGCCGGGACCGGCCTCGGCAAGACCACCCTGTTACACGAGGTCCATCACCGCCACGGCGGCATTTTGCTGTCGATGCGCGACCTGGTCGACCGGATGCGCTCGCGGCACCCGCTGGCGCTGGAGGAGACGTTCGTCGAGTGGGTGGAGCAGGCGCTGGCGTCGACCGACTGCGTGCTGCTCGACGACCTGCACCTGCTCCGTAACGTCACCGACGGCTGCGGCACCTATCCACGGGCTTCGTACCTGGAGATCGCCCTCGCCGCGCTGGTCGGCCGCGTCACCGCCGACAAGAAGCTGATCGTGTCCGACGGCGGCTGGACCCCGCCGGTCGTCACCAACCGCGCCGCCACCTTTGGTCTGCATGAGCTGACCGTCGCAGATTACGCCTTCCTCGGCGCCGCCTACCTGGGTGAGCAGCCGGCCACCGGCATCGACTACGCTCGCGTTCACCGCTTCGCCCCGGCCCTCAACGTCCACCAGATTCGCCGCGCCTTCGAGCACCTGCACGGGCAGGACGGGCTCGACACCGACGGAGTAATCGAATACCTGCGCTCACAGCACCTGGTCAGCAATGTCGACCTGGCTGAGGTGCAAAAGGTCGACCTGCGCGACCTGCATGGCATCGACGAGCTGATCGAGAGCCTGGAGGCGAACATCGCCCTGCCGCTGGAGAACGACGCGCTGGCGCTGGAACTGGGGCTGAAACCGAAGCGCGGCGTGCTCCTGCTCGGCCCGCCCGGCACCGGCAAGACGACCGTCGGCCGCGCCCTGGCACACCGCCTGCGCGGCAAGTTCTTCCTGATCGATGGCACCGTCATCACGGGGACCAGCCAGTTCTACTACCACATCCGCTCGATCTTCGAGCAGGCCAAGCACAACGCCCCGGCGGTGATCTTCATCGACGACAGCGACGTGATCTTCGAGGCCGGCACCGAGATGGGGCTGTACCGCTACCTGCTCACCATGCTGGACGGGCTGGAGAGCGCCAGCGCCGGCCGGGTGTGCGTGATGATGACGGCGATGGAGGTGACGGCGCTGCCGCCGGCGCTGCTCCGGTCGGGCCGGGTGGAGTTGTGGCTGGAGATGCGGCTGCCCGACCGTGCCTCGCGGCTGGGTATCCTGGCGCACCACCTGACCCCGCTGCCGGCGGCGCTGGCTGGACTGGACGTCGACCGCTTGGCGGACGAGAGCGACGGTTTCACCGGCGCCGACCTGAAGCGACTGGCGGAGGACGGCAAGAACCTGTTCGCCTTCGACCGCGTCCGCGAGCGGCCGATGCGTCCAGTAACCGATTACTTCATGGAGGCGATGGCGGAGGTGCGAGCGAACAAGGCGCGTTACGCCGCCGCCGACGCCCAGGCGCGCACCCATCGCCCGCAGCGGCCAGTCTACTACGACGTGTCCGCCGGCTGACATCGCGTCAGGCGAACAGGTGGGCCACCGGCATGCTGAACCCCGGCAGCACGTCGGGCAGGGTGAGTGTGTCGTTGATCCCTAATGTCCGTTGTCCGTCCTCCATTCGGTACACCGACACGGATTCGGTCGCCGGATCGACGAGGACCACCACGCGCACACCCGCCCCCAGGTACTCCCCTACCTTGACAAACAGGTCGTTCCATCGGTCGCTCGGCGACTTCACCTCGACCACCAGATCGGGGGCGACCGTCAGGTAGCTGTCCCCCACGTCACCTTTCGGCAACCGCTCGTAGCTGATGAACAGGACGTCGGCGCCACGGACCGTGTCGGGGTTGCTGCCGGTGTGGACCCAGGTGTCGTTACTCGCTACGTGGCCAAGGTCGTGCGCCTTGACGTGGTTGTAAATCAATACGCCGATGGTGACGCAGATCGTGCCGACCTTGAACCCAGTCATGGGGCACTCCTTGACCACTCCCTTGACCAGCTCGGCATGGACGTGGGCGTAGCGGGCGGCGAACTCGTCGGCGGTCAGCAGGGCCGGCGCGGCGGCGGGCGGCAGCGGTGCGGGGGGAGCGGACATGGCGGTTTCCTCCGTGATCGGTTCGTCTGGCAGCATACCATCGGGCGGCGGAGCGATCCACCGCGCTCATGCGGTCGACGGTAGTCTGTCGAGCCAGTGGTCGACGACGGCGAGCAGTGCGGCGCGAACGCCGGTGTAGAAGTGGTCGGCGCCGGCGATCGTCTCCACCCGCATCCGCGGTGCCGCTTGCCCCACCGCCTCGGCGGCGCCGCGGAAGGCGATGTTGTTCGCCGCCTCCAGCTCGCCCAGGGTGAGCAGCGTCGGAACGGCGACTTTGTCGATGAACTTCAGGTAGTTATAGCGCTCGTCGGGGCCGTACTTCTCGACGTAGCCGGCCGCGGTGATGACGAACGGTAGCGGCAGGCGGACGTCGAGCAGCGCCCCCGGTTCGCCGGCTGCGATCAGCCCCTGCGCCTGCTGGTAGGTGTTCAGGAACTCCAGGCGCCTGTCGCTGGCAGCGAACCAGGCGTGCGATAACCGCGGCGGTGACAGGGCGAGGACCGCGGCTACGGCCTCATCCGGCTCGTGCGCCTGGGCGTAGAGGCATTTGACCGCCCCCGAGCTGTGGCCGACCAAGCCGATACGGCGGGCGCCGCGCTCCTTCAGCCAGCCGACCCAGGTGGCAAGGTCGTGCCGGCACTCGTCGAGCACCTCGTAGGCTGCGCCGAGTCGTCGCCCACCGCCCTTCGTGGTCGCGACGTTGCACATCAGGTCGTGTCCGCGTGTGTTCACCCGCAGCACGCCGATACCACGGCCGAGCAGCCGTTCACCCAGCGCGTCGAACAGCGTGGAGCCGTAGAAGTTGCCGCCGGTGCCGTGGACGCAGACGACGGCGTCAAGTGGGGAGTCGGCGCCAGAGGACGGCGGCTGCAGGACCATTCCGTCGAGGCGAACGCCGTCGCGGGTGGCGGTCTGAACGAGGTCGACGAGCATGACTGCCTCCGGGGCGCGAGCACGGCGACCCATTCAGGGTAGCGAGGCGGACGGCGGTTGCAACCGACGCCGGCGGATGGAAGAATAAGGGCAGTTCAGAGGCGGAGGAGCAGTCATGTCCACCGTGCGACGGACGCGGGGCGGGATACGGCCGCGGCGGTTTAGCAAGGCGGAGTATTACCGGCTGGGTGAGCTGGGGTTCTTCCGCGGCCAGCGGGTGGAGTTGATCGAGGGCCGGCTCATGGTGTCCAGCCCGCAAAACCCAGCGCACGGCTCCGCCGTCTGCCGCGTCGGCTACGCATTGCAGCAGGCGTTCGGCACCGGCTACCTGGTGCGGACGCAGCTGCCGCTCGATCTGGGCCAGGCGACCGAGCCGGAGCCGGACGTGGCGGTCGTCGTCGGCCCGTTTTCCCTCTACGACCAGGCCCACCCGACGGCGGCGATGCTGGTGGTGGAGGTGAGCGACGCCACGCTGAATTACGACCGGCGGCAGAAAGGCAGCCTGTACGCCCGCGGCGGAGTAACCGACTACTGGATCGTCAACCTGCCCGACCGGCGGCTGGAAGTCTACCGCCAGCCGATCGCCGACCGCCGAGCTGTTCGGCCACCGTTACGCCAGTCGCGCCGACGTGCCGCCTGGAGGTACAGCCAGCCCGCTGGCCGCGCCAACCGCAACCATCGCCGTCGCTGACCTGTTCGGGTGAACGCCGTCACTTCTTCCGCCGGCCCTCCAGATCGCGAACGAAGGCGGCGTGTTCGGGCGATGCCAGCCCCTGTTGCACGGTGGCGATGAGCGTCGCCGAGTCGCGGGCGGCCAGTGCCGGGCCGTGCAGCCACAGGCCGGGGAACACCCGCGACCGCCACACCCCCTGACGGTCCGGCTTCAGCTGCCGCTTCGACGGAAAGTGGAACCAGTACACCTTTTCCTCTTCCACGGAGAACACCACATACTCCAGCACCCCCGCCCGTTGGTAGTCCCGCCGCTTGGGGCGCAGATCGACCGGCAAGCTGCTGTGCGCCACCTCCGCCACCAGTTCGGGGGCGCCGACCAGGTATTCCGCAGCGTTCAGTTCGACCTGCCCACCGTAGGCCTCGTCCACCCGCAGCAGCAAGTCAGGTTGCGGTTCGCTCTCCTCTCCCAGCACCACCGTGCTGTTGTCCGCCACGCGCACGCCTCGGGTGGCGGCCTTGTAGAGTGTGAAGACGAGGTTGAGTTCAGAGAGGTATTCGCCGTGTGGATTTCTGGTGGGCGACGCCATGAACACGACACCTCCAATCAACTCGAACTTCACGTCCTCCGGATACGCCTGATAGCGGCGGTGAAACTCCGGCTGCGACAGCCGGTCGCCGGGCCGCAGCGGCGGCACGTCCGGCGGCGACACACACTTCGTCGTGCGGACCGGCTTCATGGTCGTCCCTCCCCACCCCGCCGCCGGAACGTGCCCCTGCGGCGACTTTTCGAGTAGTGCATTACACGGTACGATCGCCGTCACTTCTTCCGCCGGCCCTCCAGATCGCGGACGAAGGCGGCGTGTTCGGGCGATGCCAACCCTTGCTGCACGGTGGCGATCAGCGTCGCCGAATCGCGGGCGGCCAGTGCCGGGCCGTGCAGCCACAGGCCGGGGAACACCCGCGACCGCCACACCCCCTGACGGTCCGGCTTCAGCTGCCGCTTCGACGGAAAGTGGAACCAGTGCAATTCCCCTTCCCTGACGGAGAACACGACGTACTCTTGCACCCCCGCCCGCTGGTAGTCGCGCCGCTTGCGGTGCAGGTCGATCGCCACGCTGCTGTGCGCCACTTCTGCCACCAGTTCGGGCGCGCCGACCAGGCAACTCTCCTCGTTGTAGTCCGACTGCCCGCCACACTCCTTGTCGATGCGCAGCAGCAGATCCGGTTGCGGCTCACTCTCCTCTCCCAGAATCACGGTCATGTTCTCCGCCAGTTCGACGCCGGTGGTGGCGGCCTGGTAGAGAAACAAAACTCCATTGAACTGAGGTGAGGCGGTGCCGTGGCCGCGATGCAAGGGGGACGCCATGAATACGATCCCTCCGATCAGCTCGAACTTCACGTCCTCCGGATACGCCTGATAGCGCCGGTGGAACTCTGGCTGCGCCAGGCGGTCGCCGTTGTACAGCGGCGGCACGTCCGGGAGCGGCGCAGGTTTGGTGACGCGAGCCGGCTTCATGGTCGTCCTCCAAATACCTCGATGGCACCACTTTAAGTAATCCATTACTCCCGATGCTGCCACGGCGTTCGATAGGGGCGACGGGCAGGGCGGCGGCGTCGCGGTCGTCGGCGATCTCCTCCTTCGCCGGGTCCCAGGTGATCGGCCGGCCGGTGCGTGCGGCGATGTTGCCCAGGTGGCACACCGTTGCCGAGCGATGGCCGATCTCCACATCACAGATCGGCAATTTCCGCGTCTTGATGCACTCCAGCCAGTTGCCGTGGTGGCTGCGGCTGACGTAGAGGCGGATCGCCTTGGGGTCGAGCGGCGTCTTCAGTAACTCCTCGTCCGACGCCTCGATCTTGCCGCGGGTGACGTAGATCGTCCCCTTCTCGCCCTCGAACGTGGTCCCCTGCCGGCCGCCCATCGCGCACACCATCTTTACCCTGCTGGTGTACTGGTAGGTCACCTCGCAAGCGTTCGGGCACCTCGTACCACTTCTTCGCGTGAAACCGGGCCTTCGCCGCGATCGACACCGGGCCGCTGTCGTCCATGCCCAGCCCCCACTGAGCGATGTCGAGGTGATGCGCGCCCCAGTTGGTCATTTGCCCGCCGGAATAGTCCCAGAAGAAACGGAACTGTAGTGGTGTTCGCTTCGCGTTGTACGGCTGCTTCAGCGCCGGGCGGAGCTTGCCAGAAATCGTAGTCCAGCTCGGCCGGCGGATCGAGCCGCGACGGGCGGGCCGCCATAGTTGACGCCGGCGAGGCCGACCTTGACGGTGTGGACCTTGCCGATGCGGCCGTTGCGGACCAGTTCGCACGCTTGTCGAAACCGGGCGTCGGAGCGCTGCTGGCTGCCGGTCTGCACGATCCGCTTGTTCCGCCGCGCCGCCTTCACCATCGCGCGGCCCTCGGCGACCGTCAGCGACAGCGGCTTCTCGCAGTACACGTCCTTGCCCGCCTCGCAGGCGTGGACCGTCATGCTGCGTGCCGCGGTCCGGCGTGCTGATAATGACGGCGTCGACGTTCTTGTCATCGAGCAGCTTGCGGTAGTCGCCGTAGGCGGCGCACTTCTTGCCCGTCGCCTTCTCGACGGTAGCCTGCGCCTCGTCGAGCCGCTTCTTGTCGACGTCACAGACAGCGACGGTGTTCTTGACGTGGGCGCGAAGGTTGCCGCGGCCCTGGCCGCCGACGCCGATCACGCCGATGCGGATACGCTCGTTGGGCGATCGCTCCTGAGCAAACGTCAGGTCGGGCAGCAGGGTGACGCCGGCGGCGCCGAGGCCGAGCTGGTGCAGGAAATCGCGACGATTCGTGGTCATGGGAGGGATACCGGGGTGAGGGAGGGGAGAAGAACTGATAGGTATTGGCCGCGACTGGGGCTGTATGCCGCAAGCGGACGGGAGGAGGCTCAACAGAAACGCCACCCTCAACGGAGGGTGGCGTCGGCACGATCAGTCGCATTTGGAGGGCGTTCACGCCGGCTGCGATCGGCGGCGCGGCAGTCGGCCACCCAGAACACCAAAGACTCCCATGCCGACCAGCACGAGAGCCGTCGGTTCCGGCGCCGTGGCGGTCGGCATGGTGGCAGGTTGGACGTCGACCTGGGCGGGGATGTAGTAGCACGCCCACCACCCGGCCCCGAGCATCCCGTGGTCTTCCTGAGCATACCACCTCGCTTGTTGACTGAGGTCCACCGTGTAGCGGTAGTTGCCCAGCGTCAGGCTCTGGACTGGCGTCGAGAAGCTCAGATCGCCGTGGGCGAGAGGCATGTCCCCGCTGAACGTCCCGTGAAACGTCAAGGTCCCCTGCGTCTGGCTTGCCTCGTCCTTGACACTGAGCGACAGGCTGAACGGTTGCGGGTCGAAGGTGACGTCCGGCGCGGGGTAGAACGGCGAGTCGTCGCTGGCCCTCCCTTCGATGCGCAGATACGCGACGTCGATGCTGGACGGCCCTGCGACGTGCGAACCACTTATGGCCTGAAGATCCACATGATGACCGCTTGGCGAAACAGGGGTAAATGAACCCCACGGCGAGTTCGGCACGCTCACCTGGCTCTCGAAGCTGAAGTAGACGGGGCCGGCAAAGGTCGGTCCGACCGCCACGACGAGGATAGCAAACGCGACGACAAGGCTACGGGCAATTAACGGCTTCACGGCGAGCGTCCTTTCTCTGGGGTGGACCACCTGGGCATCCGTCCACCGGCTCTTCCCCTCAGCGAGTCTACTCCCGAAGGCGCGGGCAGATCAACCCCAGCGGACAAGCGCATCCCGATGAATCGCGTGTGAAGGGAAGCGTACAATGGCGGTGAAGGAGGTGTGGGATGGCGGACGAGGTGCCGGCGGGGAGGGGGATGTTGCCGCGGCTGTGGGCGATGCTCCGGCTGCGCTGTCCGCGCTGCTTTCGCGGCCGGGTGTTTCGCGGCCTGGTGGCGATGAACGACCCGTGCCCGGTGTGCGGGCAGATCTACCAGCGCGAGGAGGGCTATTTCCTCGGCTCGATGTACATCAGCTACGCGCTCGGTTGCGGGGTGGTTGGGGTCGCCTTCTTCGCCGCGACGGCGTGGTGGCCGGATGTCGCCCCGATGACCGTCTGCCTGGCCATCTTCGCCGGCTATGTCCCGCTCATGCCGGTGCTGTTTCGCTATTCGCGGGTGATCTGGATGCACCTCGACTACCTGGTCTGCGCCAGCGACACGTCGGCGACCAGTTACGAGAAGCAGCGGCGGCAGGACGCGGTCCCGCCGCCGCGATGACCGACTAGGCGCCCATCGTCCGCACCCGACGGATGGCGGCGGCCAGGGCGTCGACCTCGGCGTGGGTGTTGTACAGCGCCAGCGACGGGCGGACGGTGGCGGTCACGCCGAACCGCTGCATCGTCGGCTGAGCGCAGTGGTGGCCGGCGCGGACGGCGAT